>JAWOFX010000157.1:0-5572 GCA_046497275.1 Promethearchaeia archaeon | reverse complement strand
ACATATTCGATTTCAATTCCATCAGGTTTTCTCTGAGGAGGAGCATATACAAGATCCAAATTAGGAAAATATGCTCCAATGCCATTTTTTGCAAATATCAAAGCGGGATGGTCGCTATTATCAAAAACATGTTCACTTACTTTTAATGTAGCTTCTCGACACATTGTTTCATCTAATATTCCTAACGAATGTATATATTCATGTAAAAGAATATGGTAGGCATAAGCCCATACAATTTCATCAGGTTGTTGTTCTAATATCATTCTAAGAGGAGTATTATTCATTACTATTGACGTTCCTGGATGAAAGTGCATACCTCCGATAAATCCTCCCTTGAAAATCCCTAAATCAGCAAGACCAAGACTTAAACCTGCTCTCTGTCTTCTAAAAACTTTTTTTACATCCTTTTTTACTTTTTCAAAAATTTTGGGCAATTCTTCTTTTAATTCTGTAAAATTCATTATTCCCCCTAAGTAAGTTTAATTTTTAATTTAAAATTAGACAAACAAGAAAGTTAAAAAAAATTTTATAACGATATCAGATAATTAAAGCATTTTATATATCCAGAAACCAATCATCCTCAACTTTTCGAAATATATCCATAAATTTAGAGAGATCTTTTAATAAATGTTCGATTGAGGTTCTATGACTTGCTCGAGAAATACTATCGATATCAGTGAAATATAATTCGTCTAAAAGATTGTCAATATTTATTTTTCTCTGAAATTTTCCCGTATTAAAAAATAATGTATAAAATATTTCCATCTCAAGATTATCCAATAGAGATTTCTCTTTTCTTAATTTATCTCTAAACTGTTTTTCCATAAGGTCTTTTAATTCAATAATAAAACATTCTTTCTTTTGTAATAATTCTCTTCGTTCTTTTTCAAGTTCAGAAAGTTCTTCTTCAATATTTCTTATTTTTTCTCCTAAAAATTTAATTTTTTCAATTGAATTTTTAAGATTTTCGTACATATTAGAATCCTTTGTGTCTTTTAATAAAATGGATTCTGAATCTTCCCCTATTTCAGTCATATTATATTTTATATTATAATAATCTGGAGAAATATCGATAGTGACTGAGAGATTACTTTTAATTCTATATTTACTCCCACGTGTCTTATCAGGTTCAATTTTTTCAATTAAATTGTAATCCTCTAAAATTTTTAATTGACTATGAACAGCTTGCCGACTTATTCCTAAAGCTTTATGCAATTCTGAAGTCGAATGGGGAATTTTAGACAGTTTAGCTAAAATTACTCTTCGAGTTGGATTACCAAGTATCTCTAATAATTCATCTAATCCTATTTCCAATCCTGTTTGTGATTTTTCTATTGTCATTAAATATTTCCTCTAATTTTAATTAATTAATAAATAATTCAAATAATTTTATCGATATAACTCCTCTGATGGTTCTTTAGATAATCTTTTATGTGATTGCTGAGCCATATCTGCACTTTTCAGAACCTTGACTAATGCTTCATCAAAAGCTCTATGATCAATTTTTACTTTCTTCACTGATTCTTTATCTTTGGTATCAATTGAACTATCTGATATTGCTTTTCTTATTGTAAGTAATGTTGCTTCTTCACAGACGGCTGCTATATCTGCACCAGTATATCCTTCCATTCTTTTTGCGAGATCTGTTATAGATACATCTGATGCTATTGGCTTATCATCTAAGTGTATTTTAAAGATTTCTTTACGTGCTTCCTCATCTGGCATTGGTATCTCAATGTGTTTACCAAATCTTCCTGCTCTTAATAAGGCGGGATCTAACATATCTGGACGATTTGTTGCTGCTAAAAGAATCACTTCTTCTAATCCTTCCAATCCATCCATTTCAGTCAATAGTTGCGAAACAACTTGTTCTGTAACCGTATTTCCTGCACTTCTCCCTCTTAATCCTGCGATTGCATCGATTTCATCGAAGAAGATTATACATGGTGCTGCTGATCTTGCCTTTCTAAAGGTTTCTCTCACTGTTTTTTCGCTTTCTCCAACCCATTTAGATAAGAATTCAGGACCTTTTACAGATATGAAATTGACTTCGCTTTCATGTGCTAAAGCTTTTGCTATTAATGTTTTTCCTGAACCGGGAGGACCATGTAATAGGATTCCGCTAGGGGGTTTTGATTTCAAATGAGCATATAATTCCGGATATTTTAATGGCCATTCTACAACTTCTTTTAACTGATAGATGGCATCCTCCAAACCACCAATATCTCCCCATGTTTCTTTAGGTCTGGTTATAAGAACTTCACGTAAAGCTGAAGGTTCTATACTAGTCAGCGCATCCTGAAAATTCCTATTACTAATTTTTATATCTGTTAAAACTTCTGCGGGGATTTCTTTTTCTAAATCAAGATTTGGTAATATCTCCCGGATGGCTAACATTGCTGCTTCTTTTGCCAATGCTTCAATATCTGCTCCAACAAATCCGTGAGTCCTTTCAGCAACGTATCTTAACTCAACATCATTATTAAGTGGCATTCCGCGAGTATGTATCATAAGAATTTCATGTCTTCCATTTGTGTCTGGAACACCTATTTCAATTTCTCTGTCAAATCTACCTGGTCTTCTTAGAGCAGTATCAATATCATTCACGCGATTTGTTGCGCCAATTACAATAACTTCTCCTCTCCCTTCTAATCCATCCATTAGGGATAGCAATTGAGCAACAACTCTTCTCTCAACTTCCCCCGTTACTTCTGCTCTTTTAGGAGCAATTGAGTCTAATTCATCAATAAATATAATTGCGGGAGAACTTTCCTTCGCTTCATCGAATATTTTACGTAAATTCTCTTCACTTTGACCATAAAATTTACTCATTATTTCTGGACCACTAATCGTGGTAAAATTTGCATCAGTTTCATATGCAACCGCTCTAGCTAACAAAGTTTTTCCTGTGCCTGGAGGTCCATGTAATAATACTCCCTTAGGAGGATCGATTCCAATTCTTTTAAATAATTCTGGATGACGTATAGGTAATTCTATCATTTCCCTTATTTTTTGGATTTCTTCTTCTAATCCTCCAATATCTTCATAGGTAACTCGAGACTTTTCGAGTTGCACGAGTTCTTTATGTGACTTCTCGCTCAATATTATTTGAGTGTCTAAATGTATTCTCACGGCTGGAGCTTTAGGAGAAAAATTGACTACTATAAGATCGACTCTTCTCCCATACGCATAAAAGCTAAGAATATCATTTTTTGTGATTATCCGATTTTCTAATTTGCTGGCTAATTGTTGAGAGTTTCGTAAAATCACTGCCTCTTCTAGTCCAGCGAATGTGACCTTATCGGCCAGAGCAGCATCAACTTTTCGGATTAACACTATATCATCGATGGAAGCACCAAGATTTCGTCGTAAAGAAGCATCCATACGGATCACATTCGTTCCTTTATCTTCGGATCTTCCCGGATATAATAGAGCAGCAGTTTTTTCAATCGTTTTTGGATGACTTATTGCGATTACATCTCCAGTTTTCCATCCTTGTAAATTTACTAACTCTGGATCCACTCGAACAATACCTCTACCCGCATCTTGCTTAAATGCATCTTTCACTCTAACTTTTCGTCCCTCTCTGCCACCAGCCTCGGACATTTCTGACATATTGGTTTCATTCCTCTTTCTTTTTTTACTATATTATAATCATTAAAATTTATAAAATCTAAATAAAAATATGAATTTATTTCTTGCGGCATTTAAATGTAAGAATACCATTTGAGATGATTAATGTATCATTTAATATTGACGCTTTGCATGGTAATTGAATTCTTTTATGGTATCTTTTTTTATCATTTTCCGCACTAAAGGTTAATATCTTTTTATCATCGTTTAAACTAATGAAAATATCATTTTCCCTAATTCCTGGTACTTCTAATATTAGCTCAAATTCATCAACACAATCATTAATCTCCGCGAAAGGTTCTTCTACTTTTATTCCATCGTTTTCTTCTTGAGAAGAATGTTCAGGAGATTGTAATGATAAATCTTCTGCATCAAAAGCTTTCTTAGAATTCATTTTATTCTGCATCTTTCGAGCATTCGCTTTTTTTATGTACTCTCTGAATTTAGGATTATTCTGTAAATGATTCATTTTTTTAATATAATCTTTTACTTTATCTTCATCAACATTTCCATGAATTTTCACATCTGGTTTATCCATTCCTTTCTCATAATGATAAGATATTTTAAATCCCTCATCATTTGGATTTAAGCCAAATTTCTCACCTAATTCACTACTTGGAAAAATATAGAACTCAGCATCAAATATATCTGAATCTACATTTAAATACTTTTTAAGTCTCTCGATAAAATTATTATAATCATCTTTATCATCGTCGAACAAAATAAACACCTTTTTTGTTTAATGTCAACCTTTAGTTTACATAAATAATTTTACAAATTTAAAACTAACCATTTTCAAAACTAAAAGTTATTCTTCTTGTACCTATAATTCAAAGGTAGTCTTTTTTGGTCTAATGATGTATTTATAAAAGAATTGAAATAAGAGAAATGGACATTAGTTTATTCTTTTATTCTTTTAATATCCCGAAACGTGATTAGATATACAGAAATTAAAGCAGTAAGGATCATGAAGATAATTGCATTAAGAAACCATATCAAAGACGCAGTGAGGAAAAATAGTCCTCTAATTCCATACATCCAATGGTTTTTTCCAGAGATAAATGCATTTTTCGCAGCAGTGAGCCCATCCATTTTTCCAACCTTATAATTTTGAGGTTTCCCACTAATAAGAATTGAGCAGCGTGTTATTGCTCGAATAGACAAGATAAAATTAATCACGCAGAACATTATAACAGAGATATTTATTGTCCAGCTCGCTGTAGCACTGATGCGCTTTTGTTGTTCGGCAGCGACAAATTCTTCGTACGTTTTTCCTGTCACCAGCACGGCTTGTTCATTTTGTATCGACACAATTTTATTGGAGAGCTGGTTCACGAGCGAGCGATCATGGGAGACGAACAACACTGCGCCCCAATACTCTTGAAGCAAGTCGGTCAAGACTGATCTGGCTGTAATATCGAGGTGGTTTTCCGGTTCATCGATACAGACAAACATAGGTGCATGCGAGAGTACCGCAGCGATTTCGAGTATTCTCTTCTGTCCTTCCGAAAGCTCATGCACGTATCCATTTTCTATATGCGCTTCAGTAATAGCGGCGAACCGAAAAAGAATATCGAACACCCGAGCGGTGGCATGCATTTCATCGAGGTATTCTACTATTGATACGCTTGTATTACCGGAAAACTCTTGCGGTATATAGCGACAGGTAACCTTTTCCTTGATCAGTGTTCCCTCATCACACCTCTCTATTCCCGCAATGATTTTCAGCAAAGTGCTTTTCCCTGCTCCGTTCTGACCAGTAATGGCGACGCGATCGCCTTTCTGCACAGTGAAAGAGACCGCAGCAAATAACGTTCGATTTTGAAATGATTTAGAAATGTTTTTTACAGTTATTGATTTCATATGTTCGATAAGAAAAGCGCCTCGTGTTTCTGTCACCGCCCTCTGGAGCGATGTAATGAAACGCCATCAACTGATA
>JAWOFX010000128.1:0-14561 GCA_046497275.1 Promethearchaeia archaeon | reverse complement strand
TCTCTTCATTTTTTATGAGGGTATGGACGGCACTTTTCAACCAAGGATGAGATTTCTCAGAAAGTATGGTCAACAGAAACCTTAGAGAGCGTCGTTTATCAGGAGAGACTTTAAATTGATAATAGAACTTTACTAACACATTTCGATATTTTCGAAGCCATGGAAACATTTTCAAGCTTTTCCGGAGCTCTGTTCTATGGAAATGTTCCATATTATCGGGATTCATAAGTATTAGATATTTTACGCGATTAAATGTTGTTTTTGTAGCCTCAAGCTCTTGACGTGATTTTCGAATCGCAGTCCTCCACGCTTTAAAGATCATTGGAATAATATATTTGAGCGCTTTCTGGCTAAAGATGAATTGATGCGTATCGAATATTTTCCTATAGGCTTTTAAAAAACTATTGTGTCCTTTCCATGTGAGAAACACGTTCTTTGTGAAAAAAGTGGAGAGGGTTGATTCAATTACGTGAGGAGTGTCGTGAGAGAGTATTGTATGAAGAGAATTATAGATAGAAAGAGAATGTTTCGTATCATTAAAGTTCAAATTTAATTGAATTTGTGTGATAGCTCCTTTTTCTAATTCCAAGGACTTCTTGCGTAGCTGGTTCCATTCTTTAATATGAGGAAGCATGTGTTCACGCTTCATACGCGTTAATTCTTTAATATATCCTCGAGTAAGTAATTGAATCGCATGAAATGTACATTTTTGGACGGGGACATGCGGAAATATTTCTTGTACTCCCGCGAGAATACGAGTAGAAAAATCGATAGTAAGCAGAGCTACTGGTTTATTAAGCCATTGTTTTAAGCGTTTTAGGAAAAATGTGGATTCCTCTTTAGACTCTCCGGCAACTAATGCTCCTGCTATCGGTTTCTTATGTACAGAATCCGTTGCTATTAACAATCCGCCGTTTATGGGTCCATTTTGTGATCGTTTTTTTTAAGTTTCACTGATTTAAACGTCCCGTCCACAGAGATAAACCCAGAAAAATTATCAGGGGGGTTTTCTTCGGTAAAGTCCTCATAAATAGTTCCTTTCTCTCCATATTGATTTATCCAATTTTCAACAGTACCTACCGACACGTCCACATGATGGAGTTCGTTTAAATCTTTTGTGACCCTTCGAATCGAGTCACCGCGTTCCAATACACGAGAAGCAGCATACTCAATGACCCCATGCATATATTTTGAATTTTTTCCAATAACGGGATGCTCAATAGTAAATATTTTCTCACAGTTCTTACATTTAAAAAACACTCGTTCATACTGAATCCTGCGACAGAGATGGGGAGCACCCAGATCTTGAATTGTACGGTATTTATATGTAAAGCGTATGATATCTCGTCTTTTACAGATGGGACATCGTTCTGGAAAGAAGTCTGCATCCGAATGCTCTCGGATTTCTAATTCTACCCCATGTTCGTGCGGTACTTCCATATATAAACAATGGATTTGAAGAATATAAAACTTGCGGTTTTCGCATTTAGCACCTGGAGAACCACACAAAGGTGTATAATTATGAAGGATAGAAAGATAAATTTATCCCTTTCTCTGCACTTTCTCTAAGAACTTTCCAAAGCGCCACAAATTATGTCGATATAAATGTTTAATAGGAAATACGATCTAGTTTAAAATAAGCATATTCGAGAAAAAAAGAAAAATAAAAGTTACATACTTAGTTTTATTCCTTAATGAGTAGTTTTTTCATAAAATTAGGCATAGTGAAGCCCAAATAGAAACAAAAAGCCGCGATGATTACAAAAAGCCTGGCAATAACGATTGTAATTTCATTTAATTCTAAGATTACATCAATCAGGGTTCCAATAGTAAAGGTTATAAATGCGAAAATTAAGAACCAACCCCGATATTTGATCTCTTTCGAGTCGGATTTTAAAGATTCTCTAGCAAATAAAAGGCCCGTAATTAAAAAAAGAGCAATGGAAATTATCAAATATAAGTCTATAAATAAATTCCATTCAACAACGAAAGGATTGGATTGAGGAGTTCCTATAAAATATGGATCTATGAAAAAGAATATTAAAAAGAGAATCTCAAACGCGATTGCTTCAACTATAACTACTGGTAAAATGAATTTTTGTTTGTCTTTGTAAATAAAATCAGTAATAACAAGAATCCATGTAATATGAATGGGTGCGATGAAAGCATTTGCTATGAAAAAATAAGTTGGCTCATGTAATTTTGCTCTTGTGAAGAGAATTAACAGAAAACTAATAGCATCTGGCCAATATGGGCTAACTAATAATATCCATGTTATTCCAACGAGGAGATATTGCCTCCTTCCATATTTAAAATATTTTGAAATAATGAGAAAGCCCAAAATAACTGAAATAAGGACGAAAACTAATGTAAAAGATCCTTGTAGAAGTTGTAAAGTATTCAATTCAATTGACAATATATCCACCTAGTTTAATATTAATAATAAGTCAAATTAAATATAATGTAATTATTTATTAAAGTTCCCATTAGTGTATAATTTTAGAAACGACTTGGTGCAATTCATGTTCTTTTATAAATGTTTCTAAATCATCAAAACTGTCAGGTAATCCTTCTCTAACACCAAGTTCTTGACATTCCAAAAATGACATTGCTGAGGCGATCCTTGCCATTTTCTTTAATTCTATATTTCGCATAGTGGAAACTAGAATACCACTCAAAAATGCATCCCCTGCCCCCGTTGTATCTTCAACCTTTCCTCCATATACACTACTTTTTATCATTTCAGTTCCATCAGAAATTACAGAACCATTTGACCCATCAGTTATACATATTAATTCTAATCCCAAATCTTTTAAATCTTTCACAATATTTACCGTGTCGTTCTTTTTTGTAAATTCTTGAGCCTCTTCCTTATTTAATGATACCACATCCGAACTTGATATAAGAATTTTAGCCCATTTTGGGTTATTTTTGATAATAGACATACTAGGAGCAGCAAATATTTTTCCTCCATTATTTTTAGTCAATGTGATAGCTTTTTCTATAGCTTTACAGGCATTATCTTCAGTTAAAGAAGTCCACGCAAATGCTTTTATATTATCAAACAAGTTTTCTTTTACATCGTCTGGTACTAATAGGTTATTTGCTCCTTTGTATGCTAAAATACTCCTATCTTTGCCCCATTCCGTTTTCAAAATTACAGAAAACGCTGTATTATCCTCGCTTGTTTGTTTTATATTTGTTAAATCCACTCCACGTTTTTTCATATCTTCCATACATATTTGAGCAGAAAAATCATTCCCTAGTATCCCAATATATGTACTTTTTAATCCAATCATCGAGCAATTCGATGCGATATTAGCAGCAGACCCTCCTGGTACGAATCTTACATCATTGATATTTAATTTTCTACTATATTCGATAGCAGTATATTTTTTAACGACATCTTTATCAAGTAATTCAAATCGCAATATATCATTAATTTGTATCATACAATCGAGTGTGCAACTACCTATTGTTATTAATTCAGGTTTCAAATTATTCATTCTCTATTTTTTAAATTCATTATGGATTAATCTATCAATAGAGGATTACGTTAAAAAATATATTTAAAAAATCAAGATTTAAACCTAAATTATTGATGTAAAAATCAATTAGAAAATGAAATAAATTTAAGAAATTGGATTAAGAAATAAGGTTCAATCTTTAGATTTCAATCTGTCTAATTCTTTTTCAAGCTCATCAATTTTTTCATTTGAAGTGACACTTGGTAATGACCCCGTCATTTCTACGTTTATCTCTGCATCGATCTCACCTAATACATCATCCACCTGATCATCAGTAACTTGAGTATCTAAAGTCATACTATCCATTCCTTCGGAAGTGATCTCTTGAGTCACTTCAAAATCTTGGACGTCCAAATCGATTTGACTCATCATTTCAGTAATTTGAGGGATAGATAAATTTGCTTTGAGAGCTGCGACGGAGTTTGCAATATTGTGCATTATATCTGCAACATCATGCACAGCATTCGCTTGCTCCAATTTAAACATTAGTCCTTCCAAATTGGTTCTAAAACTATCAATTGCACGTGCTTGCTTTTTTACTTGTAAATAATTTCGAGCGTGAAACTTAGAACCTTCCAAATCTCCTTGTTTTCGAAGCCTGACTGCTTTATCTCGCGCCAACTTAGCAGACATTTCCATTTTCTTAGACTGTCGTAATAAACGCTTGTTAAATACTTTTAATTTGATGGTGGCGGACCGTAGACTGTCATCTTTCTTACCACCGGAGAGCCAGTTCGAGATATCTTTTAAAAATCCCATATGTATTTACCAAATATTATTTTTTTCTATAATATATAAATAAATTTGTAAATATAAAACTATTTTATAGTCCAATTATTCATTCGTCTAATGGATCTAATAAAAAATTTGAAATTGGTCTGAAGATATATTAATAATAATTTAGTCTTTAATATTAATAAGAAAAAATAATTATCATTTAAACTACTTTAAATAGTGGGTAAGTGTTTATGGGTTCAGTTGATTCAAAACTATATCAATTTGCGGTTAAAGAAGCTAATGAGGCTGTTGCTCTTGATGGAAAAGGAAAGTATCGCCAAGCAATTAATAAATATCAACGAGCAGCAGAAAGTTTATTACAATTTATTAAATACAATAAGAACCCCACGATGGTTAATAAATGTAAAACTCAAATTGAAGAGTATTTAGAAAGAGCTAAAATTCTGAGATCACATTTAGATGGACCTCAAGTGAGAAAATCAAGACCTAGTATAGGGTCTGCTTCAGGTAAGGGGGAGGATAGACAGGATCAGGAAGAGGAGGTTTCAGAAGAGGAACAAGAATTATTAAATATGATTTCAGGGACAATACTTACAGAATCTCCTAATGTGAAGTGGAAAGACATTGCAGGCTTAGAGAGCAGTAAACAAGTTCTTAGAGAAGCTATTGTATTACCAATTATGAAACCCGAATTATTTACAGGAGCTCGAAAGCCTTGGTCGGGAGTACTCTTATTTGGACCACCTGGATGCGGTAAAACGTTATTAGCAAAAGCAGCAGCTACGGAATGTCAAGCTACATTCTTTAGTGTCTCCTCCGCGGATTTATTGAGTAAATGGCTCGGTGAGAGTGAGAAATTGATAAGTTCTCTCTTCAAATTGTCAAGAATGAAAGCTCCAAGTTTGGTTTTTATTGATGAGATTGATTCTGTTGCGACTAAAAGGGGTGGCGGTTCAGAAAGTGGAGGAGAAAGAAGAGTGAAAACTCAATTATTAAGTGAAATTCAAGGTATAAAATCTACAGAAGATAAACCATTATTAGTTTTAGGTGCCACAAATCGACCATGGGACATAGATAATGCAATGCTAAGTAGGTTTCAGAAAAAAGTATTTGTTCCTCTGCCAGATATGAAAGCTCGAGCAGCAATTTTCAAGATTCATTCTAAGGGAGTTAATATGGACTTAACTGAAGAGGATTTTGTAGAATTAGCGGTTAGAGCTGAAGGTTACTCGGGCAGAGATATTTCAAATGTATGTCGAGAAACGATTATGATTCCAATTAGAGAACTTGATATGTCTGGAATTTTAGAAAATTCTAAAGAAGAAGTGAAAGTCAGAGATGTAACACTTGATGATTTTAAGAAAACCCTTAAAAAAGTAAAGCCAATGATAGATAAAAAAGATTTAAAGCATTACCAAGATTGGGCAGATGAATTTGGAGAATATTAATTTAAATTAAGATTAGAAATCAGATAATGGAACGTCAAAAAGACAAGGTTAAAGAAGTTTCCAAGGATTTAAAACAGAAAGCTGATAAAGAACTGGAACAATTAAGGGCAGAATTAAATAGATTAAGAATGCTAAAAAAAGAGAAACAGAAACGTATAAAACAAAAACAATTAAATCAACAACAAAATGATCAGGAAGAAGAGCTTATTCAAGTAAAAGTTGAAAAAAGCGGAGTTGAAGATATAGAAGATCGATTACAAGAAATTGATAATTATTTAAGTAAAGAGCTAGAACGTGTTGATCACAAAACCTATGAAAAAAATGCAGCATATATTGAGGGGGAACTTCAAGAGTTAGAGAGAGAAATTGTTGGAGAAGCAGGTCTAATTGAAGAAGAATTATCTCCCTATGAGAAACTAGTTGAAAGTTACCCTTGGTTGGAAGAAACTAGATATGAATATATGTATCATATTCCAAATAAAACCAAAAATCCAAATGATTATGAATCTTGGCAGAATGAATGGGCTAAAGTTTTATTTGATTATGCAAAGTATGCGATTTTACATATTCTATATTTACGCCAATTGTATACTGAAGCACCATTCTCAAATTTTGAGAATCGTAAGGGAGCAATTAAAGAAATTGCAGATAAATTAGTAAACCAAGATTTAGCTCAATGGCTTTCTAAAAAAAAGGAAAAACTTCGAATTTATTGGAAAACTTTAGATCTTTGGGCAGAAGAAATATATGAATGGGCTTATGAAAGTGGAAAATTAGAACCAGTTTTAATATATGAATTTAGAGCTGCTGAAATGGAGTTCAGTTCTTTACCTAAAGAAGATTTTGAAAAGATTTTTGAAATTTTATCACAGAACGGAAAAGGAAAAATAATAAAATTAGAAAATGGGAAAATTGCGTTTAAGATAACCCTTGAGTAACTTTTTTTATTAGAGTGATGGAAAAAACCATTGCTTTCCCTTAAGAATATTTTCTCGAAACTTAGCTAATCCACCATCCTCTAATGATTTTAATGCTTTTAATGCTCTGTCTTGAGTCCAATCCAATTCATCAATAACATCTTCTAAAGAAATAAATCCTTCACCATGAGATTTTACTATCTCAATAATTTTAACTTGGTCATCTGTATATTGGATTGGGAAAAATTGAGCCATAATAACTCCAGATTCTAATTTTTGTACTTCTTCAATTACTCCACTTTTCTCAAGATTTACCATAGCTTTGTATACATCTTTAATTTCAATCTCTCCTTTTAATTCCCCCGTATTTACTAGATCAAAAACTTCAGATAATGGTAAAAGTCCCACACCTATTTCGTCCTTTCTTAACAAAACTCTTTGATAAGCTAGCATTCCCAATTTATCATAATCAATTCGATTAAACCTCCCTCCCATCACATCCTTCTCTTCTATTTCTTCCTTGATAATTTTTGATGAGGGAATACTATACTTTTTCTGTAAATATTTGACCTCTTCTTTCAAATCTGGATTCAAAGCTAAAAGCACTCCATGTTTTTTCGCCATTTCATCTAAGTTCTCTTTCGTAAGATTTTTCACGGATGCTTTTGCTCTCATTTCTTTTAGTTTTAGCTCAGCAGCCTTCTTTCTCATAGCTTCTTTTAAATCGATTTCATCTTCTATCTTTCTTATCCCAATAGTGAATCACAGTAATTATTAATTTTCTATTTGATTAATATATAATAAAACGGATTTATTTATTTAACTAATTGAATTATGGCAAATGGTACTTTTATCCGAAAAATAAATAATATTGAAAAAAAAATAGTATTAAACACGTTTTCTGAAATTTCTGGTAAAGTTAAATCCTTCTTTAATGAAAATCAGAACCAATTTTATGTAGTGATTTTTAAGGATGATACTACTTATAAGTTTCCGGGTATTTTCTTTGTTTCAAAATCTTTAATTGAAACATTTAAAAAATTAAATAATAAATCGAAAATTGTAGCTCTGGGAATTTACACCGGTTTTATGAAACATGGACAGTTTTATTTGAGCATTGAGGGAGCAGAATTTTTAAACAATAATCATCTAATTCCAGAAGATAAAAAGATATATGTGAAAAAAGATGTAGAAAAGTCTATTCTCTATGGAAATCACATTGATAAAATGATGATTTCATCTTTAGAAAACTTCTCTAAAATTTCAATCGAAAAAGGAAAAATTATCTTTTTATTTAGCGAGATTAATGAATTACTCTCAATTTCATTATTAACAAAAAATATAGATTCATTTAATAAAATGAATGAAAGCGATTTAATTGCTACAAATTTAATCGATAAAGGATATTATCTAAGGAAAAAACAATAAAAAAAAAATGATTAAAATTTGTATTTAAACTTATTTCTCCGTATTAAGATTAATATAATGCCTACTCCTAACATAGAGAAAATCAAGTAGAAATTGCCAAACGGAATTTCAGGAGTTCCACCATTTCCTTGAGAAGTATCTATAGTAAAAGTCACACTCTCCCAGTCCATATTCCCTACATTGTCTTCACAGTATGCGTATAACGTATAATTACCATCTGGAAGGGTACGACTTTCAGTCTCTGTCCAAGTTCTATTAGTACTGTCCACATCTTCAATATAGTACCAATAATCAGTTGCATCACCGAATTCGCTGCTTAAACTTACATTTATCGTATTTATATTATAAGTTCCCAAAGCAGGTTCATCTATAGATATCATTGGAGGCGTGGTATCAATAGTAAACATCACACTTGCTTCTCCGATATTGCCGGCACTATCATTCCCGTATGCATGAAGTGTATATGTATCATCTGAAAAACCATAACGGATTTCGTCATCTGTCCATGTCTGGTTATTAATATCTATTCCTTCGATATAATACCAATAGTTTTCTGCATCGCCGCTTAAACTAACTGTTATTGTATCTGTAGCATAGGTGGTACTTAATGGATTATCTATAGATATTATTGGAGGAGTACTGTCTAAATTCCCTGTTAAAGCGAATACTGATAAATGATCTACTGAAAATGATATTATATTATCCGCTGTTTTTATATACGAAACTGATTCCCATGCTCCAAAACCATCATTCGCAGATTGATTATACCACCATAAATCAATATCGACAAAATTTTCGCCATTACATTCAATTGATATATTGATCTCATTTAGATTTTCGGTCTCGTTGAGTTCTAAGTCAAGGAAAAGTAAAATATCATTCAAATTAGCGCTTGTTGGATTCTCTACCGAACCAGAATAAATCAATTTAGATGATTTTAAAACTGAAATGTTAAAATTCACATCAAACTTAGTATCCTTACCAATATTAGTCATATAAAATTCTCCTTCTCCATCTATATTAGCAGCATTGAAACTATCAACGTTTCTACCCAATAGAGTAAGATTTGTACCCCAAAAAGGAGGTAAACTGGTAAAACCTTCAGATTGAATATAAGTAATAACTCCATCCGTTGAGTTACTTGACATAAAATATCCTCCTGTAGATGTGTTAATTATTTTCACAGAATTCCCTTCTGAAATTATTTTTATTTCTGGAAAAAGCAGAAATTGGTTTATCATCATTTCAAAGTTTTTATTTGATTTGGTATCATTAGGTAAAACTAATACTTGTTCAAAATACGTATAAGGAAACGGATAATAATCATTTCCGCCTCCAATGGTACCATTTTCATAGAGAAGATCCCATTCTAAACTAGAATTTAATTCCCAAGCATCTGCTCTAACTTCTGTTGATGTAATGATATAAGGTGTTTCGAATGTAGAGTTAATGAAATCCACAATCTCAAATTTCATTATGCTCCCTCCTATTTTATAGAGAAAATTATCCCCAACATCAATTCCCCATTCAATTTCATTAATAGGATTATAATCTGATGTTCGGATATATTTTATAGTAGCATTAGCTTCTTGACCCGTACTAACAATCATCTTTTCATAAAAGAATTCAGCAATTTCTAATACTCCATTGTCATCATATTTTAAATAAATATAACTGTCTGTAGTGCTATTACTGTACGTGATTTCATTTGTTGCTGAATCAGTTTTAATTGAAGTTTTCCCAAAAAATTCCTTATAAGTAGATTCATTTAGAGCTGAAGCACACCATTCAAGAGCCAATTCTGTTCCATTTTTAGGAATAAAAAAGCTCAAAGGATCGATTTGCATTACCATAGGGGCCGTTATTTGGTATGAATTGAAGTACATTTCATTATTAGTAAAATTGATCAGTGACATATTTTGAGTAGAATCGGGCATATTTACCATCTTCTTAGTAGAGGCATTATATGCTGCAAAATTCGTTCGAACGAAATAGTAATCATTACCTCCGAATGAATCATAAACAAATTCCGAAACATTGATTACTAACAAACCCCCCACCGCTGTAAATAATTCAGCTAAAAATTGTGAATTATTTATATAGAATTCTTGCTCATAACCAAATAAATCTCCTTCAGTGAAATTCCAAGAGAAGTTTTCGTTTGGTGTTTTTGGTGTTGGATCAAAATCATCGGCGGCAACATTGGCAATATTATGAAACATTAAAAAGCTTAAACATAGAATAGATGCAATTATTGATATTCTTATTAATATTATTTTTTTTTTTGACAAATTATTCACCTAAACAAAATGTTTGATAATTATCAGATATCAAATGACAATTATGATTCAAAAATATTTAAAAATTGCGAATTATCAGATTCGATAATTTCCTTCAAGCTTATATATTAAAAATCTACATTTCGAAAGAATCTGAATAATCATTCGCTAAGATTATTTGTTTTGACCAAAAATATCTATCTATAAAATTATTGAAAAAGCAGAATAAATCTCTTCAATTTAAAATTAAAACTATCTACTTAAAATATTTATAAAATTTATTTATCGAAGGTTAATATTGATAATAAAAACTTCATTTTGCCATGAATAAGATTCATATTTTTTCAAAAAAAAAATTTTAAAAGATAATTAATCTTCTATTCATAAAATTAAAAAAAAAAGAGTATTAGAGATTAATTTTTTCCGAGTAATATATATTACTCCAATCGTTAGGGCTAATGTGAAGTAAAGTAAGTAATAATTTACAAAAGGAATTCCCGGAGGAGCACCATCATCACCATCACTGTCACCATCATCATCCCTATCTCCCTCAGTAGTAGCGGTATTGATTATAAAATTCACATTTATAGATGCTTCATTCCCTCATTAATTTCTGAAGAACTGGGATTTTCAGTGGATGCGGAATAAATAAGTCTAGATGAGTCTTTAACTGACATTTCAGTATTGAATTGAAAAACGTTGAGGGAAACAAGATTGTGTTTCAAAATTTAATTGATAAGGGATATTGCCTACGCAAAGATCAATAAAACTTGAGAGACTTTCATAAGACTTTTGGTAATTTTATTTGTAGTTAATCTAAAAACTTCTTAAATTTTTTTGAAAAGACAAATAAAAAAACCGATAGTATCATGTGTATGAGGATAAAATCTCTGAGTGTGTTTCAAATCTTCATTTAAATCGTTTCCATATACACTGTTAAATCCAGATATTCCTAGATTTTTCTTCATTTTAATTATTCGTATATTTTTTCTCTTTTTAAGCACTTCGTTAACAACTATTTCATTTTCTTCAGGTGCTATAGAACAAGTACTATAAAGCAAGAGTCCGTTGCTTTTAAGAGTATCCAATCCAGAAAGGAGGAGAGATTTCTGAATTTGAGACATTTTTAGGAGATCTTCTAATTGTTTACTTTTTTTTCTCTTTGGATCTTGTCTAATTAATCCCTCTCCCGTACAAGGTGCATCTAATAATATCTTATCTGGACGAATAGATAGTTTTTTAAGGTTCTTAGAATCCATATATAAAATAATTGAATTGTGAACTCCCATTCTACGTATATTACTTTCTAATGATGGAATTCTTTTTTTATTCCAATCAATTAAAACCATAGAACCTCTATTTTTCATAATTTGTGCTAGATGAGTTGCTTTTCCACCAGGAGCGGCAGCCATATCAATAACTAAATCAGTAGGTTTTGGATTTAAGAAATAAGGAGGTAAGATTGAAGCTAAGTCTTGAATATAATAATACCCTTGTAAATATTCATGAGTAGATCCAATACTCAAAGGTTCCTTTTGAACTTTAAATGCATAAGGGAGCCATTCGGACTTTTTTAGAGAAAAACCTTTTTTCGTAAGTCGTGATTTTAGATTGTTAGGATTAATTTTTAGAGTATTTACTCTAATCCAAGTAGATGGGGACGTTTCATTAGAATCTAAAAATTTAATCGTTTCTGATTTGTCAAATAATTTTAAATATCTCTCAATCATATAAGGTAAATATCCATATTTTTCTGAGAGATTTTTTATTAAATCGCTATTTTGGGAAATGGGAAACCAACTCTAATAATATTAAAATTTCAAAAAGAACCTTTTAAGATATGTATTATTACTTAAAAAATAAATATTTAATATCGTGTGTGTAAATTGATTGAAGTTGAGATTAAAGTTAAACTCTCAGATCCAGAGAATTTTCATCAGGAATTTGAAAAACATGGAGGAAATTATAAACTATCCTTACTTCATAAAGATACCTATTATAATATGCCTTTAGGTCTAAGGGATTTTAGAAATTCGGATGAAGCCTTAAGAATTAGAAAATCCATAGAATATGATAAAAAAGAGGAGGAAAGAAAGCAAATCAATTTCTATCTCACCTACAAAGGGGCAAAATTAGATCATACTACGAAAACAAGAAAAGAAATTGAAACATACATAGGAAACGGCGAGAAAGTTATGCAAATTTTAGAAGCTTTAGGATTTAGAGAAGTATTAACCGTGGAGAAAAAACGAGAGTTATATGAGTTTGATTTCCATGGAAATACTATTGAAGTTTTGTTAGATTTTTTACCGATTTTAAATAATCATTTTATTGAAGTCGAATTAAAAGCTGATACGGAAGAAGAGATCGCTCAAACTAGAGAAATTCTTTTTAATTTTCTTAAAAAATTTCAAATATCAAAAGATGAATCAATTAGAAAATCATATTTAGAATTGATTTTAGAAAAGATGGGTTTGATTGAATAATTTAGATTATATCATCTTTTACAATTTCATGGTGGCAAATACTGATTGAACAGTCATTTGATGCTTTTAGTTTAAGATTCTCATCAATATTTACATAACTGGCAAGAATAACTAAATTTTCACCATTTCCTTCTAATATATTATTCTCTTTTATCAAACAATTATCAGAAATTATCGCATTTCTTATTGAAGTTCTTTTCGAAATATAGACTTCATTATATATCAAGGATTGACTAATATTACATGATTTTTCTATATATACGTTGTTCCCTATAATAGCATTTGGACCAATGGTACAATTTTGTCTTATAACAGTATTCTCTCCAATCATTACAGGAGGTATAATTTTAACAGTTTCATGAACATCCGAACCTTTATCTATGAGATTTTGAGCATTAGTATTCATTTTATCGAGTATGTCCCTCAGTAAAAGGATGTTACCATCTAATAATTCATAGGGTTTACCAATATCTTTCCAAATCCCAGATATCGGATGATGATATAAGCTTTTTTTAGAAGCGAGTTTTGGAAAAATATCTCGTTCAATTGAAAGTTTCTTTTTTGGTTTAATATAATCAAATATTTGCGGTTCCAAGATGTAAACCCCTGCATTTACGGGCATTTTTTGATTATTTGCATATTCTGAGTTTTGAAATTCATCCTTTTCTAAAAAATTTAAAATTTTCTGAGTCTCTTTCTCAATGATTAATACTCCGTATCTAGATGGATCCTCAACTAATCGGCTTGCTATTGTCCCTATTCCATTGAATTTGCTATGTGTCTTAAGCATCTCCTTAAAACTGAAATTAAGTATAACATCTCCATTTAACATGAAAAAATTATCGTCTTTTAAAAAAGATTCTGCCAATTTAAGTGCTCCTGCTGTTCCCATAGGGCTTTTTTCATTTGTATAATGAATTTTTACGCCTAAATTTTGTCCATCGCCAAAATAATTTGTTAAATATTCTGACATTACACTTACAGCAAGAACCAATTCTGTGACTCCAGCATTTTTTAAAAGATCTATTTGTCGTTCTATAACAGGTTTATTCCCAACAGGCATAAGGGTTTTTGGAATGGTACATGTTAAGGGTCGCAACCGTGTTCCCCATCCTCCTGATAGAATCAATCCTTTTGTCATTTTTGCTTTTTTAATTTTTACTTTTTTTATTCAAAATAAATAATACTATGATTTAATTCATTATAGTTTAAACAATATATTTTTAATTAAAAGAGCATTAAAATTAAAATTATTGATACACGTAGAATAAATTTTAATTTTGATGTCTTTTACTCACTATCTATAACTGCACTAATTTTTTAAGAATTTTGGAAAACTAAAACCTTTCTTTAAGAAAAAGGTTCATATTTTATAATAAAAAATGTTTTAAAATAGGTTTAATTTTAGTAATTCAATATAGGAAATAATTCTTTCAAATTGATTAAAAATGGGTTGCATTCATGGTTTAGACGAGGTGAATTGTCCTATTTGCCGGATGACAATTAACACACTTCCGCGTAAGTTTCTAGTAAGTAAAGATCCAAGAGAGAACAAATTAAGACCTCAAACACTTCGATATGAAACAAATGTAAAAAAACAAAATACATTAAAACATAGAATTCCTCAAAAGGAGCAATTTGCTGGTTTAAAACATATCAATTCCATTCCAAAAACCCCATTCTTGAGGGATATTCCAAATTTTAAAAATAGAATGTTTGAAAAACGATTGAAAGAAAT
>JAWOFX010000049.1:0-12877 GCA_046497275.1 Promethearchaeia archaeon | reverse complement strand
GTATTATTTCATCTATCCTTCTCTGAGTAAATTTATAGAAACCTTCTATCTTGTCTTCCATAGAATTCGACCTCTTCTATTTAATTCTACTTTTAATTGGTAAATATTGGATAAATAATCAATATGTAACTTGTTAATTTAAACATTATGAAAGTTTAAGTATAAGAATATCTGCTATGCTTAAAAGGAATCTGATCTCTACTTTTTGTTAGGTCATTTGCTTTGATATGATTGATAAAAATGAAATTGTAATTCCGGAGGAATTGTTTTTTTCAGACCGGAATAATGGTTCCAACAATTTTTGGGTTTATAGGGCTATTTTCTTTAATATAATTTTCTAGGGCCTCGATTGCGTGAATATTCAGGTCTTTACGATTTTTTCCATATTTAGCGGGAATTCCTTGGGTGGTGACGAAACAAGCATTATAGAGTTTGTCTTCTTGCAATCTTTCATTTCCCACAAAGAATTCCTGAATTCTCAATCCGTTAGCATTTTCAATTTTAAAGTAAACATTTATTCCATAACATCGTTTTACATATCCTCCCATTTGATTGAATTGATCCCTTGAGAAAGTATGTTCTAGATTTGCTTCCATCATTTCCATCAATTCTTTTCCTGTGATATCACAAACCGATATTGGGGGATTAACAGGGATGATATTCCATAGATCTTGCTTCATAATTTTACCAGGCGGAACTGCAGCTCCATAACGCCAACCATTGGAAAATGCTATTTGTGCCCCGCTTACATGAATCATAGTTTTCAAAAGTAAATTATCCATCGTAGTTTCCATAACATTATCTCTTGCTAACCCTATTTTGGTTTCTCCCACTACCTCGGTAAGCATTTCACTATGCGGCTTCATTATTTCGTCGACGATTTCTTGAATCTCTTTATCAGGTTGGATAGAGCTCTCTATAACTACGAGTTCATGCTTAAAGTCGGTTATCCCACCCTTTTGAACGTCTAAATCTAATCTTCCGACAAAAGATCCATGACATCCGGATTGAATGATTAATGTATCATTGGCTCTTATCGGTTTATAAAGTCTATTATGAGTATGACCGCTTACGAGAACATCTACACCATCAACCTCTTTCACAATATGCACCTCCTGAGGAAAGCCTAAATGAGCAAAAACTACGACTAAATCAACATTCTTTTCCTGTCGTAATTCTTTAATGGTATTTGGCAATTCTTCCTTTCCAATCGTTAAATATACGCCTTTACTGAAATGATCCGGCATAGTCTTATCTACAGTAGTGTTTGCAATACCGATAAGCCCAATTTTAATTCCGTTTTTATTTACTATTTTATATGGTGGAAAAATTAATTCATCTGTAGATTCATCATAGACATTTATCGCTAATAGTGGGTATTTTAATTTTTTAGCAAACTCAACTAAATAATTTGGACCATAGGCGAAATCCCAATGAGCCGTCCAAGCATCGAATCCCATTTTATTTAAGATCGGTATCATAACGTTTCCTTTACTTTTCACCACAGGATATGTGCCATGAATAGTATCTCCATTATCTAAAGTGATCACTGAATTAGAACCCATTTCCTTTTTCACACTATTGAAAAAACTGGCAATCCTTCCATATCCACCAACTTTTTTGTAGATCTCCTCTCCATTTTTCCAAAAATATTCATTATGAAGATCTAAATAAGCGTGGCTGTCATTCATTTGCAGAATGGTTAGGTTGAATTTGTCTTCCATTTTTCGAACCTCTTTTTCTCTTTTTATCCTTTTGATGTAAATTTTATTAGGTTATTATTAAAATGTTTCAGAAATAATTTATTAATGAAATTTGATATCTCGTAAAATGATTTAAGAAACAAGTTAGATTTTATCAGTAATCAGTTTCCGAATATTGATGAATGTATTACCATTTATAATTCAAATGTATTCATTCATTGAATTAATTTCTCAAGTAATTTAATACTAACAAGGAGAAAGAAAAATATGAATAATATGTGTATTCCTAAATTAGCAAAAAGTATAGTAAATATGAAATCACCATTTATAGCCCACCGTAATAGATCAACCGAATAAGTCAACGGTAAAAAATAAGCAAATACTTGCATAATAAAGGGCACAGTATCCAGGGGGACAAAAACACCGCATAAAAAAACCAACGCAATTCTAATGACAATCGCTGGCGGCATTGCTTGAGGGATATCACGGAAAGGAACAGACAGCAATAGACCAAATGCTGAAAATAATAATGAGGAAAACATAATTGCAACAATATATATAAACAAATTGAAGGTAGGAACAAGTATAAACACCATTACAGTATAAATAGAAGAAAGGAGAAGCCCGTAAAAGAATCCTGCTAAAACCTTTCCGATCATTATAGTTGATAAAGACAGAGGGGCACTTAGAATCATTTTAAATGTTCCTGTCCGTCGTTCTAAGGGGAGAGAAACAGATTGTATTGCGCCTGTTCCAAAAAACATAGCCATTGTAACTAAACCCGGGATTGCTATAGTTATTTCTACTGCTCGCCCAATTGCAAATGCAAAATACAAAACCACAGGTAAAAAGAGACCAAATATTAAATTTGGAGCCTTTAAAAAATATATGTTTACATCTTTTTCCGCAATATAAAGGGCATTTTTTATATTTATCTTCCAATGATCAACCATTTCTTTAATCATCTCTTTACTCCTCTCTCTTCTTATAGGTAACTCCCCTTTCTCTTTTCAACTGTCATATCTTTAGTCTGTAAACCAGTCAATTTAACAAATGCATCTTCTAAGGTTGGTTGTAATGTATTAATTGACGTTATGGTTAATTGGCTTTTTCTCGCAAAGTTAAAGACATCATTTAAGATCAACGATGGATCTTGTACAAATAATCGAAATTTATTATCAATCATAACCACTTCCATCTCCGAAGATATACCCTCAAGTTTCTTGTGTATTTGTTCATTGAAACGATCAAAAGAAATTTCAATGATTTGTTCTCCACGAGTTAGACGTTTTAGTTTTTCTGGGCTCTCAACAATCACAATTTCGCCGTCCTTTATTATCGCAATTCGGTCACATAAAATATCAGCCTCTTCAATATAATGAGTTGTGAGAAAGATTGTTGTCCCTTTACTACTTAATTCCTTAATAATCTGTCGAATCTGTCTGGAACTTTTCACATCTAAACCAGTGGTCGGTTCATCTAAAAAAAGTATTCTTGGTTCATGGATTAAAGCAGTAGAAAGCATTACTCGTTTCTTCATCCCTTTCGAAAAAGTTTCAATACGACTATTACGCCTTTCGAATAAGTCAAAGTCTTTTAGAAATTTTTTTGCTAAATGTTGTCTCTGAGTCTTAGAAACATTGTGAAGCTTAGCGCTGAAAATAATATTATCCCACGCACTCATTTCTTTATAAAGAAAGGATTCATCTGGCACCACCCCAATAAGATTCTTTATCTTGGTTGCATGCTGTAATATATCATAACCTAATAGCTCTGCTGTACCCGATGAAGGTTTGAGCATACTGGTGAGCATATTAATTGTTGTTGTCTTACCTGCTCCATTTGGACCGAGAAAGCCGAAAATCTCTCCTTGCTTTACATTAAAACTAATATTATTTACTGCCAGTAAACTTCCATAATATTTTGTTAAATTGGAGACTTTGACAGCGTTTTTCAGGGACATATTCACTTATTTTCATTAAAACATAATAACTTAATTTTTTTTCCTTTTGATTAGAATGCAGTTTATTATACCCATCTGATTCAAATGACGATTTATTCCTTCATTTTTTTCTTAGATTTTGGTTTGCTTCCATTCTTTTCTGAAAATCGTTTAGGCATTGTTCTTCTATGAAAAATTCCATTAGCTATTAAAAATACAATTACCCATAAGACCAATATGAGTATATCCAGCCCAATATTAAAAAAGGGATTGTCGCCGGTACTAAATCTTATTAAATCTGTAAAATATGTTAGAGGAGAAAAAAGAGATAAAACGAATAAGCTGAAGGGAGCCAAATTAAGCGGAATAAAAATGCCACTGATGAATACTAAAGGAAATTTAAGAAGATTACTAACTACCATGATATCAGAAGTCATATCACTGGGAATAGCAGAAAGGAGTAATCCTAATAATGAACCAAGACTGGTTATTAAAAAGATTCCCACAATGAGAATGAATATCTGAAGTACTGAAGAAAATGAGATAGAAAGCATAAAGATAAAAGATGTTGTAATAATCAGAGTTATGACAGTGGAATATAAAAAAGAAGCCATTACTATCCCTAAAAGAATTTGATAAATTGAAAGAGGATAATATAACTGCCGTTCTAATGATTTTTCTCGAGTTTCTTGTGGTAAAATTACAGGACTAATCGCTGTTGAGGTGAAAAATGCGGTCATAGTAACAATTCCAATAAATATTTGATTAAATGAGAGATCTCTGCCAATTACCCACGAGAGTGTTATAAAGAACGGAAACATAAGACCAAAAATTAATACGGGTCCTCTTTTGATATATAAAGAGATATTCTTTTTGCATAGAACCCATACGACGCCCAATTTTTCTTTAATCATTATTATCTCTCCTTTTTGTTTTCTTAATTAAATCAATGAATACATCTTCCAGAGAAACTTCCTTAATTGTGATATTTTTAACTTCTATACCCGAATTTTCAATAATATGAGATAATGAAGAGATATCATGAAGAGGATCATCACTTAAAAAACTATAGTATCCACCCTTCTCTTTTTTTATTTTTAACGTTTCTTCTAATTGTTGTATTTGGTTAAGTGAGATATGATTGACGATTTGAAAACGAATAGTGGATTTTTGCTTGAAATTTCTCCTGAGTGTATCGGGATCTGCATCTATTATTATTTTTCCTTTATTCATAATCAACACTCTATCGCAGAGATTTTGCGCTTCTTGCATGTCATGGGTTGTAATTAAAATAGTCTTTCCTTCCTCTTTCATCTGTAAAATTCTTTTTCTCATTATAGAAACTGATATAGGATCCAATCCACTTGTGGGTTCATCAAGAATTAATATAGGAGGATCATGTAATAGTGCTAAACAGAAATTTGCCCTTTGTTGTAATCCTTTTGACAGTGATTTTGTTTTCGTGTTAATTCTGTCATAAAGATCGTATTGATCTAACAACACTTTCGCACGACTTTCAATTTCTTGCTTTGAGAGGCCATAAATTCTTCCTGTAAAGAGTAAATTCTGCCAAACTGTAAAATCTCTAAAAGCATTACTTATTTCGGGGACAATTCCAAACTTAGATTTATTTGTCTCAAAATTTTTCCTTAAATTTTGATTAAAAATGTAAATTCTCGTATTTTCTTCAGATTCAAATAAGCCTGTTATGATTCGAATTGTAGTCGTTTTTCCGGCTCCATTTGGACCTAAAATCCCAACAATTTCTCCTTTAAAGATTTTAAAAGAAATATTATCAACCGCAACTAAATCCCCAAAGCTTTTCCTCAGATTTGAGGCTTCAATTGCAATTTCTGATTTACTCATAATCAATTACTTCTCCTTAGTAAATTATTTGAATTAAGTATATTGGTTAATTTAAAATTTTTATTCCCATAAATCTTAGATCTTCGAGAGGTTTTATGCCTCTTACTTCATTAAAATCAAGATAAATCGCTTCATTTTTCATAACTTTATATGTGCCATCTCCCGTTGTAAATATAGCAGATCCTTTAAGAATAAAAAAAAGGATCGCATAATCTTCAGGATGAGGTTTGATTTCTTGTTCCTTAGGTATATTTATCATGGAAATTTTCACATTTTTAATTGTTAGAATATCATCCTTTATTATATTTCCAGCAAATGGTTTATCAGTATCAATTAAATTTCCAAACTTTTTCATTTTTTAGAAACTCCTTTTTCATAATAATCTTTTCCGTGGCATTTTATAATTTGTTCTCTTGAACAGCCTTCTTTAAATGTTTCACGTATTTCGGGTTTATCACATTCACATTCTTCCCAATGATCTATTTTTTTCTTTTTACTCATACAAATCTCCATAATTTTATATTTTGTTTAATATTATTACACTTAATTTTCTAAAGTATTTAAACTTCCAAGTGTGAAGTATTGAACTAACTTCCCATAAATGAAGTATAGTAAAAAAATTAGTAAAAATGTCAGATAATGATAATACCAAAGATAATGATGATCTTTTTGAATGGCATTGCTCAAAACATGATGATGTTAGAAATTGCATGGAAGAATGCCGTGTTAGGAGAGTTTTATCCCTATTTGGAAAAAAATACGTAATGCCGATCATTAGGGAATTATTACTACATACTACACTTCGATTTAATGAAATTGAAGAAAAATTAGGTGGGAGCCCAAAAACTATAACTTCTAGGTTAAGAGAACTAGAAGGTCTTGGTTTAATTCATCGAGAGGTCTTTAATGAAATTCCAATACGTGTTGAATATTCATTGACAAAACAGAAAAAAGGTTTGGAGGATATCTTTGAAAGAATCGCAATATGGGCAAAAAATTTAAAAACTTTAAACCAAAATCCAGACTGATTGATTAAGTTCCTATTTTTTCTTTCTTGATCAATGAATTTTAATAACTGCGGCAATCATCTTTTTTTAAAGAACCTTATTGGAAAAAAATTTCATCAATTTTTAAAGGCCAAAAATTATCTATATACCTTATCTCCATAAGTATCTATTAGGGTCTTGAAATTCCCAACTTTAAGGATTACAATTAAGTAATAATTACGAATCCATCTCAAGGTTCATTTTTTGATGGAAGGCGTTTTTGCGGTGTTGTTTATCGTCTCAGAATAAAAATGCAATTTATAGGTCAGATTTATAAATATGTTTTGTATAATAAAAATTATACTAATAAAAATTATACAAATTTATTAAAATGCAATTCCATAACAGAACAGAAGAACTTAAGGATTTAGAAGAAATATTAGAAAGGGAAGAATTCCAGCTTATAATTCTATATGGTAGACGCAGAGTCGGCAAAACAGAGTTAATTCTACAAGCAACAAAACAGATGAACAGAATATATTACTTAGCGGTAGGACAAGATAATTTAAGACGGTTTTATGAAACTTGCAGTTTGCAATATCCAGAAGTTAGCAAATTACGGCAAACGTACGATGTAATATTTGACTTTTTGAAAAATAATGTTGAGGTAATAATTATTGATGAATTCCAAAATATGATTCAAGAAGATGAGAATATACTCCATCTCATGCAATCAATTGTAGATATTCAATTAAAAGATACAAAAATGAAATTATTCCTTATAGGTTCTTCAGTATCTTTAATGACTTCAAAAATCTTAAATTACACAAGCCCTTTGTATGGTAGACGAACAGGCTCAATAAAATTAGAAGCAATTGATTTTTATGACTTTACTCACTTTTTTCCAGATTTAGATCTTAAGGAACAAATTGAAATTTATAGTTTTAGCGATGGAATACCTTACTATATCAATACTATCGAACCTCCGTTATGGGAATGGATGGAAAAGGAGCTGAAAAAATCCAGTAGCATTTTTAGAGATGAGATCGATTTTTTGATGCGATATGAATTTAGTCGACCAGGTATGTATAAATCAATACTAGAAGCGATAGCATTTGGAAAAACAACCTTAAGTGATATAAAGGGTTTTGTGGGTATAAAAAGAACAGATATAAGCTCTTATTTAAGCAATTTAATCGATGTTGATATGATTGTACGTGAAGTCCCCATAACAGAAAAACCAAATTCAAGAAGAGGGCGTTATTATTTGAAGGATAATTATCTAAAATTCTGGTTTAGATTCATCTATCCCAATTTAAGCGCGATTGAGGAGGGAATATTCGATATAAATATAATCCGAGAAAATTATTCAACATTTTTGGGATCAATATTCGAAAAAGTGGTGAAACAATTTCTTATTAGAAGTGATCTAATCAAAATTACAAAAATCGGGCGATGGTGGTGGAAAGATAAGGAAATAGATTTAATAGCATTTAATCAATTTAAGAATTCCATTTCATTTATCGAGTGTAAGTGGCAAAAAAACGTAAATGCTAAAAGAATTTCCTTAGATTTGATAAAGAAAAAAGAAGATGTCGATTGGAACGTGCAAAATAGAAATGAACATTTTGTGATATTTGCAAGATCTTTTTATCAGAAAATTACAGAATATAAAGGAATAAAGGTAACCTGCATAGATTTACAAGATATGGCTAAAATCCTTAAGGAAAAAGAACTCTGAAGACAAGTATCCTTTGATTCGATGATGGAAATTTATTAAATAATTAAATTTTGTTATAGAATATGTCAATCTTGTTGGCGATTTTCTGAAATATACGGAAATACAATGATCATAACTATCTGACCCATATATTTGAGAATTGGTTTATCTCTTGTATGGAACTTTTTCATCGCTAATGATCATTTCGGTGTTTTCTCGAGTATTAATCAATCAAACTCTATATATTATAGGATTCAATGGGAATTGAAGAATTCTCAAAATGCTTCGGATTTCTCGTGATGATTTTAGATGCGTGAATTTCTTGCGCTGTGACCATTATGATGATATCAGCAAGATCAAGTATCTCGCCCTTTCTTCTAAGTTCTCCCCGAAGCAATCCTGTTTTTTTTAAAATTTCTGTAGATAAGGGGATGATGTGAAAATTATGCAAAATTTTTGCATATTGATTCCTAATTTTTTTATAGAGTTCTTCTCCTTTTTCTTTTTTTGTATATCCGAGCCCATCATAAATCTCTTCAATTGTGATTGAAGATATTGCGAAAGATTCTTCAGTGTATTTTTCTAAGCACTTCCTTACGTTGGTTCTTCCGCGCCATATATCAATAATTACAGTCGTGTCAACTAGTATCATTCTATTCTCCCCAAAGTTCATTGAATCTGCGCCTTGTATTCTCTGCGAATTCCTTCTTAGCTTCTAAAATTACCGCTTCAAATTCATCTTGAAATTCTTCTGGTAGATGCTTACCAATTCCAAAATGTTTTAAAGGCTGTTTTTCTTGTGTTTTTATAATTCTCTCAAATAAATCTGAAAAACTCTCATCCGGATTTTTCAGTTTTTTCAGTTTTCTATATATTTCTTCCCTTACTGAGATTAATTTCGAAGGCATATTTGATAATATTTGTTATTCTTCTAGGTATATAGATATTTATATAAATATTTATATTTATCTGTGATAAATCATGAGTTTTTTGAATCTTTTTTCCCAATTGATTGGAAAACTAATTAACAATGGAAGCATATTTTTGCTTAGCTTATTTGGCAAATCTTCCATTATCAGAATTTGCAAGATATCATTAAAGAATTAGGAATAAAATCTAAGAGAGATAAAGAAGATATCGGTGAAAGATATGAAATTTTAAAGAAATTTCTCTAAAATAAAAAAGAACTATAAAAATTAAGATTAGAACCTTATTCAGAGATCATCTCAAAGACCATTTTTTTAATTTCAGGCTTTCTCCTATGGCGTTTGTTGTAATACCATCCAACGATATGAGCTTTTTGGTTCTTTTCCGGCACGGGTGGGATTACAATAATCATAACCCCAGTGCTCATATATTTGAGGATACGTTTATCCATCGCGTGTAATTTTTTCTTGTCAGTAGGATGAGAATGCCACTGCCATACAATATCGACATCGCGGTTCTTTTTAAACTTCCGCATGTTATAAAGTTTCGATTTCTTGTATCGCATCCAAGAGCTGGGCTTTTCATGTGTTTTCGCGTGTTTTATATTAATATTGTCATTGACTTCGAATTTAGTACAAATCCCAAAGTTTTCTCTTCTGTCAGCGAAAAGCCAGCCATGAACAATGAAGGGATATTCGTCTGCGGCCTTTTGGGTGATGTTTTGGAATAAGGGTTCTGGAATTAAATATCGGAAATCATCAGCACTTTTAGTTGCTATTTTAATTACCCCAAATTAGATAATGAACGAGTACCTAAATATTTTAGGGCGAAAAAAGAATAAGAAAAATAGATTTTTAAAAATTGTGGAATATAGGTAATTCATAGATAAATATTTTTATCCTAATCTTATGATTCTTAATCCCTCTTAATAGACGAAATGGTTTAAAAAATTTTTATGGAATAGACAAGTTCGAAAAGATTTGATTTATAATTATTTTTAATATAATTGTATTTTTGAAATATCTAAGAATTTATGTTTAAAGCTATATTCAAGTGGCAATTCAATTTGATTAGCACCAGTCTTTTTTTGTATAAAATTGAAATAGGAGTTTTTATTTTCAGATAGGGAACTTATAAGGATCTGCCAAAGAAAGAAAAAAAATTTTACAACTAATAAAACTAAATTAAATACAAACATATTTAAAAACAATTTGACAAATATTATTAGTAGATAAGAATCATTTTATTCTTACCTAAAATCAACAATTAGACAAAACGGCGACTTTCGCCGGGCAAGGTTCAGAATTTGAATTGGATTCAAAAAGTGGAGGAACTTATTGAATCGGGGGAATATCAGGAAGCTTTAGATATGTTACATCCTTTCTTAAAAGAGGATCCAGATAACATAGCCGCACTGAAAAAAAAAGCAGAGTTATTATATATCCTGAATGATTTAGCCTCTTCATTAAATGTATATATCCATATCCTTGACTTGGTAAAAGCTCAATTATCAATTACAGGAAATGGAGATGTACATGAACTTTATGAAACCTATTCATCTATAGGAAGAATTCATTATCTAATGGACAACTTTCAAACTTCAATTCAATATTATGAAAATGCTCTTAACACATTCAATAAATTAGACAGCAAATCCCAAACACAACTTTTTGAAAGCAAAATATTTCTTTTAGATACTGTAGCAGAAGTTCACAAACAATTAGAAAATTATTCAAGTGCGAAAAACTTTTATCAAAAAATACTTCAATTACATAACAAACATGGAAATTTATCCGGAAGGGCGGAGGCTTTGACCTATATTGCTGAAATGGAATATAAACTTAAAAAATATTCAAAAGCACTTAAATCTTATACTGAAGCTTTGAGAATCTATAAAAAATCGAGAGATATAGCACAGTCTGCGTTATGCCATTACTATATTGGAAAAATATATCATGCGATGGATGATACCCAAAATTCTTTAGCCCATTTAGAGAATTCTATATCTTTATTCGAAAAGTTTAATGAAGCACATTCTAACGAGAATTTCATGAATCTTTCAGAGGACTATTTTTATAAGAGAGCAATAAAATTAATTAAAAAAATTCAATCATCTGAAAAGAAATAATTTTATTAGGACTTAAAATAATTATTCCTCGATCAATTAGTGTAAATTAGGGTAGTATCATTTATCCAAATGTAAGGGAGGTGTCTTATGAATAAAGAGAAAAATATCGAATGTAGTAAGATCAAGAAAATTGTATGCCCGATTTGCGGGACTCTTTGTTTAACAAAAGCTAAATATTGTCCTAAGTGTGGAGAACCACTTCAATATGAAGCGACTCAAAAATAGAATTTTTAAAACCCTTTCCTAATCACAACTCTCTTGAATCCACTCAAGAGTGAAAGAAAAATCGTATTAGTCCGCTTAATTAGGATATTTTTGTTGATAATCATATTAGAGAGTCTTTAGGTACCGACGAAAATTGTTAAATTTGTTAAGTGCATAATTGTTAAATATTTTTACCGACAATTATATTATATATTTCAAGGGAGTGAGGAATACCAAAAGACATACTTTTAACAGGGATTTGTGGTCTTAATATGCTCTTCTTTAAGCCACAGATATAAGGGAGAGCCTCCAAAGAGGGCCTAAGAACTCCCTTGAAATATCTTACCATCTTATAAGGAATTCTTCTTCGAAGGAATTATTCTAATAATAAAATTTCCAATCACGGTGTTCAAGTTGTTTCCAAAACTTTTTCACATATTCCTGAGTTGTTTCGTCTTTTTCCATCAATTTCCGGAGATCTAATAAAAGATCATCATCTCCAAAGGTAATAATCGCAAATAAAGCCATTTTTCGCAATTTATCATCTTGCAACTTTGAAAAATTAGTTAAGCAATGTTGGACTAATTCCTGATGTTTTAGATCAATTATAACTTGTAATGCAAATTCCTTTTTTTGATAAAATTCAGAATCAGAATCTTTAGCAGAAACATTATCGGGAAATAAAGTTAAAATTGAGTTGATCTCGTCATGCAAAGCACTCCATTCATCTAATTTCTCAGGGGTTAAATTCAAAAACTCACGTACGAATTCAAGTTGCCATTCTTCCCCTTGTTTGAGCATATCCACAAGAATATCCTCATTTAAAAGTTCAGATTCCATTAAATTCATAATTAAGCCTGTATCTGCAAATTCATACTTCTCTATTTTTTTAATGACTAGTTCTTGACAATTAGGGATCTGATCCTTGATTAGAGAAATTGCTTTTAAAATGTCCTTAATAAAGCGCTGGTTATTTGTATTTCCCAATTTTTCCATTAAAAGAGACTGAAACGTGTTATTTTCTTTATAATGCTCTGCGACTTGATCAAGAGCAGCGAAAGGTGTGTTTAAGTGTTCCAAGAATTTTAGCGTCTCTGCTTCAAGATCAAGCTCTAAAAGTGCCCCAATCTTGATAATTTCTTGTTCTAATTCCTGTTGATCAGTTGGTAATTTATTTTTGTTTGAATCTTTTCTTTTCTGCCATAAGGCTTGGAGATATGTTTTGAAAATATCTGTTATTTGCTCTTTATGAGCTAAATCGTTATTTTCACCAAAATTATTAAATGCCTGAATAATGGTACGCTTCCCTTCGATATCATTGGAATAGATATTTTGAGCATATTCTAAAAGTAAATCTTCTACTTTAGGTTCATTTGCTCTAGAGAGGAGTTCTTCTAAAAG
>JAWOFX010000188.1:0-3161 GCA_046497275.1 Promethearchaeia archaeon | reverse complement strand
TCTGTAGGATCATCTAATGTTTTTTGGGATCTATTCGCTTTATCTATGGATTGGGATCTCTGTGATCGTTTCTCGAATTCTTCTTGTGCTCTCTCTCTTGAAATCGGTTTATACATCCTTACTCGATAATGTTGTTTGTGTGGTCCTACATTTACTTTCTTCCCAGTTTTATGATGCGAATAACTATACCCTTTTCTTTTCTTTAACACTCGTTTGTAGTTAGACATTTTACATTATATTTTTGTATGTTGTTTTGTATCCCAAAGATAGTGAAGAATGAGTTCATCTTTGAGATATTGATTAATTTCTTTAGAAGAATATCCCATTTTTGATCCTAATTCTTTTTTGGTATATTTACTTCTTAATTTATTCTTTTCTTTTTCAAATTGTTGTATATTCATCTTGATTCCTTCTTCTTCTTTTTCGATAATTCTTGGTGCAACACCATAAACAAATAGAGTATCACTAAGAATTAATGGAAACTCTTCATTAGTTTTTGTTTGGATTTTTAGATCTTTCTTGTTTAATCCTTTTATGCCTTTATCAACATAGCTCTTAAGATAGAAATTATCTCCTACTTTATAAAAAAGTGTAGAACCTAAAAGAACTATTTCGTCTGGATGTCCTTTCTCTTCTAGGATATTGTTTTTATGAAGACTTTTGGCCAAACCACTATTATTAAAGAGAGGTGTTGTTGATAAAAAAGAAACCCTGCTATAATCATAGATCGCATTAGCATATCCAAGTTGATCTCTTAAAGTCTCCTTTGAATCATTAATCTCGAAATCTTCATAAAATCTATCCTTATTTGTTAAGAGTTTTTTAAATTCTTTTTCTTTTTGTGTGGTTGTTAATTCATAAGTATCGATCCCTTTTACATCCATTCGGTTTATGTTTTCTAACCACTCCTCATCAGGTTCTTGTTTGGTTTCTTTAGATCGATTCGCTTTATCGATAGATTGGGATCTCTGGGATCTCTTTTCAAATTCTTTTCGTGCTTTCTCTCGTGAAATCGGTTTATACATCCTTATTCGATAATGTTGTTTGTGTGAACCTACATTTACTTTCTTCCCGGTTTTATGATGCGAATAACTATATGCCGGAACTTTCTTTAATACTTTTTTATATTTAGACATTATTCTCACCTTTTATTTTTATTATTTTCTATTTCTTCCTTTACCTTTTGATTTGGTTTTCTTACATCCTCCTCTTCCCCTATTAGCTCTTACTCCTCTACCAGATCCATTTTTCTTAGGTTTCCCTTTTTTTCCCATTTTTTTATTCTCCTCCAAAAAGATTAGAAAATGATTGTCTTACAATTGTAGGAATACTTATCATTAACCAGAGGATGAAAAGAGCTACAACTACAACAAGACCAATAAAGAAATATTGTGTTTTCTTTACCATTTTTTTAGTCTCCTTTTTTTTATTTTTATTTTATGTGATTAAATTATAAGAGATGAAAAAACCCTTCTTTGATTGGTTCTAATAAATATCCTAGAATGAATACAAAAAATGCAATTCCTATAATAATTATAAGAAAATAGAGCATTTTTTCATCTTTTTTGAATCTAAGTATTTTGAGATCATAGAGAAAATATAAAATAAGTGCTATAGAGAGGCTAACAGAACCAAGTAAAAATGCATTAAGAGGATGAATAGAATCGTATGTTTCAATTAATGTAATATCAACATTATCTATATATACATTGAACCCAGTAGGTTCATATAATGTCCAAAAATAGAGAGAACAAAGATATGAAGGAGTATATGAAGGATAATTAAATGTTCCAAGTTTTTCTTGGTCCATAAACACTATAAAATTATTCATTGTAAAATCAATCTGTATTGTAAACCATATGTTTCTTCTATAGGTTCCTACAGGTGTAGAGGTTGTTTCAAGACTCCATTCATCAATAAGCCAAATAGTTTCTCCTTGATCTTCTACTTCTACAAGATTCTCTTCGGTAATAATATAGATCCCTCCATTTAAAAAGACAATAATAATATCATCATGAGGATTATATTCGGAATCTTTTTGAGGAATATGAATTACAAATCCACTTTCACTACTATCAATATTAATATCGCATATAATCGTTCCTTCGGTTGTTTTTTTAAATTTCTTCATTACTTCTGTTACGCCTAATGTATCTTGAATCTTCATTACATTCGAACCATCTTTTTGAACGATTTGAATGTTTTCTGGATGAACGGTTATTCCTGAAAACCATCCAAGAGGATATAATCCTGGAAGTTGATCGTCAAATGTATCGGTAAGTTTCGATGTTTCTAAAAGAGGTTTATTGGCATAATAAAGATTGATACCAATAACTGCAAGAAAAATGAAAAGACTACAAATAACACTAATTTTAAGTAGTTTTTTACGCTCCATTTTTTAGAAAGATCAAAGGTATAAAAGGGTTTTTTTGTTTTATATATAAGAGATACTTATAATTAAACTTTCATATTAAAGTATAGGTAATATAACTTTTCAAGTAAAAATATAACTTTTATTCTTGCCTCTTTATAAAGGGAGTGGTGATTTGAAGGGGAGTTAGAAATACTAATTGGTTGAGTTTAGGAGCGCTGTGGGAGGCGATCTCTTTTCTATGCCTAACATAGCTAGAGGTAATGTGCATATATTCCATAGAAGAGATATATAATTATAAAGAAAAGAAAGAAATTGATTTTATTTATAATCTAGGGATGCATCCATTTCATATCAAATTTCAAAAATTTTATTCTTTTATATATATAATAATGAGTAAAAAAAGAATGAAGATGAAAAATGTTTAGAGGGTAACAGAGGATGAGTGAAAAATGTTTATATGAGAAGAGAGAAGAGTTGAACACTTTTCAGATTATAGGATTTTGAGAGGATCTATTCGTGAGAAATCCTCTATTTCAGAAAAATGAAAACTATGTGTATTATTATTCACTAAAGAAACAAATACTCGCACTTTTGAGTATTCTAATCTATTATTATGAGCAAACGTTAATTCAGGAGTAAGTTCTTTCATTGGAAGATATGAAGAAGATTGGCCTAAATCTAAGTTTTTTAGTGAAAAGATATGTAATTCATTTGTTTCTTCAAGAAAGACATACACATCAGGCTCTCCAGCTCCTCCTTTATGAATTACTTTATTATTTGGATTTGT
>JAWOFX010000068.1:0-3468 GCA_046497275.1 Promethearchaeia archaeon | reverse complement strand
ATAATAAAAATCAAAATATTAAGTGTAAAAGAACAGATGGATGGAGAATCAATGATTTTAAAAAAACTAAAAAAGCAGAGAGTTTATTACAAAAATATAACCAGTTATGTTTTCATGAGGCAAAAGTCGAAATGGATAAGGTTACTGAGAGGATTGAAAATTCTTTAAGAGCTTCGGAAAAAATGAATATTATAAATAAATTAGGTAGTTATAAACCATCAGAATTGGGTGGGTTTCAAGATTCTTGGGACTCTATAATTCTTCTCCCAGCAGAGGGTATTTCTCTTCAAATGAAAAAATTTTGTTTAAAAAAAAATCCAAAATGCAAATTTCTTCCTGATAATTTTCTTGATTGTGAATATATTTGTAAAGATGTTGGAATAGCATTAATAAAGTTCCTTAGAAATAATATTTATCAAGTAATTAACACCTACGGAATAAATCCAAATGGGCATTATCCCCTTTATCTCCTTTTTGAATTCTTAGATTAAGAAATTTCATTTAAGAAAGAATGATAATTTTTGTCGGAGTAAAATTTAGCGTAATTAAAATAAGTGAGGTTAATTAAATGCATATATCTTCCTCATATTACAAATTCTTAAGAAATATATAGATGTTTATGTAAATAGTATTTATATAATACATATTAATCTCAAATTAAATAAAATAAGTGGTCTATTAAATGGCATTAACCGACAGAAATTTATATGAACTGGTTAAAGTAGTTCTCTCACGTAGATATAAATTTATTGAAAATCCAGAAGAAATTCAAGGAGATTCTGGAAAAAAGTGGATTTTTGATGCTATCGTAGAAAATGAAAATGCCGAAAAATTTGGGATTTTTATTAGAGATTGGAAAAGAGAAATATCAATCACACAATTACGCCAATTGCACAAAGCATGTACGGATATTCAAGAGATCGCAGGAGGTATAATGTGTTGTAATATAACCACTGATTTTTCAAAAGATTACAGCGAACAATTTGGAATACAGTTATTAAGTAAAGGGCATCTTATTTCTAAATTAAGAAATAATAATTTTAAGTATAAATGATCTAATTTTGATTTTAGTTGAAACTAAGCTATTTTGCTTCAGTTTTGAAGGTATATTAATAATTAAAATAATTTGAATTAATGATTTTAAGATTTCATGAACATTTAAAGACAAAATAAGAGAAGATCAAGTTTTGCATATAGGAACACATCTTAATAAATTATATATTAGAATAAACCATTAAATAGTTCATAAAAAATATTAGTATAATAAGATGGATAACAAGATAAAAATTAGCTATAATGAAGAATATTGGTTTATTAGTGCATTTATTAACACAAATTTTATTGAGAGAGAACAAATAGCTAAAAAAATTGAAAAAATCGTAAATACACGTATTTCTAACATAACTGAAAAGGATGCATGGCTTAAAGAATTAGCGGATTCTTTGATGAAGATGGCAAATAATATTTCACTGAGCTGCAATTGGGTTGATTATATCCCTATATTTCCTTTTTATCATGAAAATACAGACCAATTTTATGATGTATTAGGATATTTTGAATTCCATGTAGAATATTATAAGCATAAACCAGAGAAAAAAAAAACTATAGAACCAAATTTAATCCAGCAAATTCCTCATATTATTCTAACAGAACTAAAAAGTAAAGTTAAATTCATGAAAGATGAGGTCTTAATGGATTTAGAAAGTCCTATCTATATTTTTGCTACTTCAAAAGAAATAGATCCCTCTGGAATAGAATGGAATCAAAAACAAATAGAGAATTATAAAAAAGATCTTTCTTATTGGACTGTTCTCTATTCCGGTCAGTGGGAAGATTACTCACCTACATTATATGATGCAAGAATAAGAGATAATTTGTCGAATAGACTTTCAGAGTTACATTTCATTAATAGAAATAGTGCCTTTGTTTATATGGCAAAAGAGAATTACGAGAATTTCTTTGAACCTTATATGAAGCCTTATGTTGTAAATCCTGCCGCCCAAATTAGAACAATTATCTTTTCATTTAGAGAAATTAATAATTCTTTAGATATCTTGTTTTTAAATACGTATTCAGAAGGGAGAATTGATACGAAGAAATTAGAGGAAAAAATCAACAATCTGAGATTTTTGAGAGGAATAATACAAAATGCTTTAAGTGTAATATATAACGAGCTTGATTATAATAGAAGACAGCATTATACTAGTGTTTTAAGGCATCTTATTAAAAAGTTCGATGTGAATAATATAAAAGAGAGAATGAATCAGAAATTTGATCTTCTTTATAATATGATGAATGAAATCCATCAAAAGCGAGTTCAAGAGGATCAGGAAGAAACTGAAAAAGCTTTAAATATCTTGAATTTTCTTTTAGGTGCAGGGATATTAGCTGATTTAGTGGGCTTGTTAATGATTTCTTTAAATTTAAATGAAAGTGATTCTTCAGCAATCATGTTAAATAGTATTGTTTCTGTTATAATTTCGTCTATACTAACAATTGCGATTATATATTATATTTTTGTGAAAATTAAAGTAAAAAGGAAGAAAATTAAAAAAACCGTTGATGGAGTCGTTTTAAATAAAGAAAAAGATAAGATTGTTCTTGTTAAACGAAGATTTCCACCTTTCCAAAATTATTACGCTTTACCAGGGGGATATATTCAAAAAGGGGAGACTATAGAAGATGCCTTAATTAGAGAGATTAAAGAAGAAACCAATTTAAAAGTATCAATTCTTGAAAAGATAGGATATTATGATGATCCTGACAGAGATCCTAGAGGTGAAGTGCATTCAACTGCTTTTCTTTGCATAGTAAGTAGTTCTGAAAATCGAATTAAAGGGAAAAGTGATGCAATATCAGCTGAATTTATTTCCATCAATCAACTAAATAAAATATCACTTGCGTTTGATCATAAAAAAATCCTTCAGGATGCCAATCTTATTAAAAAAAATTCCTTGCTCTATTAATCATTCTTTTCTGATTAATTCCTTATTAATTTCTAAAATTCTTTTTCCTATTTATTTAAAATAATGGGATATTCAATAAATATAAAGTTAATAATAAAATACCTCCAGAAATCAAAGGATTAAGATAATTATCTTGTATTTTGAATTTACTAGTAAAAATGTCAATAAAAAAGAATGTAATTGATAAAATTATGGCAATAAATAACGTTAATTTAATTGACCAATTTGACAGTCCAAATAAACTAGTAAAAGATACGCCTAAGACAGTACATAAAAATGTAAAAACTATTCCTCCAAGATATCCTTCAATAGTCTTGTCTGTTTTAGGTGGAAAATAATGTTTTTTTTTTGCTAATAACCCAGAAACCGATGCACATGCGTCAGCAACCGCGGCAATAAGGAGAACAATAAGAAAAATTGGGAAATCAAAAAATAAAAATGGTCCAAACCCAAATACTATTACACTTGTGCTAGTAAATGTATCCAATTCGATATCTACCAT
>JAWOFX010000124.1:0-11083 GCA_046497275.1 Promethearchaeia archaeon | reverse complement strand
AGATTAAAAAAGAATTCATTAAGAAATAAATATTTTTATTATCCAAATACAAATTTAATGAAATTTTCTAATTATGTAATATGAGTCTTGAAATATTAAATAAAGTTAAAAATCATAAGAAGTTTGATGAGCTAGATGCTCTCTTAGTGACAAAACCCGAAAACATTATATATCTTTTAGGATTTCGAATTGAAAGTGATACCACGATTTTAATGCCTAGTCCGGCTGCTAAAAATCTAGACATAGAAATTAAAATCTTCTTAAGTGTCTTAGAATATGATCAAGTAAAAAAGACTATTGATTCTCAACCGAAATTTGCTGAACAACTTGACTTGATTAGAATACCGCAGGGAGAGGAAAACTATATTGAAAAACAAATAAAAAATATGAAAATGTCTCAATTAGGTTTCGAAGACACATATGTCAATGTGAACAAATTTAATAAATGGAAAGAGAAGTTCAATGAATTAGAGTTGATAAGTGCCTCTGAGATAATATCTGATTCAAGGATCCTCAAAACACAAAAAGAGGTTAAAACAATGAAGAAAGCTGCTCAGTTAGGTATAACGGGGTTTAAAGCGATTTATGATAATGTAGAGGAGGGAAATACTGAGAAAGAGTTAGCAGCTCTTGCTGAATTTGAGATGAGAAAAGCAGGTGCAGATAGTACGTCCTTTAATACAATAGTGGCTTCAGGGAATCGTTCAGCGTTCCCTCATGCTTTAACCTCAGATAAAAAAATAGAGAAAGGAGATATTATAATTGTTGATATTGGGGCGAAACTTAATGGCTATTGTTCTGATATGACACGGACTTTCATTTTTGAACCTGGTAACTCTAAAAATGGTGAAGAGAAAAAAGAATTAGTTAATCTAGTCAATGATGGACAAAAGTTTGGTTTAGAAAATGTGAATATTGGAAAAAAAGGGTCAGAATTGGATAAAATGGTGAGAGACTACTTTAAAAAGGAGAAAGAAGAATGGGGAGATCGTTTCATTCATAGTTTAGGGCACGGTGTTGGCATAGATATTCATGAGGATCCATATCTCACTCCAATATCTGATGATGTCCTTAAAGAAGGAATGTGTGTAACTGTAGAGCCTGGCTTATATATTCCAGAGTTAGGAGGAGCAAGAACAGAAGATCTAATAGTGGTAAAAAAAGAAGGATTCGAAATATTAAGTGATATGGAGAAATATTACTACTAATGATTTATTTTTAATGCAATTTTTCTGATAGAAACATTTTTTATATCTTACTCGATTTATTAATAAGTGAAATTGAATTCGAAATTAAATCATAAATTAACGATTAAAGATGGTTAAAACATTAAAATTAAGTATGGGTACAGAAGTGGAATTTGATGAAAAAGTTCCTAAAACCTTATTTGAAATAATAATAAGCGAGATATTAATCCCAAAATATAAGAAAACTGCAGATTGGAATTTATCATTAAATGTGGTTATGGAAGAAATGAATAGATTGATTAAAGAGTATGATTTAGTCCCAAAATTAAAATTAGATCTATTAAATCAAATTGAAGAGCATTTAGATAAAGATATTGAAGAACTGACGGGAGTTGCAAAAATAGAAATTTTATTCTTAAATATGGAAGATTATATTCAAGATATTGAGAAAATAATTACTGCAGGACTGGATAAACAGGAAGTGAGAAACCGTATGGCAATGCTTATTCAACCATTAACTCTATTTGAATTAGCGGAATTATTTATATTTCTTGGAAAAAAAGCATTTTTAAAACCTTAAGAATGAAAACCAAGTTATTCACAAATCTTTTTTCTTTTATTCATTAATTAAACCCTATTTTAAGGTAGTAATTGGCCTAGTCTGTAACACATATAATTCATCATTCTTTATTGCCCATTCAATATCTTGAGGACATTTATACTTCTTTTCAATATCTAATGCTATTTGATGGAGTTTTTTGATATGATTGTTTGATATACACAGTTGGTTAGTTGAAGTGATGTCTGTTGGTACTGCTTTGGTACACGCATTATCTAAATCTGGGATAACAGTTTTTTCTTTTTTTCCAATAATTTGTCTAATAATCCCACAAGATTCTTTATCTATTATGATCGTATCTGGTATAACTATATTGTTTGCTAATCCTTCTCCCAAACCTAAAACGGAATTAATCAACATTTGGTCATGATTATTATTTAGCACATTTGTTGTAAAAATAACTCCTGATATATCTGAATGAATCATTTTCTGAACTATTACTGCCATAAATATCTGATCAAGAGATACTTTTTTTCCCATTTTATTAAGTTGCTCTAAATATAATAGAGCATGTGGGGAATAAAGCGATGCCCAACATTTTTTTATCGATATAAGTATCTGCTGAAGTGTTTTTCTAGATAAGAATGTGTCTGCTTGCCCTGCGAAAGATGCTATATCAGAATCTTCAATGGTTGCTGAGGATCGGACAGCAAATCTAACTGAATTGTGAGAATTATTTTTTAATTTTATATAGGTAGATTCAATTTCACGTTCAATATCAGTTGGTATTTCAGAAGCTACTATCATTTTTTGAATATTTTTAGATATGTAAAGTACTTCTTTAGGTTGGATCTTTTTTGAAATATACTTTTTAAGATCTTCTTGAAATGCAGATTTTTTCATAAAGGTTTTGAACGCTTTTGTTGTTAAGATAAAACCAGAAGGGACATTAAATTTCGTCTTATATAATTTAACTAAATTAGATCCTTTCCCACCTAATAGATTTATGTTAGGAATAGTTTCAGAGAAAAATTTTATATATTTCATAGAAGAGTTTTAATTTACTATTTTACAAATTAAAAGTTAAATATTAGTCTATCAAATATAAGACTCCCAGATCTTGATCTTCCGTTATTATTTTCACATTTTTGCCATGTAAGTGTGGAATTTTATCGGTTTTTATATCAATTGCCATAATACAAGGAATATCAAATTCTCTTGACACGATAGCGAGGTGAGAGCCTGGTCCTCCTGTAGTACAGACAACTCCTTCGATATCTGATAAAATAGGGCCTAATGTTGTAGTACCCGCATCTTGGACTAAGCAAATTTTACCGTGAGCGTTATCAAATAATGCAATCACATCTTGTACAGTTTTAATATATATCAATTCTCCACTAGCATCTTCTTTGGAAGAACATGATAATCCTTTGCCTAGTAATTTCATAATATTTCCTAATTAACTAAGTTTTTCTGCTTCTAAACTCTAATTTCAAATAAATGAGCCTAAATATTTACCTTTAATAATATTTTATTTGAATAAAAATTTATGTAATTTATTATTATGAATGTGAAAGAAGCTAATGAATTAATTTCTCATGTTTCGGAGACTCTTGATACTCAAATTAATAAAAGAGGGTTATTAGAATCTCAACTTTTCCCTGTAACTGCTTATATTTGTGTCTCGTTTTATAATGCATATGACATTCTATATGATATTTTAAAACAAGTGGCAGAAAAAACAACTCCCGAAAAAATGGGAGAAGAGAGCAGAAAAATACTTTCTGAATTAAATTGTTTAACCATAAATTATATACCACTATATTATATGGAAGGGAGAATGGGAGAAATTCATAGAATGGGAGGAGATCCGAGTAAAGTAAGTGAGAAGAAACGGGAAGAGACATTATTTGTCTTGGATTTCTGGAAGCGTCTTGCTTCATCATACTATCCTGGAAACGAATTGTTTGTAAGCGATTTGGGAGGTAATTATCCAGCGATAGATTCAGACGATATTAATTGGACTTTAAATCAAATCCAAGAAATTGAGCAAGATGAAGTAAAAAGTATAAAAAAAGTTATGGCAAATTTAGAGGTTATCGCATTCTTAGATGAATGTGAAGCACGTGCTAAATTATGCGACCATGGTCCTTATAGAATAAATGATGAGGAAATTTTGGTATTCAGGGAGATTATGCATCTTTATGATGGAGGAAAACCTCATTTTCCTTGGTCAGAAACTAAAGCGAAAGCGCCTCATTCAAATATTGCATTTGCATTTCGATTGAAAAATGTAAAGACTACATTTGATGATTTTGCTTCAATGGATACAGAACCAAAAACCTTTACTGATAGAATAACAGGAGTCGCTTTATTAAAACGAGAGGGAGATAAAGTTATTCCAATGGATTTAGATATATTAGATGGATATAATGAATATGCAAAAAATGCTCAAAAAGAATTATACATCAAATTTTCCCAATGGGATCGGAAACAAAAATTAATTGCAGGAGCATATGCGTATTCTTACGGTTATGCAAGATATACAAACTTCGTCGGGATTACAGATCAAATTGATTGGGATCTAAGTGAAAGAACAATGAATAAATATATACCAGAATTTATGGAGACTGATTTTGACCCTGGCATTACAAGACATTTTAGGACAGAAAGGAAAAAAAGAAAAGAAGGACCATCCCTCTATTTGATGGCTGGGGATTAATAAAATGGGAGAACATAACAAAAATCTCTCTGATGATTATCTTCATGAACCAGATGAGAGATTAAAATGGAGAGAATCTTATTATTTCAATTGGGTTGATTATGAGAATAAGCTTTCTGGATTTAGTACCTTAGGAATTGTTCCCAATGAGAAGAAAAGAGAATTTGTCTTTATTCTATTTATAGATAACAAAAGAGAAGTGTATTATCGTGAACCAGAACTTGAAAATTATATTCAAAGTGAGATTGATAATATGCTCTCGGATAAAAAACTTAGTTATAAAATAATTACCCCCTTAGAAGAATGGGAGATAAAATATAATTCAAGAAAATATAATTTTGAAATTGAATTTAAAAATCGCCATGAACCCTATTATTTTGGCAAAGATTCTTCGGCATCTTGGCACCAACATTTTGAATCCTCTGGTATTATTACGGGTTCCCTTTTATTAAGAAATGGGGAAAAGTTCAATATTAATTGCTATGGGCAAAGAGACAAAAGCTGGGGATATCGTGATTGGCATCAATTTGAAAAATGGTATGCGGGACACTTCCAATTTGATGATTGGTCTTCCGGATTTCGAAAAGATTATTTAAAAGGGCGCGTTGAAGTATCGGGATATATCTGGAACGGAAGTACTACTATTCCACTTAAAGATGTAAAAATTGAAGTTAAATATGATAAAGATGCATTCAATAGTCCATTAATCACCGATTATCTCTTAATTGATAAAAATGGAAATAAACATAATATTCAAGCTGAAAGAATGGCGAATAATAGTTTTATGAGATTTGCTAGAGAATTTGAAGATGGATATACAGAACTTTTCGAGCAGATGGCTATAATGACAGACAAAGACACTGGAAAGGTTGGAACAGGTATGTCTGAAGAGTTGAGAACAAAATTTTCTTAAAAAATCTACTTTCTCTTTAATTATAAAATTTATAACATTAAAAACACACTTATTTTTATCATTATTAATGGAGGTTAAAAATGAATACTAAATTCAAATGGAATTTTTCTTATAATTCGAAACGAATGCCTATTCTTGGGAAAAATATTGTTTCAACTTCTCATCCTCTAGCTGCTCAAGCTGGGCTCTCCATGCTAAAAAAGGGAGGAAACGCCATTGATGCTGCTGTGTGTACTGCGATTAGTCTGAGTGTGGTTGAACCAGTTAATAATGGTTTGGGGAGTGATGCTTTCGCTATAATATGGGATGGAAAAAAATTACATGGTCTTAATGCTAGTGGAAAATCTCCCTCAGGCTGGACTAAAGAATATTTTTCAAAATATAAAAAAATGCCTTTCTTGGGATGGGATACAGTGACTGTACCTGGGGCAGTTTCAGCATGGGTTGAATTGTGGAAAAAATTTGGACAATTAGAATTTGACCAATTATTTAAGCCCGCTATAGATTATGCTAAAAATGGATTTTTGATCCCTCCAATAATCGCAGATATATGGAAAACTGCTGCAAGAGTATACAAGAAGAAAAGATTCCCTGAATTTCATAAAGTTTTTCTTCCACAAGGACAAAGTCCTAAAGCTGGAGACCTATTCAAATTACCAGATCATGCACAGAGCTTAGAAAAAATCGCTCGTTCTAAGGGAGAAGCGCTTTATAAGGGAGAATTAGCTGAAAAAATTATCGAACATGCCAAAAAAACGGGAGGAAAAATTAAATTGGATGATTTAAAGAACCACGACGTAATTTGGCAAGACCCACTTAATATAGAATACAATGGAATTAAATTGCATGAATTACCTCCAAATGGTCAAGGTTTATGTGCGTTAATTACACTTGGGATCCTTAAGGAATTAAATTTAAAAAATCTGAAAAAAAATTCGGCTGAATCATATCATTTTCAAATTGAGGCGATGAAATTAGGGTTTGCTGATGCGTATCGATATATCTCTGACTCTAAAAGTTTAGAATTTGATCCATCAAAATTATTAGAATCAGATTATTTAAAACAAAGAGCAAATCTTATAGATACAAATAAAGCTAAATCGTATCCAGCTGGTAATCCAGTAGGTGAGGGTGAGACTGTGTATTTAACCACCGCAGATCAAGCTGGAATGATGGTATCATATATTCAGTCCAATTATTTCGGTTTTGGATCGGGTGTAGTCATTCCAAATACTGGAATAAGTCTCCAAAACAGGGGAAATTGCTTTACATTGGAATCAGGACACCCAAATCAAGTTGGTCCAAATAAAAGACCTTATCACACCATTATACCTGCATTTGTGACGAAAAATGGCGATCCTTTAATGAGTTTTGGTGTTATGGGAGGGGCAATGCAACCTCAAGGTCATGTACAGATGATAACACGCATTTTTGACTATGATGAAAATCCTCAAACTGCAATTGATGCACCTCGTTGGCGATATATGAGTGATTTAAATATTAGCGTCGAGAGAGGATTCACTAAGATAGCGTTAGAAAATCTAACTAAGAAAGGGCACAATATCACAAAGGGTCATTATCTCAGTTTTGGTGGAGCTCAAATAATATATAAATTAGAAGAGGGGTATGTGGGGGCATCAGAACCGAGAAAGGATGGACAAGCCGTAGCATTTTAGGATTCTGATAAATTAAAATAAAAATAAGTTAGCAAGTTAAATGAAATGCACCGGCTACCTTTTTATCATTTTTAATTTCTTGATTATATTTTTTAACTGCTTTTTCAGTAGGATAAGATCTAATTGTAAAATTCAACTTCTTTGATAAATTTTGTGGAACACTCATATTTCCAGAATTGCCCGTTCCAATTATAAGTATATCTGGTTGAAAATTTATTACTTTCTCTAAATCCTTTTTAGCTAGCCGATGTCCTCTTTCTCTCCACCAATTAGGGATAATCTTTTTCCCAAGAAGTATTATATCGTTTGTATAGGTTTCATTATTTATTTCTATTCTTCCGAAACTGTAATTATCAATGAATTCTGAATCCATATCAATTTTTAAAAAAATAAATCATCTTAAAAATGTTAAGTTTATAAATTATTGAATAGTACTGCATTCCGTGCTTGAAAATAGCGGTAATAATTCTTAAGCAAAACGCTTAAATATTTTTTAGTAATTTTCTGAGATGAAGTTTAAGGAAAATATAGTATTTTAAGACTAAAGAGGAGAGGAGAATAAATGACTGAAAAAGATTTTCGGTCCAAAATAAAAAAATACTTAGAAGATGTATTAAATGAGAAGATTTCAGTAGAATATGTTGGCCCGTTAGATAAGAAAATATCTGTTGAGCAAGACATGAAGGAGTTTGGCTATGGAAAAAATTTCTTAATAGAATTTGAAATTCAAGGCGAAAAAAAAAGTTATATAATGTCTGCGATGAATAAAAATATATACGGTCATCAATTTTTCTATGACAGAGCAAAATCATTGTTGCTTGCACATTCATGTTATAATAAATTGCCAAAACATGTAAAATCTATTGATACTGGATCTTTTACCAAAAAAGGGGAATTTAAATCAGCGGGAGATTGTGAAGAATTTTTCTTAGTACGAGAAAAAGTAGATGGAACACTTTATTTTAAGGATTTAGAAGATATTAGGGAAAGAAAACATCTTACAAAATTAGATAAAGAAAGGACTGAAATTTTAGCCGAATATTTAGCTAATATTCATAGAAGGAAAACAGATACCGAAGCTTTATACAAAAGGAGAATACGAGAATTACTAGGGCATGGAGAATGTATAATGGGACTCACTGACAGCTATACTAATGATATGGATTTTATTACTCAAGATGAGCTAAAAGAAATTGAAAAAAAATGTATTGATTGGCGTTATAAAATCAATCATAAAAAAGAAAGATTATGTCAAGTTCATGGAGATTTTCATCCTTGGAATATTTTATTTCGCAAAAACATTGATTTTACGGTAATTGATAGAAGTAGAGGAGAATGGGGGGAAGCTGCCGATGACCTTACTGCTATGACAATAAACTATTTATTCTATTCCTTACAAACAAATGGAAATCTTAAGGATGAATTCTTTGAACTATTTGAGTTATTTTGGAATACATATTTAGAAAAAACAAGAGATGTTGAAATTCGTTATATTGCAGCACCCTTTTATGTTTGGAGGGGACTTGTCTTAGCTTCACCTATATGGTATCCTGATTTATCCAATAAAACAAGAAGAAGAATTTTTGAATTCATTAATTATATTCTTTCTAGAGAAAAAATAGTGGTAAAAGATCTTAAACAATTTTTTGAGTGAAAATTAATGAAAAATAAACCTTTTGTTATTTGGCTAACAGGTCTTCCAGGTTCAGGCAAATCTGTTATATCTGATGCATTAAAAAACATATTAAATAATAATGGAATAGATGCTTACATCCTTAGAATGGATGAGGTTAGAGATTATGTCACTCCCGAACCCAAATACACTGATGAGGAAAGACAATTAATTTACAATGCATTCGCGTATATGGCTAAATTATTGGTTGATCAAGGAGTGAATGTAATAATGGACGCCACCGGAAATCTTCGAAAATACAGAGATCTTGCTTTAAAAATAATTCCGAATTTCTTTATGATTTATTTAAAGTGTCCTTTAGATGTTGCGATGGAGAGAGAAGCAAAACGTCAAAATACAAAAAATGCTCCAGAAAATATATATAAAAAAGCTATAGAGGGAGAGGCGGAAAATGTCCCTGGGCTACAGGCTGATTATGAAGAACCAAAGGATCCTGCTTTTATAATTAGAACAGATAAACATGGAGTAGAAAAATGTGCAGAAGTAATATATCAAAAAATCCTAAAAGAATATTTATAAAAAAGTTGAAAAAAAGGAAAATAAATTAAAATAGTGATATAAGCAATGACACGAGAACTGGCACAGTAGATCCGAAGAACATACCATTAATTATAATAGAATTGAGAAGTGCGTTACTAAAATTCTTGGTTTTGTGATAGATAACACAGTTCATCGCCGAAGACATTAGAAGGGCAGAAAAGGAAGCTATTAATGCTGGTCCTTCAGAATAAATGAAAGAAACATATACGAGATATATATGAAATACCAGAATTATAAAAGCTATCAATAAAGTCCTCATTTTTCGATATTTAGTGAATTCAGAGAATGGATAAAGAATTTTACGATAAAAAATCTCTGTTGAAAGATATAACGGAAAAATTATGAAAGATCCCAGAAAAGCCAAAATAGATGGGGGATAGAATAAGGACCAGGGATAGGTTAAAGAAATGACATAATAAAATCCTAAGAAAATTGCAGAGGAAATGAAAGAATACAAGAAGTACCATGGATTAATTTGAGATTTAATGATAGATTTAATAGAGGCGATATCTAATTTTTGTTTTTTAATTCCAAAGAAATTGATTGTTTTAAAGACAAAATACCCGAGTATAATAACAAGTGGGACTACATAGATCGCTGAGAGTTCAAAGAGTTGAATCATTCCAAACCAAAATCCAACATAGAGTAATAAACTTATTAGAAATTTCAAGCCATTCTTTTTTGCTGAGGTGTTTTGCTCATCAGGAATTGATTCTAAAGATTCACGATTCTGTTTTCTGAGAATATAAGAGGAGATCACAATCATGATGGAAAATACTAAGAAGCACATGGAAATTAATGTTAATAACATGAATAAGAACATTAAAGGCCAGCTAAAATATATTTCTCCGTTTATGCTTTCAGAGCCAAAAAAGGTAGCTTCATACCAATTAATAGTTTCAATTAATACTTGATCAGAAATCAGAAAATGTGCTGATATTAAGGAATCCGTTATATTAACTATAGGACACCCAGTCAAATCTCTTGCAACGAGTGCGTGTTTTTCATAATCAACTACTGCATCTGATTTTGAATGAATAATTAATAGATTTTTGGGGGTTGTAGTATTGATAAGATTCACAGGGTTATAGGCACCCACATCCCATTCAAATAGAGACGCGTTAACGACACCAGCCCATGAAATTGTTGCGGAGAATCTTGGATCTCTTGCACCATTCATCAGCACTACCATACCACCTAATGAGTGTCCAAGTAATCCTATCTGAGAGGCATTGATTTTTTCACTATAGATATTTAGGTTTTCAATGGTATCAAGTAAATTTATGCAATCTTGAGCAAGTGCCGGAACACCCATAGAATCAACATTATCTAATGCCCCACCACTTTCACCATGACCTTGATAATCTAATGCTGCCACAAAAAAGCCGCGTTTTGTTAATTCTATCACCGATCTGATATCAACATCTTTTTGCCAACCATGTCCATGAGCATAAATAACTAATGGATGTTTATCCTGAAAGGGAAGTTGTTTAGCGGGATGGTAAAAATTAGCATATAACGTTGCACCCGCAGATTCAAACTTTATTCTCTCATAATAATTATAATATTGAGTTCGATTAACGTAAAGGATGGAGGCAAAAATTGTAAACGATATCAATGGAATTATGAGTAAAATTGTTCTAAGTTTTAATTTTATCATGATATTTTAGATTTTGATATATATCTATTTAAGGTTTTGTTTGATTTTTTAAGAGGATTGAATTGAGTTAAATGTACTTAAAAATCCGTGAAGAGCTAAAATTAGAGGAAATAAAGTATTATTTCAAATTTTA
>JAWOFX010000097.1:0-46470 GCA_046497275.1 Promethearchaeia archaeon | reverse complement strand
GTAATCGCGTGTCACCATCGCGCGGTGAATACGTCTCTGCTCCTTGCACACACCGCCCGTCGCTCCACCCGAGTGTGCTGGAAATGAGGCTCGGTCATTATGGTCGTGTCGAGTTTCTAGCATGCGAGGAGGGAGAAGTCGTAACAAGGTAGCCGTAGGGGAACCTGCGGCTGGATCACCTCCTATTTTTTCTCTTTATTTTGCTAAATCATACCAGAAAAGCCTATTTAGTTTAATTTGAAATGCATGGGCCTGTAGATTAGCGGAAGATCGCTTGACTTGCATTCAAGAGGCCACGGGTTCAAATCCCGTCAGGTCCATCTTTTTCACCTTTCAAATTTTTTGGTATCATATAGAGAACAAGCTTATAAAATTATTAAATCAGAAATCTTTTTTATGATTTTTAATTTGAAAAATAAAGGAAGAACAAATATTAAATTATTATGGATGAAGAGATATTTAGATTTAGTTTATTATTCTTAGGGATTTTATTGCTAATTATAATTTTAGTATATATTTTAATAACTTCCAAAGAAGAATGACAATCTTCTTATTTAGTCGCCACAATCTTTATAATATCATTGTTTTCTAATTCATAATTTTCTCCTAGACGTTTTTTAGTTCTTGCATTTATCCCATAAAGAAAATTATCCGCTAATTCACTATGTATCTTGTTGCTAATAAAATCCTTTAGCTTTGTTCCTTTATTAACTAAAAATACGTCTGGTAAAACATTTCCTCTGTTATCAGTCAATTTATTTACGTCAGAAACAGGGTAGACACAAATTTGATTTAAAACGTCGAAAATTGCATACTCAAAAACTTTTTGAACACCCGTTCCGTCAAATCTTTTAAGTAATTCTTGATTTATTTTTTCCAATGTTTCAAGTTCTTTTGAATTGAAATTATCTGGATTTAAAACTTTAAAATCCGTGGTTCCTGGAATATATTTAATTTTATTCTCCTCATCATATTTTCTTAAAATATATTCAGCTAACGCACTGGTTGGAATAATTTCTCCTTCATAAATCTCTCTTAACCTTTTAAAATTTTCTACACTAATTTCTTTATCTATTTTATTTGCAACTGTAATAATGGGTTTTGAAATTTTCCTTAACTCTCTAGAATATCTTTTAAGATCTTGATCGGTCCAAGTATTTGGATCTTTATTCTCTAATTCAGATTTATCGAGAGCAATTTTGATTTGATTCGTATTAATTTTTACTCCAGATAATCTCTCACTCAAAGCTTTTATAAAGCCCCTTTTTTCCTTAGCAAATGATCTTGTAAACTTATTCCAATCTTCTCTTTTGATAATATCTTTAAACCATAGATCAATCTCATTTTCTAAAAAAAGAATATCTTCATAAGGGTCATTTTCTCCCATTCCAATAAGATTTCCAGACTTATCTAAAGACCCTGTCATATCGACAATATGGATTAGTAGATCTGCCCTACTCAGATCATTCAAAAATTGATTACCTAAACCTTTTCCTTTATGAGCATCCGGAACTAAACCTGCTACATCTAATAGATTAATTGGTATGAATCGAATACCATTAAGACATATAGAATTTTTTGGATTATCTTGTACATTCATTTCTCGACAAACGCAAGGAGACCTAACATAAGCAACACCTTTATTTGGTTCGATTGTTGTAAATGGTATTTCACTGACTTCTGCATGTGTTAGACACGCAGCATTTAAAAATGTAGATTTACCACTACTCGGCTTTCCAATAATTCCTAAAATTAAAGGCATACTTAAGAGATAAGATTTGACTACCTTAAAATTTATTCTTTATTATTCTGCAATTTATATAGCTTGTTTATATATGAGTTAAAAGCCTTAAATCCTTCTTCTTCTTTCATTGTTTCTATAAAGTTTTTATTTTTCTTTTCTTTATTCTTTTCAGATAATTTTATTTCAGAATTTAATTCTTTTGTTCTTTTAAAATGTTTTTTGTTTGATAAAATCATCTCATTCTTTTTTATCATTTCAGATATCGTAATTGGGTATCGCTCTATTAGTGATGTTTTAATTAAGAAAGGTTCTTCGATAGAATTTATTCTTACAATACATTGACCTTCAAATAGATAAGAAAGAAAGTTTTTTTTTTCAAGATCTAAGTTAAGAATTTCACATATCAAATCTTTTTCTAAATTTGTTTTAAAAATCACAATTATACCACAATTAGCTAGTATTTCTCTGCTTATGTCTGGTCTGGTAGCTAAAGTTATTAATCCCTCACCAGTCCCTCTCTGAAGGAGAGCTATATCTTCTAAATATGTAGTTAATTTTGTTCTATTAGGTAAATCTTTTGGGGCAAAATATTGCGCATCCTCTATTATTGTTAAATGTTTCAATCCAGAAAAATTGTGAGATCCTTGTATTATATTTTTATCCCACAAATATTTTAAAATCATATTAAGAAAAAAAAGCGCATCCTCCTTCTCCCCTCCTAAACGAATAATTGAACTTAAATCTAAGATAACATTTGAATTAAATAAAATATTTAAATCAATACCCGAAGTATTATCAAAAAGTTTCTTAAGAGGTCCTTTTGAATATCTTCTTATTCTATTTTTAATACTTACTAAGGTTTGTTCTAACATGGGAATTGTTTTGGCTTTTTCTTTTAAGTATATATCAGAATAATGTTCAAAACCCTCCCAATTTTGATAAGACCGATTTTTACATATTTTTACTAAAATATCTACTAATGCCTTCTCCATTTGCGGTGAGAATTCAGAATTCTCCTCAAAAAAGCGACCACTCTTTAAAATATCAAAAATTCTTTCAGCATGTATTTCAGGATCTGATCCTTCTGGATTGAATATATTAATTGAAAAATTTTTACCAGGCCAAAAAATTAATGTATCTTGAATTTTTTTTTGGAGAAATTGATATTCTCCCTTGAATTCTACCAAAAAGAAAGGTATCTGATAATGTTTCTTAAAATTTATTAAAAAATTTTGTAAAAAATTACTCTTTCCAGTACCACTAGCGCCGCAAATAAACATATGTTTCTCTAAATCTTCTTTTGAAATATAAAAATCAAACTTTTCTTTATTTTTGATAACAACCTTTCCAATTCTTATTTTTCCACGATTTGCTCTATAATAAGATGGCATCTCTAATTCGATTATTTTATTAAAAGATTCAAAGTAGCACTTTAAATATAAAATTCCAGAGAGGAAAATAAAGAAAGTAGATAAATTAAATAAAATAATTAAATTTCTATAGTTATTAAAATCAACTTTCAATAAATTTGCCTTTAATAGAAAAAATAAAACTGAAATTAGAAACACGATTATATTAAAGAAAAAAACCCAATTAATTCCATATTTTATTTTTGGAACTTTATAACCTATTTTTTTAAATAAAACATAAAAAATGTTTAAAAAAACTAGAATAATACTCAGTATAGTAAATATTAAAAATGTAAAAAAATAAATAAATTCCATTTAATTTTATTTAATTTAAACTATATTAAATACCACAATTTTAATTTATTATATGAAAAAAGATCTTTATAGAAGAAGAATTAATAAATCATTGAACGAGAAGGTTTTAAATTTTATATCCTCTTTAAAAGACGATTTATGGATTGCTGAAGAGGATATAATTGGAACTCAAGTTCATAATATTATGTTATATGAACAAAAAATACTTAATAAAACGGAAATTAGAAAAATTTTACTTTCTTTAAAGAAGATCAAGCAAAAAATAAAGAATAATCTACTTGAATTAAACTCTGAATTTGAAGATATCCACCCATTGATTGAATCTTTAGTTATAGATGATATTGGTATAAATATTGGTGGAAAAATTCACACTGGCAGATCTCGAAATGATCAAGTATCAGTTGATATTAGACTAAAAATTCGTAAAGAATTGAATATTCTAACTCAGGAATTGTTTAATTTAATTGACTCAATAGTACATCTCAGTGAACAATCTATCGATGCTTATATGCCTTTATATACTCATCAGCAGAAAGCCCAATTAGGATGCTTCGCACACTATACAAATAACTATACTGCTCAAATATTAAGATGTATTAATATAATAGATGAGATATATAAAAGAATAAATAAGAATCCACTAGGAGCATGTGCAGTAGGAGGTACTAGTATTAATATTGACAGAGAAAGAACTTCAGAATTGTTAGGGTTTGATGGGTTAATTTACAATTCATTAGACGCAGTCAGTTCAAGAGATTATATCTATGAAATATTATCATTCCTTAGTTTATTAGGTCTTCATTTCTCTAGAATTGCTGAAGATCTTATAATCTGGTCAACTCAAGAATATGATTATATTGAATTAGATGATGAGTTTTGTTCTGTCTCAAGCGTGATGCCTCAAAAGAAAAATCCAGATTCAATAGAATTAATTCGTTCTAAATCCTCTGTATTAATCTCTAATTTATCTAAAGCTTCCATAATAATTAAAGCCATACCCTCTGGATATTTTAGAGATTTTCAAGAACTAAAACCTATTTTACGAGAATCTTTTATTATAACTCATTCTATCATTGAAGTATTAAATGGTGTATTCTCAACTATTAGACTAAATAAAGTTAATATGATATCAGAAGTAAGAGATAGTTTTATTTTAGCACTAGATTTAGCAGAACATTTGGTTGAGAAATATGAAATTCCTTTTCGAAAATCCCATGAAATAGTAGCTGTTCTAGTTAAGGAATCTAAAAATCCTCAACAATTTTTTAACAAAAATAGAATAAATGAACTCATTCTGAAAATTACTAATAAAAATATAGAAATTTCAGATGATTTTATTGAAGAGATGAATAATATTCAACTCTGTTTGCAAAAAAGAATAAGTAAAGGTTCCCCTTCAGAAAATGAAATTAATGAACATATTCTGATATTAAAAAAACAAAAAGGATTATCTTATGAAAAGTATCTAAGTAGGCTAGAGAGAATTGATAAATCGAAAGGAATTAGAAATAAATTAATTCAAGAATTAATTAATTAATCTCAAGATATATATTTATATTTCATTTTATATCCTAGTGGAAATTTAACAACTAAAATAAGTTTAAAAAATTTCTCGGGAGTTTAGATCTTTTTCATTTTGATTTATATGATTAGAGTTATTAGGGTTTAATTTAAAGCAAACCATATAAAAATGATCTCCATATCAAAAGTTTTTTTAATTTTTTTTAATTTTCTTGATCTAGATAAATAATTAATCAAGGTAAAAAAAATACAAGTGATCTTAAAATGGCACAATTATCTGGTGTCCCAATTCTGATTTTGAAAGAAGGGACTGAAAGAAAAAGAGGAAGAGATGCCCAGAGAAACAATATCTCTGCCTCTAGAGCGGTTGCGGAAGCAGTTAGAACTACATTAGGCCCAAAAGGAATGGATAAAATGATTGTTGATTCTTTGGGTGATGTAACAATTACGAATGATGGAGCAACAATTTTAGATACCATAGATGTGGAACATCCTGCGGCTAAAATGATAGTTGAGGTGGCGAAAACCCAAGACGATAAAGTTGGAGACGGAACAACAACAAGCGTGGTTATTGCAGGTGAATTACTTAATTTAGCACAAGAATTAATGGAACAACAAGTGCATCCAACAATTATTTTTAGAGGTTATAGAAAAGCTCTCGTCAAAAGTAAAGAAATTTTACAAGAAATTTCTAAAAATATTGATCCTAATGATAAAGACATGTTAAGAAAAGTAGCAGAAACATCAATGAATAGCAAATTAATCGCTGGGGCAAAAAGCCACTTTGCTGATATAGCAGTTAATGCGGTTTCCCAAGTCAAAGAAAAAAGAGGAGATAACATCCTAATAGATTTAGATCAAATACAAATCATTAAAAAGGAAGGCAAAAGTCTTCTGGATACGAACATTATAAATGGGATGATCGTTGATAAAGAAATTGTCCACCCTATGATGCCAAAACTTATAAAGAATGCGAAAATCGCGCTAATTAATTCATCATTAGAAGTAGAAAAAACTGAATTTGATGCTGAAATTAAAGTTCAAACACCAGATCAAATAAATCAGTTTTTAGAAGAAGAATCAAATATGCTTAAAAAGAGAGTAGCTAAACTGAAAGATATTGGAGCAAATGTAGTTTTCTGTCAGAAAGGGGTAGATGAAAAAGCGCAAAATTTTCTCGCTAGAGAGAATATAATGACTATTCGAAGGGTAAAAAAATCAGACATGGAAAAATTATCTAGAGCCACGAATGCCAAAATAGTTAATAATATCTTTGAAATTAGCGAGTTTGATCTAGGGGAGGCGGGACGGGTTGAAGAGAAAAAGGTGGGCGAAGACAATATGATTTTTGTTTCAGAATGTGCATCTCCAAAAACAGTAAGCATTCTGATAAGAGCAGGTATCGAACATGTTGTTGATGAGGCAGAAAGAATGATACATGATGCCTTATCTGTAGTTAAAGCTGCTATAGAGATTCCATATATCCTACCTGGTGGTGGTGCGTCTGAAATTGCGTTAGCAAAAAGACTAAAAACCTATGCGAGAACAATTGGTGGGAGACAGCAACTAGCAATTGAGGTTTATGCAAATGCTTTAGAGATTGTTCCAAAAACACTCGTTGAAAATTCGGGATTTAATCCTGTTGATCTCATAGTTGAATTAAGATCGAAACATGAAATCGAAGAGGGCATCAATTATGGATTAAACATTGAAAGTGGAAAACCGGATGAGATGATTAAATTAGGAGTAGTAGAACCTCTTGCTGTATTAACTCAAGCTATTCAATCTGCCACAGAAGTAGCCACGATGATTTTAAAAATAGATGACGTAATCGCTGCCTCTGGTTTTTCAAGAGGTGAAGAAGAATAATTTTTTCTCAATTTTATTTTCTTTTTTCATTTTATTTGTATTAAGTCGTTTAAAATTCTAATTTTTGATTATTGATTTTCCAAAACTGATTTCCCCAACGAAATTTTGATAAAATGAATTTTGCTTGTTCCTTAAATCCGGTTAAATAGAGAGCAGCGGATAAAGCCTCAACTGAACTCAATTTCTCCCACTTCCCATAATTTACGGGATTAGCCGCGATTAAAGAAGGTAATTTCCTTTCATTTCTGTGCGAAATATTACTAAATTTTATTAATTTATTCCATGAACAATCAATAACTATCAACCCATAATTTTTTAGTATTTCTTTATCTGAAATGGATATTTCTCTTTGTGCAAAAGGACTTAATAATATAGCATTTCTAAGTTTTCCAGCGATCTTTTGCCTAAATTTAATTAAACCGAATCTTTTCAATTTTAATGCGGTACATTTTCTTGGATCACATTCATTATAATGTAGACAATAAAGATCCACTCTATGGGGTCTCTTATTCATATTTTGCACTTAATAATACATTTACAGCCTTAATAAAATTTTCTGTGGTTTTTTCGGATCCAAGAATTTCTATTATTGAGTATATAATATTTCTCGCCTCTCCTATTATTGGAATTCCTCCATAATCTAATGAAAATAATCCAATAAAAGAAATCTGTTGGATATTTGAAAGATCATGATCTTTTGAAAATTCTAGAATTCCTGAGGGACAGGTTATAATCCCATAGAAATTTTCTGAATTCTTACCACTTATGGCTAAATAAAACAAAAGATCTCCCATAGAACTTTGACCAGACTCCTCCTTCATTTTTTGATACGCCACAGTTGCATTAGCAGAAAATGCTTCAATTGAAATTGGTAAATCCTTGCCATTTAATTCTCTAGCATCAAGCATCAGACCAGAAGGATCAACTAGGGAATATCTGATAAAAATTGGATTTTTAATTGAATCTAAAATCTGACTTATCGCTGGTAAAGGATTCGCGTTATCATAGTTTTCTGGAGTGTATGATAGAAAGGGAATTTCGGATCCCATCCCGACAAGATAAATTGCACTTCTAATTTTATTTGAAAATTCTTCTAATTGATCTCGTGTAGATTTTATTCCGCCAAAAAATTCTTCTAATTTTTCTTTAAGATAATACATTGAACTTGCTAATCCATCAGCATCTAATGGCCAATCTTTATAATAATCGTGTACTATTGTTAAAAGAGTTTCGTTTATCTTAATTGTAATTAAGCAAACCTTTTCGAAATATGTAAATGAAATAACTTGATCTTTAATATCTAAATCTTCCCAATTTTCTTCGCTAACGGAGAACGCAGCTGATGCAAGGCTCGTAATTTGATTTGAATTTATTTGAATTTCGCTCTTCCTGCCAATTTTTGCTATTGAAAGACCGTCTAGATCACATAAAATTACCAATATTGTACCATCTGAAGATCTTAAAATAGAAGTCAGATGTTTTATTAAAGATTCTCTAACACTCAATTTAAATCAAAATTTCAATTTATTATTCTATAATAATTCTAATATAATTCTTTTTTTTTATGTTTATTCTTTTAATAATAATCAAATTAGAAATGAATTGGAACTAAAGACTTTCTATAACTAATTAATGGTTTCGGTAATTTATAAATCAGAAGATAAAAAAAATACAATATAAAAAGTTTATTTATTTTTAAGCGTTAAATTATATACATAAAAAGCAATCAATTATTATATGCGGGAATTGCCAAGTTTGGCCAAAGGCGCTGGACTTAGAATCCAGTCCCATAGGGGTTCGGGAGTTCAAATCTCCCTTCCCGCACACTAAAATTTTTTCTTTTGATATCAAATTATGATCTTTTTACGATTATAATGCTTAAACCATCTATCCATATAAAAAAATATTTAACCTATTATTAATTAAGAAAATAAAAATAAAGAAATAATAAAAAAAGCTTCTGTAGTGTAGACCGGCCAAGCTTGTTTAAAATTAAACAAGGTCTAAGCATACGGGGCTTTCACCCCCGCGACCCGGGTTCGAATCCCGGCAGAAGCATAAAGTTTTTTATTTCAATGATTTTAATTAACCCCTTTTAGTATCCTAAAAATAATTTAATAATTGTTCATTTAAAATCAAAGATTTCTGCCAAATTTAGTTCTATTTAATTTTTTTACAATAAATAAACTCATATTTTATATTTCAAAAAAAACCAAAATATAGAGAGAATTTTTTGGAAACTTTCACAAAACCTTAAAATCATATATATGGAAAATATAATGCGCCTCCAGCATGGTTTTCGTTCTGGCTATAAATTAGTATATTATAAAAATGACCCAGAATATCGAACATGCGACCGCCCGGTTAACAGCCGGGTGCTTTAGGCACACCAGACGATGCTCTACCTAACTGAGCTATGGAGGCAGTTTTTATATTTTTAACTAGTAATATTAAAGATGATATTTAGATTTTTCTATGGATTAAAGTTCTAAAATCATTAGATTGTGATTAAGTATAAAACTTTTTTAATAAATAGATTATTCCTTATTAATTGCAATAGATATAAAAAAAATATAATAACATTTTTTTAAAAAAATTGATTTTAATCTTAACAGAATAAACTTTTTAAATTAATATGATATGGTTTACAAAATATATTTTAAGGGTTTGAATGAAATAGATATTGATGAATTAAAATTAACATTTAAGGAAATTAGAAGAGATAATCCAATAATCATACCACATGAATTTATAGAACAACTTAAAAATCTTAGTTCTAAAAAAAAAAATATTATTAATATTCAAAACATAGATTCGGTACATAAATTCAATTCAGATGATCATACAGATTTAAGTAATTATGTTGTAATTCTAAATATCTTGGAAAACCGAAAAAAAGGATTTTTGACAGGTTTTAAAAAAAAAAGTGGAGATATACTATTAGGAATTTGGCCATTTCAGAATTACCAAGAAGACACGGAAAATGAAAATTTTATTGAAGAATATAGGCATATGGTCGAAGAAAATCAAAAATATGAAAAAATTTGCATAATTACCTAATCCATTTTAAAAATATCAATATCATATTCCGATAAGAAATTTACTATTCTTTCTATACTTGGCATACCTATTCTTGCCCCTAAATGTTGGATTTTTAATGCTGCTGCGGCATTAGCAAATATACAAGCTCTTTCTAGATCCCACTTTTTAATCCAGAAGGCTACAGAAAAAGCTGCATTGAATGTATCCCCTGCACCAGTAGTGTCAACAACCTTTTTTACTTTAAAAACAGGAACCTTTTTCTGTATATTAGATGTGGTTATTATTGCCCCTTCACGTCCTCTAGTTATAATTACTATTGGAATCCCTTTTCTAACCAAAACTCTCGCCGCATCTTTTGATGTTTTAGCATGTGTTATCATTTTTGCTCCCTCCTCATTAGGAATTAATATATCAGCTTTCAACAGAGAATCTTTTAAATTATTCCATCCTCTCAATGCAATTTGTGCTTCTAAATCAATGCTTACTTTTACATCATTTTCCTTTGCTATATCAATTGCTTTTTTGGAAATATCTGGATGAATTAATGTGGTATGCAATAATTTAGCTTTAGATATATATGATGGACTAATATCTTGAATACTTAACTTTGTAGTTTTCATGTGTGGAGATTGTATTATTGTTTTTTCTCCTTCTGAAACAAATATAAAATTAACGGGGGTCTTTTTATTTTTAATTTTTAATATTAGGTTTGTATCTATTTTTTCTTTCTGAAATTCTTTTATTAAAAAATCTCCATAATTATCATCTCCTACTGCCCCAATAAAACCACATTCAACTCCCAATCTAGAAACTGCAACTAAATAATTTGCTGTGACTCCTCCTGAAAAAAAATTCTCAGAAAGAGCATCTATTTTCTCATCCGGTTTTGGAAAATGATGTAGTTCTGTTACCCAATCCACCACAACTTCTCCTAAACCTATGATTTCTATATTATTCATTCAAATATTGAAATTAAATATGATTTAGTTCATGATTAAAATAGAGATTTTTTAAGATTAGGTTTGGATTACCTTAATTACTCTCTCCAGTTCCTCATCTACATTTAAATCCTTAAAATCATAAACAATAAGCTCATACGCATTTGTAAAATCACTATATTTTGCTTTTCCCCTAATGATAATATCTTTTCCTAAGATCTTTTTATTTATCTTCTCTAAAAAATTATTCATATCTGGCGTGTTAATTATCTCTGAAACCACATCTGTGTTTACCCCAATCAATTTTTCAGCACTCTCTCCAATAAAAGTACATCTTATTGTATCAAATCCATCGTCAACTTTTAAATTTAAAATCATCCTATTTATTATCTCACCCGTTTCATCACATTTACAATTATCAATCTTCTTAAAACATTTTGAGCATGCTTGATACACCGTTATCGAGTTAATTTCTTTAATAATTACTCCTTTTATCTCAAAAATCCCCGATGAGTTAATATTTTTGATTTTAGAAAAATTTCCACTAAAGGTTCTTGTTCTTTCTTTGATGTTTTGATTATTTCTTTCTTTGATTTGATCAATCTCCAAATCAATAAATTCTATTTTCGAGCTTTCAATAAAACTTATTTCCTTTCTTTTTAAAAAACTACTATATTTTAATAATACATTTTTTATAAAAACTCCTTGACCATTTTCAATCAAATCAGAGTATTTTTCAGCAAGTTCTCTCCATAATGTCACTTTTATCCAATCTGTATTATCACTTACTACAAAACTTAATAATGAGACTTCTTCGCCACTTTTAAGATTAACTTTTTTTAAATTCTCAACAGAAGTTATAATCCCTTTAAAGGAAACAATATTATCCATATCTTGTAATTTTTCTATTTCTTCAACAAACTCACCTTTAATTTCAATTTCCTCTTCTAACTTGACAATATCTGAATTTTGATTGGCAAATAACTCAATTTTCTGATTATAATTACTCTCTCGTGGGTTTAGATTCGTTATTTTTATGGTATTCCCTTTTTTAATATTATCAAGCTTGTTAGTGTCTTCATTCCAGAAAGTAATTCTGATAGAACCAGTAGAATCCATTAATAATATAGATTCAACCTTCCCCTCACTTCCATCTTTTCTTTCAAATGTGTTTAAGGGTGTCTTACGTGAAACCTTTCCTTTAATCGTAATAGATTTCTGAGATAAATTTATCTCTTCAATAGGAATTACTTTTTTAGTTATTTTTGGATATTTTTTATAATTAATATCTTCAGGTGAAAGGATTATTTTAGATAATTTGCCAATATGAATTTCTATACCAAACTTTCCTTGTTTCGCGTATCCATTAATTATTTTAATTAATTCATTTATATCAAAATTTGAACTCTTAAAAATGTCTGTTTGGTCGTCCCACATCACAACTCGAATATCTCCCGTTGAATCATGAAGTAGAAAAGAACCCACTCTGCCCTCACTTCCATCTTTCTTATCAAAATTATAAATCCTGTAGATTTCTTTAATTCTGCCCACTATAGTGATGTTTCTCATATTGGATGTGATATCTGATACATTGATTTCTATATCTTTTAATAAGTCATCATTTTGGTCCTTCACATCAACACCTAATTCTTTTGCTATTATAAACAGCGCTCCTTCATCAGAAATTAAACCTTTTAATTCTTCTTTTTTTTCACTAACTAAATCTTCAATTTCTTTTTTATTTAATCCAGTCTCTTCTATTATTTTTTTGATATAAATGTCTGTTTTCATTTTATTTTTCACTTTTTATAGAAATGATACTATATATTATCCCTTAAAAATGAATTTGTTTATTTGTTAACTATCCCCATATATATATAAAAACTAAGGCTTTTTTAGTTAAATGATTTATAATCTATATTATATATATAGGAAATAGTTTCAAGTTGTTATTAAATGTCTGATTTCTATATTATTCCTGTTATAGATGTATTAAACTCAATGGCGGTTCATGCTATAAAAGGGGAGCGATCAAAATATAAACCTTTAGACTCTGTACTTTTTGACACTCATAATCCCATTAAAATTATAGAATCCTTGAAATCAATGGGATTTTTTAAAATATATGTAGCAGATCTTGATGCAATATTGAAAAAAACCCCAAATTTTAATCTATTCAAACAATTTAGTTCTATTCCTTCGGTAGATATAATGTTGGATCCGGGCATTAGAAAAAAAGACGATATTTACAAATATTTTCAATTCAATTTTTTCAAACTAATAATTGGTTTAGAAACAATTAAAAATCTTAACACTATTACTAAAATTCTTAAAATTGTTCAAAAAAATAGTATTTTAGTTAGTATTGATATGTTTCAGGAAAAAATTAAAGCAGGGAATAAAGATTTAAATAATTCAGATCCTAGGGAAATTGTAATGAAATTAGAAAATTTAGGTATTTCTGAAATTATTCTCTTGGATCTATTTAGAGTTGGACAAAAAATGGGGGGTATCCCAGAATTGTTTAAAGAAATCAATAAAAAATTCGAAGGTAGTGTATATATTGGAGGAGGAGTTAGAAATCTGAACGATATTAAAGAATATAAAAAATTAGGTTTTTCTGGGATCCTAATTGGAACTGCTTTATATGATGGATCCGTAAACTATAAAGATTTATTAGTTTAACTAGTAATTAATCAACAATTATTTGACCTGTACTGGAAATATCTAATGATTTTTTACATACAGGGCAGTTATGCTTCATTTTTATCCAATCTAAAATATGGTCTTTATGTGCTTTTGCTCCACATAAAGGGCACCCAAGAACTTCATCAAATATTTCAATATCTTTTCCACAAACAGAACATTTAGCTTTTGATTCAGTGGAGATTAAAATTACTCCCTTCTTTTTATCTAATACAATATCCTCCGTATTCTCAGCCGTAGGATTAATCTTTTTGAGTTCTGCTTTTGTATCTACACAAAAAACCGTGCCTTGGGAATCATCCTTTCGATTTCCGATCCATACTATTTTTCCCTTAAAATAAGAAGAGCCATTCTTTAAAAGTATCAAATCTAAAATTCTATTTTCCATTACATAGGTTTGTATAACCTTAGTATATTCAATGTTTATATTTGCTGTTAGTTTTTTAATCATTTCAATAGGTTCTTTAAAAACTTCTTGGGTAATATCAATTTTCGTTTCTTCTTTAGGAGACATTTTTTTAAAATTTTATTAAATATTCATAAGAATTTTTGTAAATAATAGAAATTATCAAATATAAATTTATTAAAAAATAAAGAAATTAATTGCAAAAATCTCGTTTATAAAAAATAATGATCTTTCGAATCAATTTTTTTATATAACTAGAGAGAATACTGTTTTTTATTAAATTAATAATCTTTACTAAGTCAAAAATTCTCTGATTATTAATTAATTTCTCAAAAAATTTATTAACATTTCATTTATTTTAAAAAATGATAGGTTATGTATAATAATAATATCAAATTACTTGTTAGTCCTAAGAATATAGAAGAAGCTAAAGTTACCATTGATGCGGGTGCTGACTATATCGATTGCAAAAACCCAGAGGAAGGGTCTCTAGGGGCTAATTTTCCTTGGATAATTAATGAAATGAAAAATCTTATACCAGAAAACAATAAACAACTCTTAAGTGCAGCAATTGGCGACTTCCCAAATCTTCCTGGAAGTGCTTCTTTAGCTGCGTTCGGAGCGGCATGTTCTGGGGCAGATATTATAAAAGTTGGCCTTAAAGGCCCTCGAAATAAAAAAGAGGGCATTTATTTAATGAAAAATGTTATAAAATCTGTAAAAAAATGTAACAAAGAAATAATAGTCGTTGCGGCAGGTTATGCAGATTATTCTAGAATGGATGAAGGTCTTCCTTTCTTGGCTATTCCCGTAATAGCAGCAGAATCTGGAGCAAATATCGCTATGCTTGATACATATATCAAAGATGAGAAAAATCTTTTTGATTTTCTAAAGGTGGAAGACTTGGTTAAATTTAAAGATTTAGCTTCTGATTATAATGTGAAAACTGCATTAGCGGGAAGAATTAAAATTGCTGATATACATAAAATTAAAAAAATTAAACCAGATATTATTGGTATAAGAAGTGCCGTATGTGAAGGATTTGATAGAGAGAATGGTACCATTAAATATGATCTCATTAAAAAATTAAAAAAGGAGCTTTCTCTAAACTAAAAATGCAAAAGCGAGATAATTTAAATAAAATTACTATTAAGGTTGCTAAACAAGAGAATTTTTTCGATTTGAATTTATGTGCGAAAGAATTTATTGATTTGATAGATAATTTTAAATCAAGGTTCCTAAATAAGAAATTTTTTGTCTTAATTGCATATTATGATGAAATTTTAGCAGGACTTTTAGTAGCCGAGGATAAAAGTAAAAAAGTAGATTCTTTAGAGAAAATTATTCCAAACATATATTTACATCTATTATATATTAATCCTAATTATCGTAAAAAAGGGATCGGTAAGAGATTAGTAAATGCTTTTATTATGCTTTCAAAAGAAAACGGTTATGCTTCTATTTATATTCGCTTACCTAATAAATATAAAAAAGGGATTACGTTCTTTTTAAATAATGAATTTCTTGGTTTAAAATTTGGACAAAAAGGAGAAATAAATAACAAAATAATTCTTGAAATGAATCTTTGGAATGATTTTGGAGTTAGAGATTGTCAAATAATTCGATTAGATTCATTTGGTCTGTATTGATCATTCTATTCTTATAAAATTAATTAAATCAGATAAAATATAATATGTACGAAAAACAGCTTGGAATAATAGGAATTGGTAAAATAGGTTCAACTCTATTGAAAGCAGCAGTAAATTTGATTGGACCTGACAAAATTATTATTTATGATATTGATAAAAATGTATTAGAAAGCTCATGTAATAAATATAATGTAGAAAGTGCCGAGGATAACGTTGATCTAGTTAAAAAATCAAAATATGTTCTTATCGCGGTTCTTCCTCAAGTTATTGATGAGATTTTAGATAAAGTGGGATCCGTATTGAATCTTGATCAAGTTTTTATCTCGATAGCTGCTGGAGTTTCAATTAAACATTTAAATAGATATATCAGCAAAGAAAATCAGATTATAAGGGTAATGTCTAATGTAGCAGCTCTAATTGGAGAAGCTGCTACAGCTATTTCGAAAAATAATAATGTAAAACAAGAAAACATGGAATTTGTAATCAAACTATTTGACTCTGTTGGCTTAGTGGTAGAATTAGACGAACGGCATTTAGATGCCGTGACAGGATTATCTGGTAGTGGACCCGCATATATCTTTTTAATAATTGAAGCTTTGACAGACGGAGGTGTGAAGATGGGATTACCTCGCGAAGTAGCTCTTAAACTATCTTCTCAAACTGTTTTAGGATCCGCTAAATTATTAATTGAGACTAAAAGTCATCCTGCAGCACTAAAAGATAAAGTAGCTAGCCCAGGTGGAACGACAATCACTGCACTTCATCTATTAGAGTCAGATAAAATTAGAGCATCATTAATAACAGCTGTAGAAGTAGCAACAAAGAAATCTAAAGCTTTAAATTCTAAGGAATAATTAAAATCTATGATTTCTTAAAACTAGATTAATTTATTTTTACTCCCTTCTTCTCAATATGTAAATTAAATACCTTCTCTTCTTCTTCTTGGTAATTATTAAAAATAGTTATAACATCTTTTATATCTCTTTTTCTACAAATTGCAAAAATAGATTTACCAAGTTGATTCAAACTAGCTCCAATAATATTTAATTCATTTAATTGAACAATCAATTCTCTTATTTTACTCAAATGTAATATCTCTAGTATCTCTGTTTTTTGTACAAATTCCCAAGATAATTCAGCAAAATTTTTGATATTTGGATTTTTTTTTAGCTTTCTTAATGCTTCTCTTCCAGGTATATTGATGATAGAATGAAGTGTTTGATTGGATAGGAAATCTGGAGTTGATATCTTTCCAAAGCTAGTGCAAATGACATAAATTCCATTTGGAAAAGGAATATGTTGATATTTACCAGGATATCCTGATTCAGCTACCATACCAAGACCTGCAGCGAGTTGTCCACAGACAGTCCCAAGGCCTGTTTTATTAACGACTTCGGCTATGTGAGCAATTTTACCACATTCATAATTAGATAAATTGAGCTCAAGTAATTTATTTAGACCAAATGAAGTACCTAATGCCCCCGAACCACTTGCTCCATATCCACATCCAACTGGAAGGTCAAATCTATGAAAGATCTTAACACTAAATGGATAATTAACTAATCTCCTAAAATAATTAAAGATAAAATTTGTTGTTTCTGCCTCTTCATTTACTTTAATACTGTTTATATATATCTCAAATTCTTTAATATTAGTGTCAGATGAGATTATTTTATTCAATATAATAGTCGTAGTTCCCATAGCATTAAGTGTGAAACCCGCTCCTCTCGATCCTATTTGTTCTGGATTTTCTAATTTAATTCCATTTTTAGAATCCACAATTTCAAAAAAACCAGTAATTCTATGTGGGACTTTAACAACGATCTTACTTTTACCTTTCATATATTTTAATAAGTGTGATTATATAAAGTTATTATAATAAAAAGAAAAATCAATTTAAAATTAAGGATCTCTATGAATAATAAAAATATTGTAATAAAAATTGGAGGATCTCTTTTATTTGATAAAAATAAACAAATCAATTCTAAAAAAATAACTGAATTCTGTGATCTCGTGAAAGAAAATAAGAATTATGATGCAATTATTATTATAGTTGGAGGAGGCATTATAGCAAGAGAATATCTTAATTTCATTAGAAAATACACTCAGAATGAAGCTTTAGCTGATCTAGTCGGAATTTATTTCTCACAAATCAATGCAAAATTACTAATTTCTTATTTTAAAGATCTCGCTTATCCTTTGGTTCCAAAAAACATTGATGAATTATCTGTTGCTCTATTAAGTAAAAAAATAATCATTATGGGTGGTTTGCAGCCAGGACAAAGCACAACGTCCGTTGCTTTAGAAGTTGCAGAATTTATTAAAGCAAAACAAACAATCATATTAACTAATGTTAATGGTATTTATAATAAGGATCCGAAAAAACATAAAGATGCAAAATTATTAGAACATTTAAATTATTCTGAATTATCTGAGATTATTCTTAAAGAAAGCGATATAAATCAAGCAGCTGCAGGTGAATATAGGATATTTGACGCAGTTTCTTTACAAATATTAAAACGTAGTCATTTAAAAGTTCAAATTGGCTCAGGATTAGATTTATCAAAATTTCAAGAATTATGGTTAGGTAATATCCAAAATATTGGAACTGTCATTTCAGATTAAATCTTTTTAATAAATTTTTTTTACAATTTACAATTATTTAATATATTGAAAAAAGAAGAAATTAGTTAAAAATAGTATGTCAAATTCATCTTGGAAGGATCAGATTCAAAAAAAATGGGGCCCACATCAACATTGTCCTGTATGTGGTAAAGCAATGGCTCCCGATAGAAAATTCTGCGGCCAATCTTGCAAAGATAATTATTTGCAAAAACAGAAGAAACAGAAGAAACAAAGTAGATACCAGATTGTTTTTCTTGTAGGTATGATGGTAGTAATGTTTGTTCTAATGTTTCTTTTTACATAAGATTTATAATACCTTATCAAATGCAGAGATAACCAAGCCCGGTCAATTTACTTTAATAAATTAAAGTAATGATCACCGGTGATGGACTCAAGATCCATTCTCATAGGAGTACGGGGGTTCAAATCTAAGGAAAAAACATTTCCATGAGAACATATCCCTCTCTCTGCATCTATTAGAATATTTCTCAAAAATTTTTTATTCTTCTAAACTTTGCAGATTTTCATTAACAAAACTAATTAATGGTTTTGTAATTTCATTCTCCTCAATCTTATTCTTAATAAATAAGAGGAGAAGCACTGGAGCATCTAAATATTTGGAAATTCTTTTAATAAGAATAGAACTGAGTAACTGCTGACGGATTCCAAATAAATTGTAAGAAGAAGAGGCAGATTTACCCCCCTTGAGTTTAGGGGGGGTTCCTAAAGTGACATCTCCGATTCCCATTGCTTTTTGATCTGAGATAAGAGCTAAATAACTTTTATGTAATTTAAAAAGTTTAAAAAATATTTGAAGATTTTCTAATTGAATTGATTTATCAATAACATTTTTCATAAATAAATTCACATCCTTTATTTTAATTATAATCCGGCTTCTTTAATTGCCTCATCTACTTCATAATTTTGGTGAACTATTAGATATAACGCTCTCACGGTATTTGTGGGATTTTCTGTTTGAAATACATTTCTCCCAAAAGCTACACCTGCTCCTCCAACACTTATCGATTGTTTAGTAATCTCCAAAATGTCTCGTATTCCTCCTTTTTCTCCACCAGCAATTATAACAGGCGCCATACATCCCTCAACAACTTCCTTAAATGAATCTTGGTCTCCTGTCCAATTTGTTTTTACTATATCTGCCCCTAATTCTGCAGCAGCGCGAGCAGCTATCTTCACAACTTCAACGGCATGTTCATCTTGAATATTCTCTCCTCTGGGATACATCATAGCAATTAAAGGCATTCCATATTCCCTACATTCTCTGGAAATAGTGCCTAAAATCTCCAGCATTTCTGGATCTGATTTCGTGCCAATATTAATATGTAGAGAAACCCCATCAGCTCCAATTTTTACAGCTTCTAATACAGTATTTACTAGAACTTTATAATTTTTGGAAGGACTTATCGATGTTGAACCTGAGAGATGAAGAATTAATCCGATATCTGGACCATAACCACGATGAGCATAAAGTGGGATCCCAATATGTCCGAGAACCGCGTTTGCACCACCTAAAGCAATTTTATTGACTATTTCCCCAAGATTTTTTTCAATTCCTTTTATCGGACCAACAGTTAATCCGTGATCCATTGGTATTATGATAGTTCTTCCATTCTCCCGATTCATTATTCGTTCTAACCTAATGCTTTTTCCTATATAACCAGAAATATTATTCACACCTCATTCTTAGAATGATATAATTAATAGAAGAATTATTTAATAATTAATTCTATCATATTTAATATCTATTTTTCAAGAAGATTTCAATAATAACTTATTAATTAAGAAGGAAAATAACCTGGAAAATCTAATCCAGCCTTTTCTGAAATTTTTAGCATAATATTCATTGACTGAATAGCATTACCTGCTGTGCCTTTAACGATGTTATCGAGTGTACATAAAATTACTATTCGATTTAAATGATCATCTAATTGAAATCCCACGTCACAATAATTTGTACCCACTATTACTTTAGGATCTGGTAATCTAAAGATACCCGTATTTTGATTAATCAAACGTAAAAAAGGTTCCTCTCTAAATGCTTTGCGATAAGTTCTAAATAGCATTTTTTCATTAATTTCAATATTATTAGGAAAAAAAGCATGACATGTTGATAAAATTCCTCTAACTAAATTCACTGCATGAGCAGAAAACCCTATCTTTACTTTTTCTTGTTCAATATTTTTATCCTTCAATATTCTTTCCAATTCTTGTTCTATTTCGGCGGTGTGTCGATGGCCTGTCATTTTATAAGGACGTATGCTGTTTGCTCTTATTGAATGATGAGTTGATTCATTTACACCTTTTCCAGATCCAGACGATCCTGTTTTTGAATCAACAATAATTTTGGATGTATCGATTAAATTTTCTTGAACTAATGGATATAAACCATAAATAGCACTAGATGCATGACATCCCGCAACAGCAATTAAATTAGCATCTTTTATTTCATCACGATGTAGTTCTGGTAATCCATAAACTGCTTTTTGAAATAGTTCAGGATGAGAATGATTTTTTTTATAATATTTCTTATAAATATCAAGATTTTTTAAACGAAAATCCGCACTTAAATCAATAACTTTCAGGCCAACTTCTAATAATGAAGGTACTAAATCTTGAGAAATTCCATGGGGTGTGGCGAGGAAAATTATATCACATTTCTCTTGTGCTATTTTAATATTAAATTTTTCAAATTTATAATTAACAATATTTCTTAAATTCGGATAAACAGAATGAAAATATTTACCAATCAATCTTCTCGATGTTATATAATTTAAGTTAACATTTGGATGATTGGATAATATTCTAACAGTTTCTCCTCCAGCAAACCCACTAGCACCAACAACTCCGACATTTACAGTCATTGCATCCGATAATCTAATAATAATTTTAAACTTATTGATACAAAAATAATTTTCTCTGTTTAAGACAATAAATCAAAGAATAATTAATTAGATAATATATTTAAAATCTCAATGGATTAAATTATAATTATTTTTATTCTAAAGTTTAAACACCAAATAATTGCCGTAACTCAGAATAAACTTGCGATAATTGAGAAATTATCTGTATGTTATTTTGTTGTAAATAATATCTTATATAACCTGCTAAACCTTCGTCATCTTTTACCCATTGTAAAAAGGATTCAATCTCTGCTTTTAATTCAGGATCAATATTACTCGAGGCGCTTTGAGCTTGTGCTGTCCCCTCCATTTCTTTTCCAAGCTGGCCCTCTTCTTCCATATAGGGTTTACTAGAACTCATATCTCCTACAGCACGAGCAGTATCCATCATAGCTCCTCTCATATCTCCCTCAGGAGAGACATATGCTATTAAAGCATGCTCCTCATCTTTTGCAGCAACTATGCTCCCTTCACCTTTAATAGAGGTTGCTGCCATTCTTTCGCCTGTACATTGTAGCATAGAATATTTTACTCCAGATATTTTGATGAATTGAGCATTTTGACCTCTCCAACTGGATAATACACGGTCTAAATCTGGAGTCACATCCCAATTATCAGTTTGAAATATTAAATTGCCCTTTCCTTCAACCACTACTGCTGCAATAATAGATGGGTCTTTCTGCATTAAATGAGAAACAGCCTCTTGAGGTGCAACTGGCATAATTATATTTTTATCCTAAACTAGTTATTTGTTTAATTGATATATCTAAATTAATATTATTAAAATTTTCTATGACTTAATATTTTAGAATATTGATAAAACATTTTTTAAAATTTCGAATTAAATATGTATTTACAACCTTATATTAAGTTTATTTGTCCAAATTTTGGAGGATCATATTCTTTTTTATCCTTATCCGAGCTCATAGAATTATTTTCATTATTTTTCACTCCTATTATCTGGTGAAAATAATCGAATTTTTGCATCTGTTTAATATGATCATTGAGCCTTTTTTGATTATCGAATACTTTTCCACATGCTGGACAATATTTCGAAGTATTTTCTAGTAAACCCTTTGGTCGTTTAACTATAACTTTATATTTATTTTTAGTGGATCTGTCTTTAATATTTTTACATTTATGTTTTATTAATTTTCCATATGGTGGATATTCAAAAAATACTTTACAACCGTGTGTACATTCCCAATATAGAATTTCTGCTCCACATTTTGGACATTCTGTCTTAAAGGAACGAAGATAACAATGTGGTCCATGACTTTTTGAAAATCGGCGCATCATAATTATAAAAATAAAAAAATATTAAAAACTTTTGATTAATCTTAAAAGGTAATTATAACTCTATTTGAAATAATGGAATAATGCAAATTATTCTAATCCTTTAGCAAGATAATTAACTGGAAAATTTTAACCCCTTCTATATTTTATTATTTGAAAATTTTACTAATAAAATTCACTCTAACTCTCATCCTCCGACAAAAATAATCTATCGACTAATTTGATTTAATTCTTCATATTAATAAAATTTTCTTTCTATTTATTAATTAAGCAATTTATTAAAACGGAAATATTTAAAAGTGCGAGAATAATTATTGAAATTAAAGAGATGATATTTATATAATAGATATATTTATGCCTCAAGAAAATTTTAATCTTTGTCCAGAATGTGGTAATTGCAATTTAATAATTGATGATTCAAGAGCTGAAATAATTTGTAATGATTGCGGATTAGTTATAAACCAAAAATTAATTGATTGTGGCCCTGAATGGCGTGCATTCTCGACAGAAGAAGCGAAAAAAAAAGTTCGTGTGGGGGCTCCAACAACTTTAACTTTACACGATAAAGGGTTAAGTACAATCATAGGATGGAAGAACAAAGACGCATTTGGACAAAAACTTTCACCGAAGAGAAAAGCAGAAATCTATAGATTAAGAAAATGGAACACAAGAACAAGAACAAATAAATCTATTGACAGAAATTTATCTTATGCCATGAATCAGTTGGATCGCTTATCTTCTCAACTTAATATTTCCAGAGATCTTAAAGAAAGGGCAGCTCATATTTATAGGAAAATGGCAAATAAAGGATTAATAAGAGGTAGATCTATTGAAGCTATGCTTATTGCTTCTATCTATTTAACATGCAGACTCAATCAAATTCCCAAAACTCTCGATGATTTTATTGAATACACCTCTGTTGATAAAAAACAAATTGCGAGATGTTATCGTTTGATTATAAAAGAACTCAAAATTAATATTTGTGTCTCCTCTCCGATTAATTTTATACCTAGATTTAGTGCAGAATTAAACCTCTCAGGAAAAACTCAAAATAGAGCGGCCGAATTAATCAAATTAGCAAAAAAACATCGATTGACTGCTGGAAAAGCCCCCACAGGGTTGGCGGGAGCCGCTCTCTATTTGGCGGCACTAGAACAAGGAGAAAGAAGGACCCAAAAAGAAATCTCATATGTCTCTGGTGTTACTGAGACAACAATTCGGAATAGGTATAAAGAATTAATCAATTCACTGAGTTATGATAACTTAATTAAACCAATATAGAATGGCTATCAGATTTCCTATAATAAAAAATAAATATCACATATTTTTCTCGAATTAAAGTTAATTAAAATTAGAAAAAGTTTTTCAAATTTATTGGACCTTTAACCTTTTAATTACTTCAGGTCTTTTTTTATAGAGAATTCGATAACCACAATGGGAGCATTTAATACCAGGTAAGGCATTTAACTCCTTTCTTGATACAGACTTGCCGCAACGGGCACAAACATAATCCAAAACGTTTCACTATTATTTTATTATTTACGAGATTCCCCGAAATAATTCTAGCTAACATTATTTAGGAAAGACTCTTATTATACTAGAATATTTTTTATAATTAAAAAATTTATCGATTAAAATGCAAGGAGACGAGTAGTTTTATAAGGTTCATTATTACGAAGTTTCTAAATAGAATTTATTTCCGTTAATCTTTTAAACATAAGAAAAAATTAAAAAGAAGTGTTAAAAAACGTGTATTTTAGATATATAATGATTTTCTCTTCTCTTCTGTATCCATAATCTGTAAAGTTTCAAGATCTTTCTCTAACTTTTCACGTTTTGATTTAAGATTTTTAGAAATATCATCAAGATTATCTAATGAATATTTCTTTTTTATCGGAAGATTAAAAGATTCCTTAACCATCTCTAAAAGTGTTATTGAGGCTTTTAAATCTGTAATATCTTCATTAATGATAGCTATATTATCTGTTTCAGCTAATAATACTAAGCCCTCTGTGTTAAATCTTGCCTTGGCTAAGGTTGGGATTAATCCATTTGCTCCAATGATCACTCCTTTTTGAATCCTTTCGCAATGATTTTTTTCTAGGAATGTTCCAAGAAGCTCCTTACTGGTGGAACTTACAAATATTTTTGGAATCCTCGTACTTAAATTACTACTATTAACTGGATACGCACCAAGAGCAATAATGAGATTAATACCACAGTTATATATTATCTCCGTTAAGAAATTTGATATTTTATATATTCCTTTTGGTGTAAGACTTTGAGCATCAGCAGTAATTAAAATTATGTCTCTCTTTTTCAGAGGATCTTTCCAAAATAAGACTTCTGCTTTAGGAGCAGATAATAAGCTGTCATCGACAATAGCTCCAGCAGGATAATCATCAAAAATAATGTCCATATAATTTTGAGCATGTAATTGCCCAATCAGAGTATCTATTGCAAACTTTCCGACATCAGCGATGCCCGGCATTCCCAAAACTGCAATTGGATTAATAAAATCTTTTTGAGTAAGATTCATATGTTTTATTATTCTAATGCCTGAAAGAACAGATTCATTCATCATATTTTTTACCACTTAAAATTTCTCACTATTTTAAAAATAGGTATGTGAATATTAATTTACGAATATTATCAAGATGTTTTTTTAAGAACATCTAAAATTGAATAATTTCTTAGATTATTTTTAATTATATAATATCCAAATAGATCAAGAGTAAAGATTTAGTAAATTTTGAATAAAAAAATATTTTACAAAATTCTTAAACAAATTAAAGATAAGAATTTCTTGAGATAATTATATTATAAAAAGAAATCGATTAAAATCAAAATTCTAATAAATTATTAATATATTAAAGATATAATATTTCTGGATATTTATTATTAGATTTAGATGTATCTAAAAACTTAAAATTAAACGAATCCATGAAAACACTTAAATATCAATGCATGAAGTGTGGAAGTTGCTGTTATGAGATACCAGGTGAATATAGTAAAAGAATACCTTTGTATCCTGATGAAGTCGATAGATTAATTAAAATCGCACAAAAAAGAGATATAAATTTCAAAGTGATTGAAGATTTAGTTTTTCCTGATATTTTAAATCAGAAAATAATAGTCCTTACCTATAAAATTAAATTTGAAAATGAAACCCAATCATGTCCATTTTACAGTAAAAATGAGGGATGTAAAATTCAAAATGTAAAACCAATCGCATGTAAAGCATATCCATTATCATTAAAACAAGAAGATGCATTTAATTTTCAAATTTCTATTGATCCTCTATGTAAATTTGTAAGTAAGGAAGAGAATTACAATCGTTTGAAAAAATTAGATTGGAAAAGTATAAAGGAAGTTTTCAAAGATGAATATAGAAATGCTGAGGAACATCTAAAGAAAAATAAAAAATTAATGCTTAAAATAAGAAGATTAGAGACTGATAAGAAGATAAATATATCAAGAAAAATATCTTTGGACGATTTTAATAAATCTTTGCAAAATTGGGAACGGGTGGAAATATGCGTTGAATAAAAGAATAATATCACTACTCTCAGATGGATTTGACAGCCCGGTTGCATCATATCTTATGATAAAAATGGGCTTTACACCTATTTTTGTTTCCTTCATCACGACCTCTAAATTAGATATGGAAATGATGAGAAAAATTAAAAAGATTGTAAAAAAATTATCTGATTATACTAATGACCAATTAAAACTTTTTATTATACCTCATACTTCAAATTTGGAAATTTTTAAGACAAAATGTCCTCGAAAATTAACTTGCATCCTATGTAAAAGATTAATGTTTCGGATTGCTTTTAAAGTTGCGAAAATGGAAGGAACTAATCTTATTCTGACCGGGGATATCTTAGGAGAGCAAGCCAGTCAAACATTATCGAATTTATATTCTTATAATGAAATTTTTACCAACTTTATAAAATTATCTCCATTAATCGGTCTAAATAAGCAGCAAATTATTAATTTAAATAAAAAAATTGGGCTTTATGATATAAGTTCATATAAAATTCAATCTTGTCAATATTTTCCACAATATCCGGAAACAAATGCAAAGGAAAAGGAGATTGAAAATACTGAAAAATTATTAAATCTCTCTCAACTTATTTCGAATTCTTTAGAGAATGTTAAAATCTTAAAATTCTGACTTTAATTCCTCAACCCTCATTTCAAATTCTTTATCTTCCAATTCTACATAATTAAAGGTATTAAGAGCAACAGATATCACTTGAGCAATCAAATGTTTACATACATTACGATTTTTATTTATCACCACTTCTTTATAGAAATCCCGACAACTACAATATAATTTAGGATATATAATATGTTCTTTTTCGATACCTAAAGCTGTCCAGAGAATCCTATTGGATGGTTTATATAAATATTTCGTAATCCCTCTCTTAAGTGTTTCTAATACTAAATCTGACTTGATAGAAAATCTATTTTCTATTATATTTATTATTTCTTCATCAATTATTCCTTTTTTTTCCACTTTTTTTAAAAAGACTTCAAAAAAATCTTTTGACATCTCAAACATTATCTTTTATTACTAATAATAAATAATAAAGCAAATTTTATAAAAAAATATGGTATCTATTTTGTACCTTCCGACGAGATATTTTCCTGCTATTTCAGGTGCAGAATTCTATTTTCAAAGATTAGCAGAGATTTTCCAACAAAAACTTAATTATAATGTTTATATTTGGACTTCAAACGCAATTGATTTTTCCGCTTTACGATCCTCAAGTGGAAGGATTCTTGAAGAAAGAAATAAATACTATTCAAAAGTGAATAAGGTCAAAATTAATAGATTTCCTATAGATTATGAATTTACATTAGAAGAAAAATTAGAGATAATAAAATCAATTGACGAATATAAAAATTTAAAAATCTCGGATAATTGTTTAACTAAGTTTTTAGATAACGGCCCTTTTATTACAAATTTCCTTAATCTTTCGCGAAATGACCTTAATGAATTCGATCTAATTCATACAACTTATTATCCTTACTTTAATTTACTAAATGCTTTAATTTTTGGAGAGAAATTGCAAATACCAACAATATGTACTCCTTTTTTTCATTTTGAAAATCCAAGATATTTAGATAAGGATTTAATGGAAATAATTCCGAAGTTTGACAAATTGATTGCTTGCACTAATAAAGAGAAGATTTTTTTACTCCGTAACTTAAAAATAGATGAAAAAATCATAAACGTTATTCCGATGGGTGTTGATTATGAGAAATTCAACAAATTCGATAAAAATGTTAGTTTTAAGAAAAAATTCTTTAAAAAAGGAGAACAAAATTATAAAATGATACTATTTTGCGGTTATAAGAATTATGAAAAAGGAGCAATTTCGATTTTGAAATCCATTCCTTACATTCTAGAAGAATTTAACAAATTATATTTTGTCTTTATTGGACCTTCTACTCAAGCCTTTAATCGGGAATTGTCAAAAATTAAAAAATTAAAGGAAGTAAGGATCATTAATCTTACACCCGATAATTTATCAGGTTATTTTGATAAATATAAGATATCTGCGTTTAGGGAAACAGAGATATATTTAATGCCAAGTAGAAGTGATGCTTTTGGTATTGCTTATTTAGAAGCTTGGGCTTCAGGAAAACCAGTGATCGGAGCAGACTTAGCCGCAACCTCTGAAGTTATTAAAAATAAATCCGATGGATTATTAGTAAAATTTGATGATCCCGTAGATATTAAAGAAAAAGTTTTACAGCTATTAAATCATAAGAAATTAAGGAAAAAATTGGGTAAAGCAGGTCAGAGGAAAGTGAGAGAGAATTTAAATTGGACGATAATAGCTGAAAAAACTCATCACCTTTATCAAAAATTAATTAATTCTTAAAAAGTAAAAATATGAAAAAATTAGCTGGAAATCCTTATTTAAAAGTGGATATGAATACAATTTTCATTGACTCTGTCCCCTTGAATGAATTAATAGAGAAATTTGAAACACCATTTATGATTTTAATAGAAAATAGAATAAGAGATAATATTAATACTTTTAAAGAAATTTTCAACTCTGTTTTTTCTGAATTTCAGTGTTTCTATTCTATTAAATCAAACTATTTAGATTCAGTTTTAAAAATAATCTCTTCAGAGGATATTGGTGCTGAATTAATTAGCTTGCCGGAACTAAATACAACTCTTAAAGCGGGGGTTAATCCCGATAAAATAATATTAGGTGGTCCATATTTACCAAATAAATTAATAAAATCCTCATTAGAGAATTCAATAAGGGAGATAATTATATATGATTTAGATGATTTGGAACGTGTTAACAAGATAGCGGGTGATTTAAAGGTAACTCAAGACATTTGTTTACGTATAAATTCTATGAAATATGAAAGTAAGTTAGGAGTGAAAATAAATAAAACAGTGGTTAAAAAAATAATAAATCTATTTTCTAAATATTCAAATCTTAATCTGACGACATTACTCTCACATTATAGTACTCAGATGAACAGTTTAAATCAATTTTTAGAAAATATTAAGGTTCTAATTAAAGCAAAAGAATTATTGAAACAAAAAAATCTTGATATTAAAAATATAAATATCGGTGGTGGATTTCCTGAAGCAACGGTTATGCCAAAAAAACAATTGAAAAGAATTGCTCAAGGAATAAAAAGTTATATTAAGGAAAAATCCATAGGAATTGAAAGAATATATGCGGAACCTGGAAGATATATAGTTGGGGACGCGGGTGTTTTTGTGACTGATGTTATTAAAATTTCAAAAGACAGATGGATCTTTCTAAACATTGGCAATCATATATGTCCTAAATTTGCGAATTGCTCTCTTAGATTTTATAATGCTTCCAGAATTGATACTGCCCACAAATTTAAAACATCTATTGCTGGGATTATTCCAACAGATCAAGATATACTAGTAAAAGATTACTTTTTTACAGATACTATAAAATTAAATGATAAAGTTCTTATAACTAATGTGGGTGCTTATTGTCTCACATTTTCAAATAGATTTCCTTATCGTCTTCCTAGTATTTTATTGGTAAAGGATAATCATTATCAAGAAATATTCAATCCTGAAAAAGAAAATGACTTTTCACTATAATAATATTAAAAATAAATTTGAAATTATTGGGCGTTGAGATTCGTTTTGCACACTTACAAAATGCATAATATCTGAGTATTATATGAATATTATCCAGATATTATATAATTTCTAATTTTTGTTCAATTTCTTCTCTTTTAACTAAATTTTAATATTATTAGTGAATTATTGTGGAATCATTTATTAAAAATGCTAAAAAAAGAGCAATAAATCGACCTGATCGCCAAAATATTGGTTATGCAAATATAAAAATTGTAGGTGCTGGAGGAGCTGGTAATAATACAATTGATAGATTAATGAAAATAGGGATTAAAGGAGCAAAATGCGTTGCTGTTAATACTGATCATCAACATTTAGATATGATTGAGTCTCACATTAAAATTCTAATAGGTAAAAACTTAACAAGAGGTTTAGGGGCAGGAGGGAATCCTGAGATTGGGAAAGCTGCCGCCGAGGAGGATCGGGAGGATTTAATAAAAGTTCTAAGAGAATCTGATTTAGTATTTATAACTTGTGGAGAGGGAGGGGGAACAGGCACAGGGAGTGCACCTATTATAGCTGAGATAGCAAAAAATGAAGACGCTATCGTTGTTGGGGTTGTTACTATGCCATTTAAATCAGAAATAGGAAGAATCGAAAATGCCCAAAATGGTCTGAAAAAATTAAGACGATATGTTGACACTTTAGTAGTTATTGATAATAATAAATTATTAGATATCGCCCCTAACCTTCCAATTATTGAAGCTTTTAGCGTTGCTGATGAAGTTTTAGCCACTATGGTAAAAGGTATCACTGAAACGATTTCTATGCCGTCTCTTATTAATCTAGATTATGCAGATGTAAAAACTATTTTAGGTACAGGGGGAGTTACTATAGTTGGAGTAGGTGAATCGAATGCTAAAGAACATCGAGTAAACGAAGCCATAGAGGATGCTCTGAGATCTCCTCTCTTAGATGTAGATATATCTGGAGCAAAAGGAGCACTTATACATATATGTGGGGGCAATGACATGACTTTAGCTGAAGCTAATTCTGTTGCAGCAAAAATTTCTGAAGCTATGGATGTTAATGATTCTATGGTTATATGGGGTGCAAGGGTTTCAGATGAATTTGAGGGATTTTTAAGAGTTATGTTATTAATAACGGGTATTAAATCCCCGCAGATATTTGGAAAAGAATTTATTCCTGAAGAATTAGAAATAGATCAATCTATTTCAAGAGAAAAAGTTGGATTATCGGATGAAATATTTAATATAAATGAAATTAGTTCTGATTAATTAAAAAATTCGTATTTTTTATACTTGTTTTTATAGTCTATTACATGGAAAGTAAATATTCAACCTCTTCTCAAGAGGAGATACATTCTATTTTAAAATATTTAGAACGATGGAATAAGTTCTTCTCAATTGAAACACATTATTTTATTGATGGATGGTCTATTTCTTTAAGTGAATTAACTCTCTATCCTCGTCATATTATTATAGTTAAGAATTTTAATCAGAATTATTATGAAATAAAAAGTTTTGAGGTCTCAATATCTGAATCATTTGATGAAGAATATAAAGAATTATTTTCCGTTAATAAGATAAATAACAAAGAAGATTTACTAAAAGAAATTAGGCAGATTATATATGGAAAGGACTTATTTAAAAATATTAAAGAAAGTCTTAAAAAGATAAGATTTTAAATTAAAATTCTGGTTTATACATCTCTCTAAATCTTTCTTTTTGTTTCTCGCTATATTTATCCTCAAGAAATCTTAAAACTGTATGATGAGGCATCCCAGTGATTATCATATTTATTGCTTTTCTTGCTATTTGGAGATTTTCATAATCTGCTATAACAGCTACTGTTTTGCCATATATAGAAACAAAACACTCAGCGTATCTCTCTATGGCTTTTCTTATCTCTCCATTCCGCCCAATTAATCTTCCTTTGATTCTTTTCAACTTTTTTTCTGATTTACCTAATATTTGGATAAGATTAAATATCTCTAATTCATAATCAAAATCTTTTAATTTTAAAGCTTTAACAGGATTAAATCCTCTATTAATTGCTTGAATTATTTTTTTTGCGGTTAATTGATTGAGTGGATCGTAATTATCACTATCAGGATCTGGTTTTATTTCAACTTCTCCGGTTTTGCTATCAATATCTAAACAGATTCCCAATTCTTTTTCAATTTCTTCTTTAGTTTCGCCATTAGAACCAATCACTACTCCAATCCGTCCCTTGTTTAGTTTAAACATCTTTTTTCTATCTTAATTTATGGATTAAGCATTTTATAATTGATCTCTTATTATTTAATTTTTGATTATTTATCAAATCTTTCCGTAAAAAATATTCATGATTTGTAATCTTTTTAAATATCGATAATATTATAATATAAATTTTCTGGATTAGGCAATTCGATATTAAAATTTTCGAAATATTTAAAAATATTTTTAATGTCTCTTACTAAAAATTTTTCCGATTTCGGATGTTCTATTGAAACAGCTTGAGAGATATCTATATAATAAGGTTTTTGATTATGATATAGAATATTGAATTCAGATAAATCTCCATGAACTAATTTAGCCTCTTGATATAGTTTTTTAATAAAATTCAAAATATCATCTAATAGATAATCAGGATTTACGGGATTCTTAATTTCTTTTAATCTAGGGGCAGGAATAATTCCAAATCCAATATATTCCATTATTAAGATATTCTTCCTTACAAATAGGGGTTTAGGAACCCTTAATCCCGTTTTTTCTGCTCTTTTTAGATTCTTGTATTCTTTACTTGCCCATAAATATATTATTTTGCTAATATTTTTAGGAATTTTTTTAAAACGAGGATCTCCTATTATATAATTCTTCATCCATCTGGAAGTATTAGAATCAATTTTATAGATCTTTATTGCTACTTCTTTTCCTTCTGGATTATATCCTAAATACACATTTGCTTCTTTCCCAGCGGAAATAATTCCCTCTACTTTATCTAAAATTTCTTTTTCTATTATTTTTTGTAATTGTACTATAGTTCTCTCATCAAATACTGATTCAAAAGCAGATCTTTTCTTAGAATCATCAATATTTTTTATTCTTTTATTATCTATCTTTTTTTTTATCAAATCATCTAAATTTTGGTCTAAATCATAATACACATCATCATCCTCATTATTCGACAAATAAGATCACCAATAAAAGAATATTATTTATGATTCTCATCTACTTTTTCAAAATCTATATCAAAAAAATATTGAAAATCTTTAGTTATTTTTTCACCTTTATAATCCTTTAAAATAATCTTGGTTTTTAATATTGTATCAATTACGAACTTTTTCCCCTTATCAATTAAAATGATATCGCCTTTATTAATCGGTAAGAATTTTAATAACGTTTTTATTCTATAAATGTTCTTACCCTTCTGGTTATCTCTTCCTACTAATTTTTTTGATCTTTTAAGGAGAAAATGGTATTTATTGTTTAAGAAAGATATTAAATAATTCATAATTTCATTAGTACTTAAATATAAATCCACACCATATTTTTGATCCTTTACTTCAGAAATAAAATGTCTTGGGTCTTTATCGAATAATTTTTCTGTATACTTCTGAATCTCATTTAAAACTTCATTAATCAAATTAAAATCCTGATCTTTCCTAACACGGAGCTGTAAAATCGCAGTATAATATGATCCCCCCCGAATTTTCTGACAGTTATCACATAATTCATAATTTATATTCACCCCAATCTCCTCCTTGTGGTTAATTCGGGGCTTGTCCTTTAGTTTGCCAACAATGATCACTTTTAGAGTCCTTAATAGGTCTTTTGAAGAATATTCAAAACTATTTTGATCAAACTCAATCTCAAACTGAATAGTATCATTCTTCAAAAGTGATTTCAATATAAAACTATTAATTGCTTCTTCTATGATGTAAAATATATCTTTTATTTCAGGTTCATACCATTGCTGCTTTTTAGAATAACTAAGGCAATCAAGACATACATTGATAGAGAAATTTTTTTGAAGAGTAAATAATGGGTTTTCTTTTAAATAGCATTCAAGACACATTCCATAATGGGGTGCAGATTCATCAATCTTTTTTCCACAAATCGCACAAAATCTATTTGGCATCAAAACATCATCTTCAAGGCCATTGGTATACCATTTATCCGTCTTATACCCTCTTTAGGGAGGATTTTCTGATTGACTACTTCTTTTATAATAGTTTCACCAACTATATTAAAGTAAGATGCCTCTTTTAATATTTCTACAGCTTCTTTAATATTAATCAAATCACCACCAAAAAATTGCTCGGTAATTTCAATCCTCAAATTTCCTTCCTTAAATACTTTCCTTAAAAGATCCTCATCACAACAAGCAACCGTTTCTATGCCACTTCTATAATGTATTTTTAGATATACCTTCATTTTTTAATCTGGTTAGTCTTTAATTTCTGTTCTTGCACCACAAGCTGTACATTTGAGATATTCTTTTTTTCCTTCTTTAACGATTTGCGTATCTGGTTTATTGCATACATTGCATAATACATATTTTCCTGCATATTCCTTTATTAACCTATCTAATACTTGAGATTTATATCTACTCTTTAAAAAGAGTTGATTTCCTCTAATCTCTCCCATAGTGCCTGCCATTTTAAGAAAAATTCCAATAAAATGTTTTTTATCTCTATTAAGTGTATTTAAAATTTTATTAAAATTTGTGATATAGGTATTCTTTCCTTCATATCTGACCTTAACCTCGGGAATCTCGAACCTACTTGATTGCTTTACATTGTCTGGTATCTTATCATATGCTTTATTCAACAAATCATCGTATTTATTCAGATCCATAATTCTCACTATAGATAATATAATTTAATAATAAATGTAATCCTTAATGAAAGAATAATTTTATGATTTTGGAACTTATCAAATCCTATATTATCATTTACAGAAATAGAATTTTTTATCAGAGTAAGTTATTACTAATAAATTTGATAGATCTCATTTTCTGATTGATAAATCTTCATTTCCATTTCTAATTCCCGTAAATAATTCTTTAATTCTTCTTCGGATATATCTAACTTTTCTTTAATGATATTAAAAGCTATTCCCTCGCCATTTTGAGAATATTCTTCTATAAGTTCAAAAATTTCTTCTTTTTTAGTGGTCAAGTTATTTTCTTCATCTGAAAAAAGAGAATCAATGTCTATTTCATCAGTTAATTCATCTAGATTATTATCTCCCTCTTGTATTTCTGGGATTTCTGCAATATCTCCAGTCTCTATCCTATGAATAATTTCAGCATCTCTTAGTAATAAAAAATTTGGTTCTTGAATCTTTTTTATAATTTCCGGAGAAATAGATGTATATTTTTCCCAGCGCCGAATTAATCCAATAATATCAACAATATCTCCTTCACTATAATCATTATAATCTTCTGGATTTACACGCCATAATATCGCTCTTATTAATCCTGTTCCGTCATCTAAATCAAATTCTACTCTTGAATTAGTGGAATCTTTATCTTCAAATAGTTCCTCCTCTTGGTTTCCGGAACTATTTATAAATTCACGTTTATCTACAATTGTTGCTACAATTCTTACTCTTTTTACTTGTCCAAATATAGTGTAAAGTGATTTATCTCGATGTGAATACTTTCCTTCTAAAATATGATAAATCCAACATCTTACTGCTGGAAATCTTTTATATGTTTCTGTTTGACTCATTATTTATCCACAAATTGTCAGTTAATAAATTCTATTATATATTTAATTTAATGTTTTTAAAGAATAATTATTAACTCATAAAGTTTAGAATTCATATCAATCGAAGAAGATAAAAATGGTAGCGGGGGTTCGATTTGAACGAACGGTCTCAGGGTTATGAGCCCTGCGGCGTATTTAATAAGTGTAAATCGCTTATTGATAAACCAGGCTAGCCCACCCCGCTTTTATTGATAAAGCAGTTTGAGATACATTATTATTTTATATTGGTATATTTGATTATTAAACATTTCTTATAATTTTAACTTAAATCCACTATAGTGTTTTTAGATGAATTAAACATTTTTAACACTTATTTGAATTTTTAAAATAAATAAATTTAATTTTCATTTTAAATTAAAATTTGTAATAATTCCATTGATATTAGATATGACTTTAACAGATACAATAATCGATTTTATACTCAATCCTTGGTTTATTGTATCTTTAATTTTCTGGGGAATTGTGGGTCTTATGATCTTAATCCTCCGAAAAAAAAAGGAGGCCTATACTGTTTTCTTTCCTTTGTTAGCGATGTTTAAAACAAAAAGATTAAATAGATTTATAACGAAATTAGGTAAGAAAGCACCCCGTTTTTGGAAAATCTTTTGGACAATTGGAATTTTCGTCTCTTTCTCCTTTACGATTTTTGCTTTTTGGTTTTTTTTTAGTAATTTTGTGAATTTATTAATAAGCCCGTCAATAACTAATGCAATTACACCATTAATACCAGGAGTCACAGTGGATCTTCCAATCTTTGCTTATTTACTAATTCCATTATTGTTTATAGTTACTACTCATGAATTGGCACATGGTATTGCCGCAACTGCGGATGATGTTGAAATTCAGTCGACTGGTGTTTTGGGAGCAGGAATATTTTTTTTAATAGGTTTTGGAGCTTTCGTAGAGGTAGATGAGAGAGAATTGAACTCTAACAAATACTCAAGAGGAACACGTCTGAGAATTAGCGCTGCTGGAACTTATATAAACGCAATAACCGCTGGAATTGGTTTCTTATTAATCTTAGCAGCACCTCATATGATTTCACCTTTTTATTCTCAAGTTCCTCAAGTACAAAGTGTTCTAACAATAGACGAAGGGGGTTATAATTATGGAAATTTGTCAGTAAATGATCAAATTTTAGCGATTAAGAAACCTTTTCAGAGTGATGAAGATTATGTAGAATTAGACCAATATCGGGGGATCAATTTAAATTCTATTTTAAATAATAAAACAGAGGGGATAACCACTTCTGTTGGAGAAAATCTAACTTTAAAAATTTACAACCCAAATAGTGGCATCCTCGAAAAAAATATTACATTAGGCCCCAAAATACCTTTAAAATACGAGATTATCAATAACACTGCCATCAAACTTACTTATAATTACACAAGTGGAGAGAATTTAGATATAAACATAACTAAAATAAATGGGATCTCTCTTAATTATTCAAAGGGTATCACATTCTGGAGTTTTCGAACTAATTTTACTCTAAATGAAATAATATTGACATCGCAAAATAATATGAATTATACATATAAAGTAAAGAATGCCGAGCCCTATATCGGGATAACCAGTGCTATCTATTATATGTATAAAAATAGTATCGGTCAGTTTTTTACCAATTTCTTTCCCTACTTTATTAATCAAGAACTCTTCTGGTTATTTGTCATTTCTTTCAGCATAACACTCTTTAATATGCTTCCTCTTCCAATATTTGATGGGGACAGAGTGGTTAAAGAACTGATTAATTGGGGTATTGGAGAGAGTTATGAGGAAAAAAGAAAGAAAAAAGATCGGTTTAAATTTAAATTGGACGATAATGAAATGGAATTATCTGAATACCGTGTAGATGAAATAGATTCAATAAAATTTATTATGGAAGGGGAAAAAAAGGATCAGAGTGAAATAACCTTAGGTAAAGAAAATTATGAATTAATAGATAAAATAGGAGATGGATTTAAATCAACAATTTCCTTAAATATATCGGAGAAATCAAACATAAAAGAAGGCACTCTAATAGAAGTATCCTATAGCTATATGCATGATAGCAAAACAAAATTAAAAAGTATTATAATCAATTCTATTAGAGCAGTTACCTTATTTATCGTTGTTGGCAATTTTTTACTCTCATTTTTAACATTTGGATTTAATCTATTTTGGATTCCAGGATAGTAAATGAAAGAAAATAAAATTAATACTAAAAAATCTATATTCGCTTTTTGCGATTTATGTGGAAAAAATAAGTCTGTGTATGTCAGAAAGCATTCCGGACAGAACTTATGTAGTCAATGTTTTATAAACAGTGTTGAAACTATCATAAATAAGACTATTTCGAAGTATAATATGTTATCTCCTGATGATAAAATAATTGTTGCTCTCTCAGGAGGGAAAGATTCTATTGCTTTATTATACAATTTAATTAAAATTCAAAAAAGCACTTTTAATTCAAAGCCTCTTATTGCTATTTCGATAAATGAAGGTATTGATAAATATAGTAGTGAGAGAATTGATACCGCTCAAAATTTTTGTAAAAAATATAAGGTATCTCATAAAATATATTCTTTTAAAGAGAAAATTGGTAAAACGCTTGATGAAATAATAGAAATTAAGAAAGAAGACTTTGATTTTAGATTTCCATGTAATTATTGTGCCATTATTAGACGTAGATTATTAAATGATATTGCTAAAGATTTGGGGGGAACAATATTAGCTCTAGGTCATAATCTAACAGACTTTTCTGAAACTTTTCTTATGAATATATTATATAAAAGATTCAATCTCATTGCTCAAAACTCATTATCCGAAGGAGATAAATCAATTAATGAATTTTATTTAAGAAAAATTAATCCGTTAATGAAACTTCCTGAGAATGAAGTTGCTCTTTATGCTAATCTGAATAATTTCGAATATTATGAAATAAAGTGTCCATACAGAAAAGAATATCCAATTTTAAGAAAAAAGGTCTTAGATTTCATAACGAATTTGAAGATCCATAGCCCTGAAATAGAATTCAATCTCTTTAATGGATTTCTTGAGTTATCCGAAATCTTGAATAATGAATATAATAATTCAATTTCTAACAACTGTTTAATTTGTGGATATCCAACTAATAATAAGATATGCAATTACTGTAAATTAATAGATGATATCAGTTAAATAGATTGTTTTATTATACTAAAAATTCTGCCATTTTTTTTAGCATCTGGTATTCTCTGATCTCCTCTTTAAAAAGAGGAACTTCAACGACATTTTTATTCATTTTCTCTCCAAATATCTCCTTTATTCTTTTTAAATGCTTTTGCTGCATATTTCTTCTACTTTCACAAAAATCACATAACTCATGAGTATCTGGAAATAATTGATTTACAATAATATTAGAGGAGGGAATTTGATATTTTATTAATTGATTAATTAGACGCCCCGTTTCTGCTATTGCCATTTCCTCTGGTATCATAACAATAATAAATGAATTCACAGAAGGATTCATTAAGTCATCTCGGGCATTTTTTATTGATTCATTCAATTTTTCTAATAACTCCAGAGAATTCCCCTCATCCTCTTCTTCTTCACTTCGGCTGAAAAAACTTTTTATAGATCCAAAAATATTCCCAATTTTTAATCGCAATTTCAACAATTTACCAATCCATCCCGATAAAGTTTCTGGAAGTCCTAAAAATCTCAAAGTATGCCCTGTTGGAGCTGTATCAAAGATTATAAGATCATAATCATGGTCTGTTTCAATAAATTCCAAGACTTTAGCAAAAGCTAGTGCCTCATCAATTCCAGGAGGATTCATCGAGGAAAGCTCTTGTAATTCTCCAAACATCCCCATTTCTCCCATTCCAGGGATTCCCATTTCTTCTATTGGATTGATATTCGTCATTCCTTCGAACTCTGACATATTTGCTTTCGGGTTAATTTCTAAAGCGGTTAAATTTTCTACTTCTTTTACAAGGGTGGGCTCTCCCGGGGGTAATTCTAATCCCAAACTATCTCCAAGCGAATGAGCGGGATCTGTACTGATTATTAAGGTTCTTTTACCATGCTCTGCTGCCCATATAGCAGAGCTAGTGGCACAACTTGTCTTTCCAACACCACCCTTGCCCCCAAACATAACCATTTGCAGATTTAATAGAATATCTTTTAATTCCATATTATATCGACCCCCATTTTGAATTCTCTTTAATATGAGGTGCCAAGATTATACAATCATACTCTTTAAACCTTCCCGCAATACTTAACTCATCGAAATTTTCTTCTAATTTCATGGATAATCAATAATTAACCTTTTTTAATTATAAGTCAATAAATGTTATTATAAACTTGTAGTATTTCCTTTTTAATTCTATTTTTCTTCTCTTTAATAAGAGAATTTATATCGCAATAAAGCTACTACACCACCAAAAGTACTATAAAGAGTTTCTCCCTCCTCGGTTTCAGTTGAGATAATTTCAATATCTGCGCCTGTACTTTCTGCCAGTTCTCCAAAAGCTTCAATTAAAGGTTTATTTCCTTCTAATCCAAATGAGTTAGAACTGCATTTTGGACAGACTTCATCTTGAATAATTGTCTCGGTGTCTTCAAACTCATCTTCTTTGATAATACGATATTCGATATAATCACAATTAGAACACTTTAATTTGACTCTATATAAATCTAATTTCTCTGATATTATTAAAGTATCAACGGCACCATAATTTAAACCTTTTTCGACTTCTTTGATTCCATAGGTTGCTAATCCTGAATCACTTGTGATTTCACTCATAAATTTTTGCATTATTTTTTTCTCTTGAATGTATTTGATATCTTCTATTTTATCTTTAACACGTTCCAATAATGCGCGTATTCCTTCTGAGCCACCATAGCCAAGATCAACTACGTCCAATATTTTCTCCCGCAATCTATAATCCAGACTTTCATCATTTACAAATTTCTCTTTTGAGGGGCCTGGACCACCAATGAATATGCCTCTAAGATCTTCCATATCTAAAAATATTTTATTAATTTCATTAGATATTCTCCTATAAAATCGTTTTTCTCCTTCTTCAATTAATCTTTCGAATCTTCTTTGTGATTGACCCCCTGCTCGATGTTTACTATGGATTCCAGATGTAAACTCTCTAATCACTTCTACTCTATTTCCTTTTACATATCCCACAGCGGACTCTTGACGCCCTATTACAATCAATCCATAAGTAGCTTTTTCTTGAAGCATGTCTTCCAAAGGCCATAATAAAAATTCACTATTACAATGATATCGGAATGTATTAACAACATCTGGAGGTTCTACAATATATAACTCATTTTTTTCTGTGCCAGGAGTATCATTTTGAGGTATTGCCCCAGAAAACATAATAATCCCACTTTCTGGAATTTGATTAAAATTTTTCAATTGCCCAAGCAAGGTTGAGATTGAATCTAAAACGTTTTTTCTAGTTAATTTAGATTTAATATTCTGACTTTCACTAACCTCATTTTTTAAATAGTTAGTCACATCAGAAACTTTCTTATCTGGTGGAATATATAGGGAAATGAGTTCTGTATGGAATCCTTTTTTATCTCTAAGATGTCCTATTAATTTTTTTGTCCTATATCTTTTTAGATCCTTACCTTTTTTCTTAGTATCTTGGCTCATATTAATCTACGAATTTAAAAATATTACAAAAACTATTAACTTTTGTATTATTTTCTACAATTATAAAGCATGAAATAATCGGATTTGTTGAATATTGACAAGAAAACAAGAAAAAACCAATTCCATTCCAAAGGATCATCCAAGATATGAAAGTTTAAAAAATCGCCATAAAATTATTGAAGGAATGAAGAATTTAGTTGTTGCTGAAGCCGGATTAATCGCACATGGAAGAGGGGAAAGTTTTGACTACATCATTGGAGAGAAAACAAATGAAGCAGCAAAAAATGCCATTGAAGCTGCAGTTGCGGCATTTTTATTGTCTGAAGATCCAGTTATCAGCGTAAATGGAAATGTTGCAGCTCTTGTTCCCAATGATTTGGTTAAGTTTTCAAAAGTGATTAATGCCCCTCTAGAAATTAATCTTTTTTACAGGAAAGAAGGCAGAATTCAAGCAATCAAGAAAGTACTAAAAAATTCAGGTGCGAAAAGACTTCTTGGAACAAAAGAAAATGAAATGGTAGAAATTGAAGAATTATCTAGTAATCGCCGAAAAGTTGATCCAGATGGAATTAAAAAAGCAGACCTCGTTTTTGTACCCTTAGAAGATGGAGATCGAACTGAAGCACTTAAAAAAATAGGAAAACAAGTGATATCTATTGATTTAAATCCTATCAGTAGAACTGCTTTATGGGCTGATATTACTATCGTGGATAATATTATTCGGGCTTTACCTCTAATGATTAAAAAGGCAAAGGAATTAAAGGAATTATCAAAAGATGATCTTCAATCAATTTTAGAAAATTTTAATAATAAAAAAAATATTCAAGAATCATTAGATTTAATTATTAAATATATTGAAACTCAAAAAACTGATGCTTTCAAGGACATTTAGCCGTTATTTTGTTTTACCATTCAAAAAAGATTAAAAGTATTAAAATTATTAATATATTATATTTACTCTTAAAGGTCGATTATTGCCATGGGAACCGATAAAGAATCAAAGACCAACATTTTTGGCTTACGAGAAAATAAAAAAGATTTCATTATTCGCAGATGTACCTCCGATGATTTGGATGGAGTTATTGAAGTTAATGAAAGGGAATTACCAGAAGATTATCCTTATTTTTTCTACAAAAGTATATTAGATAATTATCCCGATTCTTTTTTAATCGCTTGCGCATCAAACAACTTTGAGAAAATTATTGGATATGTGATGTGGAGAATCGAACGTACTCCCTCGACTAACACTCTGAAATTAATTAATAAAGGTCATTTAGTAAGTATTGCTGTTTCTGAAGGTTATAGGAGGAAAAGTGTTGCTACAGAACTTTTAAAAAAGAGTATGCCAGCAATTAAGCAAAAAGGAATTTCTGAATACGTGCTTGAAGTTCGAGTATCCAATTATCCAGCCATAAATTTATATAAAAGTTTAGGATTTGAGATTCAAACCATAAAAAAAGCCTATTATCGGGATGGGGAAAATGCCTATTATATGGTACGAAAATAAGAAACCCCCTTTTAAAGATTAGAGTTTTCTAATCCTTTTATTAAAATTGTTAACACTCTATTTATTGGAACATCTACTTCAAATTCTTGAGCATATTTTAATATCCTGCCATTCATAAAATCGATTTCGGTTCTCTTTCCTTTCATAATATCTTGCAACATTGAATTTATATTATTTTTTGTCTTTTTTGCTACATTAAAACATAATTTCACAAAATCTTTATCCGTTAACTTGATTTTTTTTAACCTTGCTATCATTATCGCTTCATTTATACCTTCTCTCATTAATTTCTTTAATTCTTTCCGTTCCAATAGTTCTCCATTCCTTAATCTGGTGAGAGCCCCGACCGCATTAATTCCAATATTGACAAAAACTTTTTCCCAACAATTTCTAATAATATCATCTTCTATCTCGATTTTTATACCCGCATTCGAAAATAATGATTTCAATAATTCTAAGGGATTATAACCTTGTTCTTTTTGGTCTTTTTTAATAGTTTTTTTAAATGGAAACCCTATTTTAGTAAAACCTTCTCCAGTATGTTTCACAGTACCGCTTTCAGTCAATAAAGCCCCATGGGATGTAATTGCTCGAATAATTTTTGAATCTAAAATAAGATCTTTAGCAATTTCCTCATTACCTATTCCATTTTGTAAAATTATGAGCCAATCTGTTAAAGAAATCAATTCCTTATATTCAATTAAAGCACTACTAATATCATACGCTTTTGTGGTAAGAAATATAAAATTGAACCGTATATTTTCGTTAATTCTCAGAAAATCCTTAGGATTCGTATATCCAATGATATTCTTAATTCTAATATTATCTGTTTTCGTTTGTATCAATAAACCATTTTCATTTATTGCATTAATATGAGCTTCTCTTCCAAAAAAGAAAACATTTATCTCATATTCATCAGAAGAGATGCTTGCTAAGTATCCTCCAAATAGACTTCCTATGGATCCCGCTCCAATGACACCTATAGTGATAGTTTGCTCATTCATAGTTGATAAACTCAATGAAAGCCATTTAAAAAATTTAATTTGAAAAGTACTTATCCAAACTCGTTTGTCCTTTTGAAATCGTTCCTGACTTTTTTTTAACTTCTAATATATCTATCTCTTCAAGAGTATTTCTCGGACTCAAATTTAGTTTATCCATCATCATTAATGAGTTCTTAGGCGCATATCCCGAAAAATGATTATTAAAGTAAATTCCTACAGTTCTAGCAGATGAAATCACTTCTTTTACCATTTGAGAATATTTCTCTATTTCTTCATCACTAAATAAGTAATCGAACCAAATTTTTTTTCCAAAGCCATGAAATCTAATATATGCAAGGTCTGTATTTGTGATATCCATTCTTGGCGGCAATTTGGGTTCGATCACTGCGCAATACGTTAATGAATTTTTTTTTAGATAATTAAATGTCTCTTCCTCTAACCACGATTTATTTCTAAATTCCACAACTAAATGATAAGGCTCATTTTCATAATCTGTTGGCCATTCATTAATAAAGGATATCAAATTCTCAAAATGATCTTTTTTATTAAACGAGGGAGGCAATTGAATAAGAAACGCTAAAAGTTTATTAGATTCAATGAGAGGATTCATAACTTTCAAATAAACATCTAAATGATGATGGCATTCTTTCAGGTCTAATTTATTTTCATGAGTGATTATTTTGGGAATTTTTGCTGAGAACACAAAATCATCGGGTGTTCTTTTAACCCAGCTTTCTACTATCCACTTCGAAGGAATATTATAAAATGTAGTGTTTATTTCATTAGTATAAAAGATTTTTGAATAATAATTTAGATAATCTTTATTGTTGAGAGATTTAGGGTAAAAGGGACCGACCCAATCATCATAACTCCAACCCGAGCATCCTATATATGTTTTCTCTGACATTTTCTCGCATTCATTAATTTATCTCATTATATGATTTTCAGCCAAAAGAATATAATATTTCCTCTTAGAAAATATTAATTTATTTCTCTCTTTAGTTAAATTAGTATTCATCGCTCTAAAAAAATATCTCCTCATAAAAAGAAGGATTTTTCATTTTTTATCTTAAATTGTTTTCAAATTCTAGAAAAGGCCCCCATATTTATCTATTAATAAATTTATTGCTTCGCTATTTAATCTATTAAAGTTTATGGTTTCCAAACCGTAAAACTTTTAATATTCAAATTACTTAAAATATTTGTCGATGAATTAGATATTATAAGAAAGTATTTATAAGATTCATCGCAAGTTATTGGATGGTTCCATATTTCATCCGTGTGATGAAATATCACCGATAACTGGCATGGCTCTATGGAAGTCTAATCGAATATTCGATACGACAGGAAATAGGTGCTTATGCAACCATAAGATTACTAAACACTTTTCCTTGGGTTGCTTAAGGATACCGTGCCAAGCATGAGAAGAATCATGCTCATAGGAACACTCCCCAAAGAATTTTATTTCATATTATTTAGATTAAATATGGAATAGGTCTTCTTTGAAATCGTCTCAAATTTTAATTGTTTTGAGATCGTATAATCTCATACACGACAATAACCTATGCGTGAGCTCTCTGAACCTTTCCCTGATTAGATGCCAATACGCCTTCGCTGTTTGGTGGATATCTCGGCTTGGGCACCGATGAAGAGCGTGACAAGCTGCGATAAGCTCGGGTTAGTCGCATGTAGACTTTGACCCCGAGATTCTTCAATAGGACATCCGCTTGCGGCTCAATAATCCGCAAGATTCTCCTGTGAGAAGGGGAACCCCGAGAAGTAAAACATTTTAGTATCGGGAGGAAAAGAAAACAAGAGTGATTCCGTGAGTAACGGCGAGCGAAAGCGGAACAGATCAAACCGAATCCCCAGAGAAATCTGGTGGAAATGTGGTGTGTGGGCCTCGTACGACCTAACCATTGAAAGTGAATACCCCTGGAAAGCGGAGCCATAGAGCGTGATAGCCGCGTAACTGTAAATTGGAAGGTTGCTGCGAGTGTCCCCGAGTAATGCGGGATAGTTTTCTCGTATGAAAATGCCAGATACACATTGGCAAATCTAAATATGTCCCAAGACCGATAGTGTAGTAGTAGCGTGAGCTAAAGATGAAAAGAAACCCGGAAGGGCCGTGAAAAGCGCTTGAAACCAAATAGCTTAGTAAGGATGCAGCCTGGAAGGATAGATTCTGCAAGAATGAGTTCTGGTGACGGAATATCATAATGTAGAGGACTAGGGTTGCATCATCAGTCTGGAATCATTGGCCAGGGAGTTTGTAGTAGAGGCGAGCTTAAGTGGTTAATCCACGTAGGCATAGGGAAACCAATATTCCTGCAGCCTAATTATCACATTAGATTGACCTAATTCTTTTGGTACGGTTTTGCCGTTACCCTAAGGATTATTGATATCTTCTAAGGAGTTAGGTCAGAGGAATGGTCTTAAAGGGCCTAAAGTCGCTGCTGCAAGACCCGAAGCCGGTCGATCTATTCCTGGTTAAGATGAAGTCGTTCGAAAGGACGATGGAGGTCTGCACCAGTACTGACGTACAATTCGTTTGGATGAACTGGGAATAGGAGCAAAAGGCTAATCTAGATCGGTAATAGCTGGTTCCTTCCGAAGTTGGTCTCAGCCAAGTCTCAGACGAGGTGGCCAGTGGCGTAGAGCACTAATTGAGGAGTCTGGAGGAGAGATCCTTCACCCCTCTCTTAAACTCCGAAGCTGCTGGCGCTGTAGACTCTGGGAAACGGGTTGGCGGGCGTAAAGTCCGTCGCCGAGAAGGGAACAACCTAGACTTGGGTTAAGGTCCCAAAGTGCAGGTTAAGTGTTAAACGAAAGGGCGTCATATTTCTAAGACAGCAAAAGGATAGGTATAGAAGTAGCCACTTCCTAACGAGTGTGTAACAACTCATTTGCCGAGAAATATGGCCCCGAAAATGGACGGGGCTCAAATCTGCCACCGAGACCCAAGGGCACGGGGAGAAGAACTCCGTGATCCGGTA
>JAWOFX010000130.1:0-50280 GCA_046497275.1 Promethearchaeia archaeon | reverse complement strand
GCTTGAACATTTCCAGAACTGCTTACAACAATAGCATCACGGTCTAAAAATTCTCTTACTTCTTGAAGCACAGTAGAAATCATCACAGGTACCATAGTATCATCTCGATATTCTTCTAGAAAATTAAACCATTTTTTCTTCTCTTCTTGTATTTCTTTAAAATATTCTGTATTTTCATAGTCCTTATCGAAGTTTTGGTTTTTTAATTCCATTATCATTTGGTCTAAGACAGATTTTGCATCTCCTACAATCCCAACTTCAGTAGGATAATTTTTCCCGATTTCATTTGGATCAATATCCACATGGATTAATTTTGTAGGGGGAATCGTAAAACTTATCCCATGTCTATAGGAGCTTGCTGACTCATCTGCGAATCGACAACCAACCGCTAATAAGACATCCGCTTCAGAAGTCATTTTTAATCCAACACTTGTACCTTTAGAACCGCTTGCCCAACAGAATAACGGATGATCATTTGGGAATGCATCTTTTCCCATCATAGTGGCAACAACAGCGGCTCCCGTTCTTTCTGCTAATTCTTTCACTTCTTCAAATGCCTCCGAAGTTATGACTCCTCCTCCCAGAAACATGACTGGACGTTCTGCAGATTTGAGTAACTCCACTGCTTCTTCAATTGAGTCTGGGTCACCAAGAACTCTTCCCCATGGTCTTCTTTGCTTTGGTTCTGGAATATCGGCCTCGATAGCGGCAGCTTGGACATCCATAGGTAAATCAATATGGACAGGACCTGGTCTACCAGTAAGCATTTGATTGAAGGCTCTCTGAATTATTGATGGCAATTGTTCTACCGCGACTACTTGCCAAGAACGTTTTACAACAGGTTCAAGTATTCGTGGAAAATCTGAATCTCTACGTCTTTCAATTTCCTGAAGAACACCTTTTCCCCTCATGTGCACATGAGTGTCTCCAGTTAGAACTAACACAGGCATTGAATCGACATAAGCGTCTGCAAGTCCAATTGCTGTGTTTATTGCGCCCGGTCCTATAGATGTAAATACGCATAATGGTTGTTTTGTCACCCTATAATAACCAACTGCGAGATGAACTCCACCCATCTCTTGTTTTGGTTGGATTAATTTAATTTTATCGCGGTTTTTATAAAAGGCATCCACTAAAGCTAAACAACCATGACCTGGAATCCCAACAACATATGGAACATTTTCTTTAATAAGATATTTGGTAATAATTTCGCTACCAGTGTATTTTGGCATCTTAAATCCTCATGTTTAAAAGAATTATGTAATATAGTGATTCTTTTCTAAAATAATTTTATAGAGATTACTAGTACTGAATTCTCCATTACTATCAAAGAATCAATCTCCTTAATTCTAAAAATTATTTATCCACGAATATGAAAGAATTGAGTCTAATATAGATTTTAATTATGAATATTAGTAAAATTAGGAGTTTAAAAAATAAAATAAGGAGAATTATAATATTCTTTCAAAAATCTGTTTTGCTTGTTGATAAGTGGGATCATCCTCAGGCATTTCTAATAAGCTTTTACCTAAAAAGTTATACTCCCCAATAGCACTCCCATCTGGGATAAAACCTAATAATTTAACATTATCTTCAGATAAACTTTCTACTTCTTTTTTTAATGCTTCTTTCAAACTTTCTGGAAAACGATTACCTATGACCCAAATATTTTGAAATTTTAAATTAACCTCATATGTTAATTCAACAATACGTTTCATCGTATGGATTCCCATTTTTGATGGATCCGTAACTATTATTAAGTCAGTTACGTCTCGTCCTGTTTTTCTCGAGAAATGCTCTAAACCTGCTGGCGAATCTATTAGTGTAATCTCATAATTCTCGGAAATGGTATCTATTACATTTTTTAGTACATTATTGATGAAACAATAACATCCTTCCCCTTCTTGTCTGCCCATTTCCATTATGTCAAACTTATCCATTTCTATTAGGGTTTCAAATACTTCTCCTTCAATAATTTGGTTTTTTGGCATCTCAAGAGGGATTTCTCTATTTCTTATTTTTTCTTTCATTTGATTCATTTTCGAAGCTAAGGTTTGATCAAATTTTATTTCTTTTCCAATGACATCTCCAATATTAGCATCAGGATCAGAATCGATTACGAGAATTTCACGACTGTTTTTCTCTAAAAGATATTTTAAAAACAAGGCTAAGGTCGTTGTCTTTCCAACACCTCCCTTTCCGGAAAAGGCAACGATTTTTTTTTTACTCTTTGCCATTTTTAATTTTACCTTAATATATTCCTAGTTAAGTGAAGCATATCAAATGATAAAAATTTATTAGTAATATTTTAAAAAATGTAAATTCAAAATGAGAATAGTCCCTTAACTATTCAAAAAATTATCTAAATTATTGAAATATTATAAAAATTTAACTTAAATTAACTTGAGAAGTAATGGATCATAAAGAAATTGTTATTTAATTTTATTGCTCTTGTCCTTGCTGTTGTTGCTGCTTATAATATGGAATAATATTACTGGTAAAGTCTTCTAATGTATAAGGGAAATCATCCTCACTAGCGATTTTTCCCAATTCTAATGATATCTCCCTCGCAAGAATCCAAAATGCTAATCCTAGTGCCTTTTTACCGCGATTATTTGCAGGAACAGCTAAATCTATGCCGGATAGATTGTCGTCTGTATCGAATAAAGATACAACAGGTATTCTCGCTAATTTTGCTTCATTTAAAATTACTTTATCAGCATGAGGGTCAACAATTACAACTACACTCGCATCTTTTATGTAAGTATCTATATTTGGATTTGTTAAAGAGCCTGGAATAAATCTGTCAGTGATAGAACGACATCCAAGGGCTTCACAAAACTTTCGCACAGGTTCTTTCCCATAACGCCTCACAGACGAAACTGTTACTTTATCACTTCCCTCTTCTACATATTTACTGAGAAATTTTGCTGCAATTTTTAATCTCTCTTCTGTCTTAGTTAAATCAATAACATAGAGACCATAATTAGTCTGTCTATAAATAAAGCGTCTAGCATCACCAGTAAGTAATTTTGTACCGATATGAATACCCGTACTCAGATAAAGATCTTTCTTTTCCTCATCTTTGTCGATAAATGTTTCCTCCTCCTCTTCGAGAATCCCAATATCTTCAGTATCCAATAAATCAAGTTCTTCTTCTAAGTCTAAATCTTCATCGAAGTCTTCTTCAAAATCTTCTTCAAAATCAACAAGTAAATCTTCATCTATATCAAGATCATCAGATTCTTCCGTTTCTTCTGTTTTCTTTTTCTTTTTAGCCAAGTTATAACCACGTATGCATGTTAAGTTCTATAAATAATAATTATAGATAATACATTATATATTATAATTTTTATCATAAAGATGAAAATACAATATTAAAATAGTATTAACAATTAAATCAAATCAATATCATTTTTTTTGGAAATTTAACAAAGGTAAATCATTAACGATGGCAAGATTAACGATTGGTATTGTAATTGGACTTATATTAAGCTTTATAAGCGTCTCCTTATTCGATCAATGGGAAACATTAAAAACAGCAATTGTATTGGGACAATATAATATTTTTCAAGGATTTAGTATTTTAGCAGAGGCCAATTTTGAGTTTAATATAATCGGGTTTTTTATATCTGGACCTTATAGTCTTGCTGGTTTTTTTCAACCTGCATTTTTATCATGCTTATTTTTAGGTTTTTTCACAGGTATAATTGTAAAAGGGATAAAAAGAGGCTTCATCAGTAGTACATTAGTAATTATAATTACATTGCTTATGTGGATTATGTTTGCCATATTTTCTGGTCAAGATTTAATGAGTTTTTTCACTGGTCCTCAGCTAGTTGAAACTATAGGGGGAATATTAGGAGCTTTACTTTCTGGAATTAGTGGAGGAGTATTAGGAGGATTTCTTGGGGGCTCTTACGAGGAAAAAGTTTATTAAGATTAAGCTATTTGAATCTTTTTTAAAAAATTTTTCATTCTGTTCCATTTTTAATTACTTTCTAAAAAAAAATAATATTTCAAAAATTTAGGAATAGTTAAATTATTGATATTTTGGTGAAAAATATTAAATCTTAAATCTTAAAGTTATTCTTTAATTTAGAAATATAATATGGGAAAAAAAGAAACAATCATTCCCGATCGTAGCTTTGCTTTAGATTTGTTAAGGAAGGTACGACTCTCATTTCCTGTGAGACAGCATTCCATAAGGGTTGCAAACAAAGCAGTTGAGATGGCTAATAAAATAACCAAAGAAAAAGTTAATGTACGACTAGTAGAAATAGGAGGATTGCTGCACGATATTGGAAGATCAGTTACTCATGGGTTTGAGCATGCATTAATAGGTGGTAGAATTTTAAGGGAGCGAGGATTGCCTAAAGAATTCGCTAGAATATGTGAAACCCATATTTTAGGGGGTTTAGATAAAGAGGATGCGAAAAAACTAGGTTTACCAGCAAAAGATTATTTACCAACAACATTAGAAGAGAAAATTGTATGTCTCGCAGATAAGCATATGACAGGAAATCGAGAAGTCTCTATTGATGAACGTTTTCAAAAATGGTTTCAAAAGTATGGAAAAACCTCTATATTGATTAAATCGAGAGAAAGAATAAAAAAAATTGAAAATGAAATAAATAATTTAATGTGAAAGAATTTTATATATTATTTTTAAGTTTATTAATAACTCCTCCTTGTTTTACAATATCAAGAAGAAATTCCGGTAATCTTTCAAATTTCATAGTCTCGTTTTTAGTTAGATTATTTAAAATTCCCTTATCCAAATTTATTTCTAAATGATCTCCTTCAGAAAAATCATCTTTATTCCAATTTAAAGTAATGCCGGGAATTCCTTTATTTATTAAGTTTCGAAAATAAATTCTTGCAAATGACTTAGCTAAGATGGTTTTTATTCCTAAAATCTTTAGTACATTCACAGCCTCCTCACGAGAGCTCCCACAGCCAAAGTTTTCACCCGCAATAATAATATTTAATTTATCTGTTTTTTCTGAAAATTTAGGATCAATAGTCTCGCATGCACATTGAGCCATCTCAGATGCATCTCTTAAAGTGAGTGCGTGAGATGGAACAATATCATCTGTATTAATATCATTACCCATAATATATGCAAAACCCTCTATTTTTTTCATTTATTCTAACACCATCCTCGGATCTGTAATTTTCCCCTGTATAGCAGATGCTGCAACCGTCGCGGGAGAAGCTAAATAGACCTTCGAACTCGGATCTCCCATTCGGCCTTTAAAATTTCTATTAGTACTACTTATACATACCTCTTCTGGACCTAAAACCCCTAGATGACCACCGATACAGGGACCGCAAGTACAATTACCAACAACAGCTCCAGCTTTTATAAAAATTTCGATGAATCCTTTTGAAATCGCATCTAAATAAATTTCTTTAGAGGCTGGAATAACAATAAGTCTAATATCAGGATGAATCTTTTTTCCTTTAAGAATTTCTGCAGCTATTTGCAAATCTTCTATTCTTCCATTCGTACAACTACCTAAGAATGCTTGATCAATGGATATTCCCTCAACTTCATCAATTTCTGCTAAATTTCCGGGACTATGTGGTTTGGCTACATAAGGAATAATTTCAGAGAGGTTATAATCATATCTTTTCTTATAAATAGCATCAGTATCTGGGTGAGTAATTTTATAAGGTTGTTCTGTTCTATTGTGAAGCCATCGTTTTAATTTGTCATCATGTAAAAAAATACCAAATTTAGCTCCAGCTTCAACAACCATATTTGATATGGTCATCCGAGCATCAATTGATAGGGATTTTGCTCCTTCCCCGTGAAATTCTAAAGATTTGTATAATGCTCCTTTTGTGGATATATCTCCAATAAATTTTAAAATAAAATCTTTAGACATAACTCCTTTTGAGAGATTACCAGTTAAGGTCACTTTATAAGAATGTGGGATTTTAAACCATAATTTTCCAGTTGCAAATACTACGGCTGTATCGCTTGCACCAATTCCTGTGGATAAGCAATTGAACGCTCCATAGGTGGTTGTATGACTATCACTGCCGACAATTAACATTCCTGGTCTTGCAAAGCCTTTTTCTGGTAAAACTTGGTGGCAAATCCCTTCATTCATTCCCATATTATGAATAAACTTATATTTTTGGGCAAATTTTCGACAGGTTTGATGCATTTGAGCAGCAGAAATTGTGGGTGCTGGTACCCAATGATCTAAAATAAAGAATATTTTTTCTGGATCCCATACGTGATCAAGATCTAATTTTTCATACTCTTCATGAATACGACCTCCTAACTGTTCATGAACCATAATAAAATCGATAAATGCTTCAATATACTGATCAGGTTCAATTTCTTTTTTTTCTGAATGCTCTTTAAAGATTTTCTCGCATATTGTATAACTCAATTCAATCACATCCTACCTAATTTTCGAAATCCAAATTGTGAAAATCATTGTCCAAATTCTTGATAACTCTCCTCGCCAGAAGGCATGCTTCCTTTAGTACTTTAGGATCTACTTTATCAGGTGTGTCTCTTTTGGTATGACTATATTTTGAAGCTGCTCTTGTTCCTAAATCTATTGAATCATAGTTCCTCTGATGATATGGAACGGAATCCGTATGAGCTCCTGTTGTAAGATGAAATCCATAGATCTCTATATCTTCTTCCCTCGCAGCTTCTTCAAAATATTTTCCTAGTAATGGGGCAACTTTCCTTCTTGGAAATATGCCATATGATTTCAAATATTCTAATCGATTCCTTTTACTGCCTTGACATGAAATCATGTCAAAATTAATCTGAAATATCTTCCCTTTTTCAAATTGATCTTCATGATTATTAACGAACACCCTACTCCCCATAGTTCCTTGCTCTTCAACATCATATTGGCAAAACCATATATTAAAATTATTTAATGGATGATTTCGAAAATATGAACTTACTTCAAAAACGATAGCCATCCCAGATGCATTATCAAGGGCTCCTGGAGATTTATTATGGGTATTGAGATTCATTAATAAGACGTTAGTAAATGAAATCAAGATAGTTGGTATCCAAACACCTAATTCTATAATAATATTGGGAATTTGATAAGGTTGGAAGAATAAAACGATATATAAACCAAAAAACACCCCCAAAAATATTCCGCTAAAAAGCCAAATTTTATACAAGAGAACACGCCACCTAGTACGGAAAGATTGAGATTTTGAATCTAGATGAGCAGAAACTACAATATTGCCTGCCTTATTTTCATTTATCTTTTTTGAAGGAACTTTTACATATACATTCGCAGCATCAAATATGTTTCCATAATATTTTCCCCAAAAACCAGGATTTTCCGGATCACGTAAACCTCGCAATATAAACGATACAATTATTACTAATCCTATTATTATAATTATTGAAATCCATAAAGCTACATATGCAAAAAAGACGATCATTAAAAGAAAGAGCAAATCAATCATTGCTATTAATTTAATAAGAGTCGTTGAATAAAAATCCGAGAATTTGAATGATTCAGTCTCAATCTGATTTTTTGAAAAACTTAAATCACTGAATGCTTTTTTTGTTAATTCTATTGCCTTTTTTTCACCTTCTGTGCCGGCTAGACGGGGAAATGAAAATTTTTTCACATATTCATACAATCTATCTTGCCGAAATTCTTGGTCTAATTTTCTTTTTTCCATATATGATGAGTAAGTATCAAGCTTTTGGAATTATTTATTTTTTTCTATTGATTAGAATTCTGAATTATTATTCCATTTTAAAAAATAGTGGTAATCATTTATTTGTTTTTATTCTAAAAAAATTTTTATCTGTTTAAATGCTTAATGATTATCTTCTGAATACGATCTTGAACAATTTCTATTATATCATTTGAATTAACAATATAATAATTTTGTTTCTTTGCTCTTTGTAAATACACTTCTCTCACTTTCTTTAAAAAGTTAATATTTTCAAATTTCTCCAATTCTTCTCCCGTCTTTCTTGACAATGAGATTTTTGGATCTATATCTAAAATTATTGTAAGATCAGGTTTTCCAACAAATTTGTTGAGTGACTCTACCCATTCTTGAGAGATTTCTTTTGATTGTACAGATTGATAGACTATGGAAGATTCAATATAGCGATCTGAGATTACAATAAAATTTTTCTTTAATTTCTTTTTGATCTCCTCATGGTAATGAGAGGCTCTGTCAGCTGCAAATAAGAGAGCATCTATGCTAGGATGTGAGTCTTCTTTTTTTAGAAAGTATCTAACCAGATTTCCAATCTCACTTTTAGTAGGCTCTTGAGTTAAAAATACATCATATCCTTTATGTTTTAGAAATCCGCCTAGCAGTCTAGTATGAGTGCTAGTTCCACATCCATCAATACCTTCTAATGCACAGAACACTTCAAATTTACACCATAATTATGTATTCTCTTAACTAGTTTGTTAATGCTCTAATTTAAGGTTATTTATTGGAAAAAATATAATCCTTAGATCCATAGAAAAGAGATATATTTAGAATATAGTAAATGGGTTGCAGTAATTCATTTCCTGATTTTTAAGGTAATTTATCGACAGAGAAGTAAAAATATATAAGATATGTTATAATAAATATGGTTATTATTTCGATATTTTTTCTAAATTAAATTAATTTTACAAATTTTTAAAGAGAGAAGTTTAATGGTTGTTAGTAAAAAAATATATGAAATACACAATATATTGTATAAGAATAAATTAGAAGGACATCTAGAACCAGTAGAAGATGTTAAAATCTATAAGAAAACAATAATTTCTGGCTCTAGAGATTGTACAATAAGAATTTGGGACCTAATTTCTGGTGAATGTAAAAAGATTTTGAAAGGCCATACGAATACTGTCTCATCGGTTGATGTGGATGACGAAATTATAGCATCTGGAAGTTTTGATAACACAATAAGAATATGGGACAAAATAAGTGGGAATTGCTTTAAAATTCTTGAGGGACACAAAGGTAATGTTTTAGATATAAAATTATATGGGGATACTCTTGTTTCATGTTCTGAAGATCAAACAATTAAAGTCTGGAACTGGAAACAAGGGATATGTATAGAAACCATTGAATGCCATGATCGAAAAATATCTAAAGTAGCAATTAACAAAGATAAAATAATCTCCGCTTCTTGGGATCACAGTGTTAAAGTTTGGGAAATGAATACATGCTCATGTTGCCATACATATGAAGGACATGGGGATGCGATTGATTGCTTGGATAGTCAGGGAGATTTAATAGTATCTGGTGATCAAGCAAATACTATATTCGTTTGGGATTTCAAACGAAAGAAAAAGATTAGAGAATTCCATGGACATAAAAGAACCGTATTAGATCTTTTTTTGGAAGGAAATATTTTGTATTCGTGTTCAAAGGATAAATCCATTCGTTTATGGGATATTAATACGGGAAATTGCATCAAGAAGTTAGAAGGACACTCAGATGCGGTATTAAGCATTTGGAAAGAAGACAATTTTTTGATTTCTGCCTCAGCTGATACAACTATTCGTATTTGGGATGATAATTCGATACATGATATAAAAACCCTTAAAGGTCACCAAGACGAAGTCTTAGGGGTCTCTATTGCAAATAATAAACTAATTTCCACCGGAAAGGAAAGCCTTTTAAAAATATGGGATCTAGAGAGTCTTGAATTTATTAAGGAAATTGATCTTGGATATTCAGGATGGATTTGGGGTTTAGCAAGTGAGGATAATATAGCAATCACCTCATCTGATAAAGGAGATTATTATGTAATAGACCTAAATACAGGTGAAACCTTACGTAAATTAGAAAAACATGAAGGATCAACTTATCGCGTCGCCTTAAAAAATGGAACTGCTGTAACAACTTCATGGGATAATACTGCTATAATCTGGGATATTAATACGGGAGATATAATTAAAATTTTAAAAGGTCATACTTATGCAGTTTATAGTGCGGTTATAGCTTCAAAGGAAAGAATATTAACAGCGGGGTCAGATGCAACAATAAGAGTATGGGAAAAGTCTGGTAAGTGTTTAAAGGTCCTTAAAGGGCATAATGATGAGATATTTCATATTGATTATGAAGATGGAATAGTTGTTTCAGCTTCTGCTGATAAAACTATTCGGGCATTTAATATTAAGTCCGGAAAAACTAAGAGAATCTTCACTGGACACAAAGATCAAGTTTTAACGGTTCAAATAAAGAATGGTATAGTATTCTCTGGTTCACTTGATAAAACAATAAAAATTTGGGATTTAGAAAAGGGAACTTGTTTAAAAACGCTAGAAGGACATTCTGAAGGAGTAAAAGATTTAGAAATTTATAAAGATAAGCTAATATCCGCTTCTTATGATAATGATATTTTGATATGGGATATTGCAGAATTTATTAATAGAGGAGAAATAGATAAAGCCGGTAAGCTAACAATTGAGCAAGATACTCTGGTTTCTCAGATTCAAACGGGGTGTACTTATGATCTTCTTCCGGATGATATGTGTAATCCTGATATAATCCGTATAATTTATGGTTTAGAGCCTCTAGATACAGAATATTCTATTAAGAGAAAAGACGTAATTTTGGTGTATCTTAAACAAAAACTTGAAAGCTGGAGATTGCTTGGGCATTCAGGTCATGCTCCGTGGTTATCAAAAATATTTCAGTTATTTAATGATGGAGAGTTTGGTCAAGACAATGAGGAGAATTTAAAAATAGCTTTAAATGAGTTTCTCATAGGTATAAGTGAGTCAGAAAGTCTTTACTGGTTAGGAGTGCTCAGATCTATTGGTGAAAATCTATCAAATCTAATTTCAGAAGAATGGTATTTTGATCTCGAATTTTCTGGTCAAGGACCTTCTCCATTGGAGGGGTTTGAGTGGAAAGAATTGGGACCAAATATAAATACTCTCCAAATTGAAGATAGAACAGAAACTGCATTAGTGTTTAAATTGATACTTAAAGGAGTAAATAAATTGTTTATACCTCTAATAAAATCTATAGTAGTACAGATGAAGTCTGATAGAGGAGATATTGCTGATGTACAATTCAATAATTTTATACCCGATGAGGAAGGTAATTGGAGTGATATCGCTATGTTTAAAATTGATGGGGGGTATAGACTTGAACCGATTGCGATCGTGGATATTACTGATATTAGAATAGAATTTGAATCCAATTTAATGCCAGATTTTAAAGGTTCTGAAATATTAGAACAAATTTCTGTTCTCAAGAAAGAACAATTGAAATTCCGTAAAGAAATAAAGATGTTAAAAGAAGAAGTTATTGATGTAATTAATCCTAATTTTAGTCAAAAACAAAGTAGAATCCAAAAAGACAGAGAGCGTGATGAAAATCAAATTTTCGGAGCTGAATCGTTAGAAAAGGGGTATTCATTACATGATTTAGAAAATAGCCCCGAAGCAATGAATATTTTTATCAATTTTAAGAGGAAGTTTCTAAAACCTAGATTTGGTCCATTGAAAATTCACGTTGGTGGGGGAGGGCTCTCATTTATGGATAAATTTTTAGAATTTCTCGAACCAAAAATAATCTTTTTCAGTACTGGGGGAACTATCGCTAGTTTTGTACTTTTAATTTTAACATATGCCAAAATTTTTAATATTGACCTTTTAGGAACATCATTTACCATCTTAGATGATGTGGTCCCTCTGGCAGAGATTCTTATATATGGGCTAATATACGGGTTTTTAGCACTCTTTCTAATATTCGGTATATTTGCATGGATAAAATATCAAAGACAGAAGAAAAAGCAAGTTTTATAATTTAATAATTAATTTGAGAGATTATTCACTCTCTCTTTTTTCTTTGTTAATATATTCGATCAAGTTTAATATATCGCTATTCATTATTGGAGGATTTTTTTGAATATAAATAAGTCCAGTAGAACTATAATTCTTAAAATCGCCATAATCTCCTAAATAATCTCCTAGATATCTAAATCCATTTTTTAAATGAAAATAAAGAGATGCCTTATTTTGAATAGGCGATTTTATGACGAATGATACAATCGCTTTATTGATCAATTTGAAACTTTCATCTATAATTTTGGTCCCAATCTTTAAATTAGAAAAATTTTTTGCTACACATATTTGAATCAAATATAAGAAATCGTTTTTAGAGATTATCTTTTTATAAGCTTCTTTCTCAAATATGATTTGCTTAGCATATTTTCTAACCAAATCTTGAATATCTTCCGTTCCTAAAATTAAAGTAAATCCTATAATTTCTTTATCTTCGCCAGATCTTAATTCTGCAGTGATTATGTAATTTTTGTCATTTTCAATCCATTCCTGTAAGGTTTGCAGAGAATGTTGCCCAATAACAAATCCTTCATTAGTAAATTTTTCTTTTTCTTTATCATTTAATTTTCTATATTCCTCATAGGTTAACAATCGCTCATTTAAAATTTTAAAAATACCTTCTGCGTAGTTTATGTGCTTAATTCGTTTAATTTCGATATGTTTTAAAATATTCTCTTTTGATTTGATTTTTACTATTTTTATCCCCATTCTTTAATATTAGAATTTACATTTGATTAATGTAATATAAAATTTTGTATAAATATTTAAGGTAATTAAAATAATTATTATGGTGAGTAAACTTAGAAGTTTTGTTTAGATCAATATTCTTATTCTTAGCATTGAGAGTAACTCAATATACGAAGAAATAAAAAATTAAATAAAAAAATGATTATAATATAGATGAAGAATATGGGGAAAAAATATGCATTTTGTACTCAATGTGGAAAACCTGTGAAAAAACCTAAAAGAAAATCACTCACTTCCTTTCATTATCAAATATTAATAATCGCCGCTTTAGCAACCTTCGGTATTGCTCTTGTTGCATTCTTTATTTATCGCTTTTTTATTCAAAAAAAGATTTACTGCCCTCGATGTAGTGCAAAAGTGGACTTTTATCGCTCACCGGGAGAATACCCTAAAAAAGTTCCAGTTATTAATCTCATGGAAAAATTAGAAGAAGAAAAAAGTAAAAAAGAGGAGAAAAATCAGCAAACACATTCTATGGATAAGAGAGAATATAAAAAATGTGAAAATTGTGGTCAAGATATCGATAAAAAAGCAGAGATCTGCCCCTATTGCGGATGGGAACAAGGGACTAAAGAACTTGAAAATCCTTAAATCAAGCACAGCATATTATCCAAAAAATTATAAAATTTTTTTGCTTTTTTAATTCTAAATATTAAATTTTATTATACTATAAAATAGTATAATTATTAAGAAAAATGGCTTCTGGTTACTGTCCTCATTGTGATCAAGTTGTTAATGTTAAACGAGAAGAGTTCGATGTTTGTTTAGCTATAATCTTGGCAATTTTTACAGGTGGAATCGGATTAATTATCTACTTGGCTATTTGGTATAATAAAGACGAAAATCGATGCGCTCATTGTGGCTCCATTATCCGACCAATGGAAGCTAAATACAAGGAAATAAAACGCCATGAAGAGAAACAAAAAATTATTTCTCCGGTTAAAAATCCTTATAGAATCACATCCTCAAATAATAGAAAATCAAAAAAAGAACCAGATATAATAACTGGTGGTGAAAGTAAGTATTGTCCATTTTGCGGAGAAAATGTTGATCTTGGAATAATATTCTGCCCCAATTGTGGCAGCGAAATTAAATAAGGTATAAAAATATCATTAAATGGCAAATATTCAAAATTCTGAATCATATCTGACTTTTCTGACATTTGTGGAAATGTAAACTATAATAACACTTACTATGATAAGTGTAGCACAAATAAAATATAGGGTTACGATTCCAAAAATTTCTGATAATGGCCCCGAGAGAATCATTCCAAGTGGAGAAATTGCGGAAGCAATAGTGAGTACAATCGACATAACGCGTCCTTGAGCTTCTTGGGTCACATTGGTTTGTATAATAGTTAAGAAATTAGTATTAATTATTGGAATCATAGAAGCTCGGATAGCACCACCTATACCAATTAAAAAGAATAGTCCAATAGGTGCTAATGTTGCCATGAAGTATCCTATCACTGCAATTAATATACCCGCAAAAATGGTATGAACTTTCCTTCTCCACACTTTTTTTATCGAAGCTCTGATTGATCCTAAAACAAGACCAACTTGTATTAAAGCCATAATATAAGCCAAATCATAGGAATTGCCATTATGAATCCTTTTTATGAATAATGGCATCAATGTATTAAAAGGAACACTTAAAAAATTAACAGAGGAGATTAAGATTAGCAAAATAAGCAATCCAGGTACCATTTTAAGAACTCTAATACCCATTTTAAAATCCATTTTAAATGATGATTTGACTGTTTTTTTTGTAATTTTAGGAATTTTTATGCTCAGCAATAAAAATAATGCGATCCCAAAAGTAATTATATCAATTGATAACGCTGCCTCTATACCCCAGAGTTCAAAGAAAAAAGCGCCAAACACAGGACCCATAGAATTAATTAACCCTTGAAATAAATAATTAATACCGTTTAATCTACTTAAATATTTCTTTGGCACCATAATAGGAATAATTGCATTAACTGCGGGGAAATGAATTGCTTGACAGATCCCACGCAAACTATTTAAAAATATTATTATCCAAATTTCTACAAAACCAAATAGGAACACAATAATAAGAAAAAACGTTAATAAAGCTTGAATTGCATCCGTCGCGGCAATTATCATCTTTCGATTCCATCTATCAATATATACTCCAGCAACTGGTCCGATAATAATAATTGGTATAAACGCAAAAAAAGCAGTAATCGATAAGAGCACAGCACTGCCTGTAATATCAGTAATCCACCAAATAACTACGAATTGGACTATTGAGGAGCCAAGAAGTGAAAAGAGTTGCCCCCCCCAAAATACTAAATAATGTCTAAATGTACTAATGGTTGGATCTATTATTTTTTCAGAAGAATTGCTTTTCTGATTGTTCATTTTCATATTTGTTAAAAGAAAAAAATTAATAATTTAGATTATAACATATCTGAGAAAGTAAGATATTACCTAAATTTTATGTCAATATTTATTTAATTCTTTAAATAGATGAGAAATCTTCAAGATTCTTTATAAAATCTAGTCGAATTAAAAATTGGTCTAAATATATTTTTAATAAAATCGTTCTAATTTTTTAAATAAGAGAGTAATATTATGAGGTTAAAAGTATGACAATTGGTTATTGTGAAAAATGCGGACAAAACACCCTTCTTAAACGGGAGGATTTGGATATCTGTTTAGCTATTATTTTAACCATCTTTACAGCTGGTATAGGTTTGATTATCTATTTGGCTATTTGGTATTCTAAAGAAGAGAATCGATGCGTACATTGTGGTTCAGTTGTGAAGGCTTTCCAATCCTCATCATCTAAGGCAGGGAATGATAATAGAGACATATTTCAAGAGCCTATAGAAAAAGGAAAAAATCCTTATAGGTTAAGTGAGAAGATAACTAATAATAATCTTGAAGAGAATATTGATAAAATTGTAGGCATTAAGGCAATATATTGTCCTTTTTGTGGTTCAGAAATTAAGGATTCCTTAGATTTTTGTCCAGATTGTGGAATGGAATTATGATATATTTCTATTCCTTCATATTTTAGTATTCTTGCTTAGAAATAATTATTTCATATATATTTATTTTCTAAATTAAGAATTGGTCTCAAGATCTTTTTAATAATACTAAACATCATTGTAAATTAGATATCATTATAAAAAAATAATTTAATAAGGTGAGAAAAATAAAAATGTATTGTAAAAAGTGCTGTAAGGATGTTCCAACGAAACGTGAAGAGATCAATTGGTTTCTTTTAGTCATATTAGCAATTTTCACTTCCGGATTTGGAGTATTCATATATTTAATTATATATTTTAATAAACCTGAAAACCGATGCATTTACTGTAATTCTATTTGCCAACCCTCTGAAGAATACAACCCCTATAAACCAGTAATTGAAGCGTATAATTCACCAGAGAAACCAAATAATTATTATAAATCTACAGAATTTGAGAATAATTCAGAAGTTGTTGTTCAAATAGGGAAATACTGTCCAAGCTGTGGAGCAAAATTGGATGAGAGAGGGGAAGCTAATTATTGCGCTTTTTGCGGTTTTGATTTGTCCTAAATTATCTAATTTTTTATTCTCTTTTTAATTAGTCATCAGGTTTTTTTTAAAATTTTCATAAATTCATAAAAGAAGCGATAGGATTGCTCAAAATGGGGATCATTTATTGAATATTCAATTCCATCAGAGAAGATTTTTTTGAACTTTTTAAGGTTTTTATTTTCAATGATTGAGGAGTACTCTTTTAGGACTTTCTTAAATTCTTCAAGTAGAGTGTGGAATTGGGGATTATCCATCTGGATTTCCCCAAACATTTCTACCTCTCTCTGAATTATACTCTCAGCGAATACCTTTTGTAACAAAAAGGTTGTTCCCGTGAAGTCCATAAGCTTTGAGAGAGGAATATCCATTGTTTTTAATAATTTCATAAAGAGAATGTTAAACATGTGGGGTGTTCCAAGAACTATGGCCATCATTTTATCATGTTCTTCTGGATCATTAATCTCAGTTAAATATAAACCTTCCTTAATAAACATTTTCTTTAAAGCATCTTTTTTCTTGTTATAATTGTCTGTTCCTCCCACATTTAAAAGGATCATATTATAGTTTTCCATACTTTTTATACCTGGTCCAAACATAGGATGTAGAGAAACAGAATTAACTTCATAGTTTTTTCTAGTTTCGTTTAAAGCTTTATATGTCTCCTTTTTTAAAGAAGTTACATCAAAAATCAGCGCATCTCTTTTTAATAAAGGGCCAACTTGCCTAATCAACTGTGGAGTAGAACGGATGGGAATGGAGACCATAACGATATCAGCACCTTTTATACTTCGCTCTAAATCTAGATCAAAATTCACATCTAAAGTATTTGCAACCTCTTCAAGTTTTTCTTTATTTCGAGCAAAAATAGTTACGTTAAAACCGTGTGTTTTGAAAAAAGTGGCAAAAACCTGACCAATACCGCCAGATCCACCTATAATTGTTATTGATTTACCTAACATTTTTACTCTCCAAATATTTAGTTATTTTTGTTTTCATTAAATTTATATCAGCCTCTTTTCCTGTCCACCATTCGAATGCTAATGCGCCTTGGTTTACTAACATATCCAAACCTCCTAAAATATTACATCCTTTTTTTTCAGCAACTTTAAGTAATTTTGTTTTCAAAGGATTGTAGATCACATCAAAGACAAAAAGATCTTCTATTAATAGGTGTTCTGGGAGGGGTATTTGATTTGTTTTTGGATACATTCCCAAAGGTGTTGTGTTAATTAAAATATCAACATTTTCGATAAATTTTTCTAAGATATTTTTTTGGTTTGAATATCCTTCGGCATCTGTATTCACTTTATTTTTGATTTCTTTAGCCAAAGATATAGCTTTATCTTCTGTACGATTAGAAATAATTATTTTATTAGCTTCCTCTGCTAATGCAAAACATATTGCTCTCGATGCACCACCAGCGCCTAATACTAAAACATTTTTTCCTTGAAATTTGCACTTCGCATCTTTAAGACTTTTCTTAGCTCCAGCAGTATCTGTATTTCTCGCTATTAAATATCCATCCACATTTTTAATCGTGTTTATTGCACCAATCTTTTTCGCTAACGGATCTATTTCATCTACAAATTTCATAATTTCCTGTTTATATGGAATTGTAACATTAATCCCTTTAATATTTAAAGCTCTAATTCCTGACATCGCCTTTTTCAAATTTTTTGGGTCAACATCAAAAGCTAAATAAATATATTTTAAGTTTAATTTTTGAATTACTGCATTATGCATTATCGGACTCATACTATGTTGTACTGGATGACCAATAAGACCTAACACGTTTGTTTGGGAATCTATGTTAAAATTTTCCATATTTAAATTATATTATTAATTATTAAAAATTAAAATTAACTTTCTTAGGTACTGAAACAATTCAAATAATATGAGACATAATTCTATTGCTCTTATTGGTTTTATGGCAACTGGTAAAAGTTCTGTGGGAGAAAAATTAACAGAAAGCCTTGGAGATGATTATAGATTCATTGAAACTGATGAGATTATTGAAAATATGGCAAAAAAATCAATTCCTAAAATCTTTTCTGAAGATGGAGAATCAAGGTTTCGAGAATATGAAATTGAGGCTTGCAAACAAGTATCTCAGTATAAAAAAGTGGTAATTTCTTGTGGAGGAGGTGTTGTATTGAATAAGATTAATATAGATTATCTTAAGCGTAACTGCTATATTGTTCTATTAGAAGCTTCTCCCGATATTATCTATGAAAGAATAATAAAAAATGGAAAAGAAAAAAGACCAATAATTGATAAAAAGAATGTTAGAGAAGAGATAGAAAAAGTTTTAACTTTTAGAAAATCTTTTTATGAGGAAGCTGCTGATATCATTATTGATACATCAGAGAAGACTATAAATGAGATAGTAGAGGAAATCCTTCATAAAATTGATGTGAAAATGAAGAGGGCAGAAAAAGAAAAAAAAACTAGGATATAATGATTATGGTCATAAAAAATGAGTTCGTTAAAATCGTAGTGAATATAGAGGAAAAAATTGATTTGGACTTAATTTCGGATGCTTTTTTCCCTAAATTTCTTCCTACAGACATGAGAAGAAAGTTTTCTAATTTTGGCGCTATAAAATTGGAAGATGGATCTATCGGGATCGTATTTATTGGTTTATCTCAAAAGATCAGGAAAAAAGTTTCTAATATTAATATAAATACTTTAATAGGAATAAATCCTGTAGATTTGGCAAAAAAATTTGATTCAGCAAGGGAATTAGAAAGGACTTTAGCATTGGGCGCTATAAATGCAATCTCTCAATCAATTTTTAAGAAAGTGAATTATGAATTTGATTTTGTAAGTGATTCTTTAGGATTACTTAATCTCAATGATGATGATAAAGTTGGAATGGTGGGATATTTTCCGCCTTTAGTTAAAAAAATCGAGAAAATGAATATTCCATTGGTTGTTATCGAAAAAAAAGAATTCAATATTAAAACAAAAGAAAATTGGGAAATTACGCTAGATCCTTCAAAATTAAAATCGTGTAATAAAATTCTATGTACAAGCACAACCGTTTTAAATGATTCACTAGATGAAATTCTCTCATATACCAAGAATGCGGAAAAAATTTCAATGGTGGGTCCAACAGGTGGTTTTTTACCAGATCCCATATTTCAGAGAGGTGTTGATGTTTTGGGAGGTACTTTTATTGCAGATTCAGATTTATTCATACATTTAATTCGACAAAATAAGAAGTGGGGACCTGCTACAAGAAAATATTGTATTCACGCCAAGAATTATAAGAGTTATAAAAATTTAATCAGAAGCACTATTAATTCTTAAGAATTTAAACTTATACTATATTTCAAAAACTTAGATTTAAATTTTAATACCCTATCTTAATAGTATAATAATAATTAGGTTAGGGTTATATTTTTGACAGAATATAAGCGAGTTAAATGTGAGAAATGCGGAAATGAAAATCCGAGAATGTTACACGAGGAACCGGATAAATCCAAGGTACTTTATTACAGTATGCAAGGAACCCCGGTATACAAAAAGATAATCAAATGTGGAAACTGCGGCTCGACTTTCGAGAAATAATTTATTTTTTTCCTTTTTTTCTTTTTTCTAATGAAATTAGAATGGTTTCAATAAAATAACCAGATTAGAGAGATAATATTATCTTATTATGGGCTTTAAGCATATCAGTCATTATTAATTTCGCCGCCTCCTTGATATCTGGGGAGTTATCTGGGATACTTCTTTTAGCATTTACACTTGCCATTAATATTTCATTTAATCCCCTCATAATCATGTCAGGGGAATACCATGGGCGTTTTGAGGCCCACCATTGCTGACAACTATGAACGCCTCTGTCAAGTAAGTTTCGAGCGTTGTCTAAAATTCGCTTCTTCTCATCATTCATGCTTTCTCTAAATTTATTGGTAAGATGAACCAATGTAAGAGCATACATGAAAAATTTGTGTTGCTCAATATGAATTTTATTGTGTGGATCGAACCAAAGTGGGAAGGGTATGTTATTTGCAATATCATAAGGCATAGTTGACCAGCTGGAATCTCTTGGTTGTTGTTTCTCACCTATAGGAAACTTATCGACTATTTCAGATATTGTACATATTTTTATATCCTCTCGCGAAGGAAGAAAATCAAATAAAGGATTTAAAAAATCATCTATAGCATGCTTTACATGATGACCGAAAGTTTCGCCATCCATTGCCAAGATCACATAATAATCTTCACTAGTGTTTCGATATTTTAATCTATTAGCAAAATTTTCTACATTATTAATCCTGTTAAATGCACAATCGATAGAAATATAATCATCACGGAACAATAATCTTAAAGCATTATGATGTTGAGATATAAATGTAGTAGGAAATTTTGGCAAAATGTTAGCAATTCCACTCATAATAATCCATTCAAATCCCATATTACTAACAGTGCGTAAAACCTCCTCTGAAATTGCCATTTCAGGAGGAAAAATGCCACGAGGCCTATAAATCTCCCCAAAAAAGTTCCTATTTGTGGAATCATTTAATTTGATTTGACGCTCAATCTCGGGTTGAGGAAGTAATGGAAGAAGGGGATGAAATTTCGCAGATGATGTAAGTTCAATTTGTCCTCTGGAAGCGAGTGTTGTAATTCCTTCAATAATCTCCGTAAATCCATAGTCATATAATTGTTCTACTAAAGTCCCGTTAATGTTTAACGTGATCTTTGCCTCAGGATGAGTTTTTACGGCACCTAAAATTGGTTTATATGATTCTTTTGCTATCTGCTTAATAACGGGGGCAATCTGGGTGGGAGGTTGATAGATATGAAGTAAGAAAGAAAAATACACGACCATTTTAAATACTATCCTCTTTATAATAGTTTTTCTAGTTAATAGTAATTATACGAACATATTAGCTTTTAGATTTCTGCAATTCAGTTTAAAAATTAGGCTTTCATAAGTCAATCTATTAAATCGCACAATATTTCAATTAATATCAAACCCCTTTGAAAACAGATCTAAAATAACTATGACTAAAACGTGGCCAATATTAATCAGTGGAGCACAATATACGCATCGAAAATCAATAAAAGAAAGGTTAGATCCGCTTACTTTAATGGTTAAGTCGGCAGAAAAAGCATTTAACATAAATAATTCAGAAAATTTAAAAGAATTTATTGATGCACTTTATATGGTTAATATTAATTCGTGGTCATATCAAGATGCTCCAGGTGAATTAAGTGAGATTTTACATTTAAATCCAAATGAAAAGACTTACCTTTCAGACGGAGGAAATACTCCGCAAATGCTTGTCAATCGAGCTGCTAGAAGAATCTATGATGGAAAGAAAAAATGCATTTTAATTATAGGGGGAGAAGCATCATATTCCGTATATCAAGCCAAAAAAGGGAGAATAAAGTTATCATGGCCGAAAAAAGCCGACCCAGATTATATGGAAGGCCAAATTTGGCACGGAACAAATAAATTTGAAAATAAGTATAATTTGATTATCCCCCCTTACTCATATGCATTATTTGAAACTGCATATCGAGCAGCAATGGAACTTAATATTAAGCAGCATCGGAATCAGATGGGCATCTTATTTGAAAACTTTTCTAACGTTGCTGCTCAAAATCCTTATGCATGGACACAAAAGTCTTATACCAAAGGAGAGATTATAACCCCTTCTCATAATAATCGTATGATCTGCTATCCATATACAAAAAGAATGTGTTCGAATATGTTTGTAGATCAAAGTGCGGCAGTTCTAATGATAAGCGAAGAGATTGCTAAAGAACTGGAAATACCTAAACAAAAATGGGTGTATCTCATGGGAACATCAGATTTTCAAAACATTTTTGATATCACAAGAAGGGCTAAATTATTTGTCTCACCTGCAGCGAACATTGGTTCAAAAATAGCATTAAAACAAGCGGGACTCAGTTTAGATAATATTGATATTTTTGATATTTATAGCTGCTTTCCATCAATTGTGGAAATTATTTCCAAAGAAATAGGTTTGAAAGAGAATGAAAATCGACCTTTAACTCTCACGGGGGGATTACCGTTTTTTGGTGGCCCTTGGAGTAATTACTCATTACACGCAATCGCAACAGCAATAGAAAAAATACAACAAAATCCAAATTTAACGATTATGGTGATTGCGAACGGTGGGTATAATACAAAACAATCTTTTGGCATATATAGCAAAAAACCCCCAAAATTAGGTTTCGATGAGTTAAATACAAAAGAGGTTCAGGAAAAAATACTTAATGAAGAATTAGCTGAACCAATAAAAAAGGCAAATGGAATAATTAAAATATTAGCTTATACATTAATTTACGAAAGAGATGGAACTAGGAAATATGGCATCGTAATTGGAAGAGTAAATAAAAATAAACACACGATTGGAATAATTAAAGGAACGGATGAGGAATTATCGGAATTGGAAAGAATTGAATTTGTAGGAGAACAATATCCCATAAATTATGATCAAGAAATCGGAAAAAATATCATCAATTTGAAGGAATAAAAATATTTGAAATGTAATAATAATTAATTCTTTGGTATATCCTAATTCTGGAAAATCTTATAAAATTTTCTCATGTAATCGATATTAATCTGACCAGGAGCAGTTTTATCATCTAAGGAGGCATAGGTTAAAAACCCCCCCATTTTGACTGAAAGCAATCGAGAAAAGATTCCTATCTCTCCCATACAAAAAGAGATGATATTTTCATTCTCATGAGCCATAGTATTACAGAGTTTCAACACTTCTAAATTATCTTCAAATTTATTTGCTGTAAATATTAATTTCCAGACAAAATTATTTAAAAAATTCTTATAAATCTTCTGAATACCATGTAATTTTAATTTAAAGGAAGAAATGATTTTTTGCATATCTTTAAATTTAGGAGTGTCTGTGAAATTATGATGAGAAAATATTAATCTTATATTTTTCTCAGCAGCTAATGAGACAACTTCCTCAATAAAATCAATAGAATTATCCATTTCTATGTCTAGGAATTCAGGTGTAGCCTTAATAATAGTTTTTATTATGGAAATACGCTCTGAGTCTGTAATTTTACAATGACCTCCTTCAGAATACTTTCTAAAGGTACAAATCATTGGAATATCGGAATAATCTAATAGAGATCGAATAAACTCAAATGTTAAGTTGTTCGGGTCTTGAATATAGTCGAAACGGAGTTCAATAAAATCTGGAGAATGATTCTCAACCTTGAATAGAACCTTTCTATTTTCCTCAACGCTGCTTGATCTAATCGGGATAGCAATACAAATTTTATAAGGGTTCATATATATAAAAAATAAGAAAAATAAGTTAAATTTCAATTATTTGTTTAATTTCTCCTTCAGATAAGTCTAATGTATTCTGTGCGTCAACTCTTTTCAATTTTCCTCTTTCATCATAATAATTCTTTATAGGGGTTGCATTTTCTTCATATACATCTAACCGCTTTTCTAAGGTCTCTTCCGTATCATCACTTCTTTGTTCAAATTCTATTTCTGTCCCACATTTATTACAAATCCATTTATCTTCTCCGATTTTTTTATTTGGTTGTAGAGTATATTTATTATAAATCTCTCCACATTCAGGGCAAGAAAATCTACCTAAAATTCTCTTCTTCAATATATCTCTCGGGACCTCTAACAAGAGGAATAAATCAATATTTGTTATTTCTGATAGCGCTTTAGCTTGTTCTGAGGTTCTAGGAAATCCATCGAGAATAAAGCCATTCTTTTTAAGGTCTTTTTTATTTAAACGATCATCTACCATATCAATGACAACATCATCGGGAACTAATTCTCCCTTTTCCATATATTCTTTTGCTTTTAATCCCAGTTCAGTTTCATTATTTAGATTCTCTCTAAAGATGTCGCCTGTACTAACGTGAATAATATTCGGCAAGACTTTTTTTATTTGCGAGGCAAAAGTACCCTTACCAGCGCCAGGTGGACCAAAAAGAACCAATTTTCGTTTTTTACTCATAATAATTCCTTTTAATTTTTTCTCAAAATTAAATTTAAATAATTTCTTACAAAATAAAAGTCATTTCTAATTAGAACGAAAAATCAAGATTCTTTAAAAATTATTATTCCTCATGATTGAAAAAGATATATTTAATTAATATATTTGAGAATCCAAATTTTTAATAGTTAAGGAGGTCTTATGATTATAATAATATTCTTTCTTTTAATTGAAATATTTTCTTCAATTTCAACGAAAATAATTAATATTAGAATGCCATAAAATTTTATATAAACTAATACAATTAAATTACTTTAAAAGAGAAAATTAATATTGAAAATTTTATATATCAATCCAACAAGAATTAGAGCAGGTCTTGACTTTATTATTAAAGGGCAACCCCTAAACCTAATGACCTTAGCCGCAATGGTTCCCGAGCACGATGCAAAACTTATTGATTATAAGGTTCAAGATTTTGATGAAAATAAATTAGCTAGCGAATTAAATAGGCATGATGTTGTTGCGATAACAAGCATGACGCCACAAATTTACAGTGCATTCGAGATTGCGGACATCGCCAAGAAACAAGACTGTCCAACAATTCTTGGAGGATATCACCCAACCTTAGCTTCTGATCATGTAATAAAACATCCATCTGTGGATTATGTCATTAGAGGAGAAGGGGAACACACTTTTCGAGAACTAATCGATTTTATCAATGACAATAAACACAAAATAACGCTAAAAGATATTGATGGACTTTCCTATAAAGATGAGAAGGGAAAAGTGATTCATAACAAGGATCGTAAGTTAGAAAAGAATCTAGATAACTTTCCTTTACCAAGACGAGATTTAATTGATGATTCTAAATATGTTTATTTGGGAGTGAGAGTTGCTTCCCTTGAAAGTTCAAGAGGATGTCCTCATTCATGTAAATTTTGTTGTATTCATAAGATGTGGAGCGATCCATATTCTCATTTATCCTATAGGTCAAAAAGCGTGAAACGAATAATGAAAGAAATCTATGATGTCAATTGGAAAGAAAATGATTTCATTTTTTTCTGCGAAGATAATTTCACTATAAATATAAAAAGAACAAAACGCATACTTGATGCGATTATTAAGTCCCGAGTAAATAACAAGATGTATTTCAGTTGTCAATCGAGAGTTGATACGCTACATAGAAATCCTTGGTTAATCGATTTGATGCATAAAGCGGGGATGAGGCAAGTTTTTCTTGGTATTGAGTCAGTACATCAACAAAGCTTAAATGCGATGAATAAACGGGGGACAACACCAATTATGACAAGAGAAGTGGTGGAAAAGCTTCAAGACTATGGTATTTCGATTTTTGGAGGAGTTATAATAGGTTTTCCTGGAGAAACTAAAAAAATGGTAAGGCAAACCATTCAATTTACCAAATCACTTAATTTAACATGTGTTCAATTTACCCCAATAACTGCTTTTCCTGGAACTGAATTTTATGATGAGATGGAAGCTCAAGGAAAGATTGCATCAAAAAATTACAGAAATTATGATCTATTCCAATCAATGATGGATACTGATGAATTATCAAGTAAAGAACTATATGAATTAGTAGTCGAAGCATATTCGTCCTACTATTTTGGAAAAGAATGGCTTTTAATGGTAGGGAAAAGATATTGTAATCCGTTCGGGAAATTTAATTGGATGCTTTCAAGCATACCAAGATTTGTTAGTGAAGTTATAAAGAACGGATTTGAAATGCTGCGAAGCCAAGGAATATCTACATCAAAAATATCGGATGAGTTAAAGGCGATAACTAATAAAGCAAAGCATATAGAACAAAAAACAGGGCAACAATACAAAATAGAAACACATATTCCTCAATATCCAACATCTAAAAAAGAGTCTCTTTCTTAAATCATCTCATAATCCTATTTTATTTATAGTTATTAGTCATTCAAATATATTTAAACGTCCAAATTAGTTTTACTTGTTATTTAACCTTCATTTTTTTGATATATCACTTAAATATTATATGAGTTTTTATGAATTCTAATCAAATTAATTTTAGAATTGTTTTAGAGTTCCAACTAATTTAAATCAGATTATGATTGATATGAACAATCAAAAAAATGGATTGCATGTTGAGAAGAATTACAGTTATGAAATGATGGGGAAGCAAATTGAAATAACATATGCTCAAAATAAGAGAATAAAACAGAAGAAGAAATTTGAATTGGTATCGAAACTTGTTGATGATTTGTTCAAATATAAAGAAAGAACAGGATGTTATAGTACTATCTCTAATTTAATAATCTCAGCCTTACTTTCTACTGATTATGAGTGTCCTATTGATATCTACGATAATAATGGTTGTTTAGATGAAAGGGATTTAGAATTTAAAAAAATCCTTCAATGTGAAATTTTCAGCCTTTCAAATGAACTCCCAAATTAAGTTTTTTCCATTAGAATTGTTTTATCGAAATATTTTCTAAGATTTTTTATTTTGATTTGTTCTTTTAGACTAAATAATCTTGCAAATTTAGCTTTTTGACTAATATTTTTACCATAGTATGCATTTCCAATTACAGTTTTAGCATTTTCCATTGCTTCAATCAAATCTCTTTTATCCCCTAAATGGAGATAGATAGAAATGTCATTTATTACTAAATATGGGGTTGGGTTCTCGTTAAATTCTTGAAGAATTATTCTTGTTTGTCTATAATTATGACATACGTTATGATATAATTCCTTCCTATTTTTAGCATGTAATCGTGGAGGGATGATTTCTTCATTAGTGTCCAAATATCTACATAAGTTACTCTTTTTAAAATAATCCTTAACCTTTCCACCTATTTTCAAATCATCAATAGTTTGCAATTTAGGTGCGAAATCAATTATTGAAATTTGGTTAGGATTAATTTTTCTATCTTCTAAAAGAAATTGTACATATTTAGCGGAACAGAAAGTCTTATATGTATTTGTCTCACCATATAAAAGTACCTTTATTCCCAATATTCTTTCAAAATCCAATTTATTTCGGCAATTCATAATATATTATATTAAACCAAATATCTATTAGTTAGAAAAAATCCTTCCATGAGAGCCCTGCTCTATTCAAGATTTTTAAAGTTAAAAAGCCTATTATAGATCCTGGGATACAATTAGCTGCAAATAATCCCCACCAAAAGCTTAGACCATATAAAATAGTCCCAATCGGAGAGATTAAATATGCTATAGTTCCTCCAATAAAAATAGTTCCAAGAGGTTCAAAAAGCGCTGCGTATTCGACATATTTTTCATTTTTTCTTCTTAATATGAAAGAAAAGACCCCAACTACTAAAGCTCCTGAAACTCCTCCGTGAAATGCATGAATAGATCCAATCGCGAGAGAAAATCTTAAAGCTGCGATTGCTAATGCGGTAGTTATTGAAAAGGATAATCCAATTAAAACTCCAGAAATAGAGTTAATAATATGAGCAAAGGGGTTAACTTTCGCTCCAGCAATAGGAATATAAGCAAAAGGGTTGATGTAACTCAATATCAAGCCTACAGGAATTAATAATCCAGTAGTTGCTACTCGTTTAGCAATACTTGTCCTAGTTCGTGAACTTTTATTTTCAGAATTGATGCTATTACTGATTACAAACACCTATTAAAAATATATTTAAAGATTTAAATATTTGAGTAGAAAAGCAATTAATTTGCTTAGTATAATTAACGTTCTATGATTTAAATAATTCGTCCAATTTTTTCAGATTCCCCAAATACTTCAATTAGGAATATTGATAAATCTTAGAGGATTAAATGATAACAATTATGATAAAAATAGGAAAGAAAACGCTAAATCCCACAAAAATAATCTGTTTAGGGTTGAATTATAAAGATCATATTGAAGAAACACATAGAGAAATTCCTGAAGAACCACTTCTTTTTAATAAAACATTAAATTGTTTGATCGGTCATAAAGATCCCATTATCTACCCCAAAATACTATATAATAATAAAAAATATAACAGGGTAGACTATGAAGCGGAATTGGCTGTCATTATTAAAAAAGAAGGAAAGAATATTTCAGAAGACAATGCCTATGAATATATATTAGGTTATAGTGTTTTTAATGATGTTACAGCAAGAAAAATGCAGATTAAGGATATATCTTCAAAAAAACCATGGTTTAAATCAAAATCATTTGACACATTTGGTGTTATCGGTCCGAAAATCGTAAAATTAGATGATCCTCATAATCTTAACTTAGAGTTAAAATTAAATGGTGAAAGGAAACAATTTTCGAATACTAAATATCTTATTTTTAAAATACCATTTTTAATTAACTATATTTCTCAATTTTTTACTTTAAAGCCAGATGATATTATTGCTACTGGTACTCCGAGTGGAATTGGACCAATTTCACCTGGAGATGTTATTGAAATTTATATTGAAAATATAGGAACTCTCCACAATAAAGTTTTATTAGAAGAATGAAGGGCAAAAATTTTAAAATATAAAAAAGATATTTTTAATTTGTATTTCTCTATAATTTAGTGAATCAAAATGATTGAAGTAAATGAAGAGACAAAAAAGACTATTTTGGAGCTAATAACCATTCCAGGCATGGATATAGAAGATATTGCCAAAAAGCTTAATTTAGACTACCAAACAGTACATGAAATCCTTTCTGAAGAATATTTGAAAAATAATTTAGATTATGGCAGAAGATTGTGTTGTCGCTGGACTCACTAACATTACAAATTTCAAAATTTAAATAATTATCTCTTCCTAAACAACAATTTTTATGATTATACTTGTTCGCTTGATTTTAATCATAAGTTCTATAACTTATTACTTAGGATTTTTCTTTCCAGATTATATAGTAAATTGGCTATTAAATGAATAGAGTCTAAAAATACCAATTCACATAATATCTTTTTTTTCTATTTTTTTAATAAAACTTTTTAATTTTCAAGTATTTTTAAATTTACTAAGTCAAAACAATTCTAAAAGGCTTAGTACGTGTTTAACGGTTTCAATATAGCATCATAAAATGTATTGAAATAAACGAACCTACAATTTAGCCTTTTTACTATTTGTTTTGAAAATATAATAATTATTGAAGAGGATTACAAATGAGTGAACAGTCGGAAAAAATAGTAGTTAAAGCACTTGTTACAGGAGGTAGTGCATCTGGTGGACCGCCTATCGGTCCTGCAGTTGGACCAACTGGTATAAACATAAAAGATGTCATAGATAAAATAAATGAAGAAACGCAAATGTTCAAAGGATTATCTGTACCTGTACGAATAGTGTGTGATCCAGAAACTAAGAAATTTGAGATATTTATTGAGACTCCTTCAACAGCATCTTTGCTTCTAAAAGAATTAGGAGCGGTGCAAGGAAGTTCTAATTGTGCAGAAGAAAAAATAGGGGATTTAACCTTAGATCAAATTAAGTCTGTTGTTGAAGCAAAAAAAGATACTTTTTTAGAAAAAACGTATAAAGCTGCCATGAGAACAGTTCTTGGGACAGCCTTATCAATAGGAGCGACCATTGAAGGAGAAGATCCTCGAACTATTCAAAAAAGAATTGATAATGGAGAATATGATGATCAAATTACGGAGGAATTATTATGAAAGTTGATGATAGATTATTAAAACGATCGTTAACAACAGCTATAGATTTTTCTGTAAGAGAAAAAGAAGGACATAAACCTAAAAAACGTAATTTTGATGAATCTGTCGATTTAATCATTAATATTAAAGATATTGATCTTAATGATCCGAAACAACGAATTGATAAAGAATTAATATTGCCACATCCCGTAGCAAAGGAAAGGGAATCAAAACTATGCGTAATAGCATCTGGAGAGCTTTTATTACAAGCGAAAAAGATGGATGTAGATACACTGGATTCTGATGGATTAGAAAAATTAAACGCTCAAGAGAAGAAAGAAAAAAAAAAATTTGTAAAGAACTATAAGTTTTTTATTGTAGAAGATAAATTAATGCCTACAGTTGCTCGATACTTAGCGAGGTTTCTTGGCCCACGAGGTAAAATGCCGAAACCGTTTCCAGCAGGGTATGGAATCGTTTCTACAGTAGAAGAGCTTGAAAATGCTATCAATAGATATAAACGAATTATTAGAATTCAAGTAAAAAAAACACCAATGATCCAAGTTAAGGTAGGTAAAAAATCTATGGAAAATGAAAAGGTTTTTGAGAACATTGAAACTGTGGTTGATTATATTGTCGATCAAATGCCTCATAAATATAATAATATCCGAAATATGTATATAAAAACAACAATGGGAAAACCTGTTAAAGTAGACGAGGAATTCCTGGATAGTGTGGGTGAATAATGAAAAATGATGTCAGAAAAAACAATCCCTCAATGGAAAAAGGATGAGATTAAATATCTTAAGGATTTAATGGAAAAATACGATAATATTATTGTAATTGATGTTTCTAATATTAACGATAAACAAGTTCAGGAGATGAGAAAAATACTTAGAGGTAAAGCGGTAATTCGAATGTCGAAAAAATCTTTGCAACAGCGAGCGCTTGATAAATATCAAGAAGAGAGTAATAAGGAAAATATAGATGAATTAAAAGAAAGTATACCTGGTCAATCCGCTCTTATTTTTACTGATATAGATCCTTTTGAATTAAGAAGAATTTTCTTAGAAAATAAATGGATGGTTGCCGCAAAACCTGATCAACGGACTCCCGTTGATATTGTCGTTCCTGCAGGAGATACTGGATTGCCCACTGGTCAAGTAATAAGTGAATTGAATATGACTTTAAAGCTACCTACCATGATTAAAAATGACACAATACATATCCGAGAAGATACGGTCACCCATGAAGCAGGAGATATTGTTTCAACTAAAGAAGCATCTGTATTGAAAAAGCTTGGAGTTGAACCCATTGAATCAATTCTAAAGATTCATACTGCCTGGTCTGATGGGGATCTTATTCTTGAAGATGTTATATATATGGATTTGGCGAAATTTAGAGAGGAAGTTGCATCTTCATATATAATAGCACAGACAATAGCCCTTGAACTAGGGATAATCGACAAAGAAACCTTTGAACCTTTGATGCAGAAAGCTCATCGCGAAGCAATAGCTTTACTTTTCGAGATGCCATTTATAGATGAAACATTCATCGAGGATTATCTTAAAAAAGCACAATCTCATGCAAATGTTATGAATGCGATGATTTTTGGAGAAGGAATTGCATCACCTCCAAGTGGGAAACCTAAAACTGAAGAGAAGAAAGAAGAAAAGAAAGATCAGGAAAAGGAGGATGAAGTTTCTGGAATAGGAAGCTTATTCTAATAATATATTAAAAATTAAAAATTAAAAAATTAGAGGTAATAGAAAATGGAAAGTATTTATGCCGCACTTTTGCTTCATAAAGCATCGAAAGACATTACCGAAGCAAGTATTGAAAAGATTTTGAAAGCTGCTGATATAGAACCAGATAAACAGCAAATTACAAAGCTTGTGGCTGGTTTAAATGAGACAGATATTGATACAATATTACAATCTGCTTCAGCTGCTCCTGTAGCATCAATGCCTGCTACAAGTGGTGGTGCTCCTCAAGCAAAAGAAGAAGAGGCTAAAAAAGAGGAAGAGGAAGAGGAAGAACCGGCAGGAATTGGCTCCTTATTTTAGGGAATGTCAAGAATATCTTTTATTTACTTTAGGAGATAGACAGTTTGGTTAATCTTCAGACAAATAAGGAATTCGGAAAATATAATAAAGATAATTTTTCAATTTTTTTATACTTTTTTTATTATCAAGAGGGTTTAAAAATATTCTTGGTTTTTTAGAGTGATATTAAATATTAAAATTAAGTTTTGAAAGATGGAGTTTATTTAAGAAGAGAACTATTACGAAAGGTTTTTTTAAAAAAAATTATTAAAAAAGATAATGTCCAGAATTTTTAAATATTACTAAAAAAATAATGACGTCTAAATTTATACGTTTTTTCACACCGTTTGTGAAGATCACACCTGAAATAAAAGCACCTCAGCGTGAAGTTTCGTTTAAAGAAAAATTTATCTGGACGGCTGTAGTTTTGATAATATATCTTGTAATGTCGAATATTCCCCTTTATGGAGTGCAACTCGAAGAATCTACAGATTACTTTTATTGGATGCGGGTAATTTTAGCCAGTAATAGAGGGACACTTACAGAATTAGGAATCGGTCCTATTGTGACTTCTGGTCTAATCATGCAATTATTATTAGGATCAAAGCTAATTAACGTGAATATGGCAGATCCTTATGATAGATCAATGTTTAGTGGAGCTCAGAAGGTTCTTTCAATGATGTTAACCGTGTTTAATGCAACAGCATATCTATTAGGGGGTGCTTTCGGTCCAATTAATGAGTTAGGGATTATGAATGTAGTATTTATTTTTATGCAACTCTTCTTCGCTGGTATAATCATTATTTTATTAGATGAATTACTTCAAAAAGGATGGGGATTAGGCAGCGGAGTTTCATTATTCATCGCAGCGGGAGTTGCGGGCCAGATATTCTGGAATGCTTTTAATTTTATCCCCGGGGAAGACGGTTTACCAAGAGGAATAGTAATAGCATTTTTTTCTGCACTTTTTGATGGAAATCCCGAAACCACCTTAGGAACCATAGTCCTCAGGGGTGAAACACAATTACCTTCAATTTTAGGCGGTATTACAACGGTAATAATCTTTTTAATGGTAGTTTGGTTTGAATCGACAAAAGTGGAGATTCCATTGCAGTATCGAGGCTATCGAGGGTTTAAGGGGAAATATCCGATGAAACTACTTTATGTTTCTGTTATTCCTGTCATTCTTGTTAACGCGTTGTATGCAAATTTTCTCTTCTTCGGTCAAATGATTTGGAATTCACATAACGGTACTAATTTTTTCCTTAATCTAATAGGTATGTTTGAGCCTTCAGAGGCGTCAGGAACTAATTATTTAATACCTACTGGGGGGTTAATGTATTATCTTTCACCTCCACAAGGAATCGCCGCTTTACTCGCTGATCCTCTGAGAGCGGTTATTTATTTGGGGATCTTCATTTTGTTGTGTATTTATTTAGGACGAGTATGGGTGGAAGTAAGTGGACTAGCTCCTCGAGATGTTGCGGGACAAATAATTGATTCTGGAATGCAAATACCAGGGTTTAGAAGCTCTGAAAAAATTATCGAACGGATTTTAAAACGATATATCCCTACTCTCGTAGTATTAAATGGCATCATAATCGCCGGATTGAGTTTTTTTGCTGATGGTTTAGGAGCTCTTACCTCTGGAACAGGTTTATTAATCGCCATAGGGATAACACATCAATATGCAGAAACTATAAGTAAAGAGTTAGCTGCTGCGCAATATCCTGGTATGAGAGGATTATTAGGTTTAGATTGATTAAAAATTTAATTCACACGATTTTCATTTAAAATTCTGAATGGAAGACAGTTTTCCTAATAAGACAAAACAGATGATTCATGAAAATATCCTTTTACAATTTATAATATAAATAGATTAAAATTCCAGAAATTGATTATTTTTATTTATTTTGGATAAGAGAATAAATCCAAAATTATTGAAAGTTCAATAAACCTCAGTAAAAGTAAATTTTTAAATTAATGCTAATCTAATTAAAGTAGAGATATGATTTTATTCATTAATATCCAACAAACTTTGGATATAAATTGGTTATTAGATCCGCCTGGATCTATGTTTATTATATTACTAATTGCAGCCACCATCGCACTCGTAAGTGCTGGACTCACAAAATGGCTCGTAGATACTGATGAATTAGAACGCAAACAGCGACAAATTAAAGCTCATGAAGAGAAAAAAGAAAAGATTATAGATATAGCTGAAGTAGATCCTAATAGATATTTGAAACTAAGAAAGCGATGGGAAAGAAAGGATGAAATGCTTAAAAAAACACAACAAAGTATGTCAATGCAACGACTTAAGCCTACATGCATTACGTTTTTGCCAATGATTATCTTATTTGCTGTAATCCGAGGATTATTCGGGAATGGACCTGTTGCGTTAACAGCAATGAATGCGAACGATATACCGTTAATAGGAGGGATTGTCCGATCATCTTGTGATGTAGAAGATTGGACGTACCTTTTTTATGGAACTGTAAGAGCAATAGGATTAGAAGCTGGATGGATTAATTTTACCGCCTGGTATTTTTTATGCAGTCTAGGCATAAATACACTAGTTCAGAGACTCTTAGGGTTGCAAACACAATCCTCGGGAGGGATGGAGCAGATGATGGGAGGAAGCAAGGCGAAAGCTCTGGAATTCCCAGATGTTTAATTAATAACTTATTTATTGCTATTATATAATTATTTTTTTCTGGTATATTTAGATTTGGTATAGAGAGATTAGTAATAATTAGTAAGCTTATTCATTTAATAAGATGGAAGTATTTTTGTAGTGTAATTCCATGCAATAATAAGTTGTGTAAAATCAATACTTTTAATTCTTCAGTTTGTTCGGTTTTTAAATTTTGTTTAATTCCTATTTTTTCCAAGTATGATTCAAGCGAGAAATTTTTCTCAGACAGTTGCCCGAAATATCCTCCATAGGCAAGAAACATATTAAGCATGATTTCAATATCCTTTTTGGAGAATATTGATCTACATCTTTCACAAGCGGAGCAAGGAATAAATTTTGAGTGATACGAAGATTTTCGATCAATAATTTCATTTCCACAAATACCACATTTAAGGTTTGGTTCTAAAGTTTGCGTAAATGTTTTCATATAAAGTATTTTACATAGGGATATTTAAGGGAAAAGAATAAAAGTGAATAAATTAAAAAGAAAAATACTAATGCCCTACCCTATTCAATAAATAAAAATGTTGAAAAAACCTAAAGGATTTAATTATAGGAATTAGTTTTTGTGTGTTTAGTTCGTTCCGGAGCAGCTGGGTTCTCCCAAGGGTTTCAAATTTTTATTAATCAACTGCATAACATTCTCTTTTAAATTACCCTCTATTCCTTGATATAAATTGATGCCAACTTGAAGAAATCCCATATATGGGCGTCCTCCAATTCCACCAACTATCATATCGGAAACCTGCTTATCTCTCATATTAAGGACAGGTTCCATACAGCTCGAATGACCGTCGTTTTTGAAGGCAAATTCCTTTATAATATTCATCTCGTCGTCAATTTTAACTCCCACAAAATAATTACAGTGCCCAAAATGATCTGAGATTTTATCATTTAATTCTGGACCATCACTTGGTATACCAATTATTCGCATTCTTTCACCCTAAATTGTATTTTTTCCTTTTTTTGAAAATTAAACAAGTAAATTATATTTACTGCTTTTAAAATAAAAGTTAGAAATTATCGTTGAAATATTATTCTGATATGCCTTTGGATATGTTTGTAAGATCTTTAAATTGACCTTTCACGATCTTTTTTAATTATAGATTAAACTATTGAAGTTAAAAAGAGAATAAAAAATTCAATAAAAAAAGAAATCAAAAGCGCAGCGGGAGGGATTCGAACCCCCGCACGTTAAAACGCACTGGCTTTATGGTAGGTTATCCTATCTCCAAGCCAGCGCTCTACCAGGCTAAGCGACCGCTGCACTAAATAAGAAAAGTATTTAAATCTTCTATTTTGATTATGTACTCTAATATTTTATTTTATAGGGATCTCAACTGTGCTATTGAATAAATCTTCTAATTTAGCTTTCTTTATGGCAGCTATTACATCATCATGTTTTGCTCCTTTTTTGAGTTCTATAACCTCATCAAGAGGTTCAATATGTTTATAGTTCACTCTTCTACGTTTCACTTTAGTACCATCAATAAGAAGATAATTTTTGTCAATTATATCAACAATTACGCAATGCTTTGCAGCCTCACGTCCCAATGTTTTCACACAGACGCGTCCAATATCATAAACACTCATATCCAATTTGTCACCAAATTTTTTTATTCTGTTATCAAACTTGTTTTCACCAGTCTGATAACGTTATTATATTAAAATTAGAAATTTTCTATTTTTGATAAAATTTTGTATTTTTGTAATTTGTTAAAATGTAGGAAAGATTTATCTTTAGTGAGATTAATTTATATTCTAAAAAAATAATATTGAAAAAAATAGATTAAGGTGAGCGTATGGTTAGTAAAGGAATGGAAAGAGTGATTGGATTATTAAAACAATTTCAAAGTATGACTGAGGAGACTAGCGTTGAATCAACAAGACGGGGATTAGATCAATTGGCCGCAATGAGTAAAATTCCAGAAGATATTATATTTGAGCCGGTTAAAATAAATAATGTAGAAGGAGAATGGATAATAGCTCCAGATGTTATTGAGAACAAAGTTTTATTATATTTGCATGGAGGAGCATTTGTAGCGGGTTCTATTGACACACATAGAGATTTAATTTCCAGAATCTCTCGAGCAGCAGAAATAAAGGTTTTGGCAATAAATTATCGACTGGCGCCCGAACATCCATTCCCTGCGGGATTAAATGATTGTTTCGACACATATAAATGGCTTATGTCTGAAAAAGGTTATAAACCAAACAATATAATAATTGGAGGAGATTCTGCTGGTGGAACGCTAACACTTTCAGTTTTAATTAAACTTAGAGACCTAAAAATACCGCTCCCCGCAGCCGCTTTTTGCCTTTCGCCCGCGACTGATATGACTGGTTCTGGTGAGTCATATACAACAAAAGCGGAAGTTGATCCTTTTCTTACTCCTGAATTAGGGCAGCTTGTTTTAGATAATTATTTAGGAGATGTAGACCCTAAAAACCCGTTAGTTTCCCCTTTATTCGGCGATCTTCATGGACTTCCTCCGATATATATTCAAGTTGGTACATCAGAAATTTTATTAGATGATTCGAAAAGAATTGCCCAAAAATTAAAAGAAGCTAATGTTGAGGTAGAATTAGACATTTGGAAAGACATGGTACATGTATTTGCAGCATTTGCACAGTTTGCTCAGGAACCTAAAGAAGCGATAGAAAAGATCGCGAGCTTTATTAAAAAACATATATAAAATGGTTCTTTTTTTTACAATTTACTAATAGAAAGAGTGATTGCTTCTATGAAATTTATCTATTTATATAATCTTTTGCTTCTCTAAATATTCGATGATTTTCTCTACAACTTCTTCTACAGATAAATTTCCAGTGTCGATAATTAAATCAAAAACATCTGATCTCAATTCTCTATCGGTCAGATCTATATTATATAAATCGATAAATCGTTGAATCTCAGATTTTTCTCTAATTTTTGTTTCTTTGAGTTTTTCTTTAAAATCAGAATTATCTCTTTCGACCATCCGTTTTACTCTTATCTCAAGAGGGGCTTTGAGAAGAATTGAGCAATCTGATTTACCCTGAAGAATATATCCGCTAAGAAGACTCTCAAGGACTATGTCATCTTTCCTCTGAGCCATTTGAATAACCTTATGATCCAATTTTTTATCAATATCTGGATTATCTTCGACATATTTGGAAAAATCTTTTAAATTCATTTCATATTCTTTAGCGAGGTCTCTAAAGGCTTGTCCAGTGGAATAATAATCTAGATTGAGTCGCTGAGCAACCTTTTTTCCCACAGTGGTTTTTCCAGTTCCATGAAATCCGCTAATGCAAATAATCATAAATAAGGTTTTAATAGATTATTAAAAATAAAGAATCTCAGATATAATAATTATTTTTTTATTCGTGATGTAAATTTAATACAGAAATAAAATTTAAGTATGAAAACAAAATAATAATTTAAGATTGTCTAACTTGTTCTTGTATTAATTTTTGTAAACATTTTGCACAATAACGGCCACTTTCCAATCGAGTAGGTCGTCTTTCGGTTTTATCTGTCTTTTTCATTTTTGAAGGTCGTTCTCGTGGAATTGATTGTAAAGGTTTTTTACATATGGCACATACGGCTCTACTTGGTGTTTTTCTCCAATAATGCTTCTTATTTTTATTTCCCGGCGTTCTGACTTCTTTCCGCTTCTGACTTTTAGATCTTAAACCAGGTCGTGGCATTTTAATCGTCCTTTCAATTAATATTATAAGTTTTAGAATAATAGAAAGTTAATTAATTTTTTTGTTTTCTTTATATTTTTAGACTGATGAGATGTTGGAATTCTTGAAAAATCTCATATAAATGATTGACTACTTTTTCTTGATAATCTTGATTTTTTTTTAAGGTTTCCAAGTTTTTTTTCACATGATTATAAATTTTAGTTATTTTCTGAGAAAGATTTTTAAGACCAGGGAAAGTTCTAGTTTGCTTTATTAATTCTTGGAATAAATTCAAAATATAAGATCCCCCTACTGAAATTTCTAATTTTATGGCATCCATTAGGGTTATAAACAAGCTTGTAATTTCAGAAGTTAATCCAGGTAAATGTAAAAGAGAATTCTTAAGTATTTGTGAATATCGATTATCTACATCCAAACCTGATTTATATGATGTTTTTGCTAGATTTAATTCTGAAACTCTGTCGACGACTAGCATTGCTTGATTATATTCCTCCATATAATTATTATCCTTAATTAAATTAGAAAGAAGGATGTTTTTTTCTTTTAAAGCAATTTTTATTTTTAATAATTCGTATACAGCGTTTTTAAAAGATTTTTGGAAAAAATCAGAATTTAATTGCCCTTTCTGATATCTAACATAGATTTTATTAATAATACTAATATTAGCGAATAATTCTGATTCTAGTTGCGATACTGATTTCTCCCGATACTTCATTAATAAAATCTTTTAAAATTTAATTAATGCTGCAATAAATGTGGATTTCTAACCTAATAAAGTTAAGGAATAAATACAGGTCTTATAAAAAAGAAAAATACAGCTACTAAGATACTAATAATATATGATGGAATCAGTACTCGAATTGTTGATGAGTTAGATAATTCTCTAATTGCGATTGTAACAAGTATTGGAATCCAAACTGCTAAAGTAATCCCATCTAAAATATAGAGGGGGATCCAAATAGGGGAATTAACCATCGTAGTAAAAATTAAGGGATCTATAGGACCACTTGCATCAACATAAATTGTAGGAAATCCGATTAATACGATAAAGAACTTAATAAGATTGATGATAAAATATGGAAAGAAAGCACACATCATCATTTTTGATTTATATGCCTCTTGTTTTTGTAAGAGAGTACCACCTTTGTATATACTAAATGGACTGAGTTCTCTTTCCTTATAACTAGAAGCCTCTGTAGAAGCGCTTTCAAATCTCGCTTCTATTCTCTCAGTAAATCCAACAGAATAATTTGCTCCCTTTGTATATATCCATATCAAAAATTTATAAAATAAAAATTGAGAGAGAAAAGCAAATAGAAAATATGCTAAGAAAAAACTTAATTTATACACGAAAACCCAAAGGGGAGGGGCAGGAGAGACTCCACCAATAGAGAGAAATTTAAAATGAAAAATAAATGCCCAACCTATTAATCCAGATACTAAAGAGTTAAATAATAAGATAAGGTATCCGGGGCTTTTTTTCCGAAGATGATTTATATCCCAGAAAGCTCTTGCGGGATTTATCAGAAGATATAATAGTTTTATATAAATTGGATAAGGATTTGTCCATTCTTCTTCAATCCGGTTCAATAAGGGAATTTTCTCAATTTGTTCAATTCTTAGTCTTTTACCGCAAAAACTACATGCATAGGAGTCCGAACGATTCTCGTTCCCACAGCGTGGGCACCTTTGAATAGCGGTTGAGATTGACATATTTTCAAAAACTAAAAACTTTTTATAATTAACATAAAATTTACAAATAAAAATTTTTCTTGTTCATTACTATTTTCTGAGAACAATAGTAAATATAATTATTGATTTATCTCTTCATATTCGATTAATGCATAATTTTCTTTTTTTTCAATGTGATATTCTCTATTTGTAAATAATTTTAGTAGTTCTAGATTTGTTTTCGCATGGCTTGTTATTTCTAAGACTTTGATCCTGGAGGATTGGTTGATATAAGCCATCAAAGGGATAAGTTGATCGCTTAGATATTTATCCACAGGAATTTTATTTTTAATATATGTAATAATTTCATCTGCTGCCATTCTTCCCACTTTTTCTGAAGATATATTTTTCTCCCCTATTATTGTTCCAGATGAAATTATTGCGCCCGTATCAGACTCTGCCCATAATGAAAGCCCTACTCCTGTACTTAATGCGTCTACATATTGATATCTTATATCAGTTTTATCGGTTAATTCCTGAGCAATTGTTTCCTCCGCAGATGATTTGATTCTCTCTGAAACCTTTGCTTTGGAGAGATTATTTGTACAAACTATTTTTCCCTCAATGAGATTAATATTACCTAATTCTGTAATTTTAATTGCTTTCAATTCATTTTGAGGGGGATGGATTTTACAACGGGTTATAGCTCCACCTTTAGGAAAAAAGCCATATTTGTGAATTTCTAAATCTATATCATATCCTGAATTTCTAAATATTTGATAGGTTACATTATTTAAATAATGAAGTCCGGGTGCCCATTTTCCCAACGTACCACCACCATTAAGATCAATGATAATCTCTGATGGTTCAGAGAATTTCAAGCATGCAATTTGTATAGGTTGTAATAATAATCCAACGCTTGCAGCAGTTCCAATATCAACTTTAATTTTTTCTTTTAAATGTTTAGTATTAGGTTTAAAGGTTATCTCTTGTGTTCCTACTGAACACTTACTAAGATCACTATCAGTTAAATTAGCTAAAGTTTTTAATCCTAGTAGATGTTGTAATCGTAAACCCGGTTTTGATCGATTTGCCCTTATATTATAAATTCTAATAGGCTGATTGAATAATATTGAGAATCCAACACTCAAGCGTAAAATAGAGCCTCCTCCTTCGCCAAAAGAACCATCGATGGATAATTTTTCTTTTTTCTCATTCATAATTATCCTCTTCTTCATATAATTTTTGAATTCGTTCAAAACCATTACAATCTTTCATAATATTTAACACTTCATTTGGTACGAGCAATCTATATTTTTCATTTCCCTCAGCTATTAATTCTCTTATATGTGTACCATTATATTTATTTTTAAAGAGAGTTATTTTTTTAGAGAGCTTATAATTTTCATTTTTGAATAATTCTCGTACCCAATCACTATTCGATACTACTTTATCAAAATCACCCACAATAGAAACGACATGTTCGACCCATTTTTTCGCATTAAAAATGTCCGGAATATAATAAATGTGGTAATTTTCTTTCCTTATTTCCCTCTTTTTTAAAGCACCTTCAATAAACTTTTTTCTTTCCTCTTTAGTAAATGGATTTTCTTTTGTATGTGATATTTGAGAACTCCCAATTGCTATTTTCACATAATCATATGTTTCAAAAATCCTATATAACACATGAATATGACCATGATGAAGAGGTTGGAATCTACCAATAAAAAGAGCTATACTATTATCAGTTTCATTCGTTGATTTTGTTTGTTCATTAATGATGGAACTCAAATCAGAAGATAATAATTCTTTCCATACCTCTTTGGAATGATCAACTAGATCCTTATTATTAATAATATTTTCTAATTCTGAGCGGGAATAGAACTTAGTCGAATCGGTTTCTAATTCCTCTTGATTTAATTTTAAATCGACGTTTTCTTTTGTTACACCTAAAAAAATATATGCAACTTCTCGTGAGAGTTCATCTTTTTCAGATTTAAAGTCATAAAAAATTAATTTCTTGAGATCTTTTTCTTTTATTCCAACTTCCTCTTCTAACTCACGATAAGCATTTTCTTTGATACTTGAGAGATCTAATCCTTTTTCATAGACAATATGACCACTGGCAGAATCTGTAAAATAACCAGGATACGTTTTTTTATTTGTACTTCTTTTTTGAACAAGGAAGTCAATATCATTTTTATCTTTTCTCTTAATAATAAAAATTCTGACAATTAAATGAGGGATTCCCTTATTATGAGCTTCTTTTCTCTCAACTGGGAAGACATGTTTAGCAATCTGTCCTGAATGCAAATATTTAATATCTTTTTCTTTAATACATGCTAAAATTTCATCTTCCAAGTTGAATCACTTCATTCTAATTGTAATTTTATGACATCTCCAGAGGAGATATCCAATATTTTAGAAGCATTTCCTTGATTTATAGAAATTTCAAGAAAACCCGTAGAACCTTGTAAAAATAATAATGAATCTTTAGAAACAGATGCAAAATGTGAGCTATAGTTTCCTTCAAATATAGAATTATTTTTCCTTACTTTTATTCTGGTTTTTTCTGATAAAGTAATATCAGTATTGCTAATTTTATTCTTTTTTAATGGTATATTTGTAGTGATATTTCCAAATTCATCAATATATTGAATACAACATTTAATTTTTCTTTGGTCTGGTTTGATTTCTAAAGGAATTTCAATCATTTTTAGTTGTTTTTGATTTATTATTGGTCCAATATTTTTTAATGGTGTTTTCAAAGAAATATATGCTGCTACTGGACTCATTATATCTCTTCCATGAAATGTAGAGGATACTGGTCTATGAAAATATTTATCATTTTCAACAAGAGCACATTTTTCTATGTTATGACCTAAAGCTGCAGGTAAAATCCCATTATCTGGTCCTACGAAATAATAACCATCATTAGTTTTTAGTGCTAGAATCCCTCGTTCACTACCAACTCCTGGATCAATTACTACCACAAAAATAGTTTGTTTGGGAAAATATGAATAGTTGGATTTTAGTATATAGGATCCTTCTATTATTGAGAATGGTTTAACCATATGTGAAAGATCGATGATTTTGGTCTCAGGAGAAATATTTAATATGACAGCTTTCATCGCGGCAACGTAATGAGAACCTCGTGAACCAAAATCTGTTAATAAACTTATAATATTCATATTCAATTTTAAATAGAATTCTATTCAATTATTCTTATATCTCTGATCAACTTGATAGAAATCATTTAACGCCTTAGATTTTAACCTATATTCTTCTTCCTTGTCAAATTGGACTAATTCTTTAGATATTTCACTCGCTTCTCTATATAATTTATAAGCTTCATGGAAATCCTCATTTCTTAAAGCGTCTCTCGCATTTTGAACAATTTTATCTCGATTTTTGGATAATTCCGGAATTTTTTCGCAAAATGATGCTCTTTCGCATAAAGTGTTCGTAATTTCATTATCTTCTCCTAGTAATTCTTCTGAGATTTCAGTAGCCTTTGAATAATTCTTAGCAGCTTTATCAAATTCCTTTATTTTTAACGCCTTTTCAGCTTCTTTATAAAGGTTTGCAATCTTTATATGTTCTTCATCTTCCACCCTCTCAACTAACTCTTGAGCCAATTTCCTATCATTTTTGCTTCCTGATAATAAAGATTTCGTTCTATTTATAATACTTTGTTTAATATTTTCTGGAGTCATAAGATCCATTAATGGCTCTATAATCTCTTGATATACCTCTTTCAATTCCGCCTCAAATTTATCACGTGGTATATCTAACAAATCTATTTCCTCAATAGTTTCAGCAGCGTCTTTGAGTAAAGGCCTATATTTCTCTGGTTTCTCACCCTCTTCTAAAAGTAAACCAACAATAATTCCAGAAGCTTTAAGTTTTATTTTTCCAGTGAATTTATGAATATATGAAAAAATCCGATCCTCATCTATCTTTAAAAATGAATATTGATTTCGTTCCAGATCTAGGTTTAATCGTAGGAATAAATTGCTAGTTATTTCAAAATCTTTCCCTTCTTTATCCTTAAAGTAAGTACCGAGAACCTTATAATCTGAATCAAATGGTAAAATGATACAAAACGTTCCTTTAGGCATTTTACTTTCACTTTTTCTTTATTTGATTTTTAATTTGAATATCTTATTTGTGCTATATAAAAGATTATTAAAAGAAATTAAAAGATATATGGGTAGTATTATTAAAAATAGTATTTATTGGAAAATAAATAATTATTTAATAAAAATTAGATATCGCAACTTGTAAGAATTCGGTTAGTTTCCTCTCGAATTGATTGTATTATTGTAAGAAGTTGAGCATAATAGAGATTATCGCTTACGGTTTTTTGCGCTTTCTTAATAGTCCCAATAGCTTTCTTTTCATCTTCTAAAATTGCTTCAATAGACTTATTTTCCCATAATTCCTCAATCCTTTCATTTAAATCATCTGAAAGTTCTTGCATGCTTTTATTGGATTGGACTCTAAATTGTTTTAAAGCCTCAACTATTAATCGCACATTTTCTGTTAAACTAACGATTTCTTGAGAAAATTTATCGCTCATTAAATTTATAGATTCATTCATTTGATTAATCTGTGAGATAGTACCATCGAGTGATTCCATTATCTGATTAATCTTGGTTATCATCTCTTCCAAAAGGGTTTCCATTTCATTTCCCATTTTTTTTATCCACCATTAGATTTATTCATTTTTAGGTGTTTGTTTAACTACTTTTGCTTCTTGTTGTTTTTTTAGAGTTTTTACTGAGGAAATTGCTTCTGATAATAATAAATTTACTGTATCTTGATTTAAAACTTCCTCCGCTAATTTAGAAAAATTTTCCATATCAGATATCATCTTCTTCAATGCTTTAAGTCCTAATCCTTCTTGAACTACCTCAATTTCCTTTTTTGCACCTTTCCCAATCTCAGTTATAACATCTAAATGTTTTGTTTGTGCGACCGCAATTTCTTTGGAAAACTGCCCCATCTTTTCATTAAGATTCGTGATTTTATCCTCTATGTTTTGATTAAGCCCATCTAAGGAATTTTTTAGCCCTTGGATAGCTTTACCTAGCTGAGCTATACGAGAATAAATGTTCTGGAGCAGATCCGTCAACATTTCAGCCAATTATATCACCAACGTCATAATAAAATCTTTTCATTTTTTACCTTATGAATTAAATATAAGATTTACTACTTTAATCTTTTTGATTCATAAAAATTTGTGTAATTTAGAGGTAATGGATCTTGCTTATATTTTTGTTTTTAGTGAGTGTTATTTGAAATATTTCAGATGAAAAAAGATTATTCGATTAAATTTAAAAGTTTAATTTTTAAATATAGTGAAATTTCTAATTAAGATTATACTTTACATATGTTTTTGGTTTTCGCTTCAATATTAGTGATTGTTAAAACTTTTTCGAAAAACCCGACAAGATCTACTTCAAATTGCTTTTGTATACCAAAAAGTGAATTAAAATCCTTTGAAATAAATAATTGAATATCTTCTGTTTCAATGTTTTCAATTACTTGCTCTGAATTAATTTTATTGGAAACAATTTTTAGATTAGGATTATATATTGCTGTACATCCCTCTTCTATAGTATCAACATCTAAGAAAAGATATTTGATATTATTATTTTTAATAAAATCTTTTGCTTCTGTTGAGAAATTGATGGACATATTAGTTAACATACATAATTATTCGGAAAATAAATTTGAAGAGAAGTATTTTGCTCCCGGGGGGAAAATCCATGAATCTCGAAATGAGAATCATATTTGAACCCCCGATCTCAGGTTTTTACTATTATGGACAGTTGTTCTTGATTGTTTGTCCATCGGCCATTTATAAGACCTGCGCTTGTCGGTCAAGACAAGAACCTATTGCTTGTTAACCAAGCTAAGCAACGGGAGCTTAACTAACTCTTCGGTTACACAGTTTTAATTACTCAATCATGGAGCTGTAATTCTGAGATAACCGGTTATTATGAATTATTTTATGGGTATGGTAATCAGTTTTAACTGTGTTATTAATCTAACTAAAATAATAAAACATAAAAATTTTTTTATAGAATACCTTCTCAGTTGATATTCCATAAAAAAGAGTAAAATTACGACCTAGAAGAAATTATCGAAAATTTTACTGATCCTTATCCAAATAAGAAGTGATTAGATTTAAAACCCATTTTTTGATCTGCATTAAATTCTTCAATAATCCAGGGACTCTATTTTCTGGAAAAGCTTCTTCAGAAGGAAGATTTTGCGCGGTTGCCATCCATTTATTTAATGCTAATTGAACTAATCGCGAACCTTCCGCTTCCATAAATAATGGAACAACTGCAGCGGATTCCCTCGCATCTCCAATCGCAAAATATATTTTTCTATTAATATCCTTTAGCATCACAAGATTTGCACATTCATCAATCTTTCTCTCAACTAAAATAGTTTTTAAAAGCTGAGTTTTGATATCATCATCCTTATTATTGAATTTCATCTTTCTTTCTTGAAGTGTGGGTAAAATTTGGGTAGTGAGTCTATTTGCATTTTCCTCATCGTTATAATAGCACTTTACATTTAAGGTGTCTTCCATATTTTCAATAGAGATGAATGTTTTATTTTTAGAGTACAAGATTGCTCTAGAACCTTTTTTAAAAGCTTGAAAGAGTTTAATCCAAACACACCTTGTCCCAACGTTATTAACGGTATGATATGTTAATTCAAATAATTCCCTATGATTCAAAGGATTAAAAGGTTCAGAAAATTGCTCTGATAACCATTCTGTAGAAATTACATTATTAAACTGAACTAAAAGTCGATTTTCCATGAGGTTTATCCCTAAATACTTGAGATATATAATTTGAAATGAAAGCTATTTAGTAAAGAAAAAATACAATTAATATAAAAATTTATTTAATAGCCATCGCATATAGAAGAATTATCAAGTGGGCAAATTTTTTAGAAAGAGAATTTTAAATAAAAAATATGATAAAATTAAGGAATGAACACTTCAAGCCCTATTTAGTGATTTGATTGTATGCTTTCTCAAGTCTTTCGATAGCAGTGTTTATATGTTCTTTTTTGCTTCCAATTGCGGCATTCATTACTATATATGGAGTAGGATATCCCTCAGTACAAGTTCCAAATTCTTTTTGACTTGGATCATATACTCGTGGACCGGTTACTCTGAGATTATATAATGCTCCACCCAAAGCATATAATTCATCTTTTTTTAGATGATTTAATGTCATTGAAACGGCCACAGGATTAAAAATATTCATCACTCGCTCATTAATTTTTTCTGCTAAAATGTTTAATTTTTGTTCAAGGAATTTTCGGTTTTCTTGTTGATCTTTTATGAGTTTTTCATAACCATTTTTTCCTAATGACAACATAGATATAAGAAAGTTTACAACAGGGGAAGCAGAAGCTCTTCCCGCATAAGTTTTACTGATCTTTTCAATTTTTTCTTTATCAGGGGAGGCAATTAATGAAGCGCCGACAGGAGTAAGAAAGTTTTTATCAGTGGATTGAATCACAGCATCAACTTTTCCTGCGTCTATTGCTGATCGGATTAACCCCATCCATTCTGGACTTTGAACCCCATAAGCATTAACAATAATATGGACAAGATCTTTTTCTTTTGCGAACTTACTAATTTCTTTAATTTCATCCGCTTCACGGGGAGGAAAAAAACTCGTAAAAGAGATGATCGCATAACATTCATCTTCATAAGCATTTCGGATATCATCTATGGGAATTCTAACAGCATCACCAAAAATTTTTCCGTCAATAATCTTAGGCTCAAGACCAATAAAATCTATTGATTTTAATATGGAATGATGATCTAACCTCGGAATTAAGACTTTTCTTTTTGATCTAAGCTGTATATTATTCCAATTGGGCTTAAAAGCAGATAATGCTAATGCGAGAGACATCCCTGTAGCGATAGGGGTGATAATTGCTTTTTTAATGTTTGGAAGACCAAATTTTCTCATAATATCTCGAGCAAGATAGTTAGTTATTTCGTACATTATTGATCCTCCAGGTGCTTTCGGTTGGGGAGCAGTTAAAAATCCACTTCTTCCTACTCCGTGACAAAATCCACCAGAGATGTTTAAATGCAACTTCGAAGCAATTCGAGCCTCTCGTTCTCCTACTTGAGAAGCATTTATATCTTTGTCTGTGTCCATATTTGCTAGTATCTGCAAAAGAAACTCAATTTGCTCATCTTTCCATCCTTCATTAGGTAATGCTTTTTGCTCAAACAATACTTTTAGAGGATTTAGAAATTCATTGAGTACTAATTGTCCACGATTAAGCATATTTTCGGGAATCTTAGAATTTTTGAAATAATCAATAATCTTATTTAGATCAACCATAACATACAACCAAGATAATATTAGTAGAATTTATCTTTATAAAATATAATATAATAAGACTATATCAAAAATAATTCTTAGCATAATAAATCATGTTAAATTTTTTAGATTTTCTTTATGCTGATAATCTTCCAATTTAATATTCATTTTATATAAAAAAAAGTGATTATTATAATTTTCTTTTAAGCATTGCTCCTTTATGAAATTGAGTGGCATTTTCATACCAATCAACTAAAACGCCTTCTTTAATTCGAGGTTTTTGAGGGTTGAAATTCTCTAAACGTTTTTGGATCTGATCCTCTGATAAATTAACGTTTACGCTCTTCTGTTCCAAACTAATGGTTATTCTATCACCATCTTTTAATGCTGCTAAAGGACCTCCCACATATGCCTCGGGTGATATATATCCCACGTAGAGAGCACCTTCCGTGGCGCCAGAAAATCTGCTATCTGCAATAACAGCAACATCATTCAAACCCAGTGCATCTAATAGTAAAACGATCTTGAAGTTTTCTGAAAATCCTGGAGCACCTCTAGGTCCTTGGAATCTTATTACCATCACATCTCCAGATTCTACTTTTCCTCCTAAAATTCCCATTAATGCTTCTATTTGAGTGTTAAAACATTTAGCAGGACCTATAAATTCTTTTAATTCTGCATTCACGACAGTATGGCGCATTAAACTTCCCTCTGGTGCTAAATTACCTTTCATGACGACTATTCCTCCAGAAGGATATAAGGAATTCTCTTTTGGACGAATAATATCGGTATTTTTAACTTTTATATTAATCAATAATTCCCTAATTGTTTTATTTAATACAGTATTACATTCTAAGTTAAAAAGATCTTTTAATTGATAAATTAAGGCATATACCCCTCCCGCATCATGAAAATCAACCATTGAATAAGGACCACTTGGTCTAATCCCTGCTATATATGGTGTTAATTCGCTTAATTTCTGAACATCATCCAATGAGAAATCTATCCCCATACTTAACGCAAAACTCAACAAATGTAAAATCCCATTTGTTGATCCGGAAACAGCCATCACAGTCCTTATGGCATTTTCTATAGATTCTTTAGATATTATGTTTTTTAATTTAACTTTAGATTCCACTAATCTCATGATAGTACGGCCTGTTTTTCTTGCTTGTCTAATTTTCTCCATATAATTTCCGGGAGTTGTGGATACTTCTGGTAAGCATAATCCCATCGCTTCTGTAGATATCATTGTAGTATTCGCAGTCGTTAATTCTGGACATGCCCCACAACCTTTTATCCAAGATGATTCCATTTTATTAGATTCTTGAAAAAATTCCTCTTCTGTTATTTCTCCAGAAAGCACCATATTTATGCCTTTAAGGATTATATTAGTCGGAAAAACTGTATTCTCTCCTCGCCATTTACCAGGAAGCGCCGGTCCTCCGAGAAGAAAGATTGTTGGCAAATTTAATCTCGCTGCACCTAACCACATTCCAGGAACTATTTTATCACAAGTACCAATACAGACAAGTCCTTCTGCTTGATAATTCATCATTTGGATCTCAATGGAGTCTGCTATTGCCTCTCTTTGTGGTAAATCATAAAGCATTGTAATATCATCTGTTGCTTTAGCTTTAGCATAACCTGCACATGGACCAATCACATTAAATTCGATTGGAGTTCCTCCCGCTGAATAAATTGCCTCTTTCACGTTTCTTCCAAGTTCTTTTAGATGAACATGACCCACTCCTGCATCTTGATTAGAGTTTGCGACAGCTATGATTGGTTTATTTAGATCTTCATCAATATATCCAGAAGCTTTCCAAAAATATCGATAGGTTTCAATTTTATTAAGAAGTTTAAGGGCTTTAGAAATTTGTTCAGATGAAAGTTGTTTCATAATAAGATTTGCTTGTTGAATTATTTATAAGTTCTAAAAAAAATAATAGAAAAAGAAAAATTCAATGGCGGCCCAGGGGGGGATTTTCTTGATCTTAGCAAACTAAAACCATATCGAACCCCTATCCCTCCGCGGGATAACTGGATTTGAAGTCCAGCGTCAGAGACCACTCCAGACCGCCCCGGGCCATAGGTTTTA
>JAWOFX010000108.1:0-23080 GCA_046497275.1 Promethearchaeia archaeon | reverse complement strand
AGGGCAAAACTTCAAATATGGGACACAGGAGGTCAAGAACGTTTCAGCTCAATTCGTCCGATGTATTATCGAGGTGCGTTAGGGGCACTTCTCATTTTTGATTTGACCTCTATTTCAAGTTTTGAGCATTTACCTCAATGGATCGAAGAAGTACGTGCAAATGTTCAAACCGATATTCCGCTCCTCTTAGTGGGAAATAAAAGTGATTTATTAAATCAAAGAGCAATATCCTTAGAGGAGATCAATGATTTTACGAGGGATTTCAACTTGTATTACATGGAAACTTCGGCAAAAACAGGTGATAACGTTGGAGATTGTTTCTCTGTGTTAGCTTGCTTAATGATTGGGGAAGGAGTTCCTGGTACATTACTTGGAGATGCAATTTATTCTCCGGGCAAAATTCCAGTAATTCCACAACAAGAAACGCTAATTCCACCTGAAGAGGCAAGTGTAACGGAATATGAAGAACCAAGTATACCGGAACAACCTACTGCAACTCAACCTGAGTATGTAGCCCCCCCCGAACCGGAGCCAGAACCACAATATCAAGAACCAGAACCCCAAGTTCAACAACCAGAACCATCCCAAGCTTCTGAGCCCGTATTTTTTGAGCCTCAAGGGCAATATGAACAAGCAGAACCCCCTCAATCTCAGCCTGAAGTCTCTCGCCCTGAGTCCCAAGCTTCAGAGTCCGTAGTTTTCGAGCCAGAAGACCAATATGAACAAGCAGAACCCCCTCAATCTCAATCTGAAGTCCCTGAAACCAGATCCCAAGCTTCCGAGCCTATTTTCTTTGAACCAAACGAACAAGAAGTGGAACCAGATATCCCGGTTCCCGAGCCTTCATTTGAACCAACAGAAAAATCAAGCGAATTTGAGTTTAAAACCCCTGAACAAATTATGGCAGAAGATAATGATATTCAACAAGAAGCTGCAGAATTATCTTCACTTCCTCAAATGCCAAAACAATCTGCTACAGAATCCTATAAGCCAAAAAGCATACCATTCTCATCAAGAGCACCAACACCAACAGAAGGACCAGAAAAATTTAAAGCATCCCCACCACCAGCGTCATCTCAACCCGAGTCGAAATCAACCGAATCTCTTTTCGATTATATGCCTAAAGAACCTGAGATTAAAGAGTCCAAAAAAGGTTTTGGATTGTTCTCAAGAAGAAAGAAAAAGGAAGTTGAGAAACCCGAAGAAGAACTCGAATCACAACCAAAAGTTCCTTCATTATTAGATTCACTCTCAGGAAAGAGTCCAAAATCAGAAGAGAGGAGCCAACCAGCATTTATTCCCTTTTCAACTTCAGCAAAAACATCTCAATCCGAAGAATCTAAAGAAGTACATTCTGGATTAAGAATAATACCTAATGCGGAAACTATCGAGGAAGAAGCAAATGATTTCGTAGAGATGACTAAAGAAACCTCAGCAAGCAAAGCAATAGAAGAGGAGGCACCAAAAATGGTCACGTGCTCAAATTGTGGCGCAAGGTTGTCTTCAGAATATGCATTTTGCAATAAATGTGGGTCGAAATTATAAATTCAGAACTTAATTTTATTCCTTTTAAAATTTATGACCACATATGGGGCAAACGCTCCACATATTTTTAATTTTTGAATTACAATTAGGACATATTTTTAGATCAGTTTCTTTTTCCGTCTGCGGGTTTCCAAAGATGGTAAAACTTGCTGATCCTTGAGAAATCTCTTTAGGTTCTTCAATATATTCCTTTGCCTTTTTGTTTATCTCCATGGATGGTTTTGAAATTGTGTCTGGAACCTTTTTTTCAGCTGGTTTAAAATACGTTTTCGGAGGAGGAGGGGTGTTTTTTTGCTCCTTACTCATTTCTTCCTCTAAATCTTTTTGGGGGGGTAATTTCTCTTCTACATCTACGCTTCCTACTTGATAATTGAAGAATTTACCTTCATTATTTTCAATGATTTTTTCACCATCAATTAACTCAACTTCTATATAATAAATAATGTTTGCTCCTTTTGGAACTTCAGCGATTTGCGCCATATAATAATCAGATTCAAATTCCATCATTATTTTGTACCATGACTTTCCAAAATCTCCACTAAAAATGAGATTAACTTTATCTATCGGTTTTTCAAAATCCTCTTCGGTAATCCTCGCTAAAATTTTTACATTCTTCTTTATTGATGCTTCCTTAGGGCTTAAGCTTTCATCCCAGGAGGCACCACATTTTGGACAAGAAACAAACCAATTTGGATATTCATATCCACAATTAAAACACTTTTTAGTAAAATATCGACTAGTTTTAATTCCAAGATTCGTTTTTTTTTTTTTGCCCATTCTTGCTTAATAATGATTTGTTAAAGATATCAATAATTTCTAAATATTAAATGTTATTTTCTGTTTAAATATTTTTATGAGATTGGACTCATTTGGAATAGTTCTTTTTTTAATGAAAAATATTGAAATTAATAAAATTTTATTCATTATATATGTTAAATTTTGGCTAATCTCAATAATCTATGAAGATCAAAAAAGATTATGTTGATAACTTATTAAAAACAATTGACCGTTTAATTGATATCAAACTAATTATTAGGGAGACGACCCCAGATTACGACTTAGATGATCGAACTAAGGATCAATTTCTTTCCTTATTAAAGAATATATACGATAAGCTCAACCCGATTTTTTCTAATTATTTAAAGAAACAAATTTTAATAGATAAAGAGGAATCTTTCCAAGAAAAAAAGGATAAAATAATAAATGTCTTTTCCGAGGGAAATTATATATTAGTAACATCAAATTCTGCTAAAAAAGTACTTAAAGATTTAGGTGCTGACCCACGAAATATAATTGTATCTGGAGGACCGTTTTTTCTAGAAGATTATAAAAAAGTAAATCCAAACATACCTATTCACGCATTAAAAGGTATTGAACAAAAATGTAAGAGATTAAGGGAAGAATTAGAGAATGAAAATTGGATTGAAAAAGATCTCTTTTTTTTACATGAAAAAAATGCTATTGCTGATAAATTAACTTTAAATAAGATAAATCGTATATCTGAACTTATTGGAAAGGAAGTAAAAACTCTCGAAATTGAATCTTGGGATAATCTAATCAATTAATTAAATATTTATGAAAGGTTTAGTTTCTTTACAACTTTTTTAAGATCTTGAATGAAATGACTCAAATGTGCTTGTGTCACATGTGGCATAATAACAATACGTATTAAATTGAATTTCATAAATTTTCCAAGCTTCCATTTTAATTTCCTTAGCTCTTCATCAAGTTCACAAATACTTTCTCCATTTTCTGTTGTTATTCCCACAATATTCATCATTGGTTCAGCAGCTAATTTAATGCCATCAATTTGTCGTATGTTTTCCGATAAATATTCTGTATTTTCCATACATTTTTTCACTACTTCTGTAAAACCATGAATCCCGAGATATTGCATAATGGCCCAAAAACCGATTACTGTTCCTCCAGATCGAGTACCTACTATATGCAGATGCTTGAAATTCCCTCCTGCCAAATACGGAATCTCAAATCCTGTTCTCTCAAAAATTTTTTCATTTCTTAAGAAATACCCTCCCGATGGAATTATTCCCATTCCCATTTTATGTGGATCTGCTGTAATAGAATCCACTTGTTCTACAGAAAAATCCCATGGCGGGATATTATACCCCAAAAATTTTAAAAAAGGAAGTACAAATCCTCCAAAAGCAGCATCAACATGAAAGAAAATGTCCTTTTCATGAATATATTTTCCTATTTGACTCACTGGATCGACTAATCCAAGTGAAGTTGTACCCGCGATACCTACTACACCACAAGTTTTCTCGTTTATTAGGGATTTGAAATGTTCTATATCTAATTCAAAATTAGGTTTTAATTTAGCTTTTTTAAGTTTAATATTCAAAAAATCAGCAGCTTTATCAAATGACATATGAGCAGAAACTGGCAACACAACGTTCGGCTCATCGATATCTGGACGTAATTTCTTAGCAATCCTCATAGCAATTAGATTTGCCTCGGATCCACCTGTTGTAAATGAACCGATAATATCTTTCCCATTAAATAATTCACCAATTTCTCCGACAAGTTCATCTTCTAATTCTGCAGTTCCGGGAAAAAGACCTGGATCACCTAAGTTTTTACTGATATATTTACAATAGATCTTTTTTCCAAATTCATGAGCATCGGTACACATCGAACCCAATATATACCCTGAATTATAACTGCAATCTGAAGATAACTTTTTTTCTAAAATTCTCTGTATTTCTCGTTTATTTAGTCCTTCATCTAACATGTTTCTTTAATTAAGAATTAATGATACTTAATATCATTTTTTATAGGTAAAGTCTTATTAACATTACCAAAAAAAGAGAAGAAATGATCGAAACAAATAGTTTTAAAAACTCTTACATCAATATTTCAAAAATTTTTTTTAACAAAGATTGTTTATATCTTAAGTTTATAAATTTTTTAAATAAATCGATTAGCATCTCTTTCTGAATATTTTTTCAATATTTTATTAAATTCTTCTTGTAAGTCTATATTATAATGATTTGCTATGCAAATTAATGCAAATATCGTGTCGGATAGTTCTTCCCCTATGGAATGCTTTTTTATATTATCTTTTTTGGGTTTGAATCCCTCTCTGAAGTTGATCTCTCTTGAAAGTTCTCCCAATTCTTCCATCACTGCTCCGAGCATAGCTAAAGGTGACCAATATCCACCATGACGTTTTATCCATTTATCGACTTCATTTTGTAAAATTTTCAATGAATTCATATTTCTTTTAAATTAAAAAGTTATATCTATATATTTATTTCCTAAATGAAAATAAAATTTGAAAAATAATAAAATTAGTTGATATTTTCTCTTTTTCTACTCTCCCATTCTGCTCTCTTTCCCTCATTATATCTATTCACTTCGCTATAATATCCAGTAATTCGAGAATATACCTTCACATCTTTTGAGCTACAGCTGGGACAGACCCATTGCCCTCCTCGAAACATCTTCTGACAATGTGGGCAATATGTAAAATCAGTTGTATAGGCAAAGTATGCTGTGTTGGTATTTAAACAAATATTTTTCGTAAGCTCCCATAATCCATTAATATCGGGTTTCTGCTCTCCCAACCATATATGTGAAATAACCCCTCCGCTCACAATCGGATGATAATCGCCCTGCTTTTTAATTCTGTCATATAAGGGAATATCTGCATCATATCTAAAGTGGCTTGAATTAGTATAGTAAGCTGAATCACCAGAGGATTGAGGGATTGCTTTATTCGGAAAATGTTTCAAGTCTAGTTTTGCTAAACGATTGCTTGTAGATTCAGCGGGTTGTTCCCATAAAGAGTAGGAATATCCATCTCTTTCGGACATTGTGTTACATTTTGCAACCATATAATTTAATATCCGTTTTCCAAGATCATAAGCACTTTTATTCTCATGTAATTCTTTATGAGTTAGACTTTTAACAGCTTCATTCAATCCTGTAAATCCAATCGAAAGATTTTGGTCTTCAATTTTAAAAATCGGCTTTCCGTCAATAGTACCACTACAGAGGGGGAGATGCCCAGTTTTTAGACGCTTTTCCATTAAATGCCATTTTTTAATGAGAATTCGAGAACAAAGCTCCATCTTTTCGTCAAGGATTTCGAAATATTCATCTTCATTATTAGCTATATAAGCATAACGAGGTAGATTTAAACTGACACTTTGGAGAGAACCAATGGTTACATAATCCTCCCAGATACCTCCTTTCTTTCGCTTCTCGGGATCCATTGTACATTTGCTTATAATTTCATCCCCTCTTAAAAATTTTCGACAACATTGACTATGGATTTCATCGGGCATCCAGTCAGGACACATATTTAAGAAATAGGGTGAACCCATCTCTACCGCTTCTTTCATCACTTTTAAATAGGAAGATTCGAATTCTTTTAACCAATCTTTTTTAACCTTAACCTCATGCTTAGGGAAGGCGAAAAGCTTTCCATTGTGATCTCCTTGAAGATATACATCTGTAAGCGAATCAAATAGCTTCAGACACTCATTTTTATAATCTCCATAATATCCTAATATTTTTCCTTTTGGACCAATGGCAGGGATATTTAAAAGCCCGTTTGGAACAGTCGGTGTACAAGAGATCGAAGTAAAAGGGACTTGTCCCCCTCTTGCTGCAAATATTTGGTTGGTCTCAAAAATAAAACACTGCATACTTTGCTCAATTTCTCTATTGCTCAGTCCTCTCGCAAATGGAGCTAAAAATGTCGTAATATAATCATAACCTTGTCCTCCTGAAAATTCTCCTTGGATAATTCCCAACCATTTTGCTAAATGAGTCACAGCAACTCTAAGGCTACCTGCCGGTCCGGATCGACTACAATGTGGCCAATTATTTACTGGAGGTAATCCATGTTTTAAAATCATTCGAGCATCCCATGACTGACAAAAAGGACGCAAATCAAAATAACGCAACATATGAATGTGAATATCACCATAAAGATGAGCATGAGCCTCTTCAGAATTGAGGATACGAAGTAAGGCATATTCTTCAGAAATTCGATTCGCTGCCCAATGGTGAATGCTTTCTGGGTTCATATCCTGATTTGCGTTTTCATTATCTCCATTATTTAATATCTCCTCATAATCCATTAAAGGCATACCAATTCGAGTATAGTATTTTCTTTCTTTTTCATAGTGATGTTCAGAGAGAACAGAACATACAATTTCTCTTATATGTGGACCGGAAAGAAATTTTATTCCTGAAGAGATTATTCTTCGAACAACAAATTCAGTTATTTCTTCGGCAGATTTAGGATCTAAACCTGTTTCCTTAATAATATTTTTAAATATTTTACTTGGATCAAATTTTTCCCAATCTCCTTCTGTTCTAAATACCCTGGGTAGTAAATTTTTTAGAAACTGTTGCTTTTTTCCATCTTCATAAAGTTCTTGCTTAATAACCATTATTTTATCTTCCCTTATTTATATAAATTTTTTTGAATTGCAAATAATTCTTTAATACCTCATAGACAATAGATATTTTTGTCGGTTTGTGTAACTGGGTTATTAGATTTATTAATATAATATTATAAATAATATATGATACGCGACAATATAAAACATTGTTGTTTTAAAATTTAAACTATTATATTAATGTGATAATTGAGTATTTTAGATAAATCTCTTTCATTTTCAATGATAATATGATTAATTTTTCTGTTTTCGCTTTTATTTCAATTTATTTTTAAAAATGTCGATATTTTTGGGATTTTTCATAAAAATTTTTTATTCATAAAATATGTGTATATTTAAATAAAAAACGAGACTATGAATTTTCTGAAAATATTATAATAAAATGTCAAAAAATCCTGTGAATAAAAAAGATGTTAAAACAGTTAAAGCATTAGATGGTATTTATAGAAAAACTTTGGTTTACAATGAAAAGGTAATGATGTGTTTCTTTGATTTAGAAAAAGGCTCTATTATTCCTCTGCACAATCATAAAGAGCATCAAATTGGATATGTCATAAAAGGTAAAATTAAATTTCTAACAGAAGATGGGAGTTTTATAGCAGAAACAGGTGACAGTTATGTTTTTGATTCTGAAGAAAAACATGGTGCTGAAATTATTGAAGATAGTCAAGTAATTGATATATTTAATCCTTCACGAGAAGATTATAAATAAAATAATATTAATCTTTTTTTATATTTGAAAAAAATTACCATTGATATGCTGCTAAAGCAAATATTGCAAACATAGAAAAGAGAAAGATCGCAATTATCCAATCGGTAAATAATTGTTTCTTTTTATCCCTATTTTTTTTTATGCTCGCAGCTAATCCGAAAGAAAATGCTGACGCTGTTGCTGTAAACACAATAAAAGAAAAAGTCAAAACATTCTCTTCAAAATCAATAAATGGAATATTAATTATAGCATCTAAAACAAGCCAAGAGAATAGAAATGCAATTAATGCAAATAAAAATATCCAACCTGAATAGTTGATCATTTTTTCAAATTTTATATCTTCCTCTAAACTACTGCTCTTTTTCCTAACTTTCTTTTTTTCTATTTTTGACATATCAATCTATATTAATGGTATTAAAAATGAGAATATATGATTATTCTTAATATTTTTTTTAAAGAAAATTTAACGATTTTTTAAGTATACTATTGCTTTTGCAATATCTCCTTCACATTCTCGCAATACAGACTCTGCCTCTTCTTTGGGCACATTAGCTTGAGCTGCAACAAGCATTATATCATTTTCGGTTATAGTTGGCCGAACCTCCTCATCCTTTTCAGTTTCCTCTCCACTAATCTCCTCGCTAATTGTTTCTTTCTTCTCTGTTATCTCTCCTATATTAATTTCCCCTAGTGAATATTCTTCAGCTTCGCCTATCACTTGATATATTGATTGACCCATCTGTTCCATCAATACTACTTCTGGTTGATTTATAATTAGAGTTTTATCAGTACCTTCAATTATAACTCGAGTTGCATCTATTTGATCCATATCAATTCCTTGTTGTTGCATCCTTCTCCGCATAGATCTGGAACCGAATTGCTGGCCTGGTCTTTTTTTAACTTTAGTTGGTCTTTTAGGTTTACTAGCTTCTTTTTTTTGTATTTCCTTCGGTAATTTCATAATTTTCACATATGATTCTTAAATCTTATATAGTAATAATTAAGCGAAATTTTTAATTTTTTGAGTTTTATCATATCCGATTTCCTTTTCTTACATCAATCCCTACTCCCCTATTAAAATATTTAATATAAGGAATTGGTATTTTTACTCTCCCAATAGCTAATATTTCTTGTTCTTGGTTTACAACAATAATTTCATCATTAGGTCGCAAATCTTCATCAATATCTAAGATATGCTTACAAAATACATTTCTTCCCTCTCTAATAAATTCAGAAATCTCATTTAGAACAACAGCTCTTAATTTTGGGGTGTTGGTGCTTTTAATAATCATATGAGCAGCCAAAAACCCTAAAGTAAAAAACCCGTTTGTTGGTTTCAGAGTCAATAATAAATCCTCTTTAAAATGAATATATCGGATTTTTCCAGTGTTCCGTGACCGAATTATTTTAATTTTATCAAGGTCATTAAATAAAATATCGGTGATATCTGGACCAAATTGATAATCAGAAATCCCTTTTAATTTTCTTAGAGCTAGAAGGCGATCTTTTTCCATATTAAATTAAAAACAATATAAGAATTCCGTTATTACACATAAAGCAGCAAATAATAAAAATTTATAATAAAACTAATTGTAGAATGAAGTAAAAATTAAGAATAAATTCTAGATTCAACACATTTATTCTTATTTTTATTTAATACTTTTGAAATAGCATTAAGGAAATCCTCTTCAGTAATATTTTCAGAATCTCTACGTATTGCAAACATTCCCGCTTCAGTACAGATTGCTTTTATATCTGCTCCCGTTGATCCCTCTGTGATTTTTACAAACCTATTAAAATTAATGCTTTCCTTAATATTAAGATTTCTTGTATGAATTTTGAAAATTGCTTCGCGTGCAGTATCTTCTGGAATTGGAAATTCAATCATTCTATCGAATCTTCCAGGGCGTAACAAGGCAGGGTCTAAAATATCTAATCTATTAGTAGCCCCTATTATCTTCACATCTCCACGAGCTTCAAATCCATCCAATTCGGAAAGTAATTGCATTAGTGTTCTTTGAACCTCTCGGTCACCAGATGTAGCTATCTTTAATCTTTGAGATCCAATGGCATCCAATTCATCAATGAATAAAATTGTAGGGGCATTCTGCTTAGCTAAACTGAAGACTTCTCTTACCAATCGGGCACCTTCTCCGATAAATTTTTGAACAAGCTCAGAACCAATAATTCTAATGAATGATGCCTCTGTTTCATGAGCTACAGCTTTGGCCATCAATGTTTTTCCCGTCCCAGGGGGACCGTGTAAAAGAACTCCTTTTGGAGGATCTATTCCAACTTTTTTAAATAATTCTGGTTTTGTGAGAGGTAATTCCACTGTCTCTCTCACTTCTAATAATTGATCTTCTAACCCTCCTATATCATTATAAGAAATATCAGGAACAGTGTCAATTACTTCCATACCTTTAACAAAAGGATCTAATTTCGTAGGTAAAACCTCCATAATTGCAAAAGTTCTTTGATTTAACGCAACTCTCATTCCCGGCATTATCTTTTCATTCTTTACTTTTCGACTTGCGTTAACTACAAAACTGGGTCCTGTTGAGCTTTTGACTATTGCTCGTCCTTTGTTTTCGTCCAATATATCTATAACGCTTGCTGAAACCAATGGTGGTTCCCTTAATCTATCTATCTCGTTTCGTAAACTATGTAATTCCTGTTCTAATCTTAACCTTTCAGCATCTAGTAATTGTTTTTCAGTCTCTAAATTTCTAAGACGCTTTTCAAGGTGACGAGTATAGGTTATTAAGTATTCACCATCTTTCGCTTCTTTCTCCTTTTTCTTATCCTTAGTTGTCGTCAAGAAGATTTTCCCTTTTTAAACAGTATTTATTTATTATTTACAATATATTTAATTAAAGATTATTTACAAATTTAAATTTATATTTGTTGAAATCTCGTTATTTCTATATTGTTGATTGAAAATAAAAAGGTTATTTTTTATAAATTATAATAGTTTCAACCCTATAACCGAAAATTATTAAGATTAAAATCTATTTATTAAAATTGAAAACATATTCAAAATAAATTTTGTTGACTTCATTATGCCTAAAAATGAAAATTTAATGTGTCCCATTTGTGGTGGTGTCATCTGGGGTGGCGGACAAAAAGTTCTTATAGAAGGTGCTAAAATAAGAGTTTGTGAAAGTTGTGCCCAACATGGGAAAAAAGTAATTCCGAAAGCAAAAAAAGGGAATTACACTAGACGTTCCCCTTCCCCAACTAGGAAACAGAGCCAATCAAAATCTTATAAAAGTTCTAGATCTTATTTAGAACCAGAAGTTGTAATTGTTGAAGATTTTTCTAAAAGAATTCGAAATGCTCGAGAGAAAAGGAATATGACTCAAGAGAAGTTCGCTCAAAGAATTCATGAAAAAGAATCCTTAATTCGCAGAATTGAAGCGGGAAAAACGAAACCTAAAATAGATTTAGCAAAAAAATTAGAAAATGAATATAATATTAATCTATTAGAAGATTCTGATATAATTCAGGTAAACACAGATGAATATATTAAAAAGAAACACACGGGCTCTTCATTGGGAGATATAGCGTTTATTAAAAAGAAAAAAAAAGACTAATCTTCATATTCTATTGAAAAAGAGATATTTTGATTTTGTATTATTTTTTGTTTTAAAAAATTTTTCACGTCTTGATTTTCTAAAGCTTTTAATTCTTTTCCACATTCAGGACACCTGAAATTCAGTTCAAATGCTTCCTCGAAGGTATATTTTATCGGATTCTCCTCACAATCTTCACATTCAAAGAAATAATTCTTTTCTTCATATTCTAACCTGTCGCGCAGTTTTTGTGAGAGCATTTTCTTTTTTTCTAATAAAATCTCCTCGAGAAGATCAAATTCGTGCCACCAGTAGTAAATAAACCATCCAGTAGACTTATCTCGAATTCTTCGAAATTGAGCCAATTTCTCCGAATACAATTTATAAAGAGTTTTACGGACAGTGTTTAATTTTAATATCTCCTCATCTTCTGGTTCAAAATCCTTTTTTCCCTTTATTCTGTCTTTTATATTTTCAGTTATATCCTCATCTGTTATATCCTCTTCCTCTGAGGCTAATAATTCTCTTCCAACTTCGATTGCAATATCTCCACTAATAATATAAAGAAAAGATTCTAACAATGGATTTAGTTTCTTAATGACTAATTCACTCTACAAATTTAATTTATATTAAGTGTAAAATAATATATTATTTTTACGGATAAATGGAAAGAGAAATTAAAGATTTTTAATTAAACTCTAAATGAATATTGTTTCTCAATAACTTCATCATCAATTTTAGCAGTTCTGATCAATTTTCCTATTCTAATAGCTAAAATTCTCAATAATCGTGAATCTTTTATATCCCGAGGGATGGCGATCTCATCAATTTTATAATTATTCCTAAGCGTAATTTTACTCCAATCTTCAGGTATTTCATCTTTAAAATCATATAAAACTTCATCAATAATCATTTTATTATTCTCTTCCGTGTGATCTGTATAACCTTTACAAAATTGTACTCTGTCACTAACATCATCATCAACAGGTTTTTTCTTAGATGGTCTCGGTAATCTTTTCTTAGTATCTACCTTTACCCACTTTCCCAATTTGAAATCTAAAAGAAAATAGCCATATTCTCGAAATTCATCAATTAAATTTATTATTTTTTCAATTTTTAAGGTCTCGATAAATTTTGCCTTAAAATTTTTTGTTTTTCCCGTTGATTCTTTAAAATCCCATTCTAAATTCAACTCTCTTAATCTTTCTGATATATCTTTTCCAGTTATTAATATCCCTTCAATCTCAACTTCCTCTACAGAAATCGACTTTAAAACCAATTCTTGTATTAAATCTTCATATTCTAGTGATCCTTTTAAAGCAAATTTTGTTGAAGTCTGTCGCAGTTTTATTGCAGGTCCTGCGAATTCTCCTCTTGAATATCTATAAAAATGTCGATGCACATCCATATGTTTATTCGCAGGGTCTTCCAATTTTGGATTATTAATGATTTTCTTTAAAAAATGCATAATATATTTATCTTACCTTCTCGGGTGTTTTCTGTGTTATTTTTTAATATTTAATAGTCCACATACCTTTAAATTTTTTGGATATTTTTTTAAAAATTTTTAAAAAAATTGCTCAAAACAAATCAAAGGGGTGATCTTGACCAATTTATCCATTATTAGTAGGAATTTACAATTTATAAATTATGAAAACATAAGAAAAAGGGTTAAAGATCACTTAATCAAAAATAATGAATAGTAAATTCAATTTTCTTTCAATAAAGGCTATTTATCCGTGAAAAAATAGAACAAAATTAAGTTCTAAAATTAAAAAATATTAAATTTATAAGTAAGTTCATAAGAAAAAATAAAAAAGTAAAAAACATTAAGAAATAATAATTATTAATCACGATTAGATATTATAAAAATTGGTTAAACTTTCCATGTTAGTGCAAATAAGTGTGATAAATTTACCCCTTTGGATTTTGGCTTGGTTTTTTCTCATTTTTGGGATACTCTCTTTAATTGTATTATTAGTCTATTCAAAGTATGGGAGAGAATTATCCATGAAATTTTCTATTATTAATATTCTTATAACCTCATCTTTATTAGCGTTTTCAATCCATTTCTTTCTTATAACTCTCGGACTTTAAATTCAACTTCTAATTCAATTTTTTAAGTAAAAAGCTTTAAGATTTCTTTTAAAGTTGAATGTTAATATTTAAAAAAGATGAAATCTATTTTGTCTTAATTATAAATTGAAATTATAAATGAGAACAATAGAGATTTAAAATGTTGTTTCAAACTGCTGATCCTATTATTTTCTTGTTAGGTATAATAATTGGAACAGTATTACTGGGACTTATTATATATTTAGCTGTATTGCTTATAGAGTCTAAAACGAAGGCATCAGATAAAGTAATAATGATTTTCTTGCTTGCGTTAATAGTTATATTGATTCTTCCTCCAGTTCTAGGAGCAGTTGGATCAGTTTTAGGCGCTATCGGTGATGTTTTTGCTAATATTCGAAACGCCATTGACGGAGGAGGCGCAAATTATCTTACACAATTAGTACCAATAATTGGATTTCTAATCCTATTAGTTTTAACAAAATTTTTCGTGGATATAAAATGGGAAACTTCCGTGTGGATATCATTACTAACGCTTTTCATGTTATATATCCTCCTCTCTTTGATACCTGAACTCGACTTTTTCGGTTTATATGTGGTTTAATCAAGAATTTAAATATTCAAATTCCTTTTTTTTTAATCTATTTTTCCTTTAAATGAATTAAAAAAAGAAGTAAAAAATCAAAAAAGTATTAAATTTTCTCTTTCAGCTTAAGTCGTGGAGCTAGTCCGAGAGACATCATTTCTTGTAAAAGAAGTTTAAATGCATATGAACAAACGACTTTAGAAATTGTGGTCCCTTCACCACATACGGGGCAATAGCGCTTATCTCTATTTCTATCGTATACTGCTAAAAGACCACATTTTTCACATACAAGGATCACTGTTTTATCAGATTCATCAAGTAATCTTTCTTTTAATAATAATGCGGAACCGTGTCCCACTAAACAATCTCTCTCCATTTCACCAAAACGGAGCCCTCCTTCCCTAGCTCTACCTTCTGTGGGCTGCCTGGTAAGAATCTGCACTGGTCCTCGTGCTCTGGCATGCAGTTTGTCTGCTACCAAATGATATAACTTTTGATAATATATCGGAGCACAATAAATACCTGCTTCATATTTTTCTCCAGTTATTCCGTTATACATAACCTCTCTTCCATTGAATTCAAATCCGGCATCAACAAGTTGCTCTTGGAGTTTTGTGATATTCTTCCATTCAAATGCAGTAGCATCGCCTAATTCTCCAGTTGTACATGCAATTTTTCCACTTATTCCTTCAAATAATTGTCCTAATGTCATTCTTGAAGGCATAGCATGTGGATTTACAATAATATCTGGTCTTACTCCCGATGAGGTAAAAGGCATATCATATTCATCTACAACCAATCCCAACACACCTTTTTGCCCATGTCTGGAAGAGAATTTATCTCCCAATTCTGGAATACGTAAATCTCTCACTTTTATTTTTACAAGTTTATTTCCATCAACAGTTTCAGAAATAAGGACAGTATCAACAATCCCTTGTTCATTATGTCTCATATTTTTAGAAGTTTCTCTACGATTTGGTTGCATCAGTTCAAACTCTTCATAAGATTTTATGAATCGAGGAGGTGATGTTCTGCCAATTAATACATCTCCTCCATTCACTTGTGTTTCGGGCTCAATTATCCCATCATCTTCAGAAAGTAATCTATATGACTCGGCAGATTTAAATCCTCTTACTCCTCTTTCGGGAATCTCAAACTTATCAACCTCTCCTCCTGGATATTTTCTCTCTTCTGCATCATAGGTTCTAAAGAAATGAGATCTTGCCAAACCCCTTTCAATTGATGCTCGATTTATAATAATCGCATCTTCAATATTATACCCTTCAAAACTCATCATTGCCACAATGAAGTTTTGCCCCGCTGGACGTTGATTAAAACCAATTATTTCCATGGGGCTCGTCTTAACTAATGGTTGCTCAGGATAATGAAGAGTGTGACCTCTTGTATCAAGTCTTAGATGCATATTTGCCGCAAATAATCCCAAAGCTTGTTTTACCATTCCAGCCTCATAAGTATTTCTCGGAGATTGATTATGTTCAGGGAATGGAATAATAGATGCACAAATCCCAAGTATAGCTGCTGGAGATATCTCTAAATGCGTATGTTCTACTGTAATATCCTCTTCAAACATCGCAATATATGCATTTTCCTCTTCTTCTGCATCAAGATGTTCAATTACCCCCTTTTCAACTAAATCTGACCATATCATCTTCCCGTCTCTGACTTTATCGATTTCTTCCTTGGAGACTAAAAGTTCTTGATTTCTTATGACGAATAACGGTCTAGTGGCTCGTCCTGCATCGCAATTGATTTGGACTTCCTTAGAATCTTGATAAAATCCAATATTTACATGTTGTCCTATTTCTCCCCTTCTTCTTTTTTCTCGCAATTGTCGAATAAAGGGATTATAATTTTGATGTATTCCAACTAATTTTCCATTAAGAAAAACTTTTACTTTATCTCCTTTAATATTCCCTACTTCGTTGATAGGAACAACACCTAAATCAACTAAGATGTTTTCTATTATTCTCTCGTCAGCACCAACAGATATAATCGACGCAAGACCTAAATTTTTTACAAGACCACAATTCGGTCCTTCAGGAGTTTCTGCTGGACAAATCTTTCCCCATTGGGTGGGATGGAGATCTCTTGCTTCAAAATGTGGTTGAGATCGACTTAAAGGGGATATAACCCTCCTTAAATGGCTTAATGTCCCAACTTGATTCGTTCTATTAAGAAGCTGACTTACACCTGCCTTTCCCCCAACCCAATTTCCAGTGGCCAATGCATGTCGTATCCTTTCGGTAATGACGTCAGCCCGAACAGCAGTTTTTATATTAGGGGCTCTCCCTCTCACAGCTGTACGTTCTAATTGATATTTTATATCTTTCACAAGGTTTAAAAATGCAACTCTGAATAATGATGTGAAAAGATCCCCCGCAAGTTTCAATCGTTTATTAGCGTAATGGTCTTTGTCATCTGGCTCTCTTAATCCTAATGCAAGTTCCATCACTTTTTGGGCCATTTGCCCTAAATAATATGCTTTTTTTATTCGATCCACTTCATCATTTCCAATATGTGGTAATAAATACCGATCTAAAACTTGAAGAGCTCTTCTAATACGATAATCTTTAGTTTGTCCAATTGCAACTCTCTTTCCAATATAATCTAACGCATTTTGTTGCGATTTCTCTGGATCTTTTAAAACTTGTATTTCCTGAGCCACATCAATAACTGGAATTAATTCCTTTTGAATCTCTTCATCTTCGGAAATTGCTTCGAAGATTTGCCTATCAGAATGTAATCCTAAAGCTCGCATCAAAATTGCTAATGGAATTTTTCCCGGAACAGATGGAAATGAGACTCTTAAATTCCCATCTTTCTTTCTCTCAATTGAAACAGGTGCTCTAAATCCGCTTCGAGTTGAAAAAACCTTAGCTTGATGTGTTGCGCTAGAACTTCTACTTGCTTCTTCCGCAAGTATTCTATTCGGTGCTAAGTCCTCTTGTGTTACTAAAACACGTTCTGTTCCATTTATTATGAAATATCCTCCAGGATCGAGAGGATCTTCCCCTCTGTTAATTAATTCCTGGTCAGAGAGACTCTCAAGTGGACAGCGACAACTTTTTAGCATTATTGGGATTTTTCCAATATAAATAGGTAAGGTTTCTTCTGGTTCTTCTCTCTGTGTTCTTTCATCAATTGTAATTGGGGTCATTTCTAAAGTTATATCTGCCGCATAACTCAATTCACGGATTCTTGCCTCTATTGGGGTTATCTCCATTGTAGCTCCGTCTGCTTCTCGAACCTTTGGTTTTCCAACCTTAATTTTGCCAAAACGGATTTTAAAGCCTGGTATATCTGGTACAACTTCTGCGCTCTCATCTACGATCTTTTGCATCTCTTTTTCAACGAAATCGTTATAAGAGTCTAAATGTTGTCGTACTAAACCTTTTTCATCAAATAGGCTTTTTAAAACACTCCATTTCATTTCATTTGTTAATTTATCAGCACTCAATTTTATAGCCTTCCTTCATTAAATAGGTTTAAAATAAAAAGAAATAATTAACTCTTCTCCTTTTTGACGTACCTATAATAATTAACCTGCTTTACAGATGTATCGCTTTCGCGAATAATTTTCACTACATCTCCTTCTTTTGCTCCAATAGCGATTGCTACTGGGTCCTTTTCAAACATTTGAGGGAGATCAGTATAGTGAATTTTATATTTTTCTAATAATTCCTCAGTTTCTGATTTTGTAAGAAGTTTATGCCGAGGAACAAGTGAATGTCGTAAGACATCAACTTTTTTTTTCTTAGTCAAAGAATTATCCTCATATATTTTAAATTATAATTTATTGAGTATACAATTTCTAAAAAATTTTATCATTTTTTTTTTGGAAGCTAAGGTTATTTTAGAAATTTTCTACTAAATTAAGAAAGAAACTACAGATATCTTATTTCCTTTTTCCAAATTTGGATTATGAGACAATTTATCGAAAATAGTTTAATTTTGAAAACATCTAAATACCCAATATCCACTTCGTTTCACTTTTACTTCAATTGTTTGATCTGAAAATTTATTTTGGAAATATTTTAAAATATAAGGGGCACCCATTTTTTTTCTGATTACAAATTCGAAAAAACCTTTCTTAGTTAAATAATTCGGAATTTTCGCCACCACATTTAAAAACTCATCGCGTCCTTCACGGAGAGCAGGATTCATATATACTCCGTCGAATCGTAGTTTTTTGTTCTTAAATGCTTTGAAATAGTCTCCAGTTAGTACATGCAATCGATCTTGAGAATTGGGAAGATTAGTTTTTATATTTTCTTTCACACACCAAATTGCTCGTCTATTCTTATCAATAAAATATACTTCACTTTCGGGAGAATTATATCCAAGAACTATTCCAATCGGCCCATATCCACATCCAAGATCCAATAATTTGCTTTTTTCTGATGGAATAGTCATATTTTCAATAAAAACTTGAGTTCCTAAATCAATCTTTCTATAAGAAAATACTCCGGTAGTTGTTTTAAAAATATATAAATGACGTCTTAAACTTTCTGAGACTGTATATACTTTTAAATCAACCTCAGGATATCGTGAAGAGTAATGCTCTTTTTCCTTTCCCATAAAATCAATAAGCCTTGAATTGTTATTCTTTTATCTCTTTCCAATGAGGATACGTCCCTCTTTCCATAAACACTTTATCACTTTTTACCATTATTCCATTTTTAGCTTTATATATTGACATTGCGTTCTTTTCTGCTATACCAAACCCTATCAATTCATTTTTAAGAGTCATTAATGCTATTTTCATTCCTTTTTTTATTCGTGCGTCGATATTACAGATTCCTGCAGCAGCTAAATCAGCTCCATGACAAACTGCATCTACAGCAGTATCCCTTACAAAAATCTTTGGTAAATGTTTAACCATCTTTTCCATAGGGTGGAGAATTTTCTTTAAATAAAAATCATCATTCTCTTTTTGATAAATGGTAAAAGCATCTTTAAGATTTTGAAGACTAACAAGAGATTTATCCTCCTTAAAAGATCCAACTCTAGTTCTTCTCAATTCAACCATGTGAGCACCAGAACACAATGCCTCTCCCAAATCATAACATAATTTTCTTATATAAGTACCTGCTTCGCATCCAACGCGAAATAGAACATAGTTTTCTCTCATCTCTAAAAATTGAATATAATATATTTCTCTTATACGTAATTTTCTACTTACCGAAGATTTAAGAGGGGGTCTCTGATAGATTTTACCCGTGAATACATTCAAGATCTTCTCAATCTTTTTTTGAGGTTCAGGATTATGAAGATACATTACACACACGTATTCTTTCCCAGAATTCAATAATGCAGATAACACTCTCGTTGCCCTACCCAATGCAACTGGTAAAATCCCTGTCACTTTTGGATCTAAGGTTCCTCCATGTCCAACAGATTTTATCCCAAGCATTGTTTTAATCCAAGAGACTACTTCATGACTTGTGGGACCGCTTACTTTATCTAGATTTATAACTCCATATTCTAATAATTCTTTAATACTTCTCTCTTCGGGGTTCTTCCCATAGTTTGGATCTGTAGTATCCTCTGATTTTACTAATTTTTCTTCTGGTTCATCTGATGGAAGCTTAAACTCTGATTCTGCCATGATTTACTTAGTAACTGAGAACTATTATATATTTGAATAGTATACCATAGTAAAATATATTTTTTATTTAAAAACTATAAATCATCCAATTTTATTCATATTTAAAATTAGAAAAGATAAGGAGATAAACATCTCAGAATATGTTTAATCGGTTTTAGTTTATCTCAACTGAGGGAGTCTAATTCTTTCACATAAATCGAAATTTATAAGTGATTGAATTATTATACATTAATATGATTATTAGAGATGCACGTCGCTCTGATGCATTAGATATTGCTAAAATCCAAGTAAATACATGGAAACAAGCTTATAAAGACATATTTCCTGAAGAATTTTTGGAAAGCCGTTCATATGAAGAAAAAGTAGTTGCAAATCAGAAATGGCTTGAAGACTTGCAAGATACAACGAGGGTATTTGTTGCTGAATTAGATACTAAACAAATAATTGGATTTGCTGTTGGAGGATTGGAAAGAGACAACAATCCAGACTATAAAGGAGAATTATGGGGGATTTATATTTCTAAAAACTATCAAAGAAAAGGAATTGGAACAAAATTATTTGAGAGAGTTGTCAAGCATCTATTAGATATGAATATAAATTCTATGCTCGTATGGGTACTCAAAGACAACCCCTATCGTATGTTTTATGAAAAATTAAATGGTCAAATGATCTTGGAAAAGAAACATAATTTTCATGGATTTATTCGATCATTAGTGGCTTATGGATGGCTTGAAATAAACCATTTATTAGATAAATTATAAAAAGAAATAATTGTGAAATTGCTTTTTAAATCTCTAGCAAAATATAATGGCGGGCTATGGGGGATTTGTTCATTCAAGAAGATTTTTCTTGAGCATTGAACCCCCGACCTTCAGGTTAAAAGCCTGCTGCGCTACCTGCCTGCGCTAATAGCCCATTAGGTTTAAAGAAGTTCTTTTTTATTTCTACACACTTTAAAATTTCGAACTTAAGAGTTAAAATCCACAATAATATAAAAATTTTATTTAAAGCAGAGATAAAACCATAATCTTTAAATAGAATATGCTTGCACGTCCAAAATATAACCACAAATACTTAAAAAGTCCATTTCCTTAATTCTTATTTAAAATGCTCATATCCTTCACTTTTTAAAACACTCTTTTTATTATCTTTACGAATAAAGATCTCTGGTTCAGAAATCACATTACCAATCTTAAAAAGAGATCCTCCCTCCTTTTCTATTAATGTTTTTGCTTTCTGAAAATCTGAAGCGTTTAACGAAAACATATGAATAAATTCTTCACCTGCGTCTAGAACCAACTTTTCTATAGGAATATCAAATTCCTCGGAATATTCAATTGCCTTAGGATGAATGAGATTTTTATCCAATGATATTTCAATCCCCACTTGAGGGTTTGAAAATTTCAATTCTCTTAAGGATTTTGACAACCCATCGGAGGAATCAATACTTGCTGTTGCTAATTTATGTTGTGAAAGTGTAATTCCTTCCAATCCCAGATCAGAGGGTTTTAAAACACTATCTAATGCATCCTTATATTTTGGAAAACTATCATAATTCCCTTCTTGTCGAAGTAGGATATCAAACCCCACTCCTGTTAACCCAAAATGTCCATTTATACATATTATATCTTCAATATTCATCCCTTTTCTATATATTATCTTTGAATTCTCAGCAAATCCAAACACTGTAGGATTAATGATAATTTCTTGAGTCTGATTCAAATCTCCACCAATATAGTTAAGATCAAATTGATTAGAATAGGAGATAACCCCATTCATTAGTTCTTCAAAATCCTTTAAAATCATAGTATCAGGTAATCCTAATGATAAAATTAATCCAGATGGCTTCACTCCCTTTACAATTAAATCACTCAAATTCATAATTATTGATTTTCGCCCGATCTGAAAAAATGCCATTTTCTCTGGAACATCAGTAGTAGACACTAGCATATCAGAATTAGAAACTAAAGTAATCTTATTGGATGTTTTTTCTTTTAGTTTATCCAAGGAATAGAAAAAAGCGTCATCCCGAAGTACTTTTTTTTCAGAATTTTTATAAATTAGTTCTTCGATATAGCTAATGAGATTCATCTCACCTATATCCTTCAAAAGTTTTTTAGACTTCATTAGTTTAATGGATCAATTATATTGATTGGATTATTTTACAGAAAAAATTACTCAATTATATAGACCACAAAATTAAAATTTTATATTTATTTATAAGAATTAGTTCTTTTTGAATCTTTAAGAACTATATAATAATCAATGCCTCTGTAACTCAGGTCGTAGAGTGATAGATTCGTAATCTATTTGTCGGGGGTTCAATTTGTGGAAACCTTCTTTCCATTTGAATATATCCCCCCAGAGGCTTTAACCTAAACCTCTTCCGCGGTAAAAAACCTTTTTATAATCTCCAAAGCAAGCATTTTAAAGGCATCATCAATATTTTCACCAGTCTTTGCGGAAGTTTCTATGTACGAGATTCCTAATTCTTTAGCTAGTTTTTCACCCTCTTCATGAGATACTTCCCTCTGATCTTCCAAATCTATTTTATTTCCCACCAAAATGAGGGATATTTTAGGAGTAATCTCTTTAATCTCTTCGTACCAATTCTTCACATTTTCATATGTTTTATTTCGAGTTACATCATAGACTAGTATACCTGCTTCAGCATTTGCTAAATATGACTTTCTTATTCGGCGAAATTGACTTTGTCCAGCCAAATCCCAAATTATGAATCTCACCGATGATTCTAAGCCTTCAAAATTACACTCTTTTTTCATAATCGAAGTTCCAATAGTTGCTTTGTAATCTTTTTGAAAAGAATCCTGAACGAATCGATGTACCATACTAGTCTTTCCTACCGCGCCATCTCCTCCCAAAATCAATTTGAAGGCATATTCCTTCGCTTTAGCTTTAATCTTACGGAGTTTATCTACCTCTTTTTCTATTTCTCCCCCTTTATTGGCCGTGATAATTTTTGGGATTACTGGACTTACAGGGCGTCCATCGAAAATGCGTGAAACCTTTTCTGCACTTAAATAAGCTACAGGAAATACGGGATCTATCATTGCTAAAGCATCTAAAACTGTCACGAAAATAGCATGCTCACCTGCTTCACAAAAAATTAATCTATATTCATCTGTATCAAAGGTTCCTGCTCCAAAGTCTCCAGAACTGAATTCTTTTGTAATTCGATTAAGAACGGGTTCCACTAAAGAACTTAAACCACCAACAACATCTTCTTCCACTGATTTTCCTGTTGGTCCGGATATTGCATCCATAATTAATCCATCTCTATTTACAATTATGGCAGCAATTAAATCCTCTCCTATTTCTTTTTGATACCATTCTAAAAGGGCGCTTAATTTTTTTCTATCAACCGTCATATTCGAATCTCATTTAGTTATACTTACTTATATGATTAAACCAAATTTATAAAATAAAAATTTATTTATCTCCCTTCAAACTTTAGTTCTCTTATATGAGTGAACATTTTTATTCCTTATTTTTGTATATTTTATA
>JAWOFX010000091.1:0-34581 GCA_046497275.1 Promethearchaeia archaeon | reverse complement strand
GACCACATCAAACTCGGGGAGATAAAGATTATTGTACACAACATTCTTTTTTTGATCGAAATCAATAAACAAACTAAATTTCACCATATCTTCTTCCACAGCGGGAACCAAAGCCATTTTCTTTACAACCCTCTTATAGGTTTGTGTAGTTAAAGAATAATAATACTATGGATTATATTTTATAACTAATTCCCTCTCAAAAAAATATAAAATGAATTAGTTGAATAAAATTTCCTTCTTCACTTTTATGCAATATCAAAAAGAATATTTAAAGGTTCCGACATAAAAATAAAAATGTCTGCTATAACTACTTTAATACATTATCAGAGTTTCTTAAAGATTTTAAATCGAATATTACAGTTCTTATTGGGTAATAAATTAATTTAATGTAAATATTTTTATAATTCTAATCCTATTGAAATAGTATCTTCATTATTTAAAACACTTTGAAGGTTAGTAATCTGTATGCCATTTTTCTTGATTTCCAATTTCTCAAGATCTGGGTCGAGATTCAGTTTTTGAAGGAGAAATCTAATATTACTCCCTTCGGGAATAGTTAATTTAAGTTCTCTGATTCTATCAAATTTCTTTAATTCTTTATTGAGCTTAATTTGAACTCGAATTGGATTATTTTGCTCTACTTCAACGAAATTTAACGCCATATTTTTCGGAAATAATCCTATTCTGTCATTGGACTTTATAATTTTTCCAGGACCGCAATATTTCCCATTTATGAATATATGACTTATTTCATCTAAATCTATTTTTAGGATGTCTAATAAATCATAAACATTTTCAATATCGTCTCTTTTCTCGAGAGATAACTTACTGGGAATTCCAGGATTGGTTTTTTTATCCTTAATTTTTTCTTTTAACTCTCCAAATAAATAAACATCCATAGTCAATTTCCTTCTTTTATTTAATTAATTGTATTCAAATATCTAAGTTAGAATGTATATAAAAAAGTTTTTCCTAACATGTTCGATAACCTTACCATGTGAAAGAAATAAAGAAAAATCTCAAGAATTATATAGATAAAGAAATAAGTAATTATTGGATAAAAAATTCTAAAAATACAATTAATGTTGTTAAGAAATCTATATATTTAAAATGAATAAAGGTTACTTTGGAAAGGTTTTATGGGTTGATCTATCAACTGAAACATTTAAGGAAGAGGACCTCCCAGATGAGATGTACCGTAAGTATTTCGGTGGGTATGGGTTAGGCTGTAGACTCATTTATGAACATACTCCTACTAATTTAGATCCATTAAGTGAAGATGCTATCGTTGGCTTTTTTCCGGGATTATTAACTGGAACGGCAGCTCCATTTACGGGAAGGTATATGGTTGTTGGGAAATCCCCTTTAACTGGAACATGGGGGGATGCAAATAGCGGAGGGACTTTTGGACCTGCGATCAAGAAATGTGGGTATGATGGCATATTAATCACTGGAAAGGCAGATACACCTAAATACATCTCAATTATTGATGGGAAAAGAGAGATTAGAGATGCAAATGAAATATGGGGATTAGATATAAAGGAAGCAGAAGAGAAACTAAAAAAAGTTCATGGAAAGTTTATAAAGACTGCGGGAATTGGAGTAGCGGGGGAAAAATTATCTAAAATCTCGGGAATTGCAAATGATGGAGGGAGAATCGCAGCAAGATCAGGATTAGGAGCACTCATGGGTTCGAAGAACTTGAAAATGCTTCTTTTAAAAGGCAAGGAAAAAATACCCATCCATGATAAAAAGCAATTCTTTAGTTTGGTTAAAGAATATAATGAGGGATTTGAAGGATTGGAAGGGGGCTTAATGAATAAGATTATTTCCCAAATCCCTAAAATTCCTAAACTGATGGGTAAATTAGGAGCGAATTCAGGTCCTCCATCCTTAATAAAGAAAGTATATCATAATTATGGAACTCCTTTCACAAACACAATAAGTGCACTTTCTGGAGATTCTCCAGTAAAAAATTGGAAAGGTGTTGGTATCGAAGATTTTCCTAGTGAAAAAGCCAAAAATTTATCTTCAAGAGAAATCAATAAATATAAGGTGCACGATTATGGATGCTACAGTTGTCCAGTTCAATGTGGGGCGATTTTAAAAATTCCAGAAATTGGGATGGAAGAGACACATCTACCTGAATATGAGACATGCTGCTCCTTTGGAACATTGCTTTTAAATGATGATTTGATGTCAATCTTCCAATTAAATGAGATGTGCAATCGAGCTGCTATTGATACGATATCAACTGGTGCAGCAATTGCATTTGCGATGGAATGTTTTGAACATGGAATTATTAATAAAGAGGATACTGATGGGTTAGATTTAAGCTGGGGGAATTCAGATGCAATAATTAAATTAACCAAGAAGATAATTAATCGAGACGGGTTTGGCGACATTCTTGCGGATGGGCCTGAAGCCGCCTCCAAAAAAATTGGAAAAGAAAGTGAAAAATTTGTTATGGCGTCTCATGGATCACCACTTCCTATGCATGATCCTAAGGTTTATAAAACTTTAGCATTAAGTTATGCGTATGACCCAACTCCAGGCAGACATACAACTGCAAGCGGAGAATTTGAAGATACTGCCCCATATGATAAATTTATTACGAGTCTAGAATATCCAGAGAAAAAATACGAGGATATGGAATCTAAAGCCCAAACTCTTTATCTAAATACTGGAATGCATCAAACGTATTGCTCTGTGGGATTATGTATTTTTGCGAGGTATATGGGAGAATATCCATTTCTCGAATTAATTAATTCATTTACAGGCTGGGATTTAACATTGGATGAATGTGTGAGATCGGGAATAAGGATACAGACTTTACGACAAGCATACACAATAAGAGAAGGAATTGAATTAATTAAGAACAGACTCCCTGGGAGAAGTGTGGGGGATCCCCCTCAAACTTCAGGACCTAATGAAGGGATAACGGTAGAATATAAGCCAGATTTCGAAAATTTATGTGAAAAATTGGGATGGAACCCTGAAAATGGATATCCCTTGAAAGAAACACTTAAGGATTTAGATCTAGATTTAGTTATCCCCGATCTGTACTAATTTTTACTTTTCTTTTATTTCAAGATCAAAAATTTTAATTCCATTATTAACTAGTTTAACAAAATCTGTTTTTTCCTTGAAAATGTCAAATAGAAATCTTCAAGATTTTATAAAAGAAAAAACTACGAATGCAATAAAACTGAAAGGAAAACACTCCCCTCTTTCCAAGAAAGTAAAGGGAAAATACCAGCAATTGAAGATCAAATGGATATATAAGATTATTGAGCAGGAGATTAGGAGTTTTTTAATTGGCGCAAAAAATTACGATAAAAAACCAAAATACAGATATTTTTTAGCAGTTGTATTAGCTAATGTGAGTTCTGATTTGCTTGTGAAATTAGCTAAGGATTTTGCTCTAAAAAATAATATTAGATTGATCCAGTATAGTCTATATCCTAAAACTCACCGTATAAATCTATTAGCGTTAAAAGAACTTAAAAATCGAGAGGAGTACTCACAAGACTTAGATATCCTCAAATCTTTCAAAATCAACTTTCAAAATAGGCTAGAAACAATAAAAAATATAGGAAAAATATAATAATTATTAATGTTTGATTTTCTTTTATAATACTAAATCTACTAAATAAATAAGGAATTAAGTGAGAGAAGAAAAAAATGAACGGAGAAGAAACCAGATATAGAATGCGTGAAAATACTATTAAAATTATAGCCACTTTGGGACCCGCAAGTGATGATAAACAAATGATTAAAAATCTTATAAAAGCGGGAGTTGATGTATTTCGGATCAATTTTTCGCATGGCACTCGTGAGGAAAAAAAAGAAGTGGTAAAGAAAATCAGAGAACTTTCCCAGTATATCGGCATTATGGCAGATATACAAGGACCTAAAATAAGAGTAGGAGAATTTAAGGATGACGAAACATACTTCCTTCATACTGGTGACAAAATCAAAATTTTCGAAAAAGACATTCTGGGGGACGCCGAACAATTCTCTATCCCATTGGAAGGCTTACTTAAATCTATAAGCGAGGGGGATTTTCTCTATATTAATGATGGAATAATTCAGATTCAAGTAAAAGAGAAACAGAAAGATCATTTTATAGGGGAAGTTATCGCTGGTGGAGAGATTAGCAACAACAAAGGAGTGAATATTCCCAGCGGAAAGATTCAGCAAAAGGTTCCCACAGAAAAAGACATAAAAGATTTAGAATTAATAGCAGAATTAGATGTTGAATATGTTGCGATTTCATTCGTATCGGGTGGGGATGATGTTCTAAGAGTAAAAAAGATTTTAGAAAATTATGGAAACAATGAAATCAAATTAGTTTCGAAAATTGAGCGTCCAATTGCATTAACTAATTTTGATCAAATTTTACAAGTCTCTGATGCGGTAATGATTGCCCGTGGAGATTTAGGAGTGGAAATCTCTCCCGATAAGGTGCCCTTAAAACAAAAAGACCTAATATATAGATGCAATAAAGAAGGAAAACCGGTAATAGTTGCTACTCAAATGCTTGAATCTATGACGAACTCTCCGTTGCCAACTCGAGCTGAAGCAGCTGATGTGTTTAATGCAGTTCTAGATGGAACGGATGCAGTTATGCTTTCTTCAGAAACTGCGATTGGCAAATATCCAGTAAATGCTGTATTATTTATGAATAAAATAGCCTATACAGCAAATGAAAATATGTCCCAGAGAACCCCTGATGAATATGATTCTGATAGATTAACTCATACACAGACTTTAGGGCATTCAATTCACTCATTAGCAAAAGAGATGGAAGAATTGAATTTCCGAGGGAAAATCTTAGTAATTACTCGTGGAGGATATGGAGCGAGGATGATTTCGAAATATCGACCTCAATTGCCCATTATTGCCATCACTCCCTTTAAAAAGACAGCACGAGAAATTAATTTAGTATGGGGGGTCCAACCATTTCATATAGAAAATATCGACTTTTTCAATATGGATGCTGAGAGTATTATCGAACAATCGGTCAAATTTGCAGTTGATATAAATGTTGTAAATGAGAATGAACATGTGATTATTTTATTAGTCTCTCGCAAATTTGAAAGACGCGGTAATCTTGTTGGACTTTATTATGTGGGAGAGATACTTGAAAAAGGGTCTTTTGATTAATTTATTTAGGAGCTCTCCGCATATATATTTATGAAACTAATAACCGCATCCAAATCTATATCAAATTTATAAGTCGCAGAAATGTAATCTTCTGATTGAATTAAATTTCCCGATAGTATTTCAAATCCATTAAAAGGTTCATTTAAGATTACGTCTCCTTGGATTACGTTCCCTCTAATTTGAGTTCCTACTGAACTTAATGTATCATTATAAAAACAATTTAAATCTCCTATATCGCTTATAAATGCGTTAATATCTACATCAGCACCCATGGTTTTATTTTGTTTAATTCTAATATTAATATCTCCTTTTCGAGTAGTCAAATTCCAGAAAGAATTAGTTTGAAGTGAAAAATTAATAGCATTTAGATTAAGATCAGCTGCACTCCCTTTTAGATCAAGATTTCCGTTAAGATAACTATTATTAAAAATGCTGTAAATAACTCCTAATCTTGTCTGAAGACAAATATTTTGAGTGAAATTAGTTTGAAATGCATTAAGAAATATATCTCCAGAATTTGTTTTTAAATCAATTTGACTAAGGTTTACCTTACTTTTAGATTCTAAAATGATATCGCCCGTTCCGACCTCTGCCGTAATATTATATTTTAAATCTGTTCTCAAGGTGATCGTTAAATTAACAAAGATTCCCAAGAACCAATTGGTTGGATTAAACCAGTTCAGATTTTTTTTTCTGATCTCTAATCCGATAGAGGAATCATTCAATATGGTTATTGGGTTAAAAAAATCAGAAAATTTTTTTCCTAATACAAAAATCCCTTCTAAATGGATCTTTAAATCTGCTTTCATAGAAATATTGGGATCATCCATAGGAGTGTTATTATATTTTATATTGATATTCGACAAATCTGCGCTTAGATTTATTGCTTCTGTTTCATTTCCAGACGTTACGTATTCATAAGTAGTAGATTGATCTATATTTCCATAAGTAAAAAATCCAATTAGCCCAAAAATGAAGGTTCCACCAATGAAAAAAGCAGAGATAAATAAAATCGCAAGAAATTTTTTTTGCATTTTATTTTCCTATGAGAATATTTTGTATGTAATAATATACAATAGACTTAGTTTTTAATAAATTTGAACTTTATTTTTCAAACTAAATTAGATTTTCTTCGTAAAAGAAAAAAGTTAGAATAAATAGATTATTCAACTAAATATTAAATAGGAGAATACTATTCAATTAAATTAGAGATTATATCTTAAAAAATACAAATTTTTAGAGGTATTTAAGATGGCAGAATCAGAACAAGAAAAAGAAGAAAGTGAAAAAGAAAAACCAGAGAAGGAGAAAAAACCTAAGAAGGAAGGAAAAACTTTTGATAAAGAGCTAAAAGAGCGTTTCGGTAAATGGGGGTATACAAAAATTGATGACTTTATCATACTGACGGCAGGAATATGGGGATTTGTATGGTTTGTACTTCGGATGATTTTTGAAATTATTAAAAATCCCGTGATAAGTGTAGGATTGGCACTTTATTGGATTATAACATTCATTGTTCTTTTAATGATAACCTTTTATCCGTTTGCTTGTAAACTTTTTAAGAAAATGCATGAAAAATGGCTTCGAGTAATGCCGCTTTCATTTATCACTGAAGAAAAACAAGTTGCTCAATATGTGTTATTTATGTGTTGGTGGAGTGCATTGTTGTTTTGGTGGGTAGGTACTCAATTTCTGCAACACGCCTTCTGGTATTGGGGAATTGTGTGGATTCTTTTAACTATAGCACTCTTTAAAGATATCTTTCAAAGAGGCTGAAAATACTAGAATTATTAAAATTACGTTATATTTTTTCTCATTTTTTGTTTTACTGTTCATGAAATTCCTAAAGGTTAAATTTGGATATATTAACATAAGAAAATAATAAATCAATTTAAAAAAATAAAAATAAAGTAAAAAGGTATTTTATTCAATTGCAGCGAAAATTATATTTCCTGTACTTGTTTCTAGAGTGAAGTCATATGTATAATCTGCACTATCGAATCCCAAAGATTCATATGGCAGATCCGCGTCTATGATTCCCGTTGATGTAGATCCCACAAACTTAGCTCCCACATTAACGCTCCAGTCTCGGTAAATCACTTCAATCCTCCCAGTGCTCACTATAACAGAACTTGATACATTCGCATTCATATTCTCATCTTGCTCAATATTTAGAAATACATTCCCGGTAGATCCCCTAATACTCCAGACAGAGTTAGTTTCATAAGTCATATTAAAAATATCAACGTAAGAATTTCCTGTGGAGGTTTCTGTGTTAATATCTCCATTAATGATCCCATTAGAAAGAGATACTTCAATGGATCCAGTACTCGTGGTTAAGTCTATCCCATTAGTATAATTAGTTTTTAGACTATCTAATTCGATCTTACCAGTACTTGTTTCAATATCAACAGTGTTTATTTTAGTGTTTTCAGACAAATCAACAGAAACTGTCCCTGTACTAGAAAGTAAACCTAAATTCCCTATAGTAACATTTTCTGGAACATTCAATACAATGGTTCCGAGAGATACATTTACATTTATATTATACACGACATCAGTCCTTAATGTTAAATTAATTACAACCCTCCTCACAGAAAACCAAGTCGATGGATTAAACCATTGATCTCTCTTCATTGAAAATTCGAGAGTTTTAGTTGATGATCCATTAGCTGTGACTGGTTGGTTGTAAAACTCTTCAAAGGGCTTTCCTTCTATAAATAACCCTTCAACTGACGCATTTATATTAGCTTCCATATAGGATTCCATTGAAGTAGTGTTGTAATTAATAACAACCATTCCTATGTCGGTATTGATATTAATATCTTCAACCTCTCCTCCAGTTGATGAGTAGGTGTAATAAAAAGTATTTTCTACTTTTCCCGCCGTTGCATATCCATAAATTCCGAATGTCACAATTCCCGCAGTTAGGAGCGCAGATATCGCCAAAATCACGATAAATTTTTTTTGCATATTTGGTATTCACCATTCTGTAATTTTTCTATGATTAGAAAATTTGAAGTTGTTTTTAAATAAATTTGAAACCAATTTTTGTTTTTTTTGAAAAGCAAAATTCATTCAAAAATCTAATTATGACATTTCTGGAATTTTTTTATAATTAAAACTATTACTATTAATATCTATAATTTATCATCATTAAGAATTATTAAAGAATTTTAAAAATCATATCATGAATGAGGTCCTTATTGTTTTAATATATATTGTTGCTATAGTAATGGGACTAACGGATTATTTTGGTCACCGGATTTCAGGATTAGCATCAAAATACCGCGATCAGATCCTCAGTTTAAGTTCTGGATTATTGATTTCTTTATTGTTCTTAATTCTTATACCTGATCTGGTTTCAATAAATTTCTCAAGTCTTCTGTTTTTATTTATGCTTATTGGCTTTATAATTATGCACTTGGCTGAGAAATATATTTATCGTCATGTAGAGAACAAGCAGAAGATATTGGAAGATCTTAAAATAATTCACATTTTTGGATTTGGATTTGATAATTTTATGGTCGGTTTCATTATCGCAGCTGTTTTTTTAACCGATCCACTTGTGCTGATAGAATTATCTATTCCTCTTTTCCTTCAAATGTTATCCTCTTCTATTTCATTGGATTCAATAGACATCCGTTTGAACGATAAGGTTAGCAAGATCCTTTTATCCATACTCCCAATCATCGGGGCGACCTTGGGGGTTATTTTAGAACTAGAACAAATCTATACTAATTATGTTCTGTCCTTCGCATTGGGCGTTTTGTTTTATATGGTTATACGAGATGTGATACCTCAAGGAGGAAGTGGAAGACCTCTGTTATTTTTAATGGGAACTTTAGTGACTATTGGCTTTTGGATAATCCGATTCTTTATATGAGAGAGCTAAATTTTTTTTAAATTAATATCCTTAATACCAAAATAAGTTACTCTAATGTGGTAAATGATTTAAAGTTGAAAACCAACACTACAAAGAGGTACTCTTAAACACAATTAAATAAGATCAAAGATTAATTAAATCACGTAATTATTATCAAGAGCATGATTTAAAATGGGTGAAAAAGGGAAGGACGTAGAGAAGACGCAAGATGATAATGAAAAAGAAGAAATAATTGCTCCATTCCTTAAAGGAGAAGCCATTGATTTGTTGCCTATAAATTTTGAGCATATCAATCTCTATATAAAGTGGTTTAATCTAGAAGAATTAAGGATGTATTCTAGAAATGAATTTCCCCAAACTAAAGAGGAGATTAAAAAAAAAATTAAATCAAAAGAAAAAGGAGAAGAAAGGAGTATATTATTAGATATCTGGCATAAAAAAGATAAAAAAATTATAGGTGTGTGCGGATTGATTGACATAAATTGGTTTAATCGTTTCGCAAATATCTTAATCATTTTAGATCCCCAGTATCAAAGGAAATCTATAGGAACTGAAGTTGGTAAATTACTAATTAATTATGGTTTTTTAGAATTGAATCTTAAGAAAATTATTTCAACAATAATGGAACCAAACATCTCCGGTTGGAAAACCGCGGAAAAAATTGGATTTGAACTTGAAGCTAAATTGAAAGATGAGGCATATGTGGAAGGTAAATTTTTTCCAGAAAGACAATATGCTGTGTTTCGTGAAGATTGGACAGCTGTTAGAAATAAGAAATAAATTATAGTTGTTTAGGTGTAATGGATGCCAAATAATGAGAATAAGGATAAAAAGAAGGAAAAATTGATTGTTCCATTTGTTAAAGGAGAAAAACTTGATCTTCTCCCGAGAAATATGGATAATTTAGAGTTATATTATAAATGGATAAATGATCAAGAAGTAAGAATATTTAGCCGAAATGAAATCCCTAAAACAAAGGAAGATCTTAAAAAATGGTTCGAAGAACCCTCCCAAGAGGAAACTAAAAAACATATAGGTTTTGAACTATGGCATAAAGCAGATCGGCGGGTAATAGGAAATGGAGGATTAAGCAGAATTGATTATATAGTGAGAAAAGCTAATATATGGATGATCATTGGAGAAAAGGAGTATTGGGGAAAAGGATTAGCAACTGAAGCAGCTAAATTAATTTTAGATTATGCCTTCAAAGAATTGAACTTAAATAAGATTTATGCCGGAGTTTTTGAGCCGAACATAGCTTCATGGTCTTGTGCCGAAAATGTGGGATTTAAAATAGAAGGACGATTGAAAAACTTCATCTATGTTGATGGAAAACGTCATGATGCTAGAAAATATGCTATATTCAAGGAAGATTGGATAAAATCTAAATGAACATTAAAAATTTTTAAAAAAGAGGAAAAAAATGGAAGATAAAGATAAACCATCCTTTTTATATGGAGATAGAATTGATCTAAGACCATCAGATTCTGATCATAAACAATTATATGTAAAATGGATGAATATCCCAGAAGCACGAACATTTGCACATAATGCATTTCCCATTACTAAAGATAATATAGATCAATGGTTTGAACCTCATGAAGATCAAACACCAGAGTTTATATCCTTTGAAATGTGGCATAAAGAAGATAAGAAACCGATTGGGTTTGTGGGGTTAAATCATATCAACTGGGTTAATCGAAATGCTAATGTATTTATCCGAATTGGTGAGATTGAGTATTGGAGAAAAGGTTATGCTACAGAAGCTGCTCAAATGGTTATTGATTATGCATTTCAGGAATTAGATCTTCATAAGATTTATGCTGGAGTTCACACACCAAATATAGCATCTTGGAAGGTTGCAGAGGACAAGATTGGCCTAATCAAGGAAGCTGAATTGAAAGAGGAAGTTTATGTCAATGGAGAGTACTATGATGTATATAAGTATAGATTATTGAGGAGCGAATGGCAAGAGCTAAGAAGGAAGAGTAATGGAGACTGAATTATAAATAGAGACCTCAAATTTCTCTTTTTATCAATAAAAAAAAAAGAATTTTTGAGTCATAAAGGAAATCTGAGGATTTTCTTCTCATGATTTACCAAAAATATAGAGAAAAGATTTTTTTATAACTTTTTCTTATAAACTTTTCACAAAGAAGTAAAAAACATTTATTAAGGGGAATTTACATATGATTTAAAAAATAAAAGAAAACAAGAGGATTTTGAAAATAATTTTATATGAATGAAAAAAGGAATAAGACTATTGGATTTAGAGTTACCCCTGAAGAAAAATTGATGATAAAACAAGCCGCAGAAGCGTTTCAAAAAACGGTTTCGGGTTTTATCCGTGATATTATTTTAGGAATTTCTGGGGATGTTGTTAATATCAGAACTCTGAATTATAATAATATAAATCACAAACCCATAAAAGCTTTACATCCTCCTCCTTTGAGAACAGGACCAAAATCATTTCAAGAGGAAACTAAATCAAGAGGAAGAGGGTCAGCTTTAGATTTTAAAAATTGTATGGCTGAATTGAAAAAAATTTTGAAAGATAAAGTACTATTGGAATGTTAACCTCATATTTGATCCTATATATACTTGTTCAAATAAAAAAATAAAAATCAGTTATAAATATTCTAAATTTTTTTATTTTTTTTAATTTTTTAGCCTTAATTTATTCAATAAAATAGACGATAGGGAAAGTTATATCAAAGAATTAATCCTAATGAAATTATAATAATATAAATTTAACATTTCAAAAGGTAATAAAATTGTTCTTAGATAAGTTAAAAGAATTTCCGCGTACCCTATATCTGGTAATAATCACTATTGGGGCATTTGTACTATTCATATTAATTAATCAATTAGTGTTTGCCCCCTTGTCTAAGTTTGTCTCAACTTATAATGTGTTAGATTTTGAATTCGCATGGACTGCAGAGAGAATCACAGTAATATTCGCCGCTTGGGGTACTGTCGGAATAGAAGCTCAAACCATTGGAGTCTACTGGGATTTCTTATATATTATCGGATATGGATTTTTTATCTCGGCGTCTATTCTTTTAGTTTCTCGTAACTTAAGCGGAAAAATTCAGAGCATAGGATTATATATTACACTAATACCTTTAATCGCGGGAATATTTGACCTAATTGAAAATATTAATTTACTCATTATGCTTCAGAATCCAGCAAGTTTTATTGCAATTGTCCCATTTATTGCTTCAATTAGCGCATTAATTAAATTTTCTCTTCTGATTTTAGGAATTGGATTTTTCTTTATAGCCCTAATCCTGTTGGTGATTCGCATCACAAAAAAAAGATTAACTTAATTCTTTCTTTTTTTTTAAAAAAATTTACACTATTATTAATAATGACTTCAACATGATCTTTTGGAATTATTTTATCATCAAATAACTTCTTCCTAAAAAAGTTTAAAATCAACACCATCTATATAAAACTATGGAAGAAATATCATATCCAAACATTATTTTTATACTTGCTGATGATTTAGGTTATGGAGATGTTGGTTGTTATGGTTCTGAGAAAATACCTACACCTCACATAGATAAAATTGCCTTTGAGGGCATAAGATTTACAGATGCTCATTCTTCTTCGGCAGTTTGTTCACCGAGTAGATATTCAATAATTACAGGAAGATATAGCTGGCGATCGCGTTTAAAGCGAGGTGTGTTGTGGGGATATAGTTGGCCTATAATTGAGAAAGACCGACCAACCATCGCTTCCCTTCTTAAAAAGAAGGGCTATCATACAGCCGCGATAGGAAAGTGGCATTTAGGTCTGAAATGGCCCACTCCTGATTATGAGCCGATAATGAATTTGATGGAAAAAGAACCGAATGTTGATTATAGTAAACCAATCAAAGATGGCCCACTATCATTAGGTTTTGATTATTTTTTTGGAATTCCAGGCTCTCTGGATATGCATCCGTATTGCTTTATAGAAAATGACCATACTGTAGGAATTCCCAGTATAATGAAAGAAGAGTTATACCAACAACAAGTACAAGGCTTGATGACACCAGGATGGAGAGATGAAGAAGTAGATATTAAATTCACAGAGAAAGCTAAAGAATTCATTAATACGCACGTAGCGGAACAGAAGGATAACCCATTTTTTCTATACTTTTGTACCTCAGCTCCTCATCGTCCATGTGATATTAGACCAGATTTTGTTATTGGGAAAAGCGAAGCAGGAGATCGAGGGGATATGGTTGTACTATTTGATTGGATAGTTGGGCAGATATATCAAGAACTTGAACATTTAGGATTATTAGATAAAACTCTTTTAATTATAACAAGTGATAATGGAGCCCGAGCCATTTGTTATAATGGTAAAGATTATGGTCATAAATCTAATGGGAATTGGAGGGGACAAAAAGCTGATATTTGGGAAGGGGGACATCGAATACCCTTGATTGCAAAATGGAAAAACCATATTCCTACAAATGCAATCTCGAATGAACCTACCTGTTTGGTAGATATTTTTGGAACTCTATGTGCTCTTATTGGAGAATCCCTCCCGAATGCTGCAGAAGATAGCGAAAACATGTTGAATGCATTTTTAGGAAAAAAGAGTACAAACAATATAAGGGAGTTTATGATAAATCATTCTGATATTGGATTATTTGCCATTCGAAATGGAGATTGGAAATTAATAAAGGGTCTTGGTTCAGGGGGATTTACCCCTCCAATACGAAAGAGAGCAAAAAAAGGAATGCCCAAAGGTCAATTATACAATTTAAGAAAAGATCCGCAAGAACAACATAATCTTTGGAAGGAAAAAGCTAACCTTGTCGAAACTCTAAAAAAACATTTGGAAATTATTCGAAATAAGTCTGATACAAATTAAAAATCTTTTCTAATAACGTGAAACCACGACCTTTTTATAGTTATTTTACCACAATAATATAGAACTTTAGAATTTGACGGCTCTAATCCTTTATAAATGAGATATATATCCAATAAATGAAATTTAGAAAAAAGTTTAAATTGTGAAAGGAAAGGTTCTTCTTTTATTATATTTGAAAATCGTAATATTTAAATATTTCAATTTACAAATAATATTAAGTAAGGTTTAATTGTAAACCTTCGGTTGACATAATAAAAAAAGCTGAAAAATATGGTATTTAGAAACCAATTTGAAAGGAAAATGTATCCACAAAATCACTCTAATCGAGAAAAAAATCAGATTTCAGTTGAAAGATTTAAGGAGCTTATAGAAAAGGAACAAAAATACGAAGATCTCAAGAAAGAGAAGGAAGAATCAAAAGAAAAAAACGATGAACTTCAACAGAAACTCGACGAAGCCCAAGCAAAAATCAAAGATCTTAAAGAACAAAATGAAAAATACCTGAATAGATTACAAATACTTCAAGCAGATTATGAGAATTATAAAAAGCGCGTCGATCGAGATAGTGCGAATTATAAACGTTTTGCCACAGAGAAGATAGTTCGAAAACTTGTCAGTCATTATGATGATTTAAAACGTGCAAACGAAATCATCAATACTCTGGAAGATGATCATTCAATAAAGAAAGGGTTTGAGATGATCCTTACGAACTTCGAGAAAATATTAAAGGAAGAAGGCATTGAACCAATGGACTGTGAAGGAGAAAAATTCGATCCGTATAAACATGATGCGATGTTAGTTCGAGAAGATAGTGATAAACCCGAAAATACTGTGCTCGAAGAATTAGAAAAAGGATATTATTTTAACAAGGAAGTCTTAAGGCCAGCAAAGGTCGTGGTTTCTAAAAAATTATGTTAATTTTGTTAATAAAAATTAAAGAAAAATCAAATTAAAAATTCTAAATATAAAATAAATTAAGAAGTGAAACAATATGGGAAAAATAATTGGTATTGACCTAGGAACAAGCAACTCCGCAGCCGCTATATTAAGTGGTGGCCATCCTGAGATTATTCCGAGTAAGGAAGGTGTTACTTTATACGGTAAAGCATTTCCATCAGTCGTAGCATTCACTAAGGATGGGCAAAGATTAGTAGGAGAACCTGCCAGACGACAAGCAATTTCAAATCCTGAGCGAACCATTACAGGAATCAAAAGAAAAATGGGAACCTCATACACCGTTGAAATTGACGGGAAGGAATATTCTCCACAAGAAATCTCTGCTATGATCCTAAGAAAGATTAAGCAAGATGCCAGCGACTATTTAGGAGAGGAAGTCACAGATGCGATAATAACTGTTCCAGCCTATTTTAACGACAATCAGAGACAAGCAACCAAGGACGCTGGTAAGATCGCCGGATTAAATGTTCGCCGATTAATTAACGAACCGACCGCTGCAGCCGTAGCATTTGGTTTGGATAAAAAAGGACAACATTTAAACATTGCAGTATTAGATCTTGGAGGCGGTACATTTGATGTCACTATAATGGAAATGGACGATCGAGTATTTGAAGTTATTTCCACTGCTGGAGATACACAATTAGGCGGTCGTGATATGGACGACAAACTCGTTGAATACATCGTAGAGGAATTCAAGAAACAAGAAGGTGTTGATTTACGAAACGATAAAATGGCACTACAAAGAGTCAAAGAAGCTGCTGAAAAGGCAAAGATCGAATTATCTACAGTATTAAAAACTGAGATTAATTTACCCTATGTCACAGCAACAGATTCTGGTCCAAAACATCTAAACATGGAGATTACGAGAGCAAAATTAGAACAGTTGATAGACCCTGTATTAAAGAGGTTAGAGGGTCCAATTAAAAAGGCTATTCAAGATGCAGGAATGAAAAGCAATGAAGTCGATAAAATTATTCTTGTTGGAGGTCCAACCAGAATGCCAAGTGTCCAAGAAAAATTCAAGGAATTCTTAGGAGCGAAACCAGAACGCGGTATCGATCCGATGGAATGTGTTGCGATGGGTGCTGCCATTCAAGGAGGAGTATTAACCGGTGAAGTAGAAGATCTATTATTGTTGGATGTGACTCCATTGTCTTTAGGAGTTGAAACATTAGGTGGAGTCTTTACAAAATTAATTGACAGAAATACTACCATTCCAACACAAGCTACAGAAACCTTCACAACTGCTGCCGATAATCAAAATACAGTTGAGATTCATGTACTACAAGGAGAACGACCAAAAGCGAGAGATAATATTTCACTTGGTAAATTTCATCTGAGTGGAATTCCACCAGCTCCACGAGGAGTGCCTCAAATTAAAGTCACTTTCGATATTGATGCTGACGGTATCCTAAATGTCACAGCTGAAGATAAGGCTACTGGACAATCTCAATCAATTACAATCACCGCATCGACTAAGATGGGTGATGAAGAAATTGAAGAGAAAGTCAGGGAAGCCGAACGACATGCAGAAGAAGACAAAAAGTTCAAAGAACTTATAGAAGTTCGAAATCGTGGAGAGGCAATCGTATATCAAGCTGAAAAGATCCTTCGGGAAAATGAAGAAATGGTCGGAGATCTCAAAGATAAAATTGATCAAAAAATCGAAGATTTGAAGAATGCACTTCAAACTGACGATAAACAGAACATAGAAAACAAAATAGAAGCACTACAACAAGCTCTACATGAAGTTTCCTCAAGAATGTATGGTCAAGGGCAACAACCCGGTCAAGCATATCAAGGAGCTCCACCTGGAGGTATGGGTGGAACACCTGGATCTACATATAGTTCTGGCGGACCGAAAAAGACCCAAGATGAGATTGAAGAGGAACAATACCGTCGAGCTACAGGTCAAGATGATGTAGTAGATGCGGAGTATGAATAGACTTAAAGTCTAATTTATTTTTTTTATTTTTTTAATTTATGTACGATTATTAATTATTGTATTATGATTTATGTTATTATTTAATGAGGTTTCAAATTTATGGCAAAAAAAGATTATTATAAAATATTGGGAATAGACAAGAGTGCCACACAGGACGAGATAAAGAGAGCATTCCGTAAGCAAGCACGAAAATATCACCCTGATGTTAATCCAGATGAGGATAGATCAGGTGAAAAATTTAAAAAGATCAATGAAGCGTATAGAGTTCTTAGTGACGAAGAAAAGCGTGAAATGTATGATAAATTCGGAGTCACAGAAGGAGAGATGCCTAAAGGAGGCCCTGGAGGTCCCGGTGGACCTGGAGGTCCTGGTGGCGGAGTTTATAGAACCCCAGATGGTCGAACTGTATATTATTCTTCGGGAAGCCCCGGAGGAGGTGGATTTGACTTTGGAGATATTTTTGGAGGAATGGGGGGGAGAGGCGGATCTGGACAGGCATCGAGTTTTGACTTTTTTAGTGATCTTGAAGACATTTTTGATGTGTTCGGAGGTGGCGGAAGAAGTCGTAGCGCAAAGTCGGGTTCTCCATTTGGAAGAAGAACGTCTAGAAATGTACCTCAAGAAGGACAAGATTTAAAATATGATATGACCATCGATTTTATGGATGCATTCTATGGTGGAAAAAAGCGAATACAATTTACAAATCCTCAAACAAGATCAACAGAAACGTTAACAGTCAAAATCCCTAAAGGTATTCGGGAAGGGCAAAAACTCCGCTTAAAAGGAAAAGGAATGCCAGGCACAAACGGAGGAAAATCGGGAGATCTCTATATTAATATTCATATTAATGATCATCCTATTTTTGAGAGAAAGGGAGATGACGTATATGTGAACGCAGAAATTCCATTCACAACTGCCGCTTTAGGTGGACAAATCCAAGTTCAAGGGATCAATCGCAATTTAAATGTTTCTGTCCCCGCTGGGACTGAAGATGGTACGGTATTGCGATTAAAAAATCAAGGATTTTCTATCATAAATTCTGAGAATAGAGGAAATTTAATGGTACGAATAAAAATCAAAGTTCCCAGTAATCTTAATAAAAAACAAAAAGATTTGTTAGAGGAATTAAAGAAAACAGGATTATAATAAAGGGTGAGAGAAAATGATGAAATTAGATAAATTTACAGTTAAAGTGCAAGAAGCGCTAATGACGGCAAAATCATTAGCAGATAATAATAATCATCAATTAATTGAACCAGTTCATGTTTTAATATCCCTGGCAGAACAGCAAGATGGAGTAGCTCGTCCCTTATTACAAAAGTTAGGTATTAATATTTCACATTTTTTAAACGATTTAAATAATGAACTCGAGAAATTACCACAAGTAACTGGAACAGGGGCTGGAGAAGCACGAATCTCACAAAATACGAAGAAAATGTTTGATGTTGCGTGGGAAATTGCTGCTAATATGAGAGATGAGTATTTAAGTACTGAGCATGTTCTCATGGCTTTAGCGTCTGTTGATACACTGCCTATTTATAAAGTTATGCAGAACTTTGGGATCACCAAGGATAGAATTCTTACCTCACTTAAAGCTGTGAGGGGTAGTAGACGAATTATTGATCAAAATCCTGAAGCAAAATACCGTGCAATTGATAAATATAGTCGAAATTTAACTGATTTAGCTCGTAGAGGAAAATTGGATCCTGTTATCGGGCGAGATAAAGAAATCCGACGCCTTATGCATATTCTTTCTAGAAGAACTAAAAATAATCCTGTTTTGATTGGAGAAGCGGGAGTAGGAAAGACTGCTATTGTAGAAGGTTTGGCTCAAAGAATTGCAAATGAAGATGTGCCCGAATTATTAAAAAATAAAGAGATTGTAGCATTAGATTTGGCCTCGATGGTAGCAGGTGCGAAATATCGAGGAGAATTTGAAGATAGACTTAAAGCATTTTTGAAAGAAGTTGAAGAAGGTGCGGGAAAATATATTCTATTTATTGATGAATTACACACTCTTGTAGGTGCTGGTGCGGCTGAAGGAGCGATAGATGCGTCAAATATGTTGAAACCTGCGCTGGCGAGAGGCGAATTAAGGGCTATAGGGGCTACGACATTAGATGAATATCGGAAATATATTGAAAAAGATGCAGCATTAACCAGAAGATTTCAAACTGTATATGTAGAGGAACCTAGTGTTGAAGATACTATCGCTATCCTACGTGGACTTAAAGAACGATATGAAGTACATCATGGTGTACGAATATCCGATTCTGCAATTATTGCGGCAGCTAAATTATCTAATCGTTACATTTCGGCAAGATTTTTGCCAGATAAAGCAATAGACTTAATGGATGAAGCCGCTTCAAGATTACGAATAGAAATCGACAGTATGCCTACTGAAATTGATGAGATAGAACGCCAAATTATTCAACTTGAAATTCAAAAAGAAGCACTTAAAAAAGAAACTGGAAAAGCAGCAGAAGAAAGAAAAGAAAGAATAGAAGAAGAACTGCATGAATTACAAGAACAAGCAGATCAATTAAAACTAAGATGGAGAAATGAAAAAGAAATTATTACTAAAATCAGTGAAACAAAGAAAAAAATAGAAGAAACAAAATTACAAGCAGAAAAAGCAGAAAAGAGAGGAGAACTTGAAAAAGCTGCTGAATTAACCTACGGAGTACTAAATGAATTAAAGAAAGATTTAAAAGAAAATCAAGAAAAATTGGAGGAAATTCAAGAAGAATCTCCGATGCTGAAAGAAGAAGTAGGAGAAGAAGATATTGCTGAGGTGGTTTCTCAATGGACTGGAATACCTATCTCAAAAATGCTAGAAACTGAAAGAGAAAAATTATTAAAAATGGAAGATCGTTTGAAAAAGAGGGTAGTTGGGCAAGATCAAGCATTAAAAGCAGTTTCAAATGCAATTAGAAGAGCACGAGCAGGGATTCAAGATCCTAATCGACCTATTGGTGTGTTCATTTTCTTAGGACCTACTGGAGTGGGAAAAACTGAAACAGCAAAAGCGTTAGCAGAATTCTTATTTGATGATGAAGATGCGATGGTAAGAATAGATATGTCAGAATTTATGGAGAGGCATAGTGTTGCCAGATTGATTGGAGCCCCTCCGGGTTATGTTGGATTCGAAGAAGGAGGCTATTTAACCGAATCTGTGAGAAGGAGACCTTATTCTGTTATTCTATTTGATGAGATTGAAAAAGCACATCAAGATGTATTTAATATACTTTTACAAATTATGGATGATGGACGTCTTACTGATGGGCACGGCAGAACTGTCGATTTTAAGAATACAGTATTGATTATGACAAGTAATATCGGCAGTCAATATATATTGGAAGCACGGGAAAGTGGCAAGGATATTGATGAAGATTTAATTATGAAGACCATGAGACGACATTTCAAACCTGAGTTTCTTAATAGGGTTGATGATATAATTATCTATAATTTCTTGGAAAGAGAACAAATAAAAGATATAGTGGATATACAGATTAGAAGACTCAATAAGACTTTGGAAGACCATAAGGTACAAATAGAATTAACGGAAGATGCTAAAAAAGTTCTCGCTGAAAAAGGATTTGATCCTGAATTTGGAGCGCGTCCGTTAAAGAGAGCGATACAAAAATACATTCAAGATCCTTTATCCTTAAGGATATTAGAGGGTAAATTTATGGACGGCGATCTTATACAAGTGGCTACTAATTCTCATAAAGATTTAGAATTTGAAAAAGTAGGAGAAACAACTATATAATTGATACACAATAATTTTTTTCTTAAAATTATTTATTTTATTAATGATTATAAATATTTAGGGGTTGAAAAATGGGAATAGAATCAGAAAAAGACAATCAACCGACAACTTGTCCAGAATGCGGAGGACAAGCTATTGCAATAGAAAATACACGTGAGATCGTCTGCTCGAATTGTGGGTTAGTTATAAATGAGCGAGGACTTGATTACAATCATAGTGGAAAAAGAGCATATACTCAGCAAGAAAAACAAGCACGTGATAGAACTGGATCCCCAATTTCCAATCTTATCCCCGATATGGAATTAACAACCGTAATTAATAAAAAAGATATAAAAAATCCTGATCTTAAGAGGGCAGCGAAATGGGATACTCGTATGCCCTGGGCCAAACGGAATCTACTTATTGCCACTACTGAATTAAAACGTATTAGCAGTAATCTCGATTTACCAACCCATGTGAAAATGGAAGCAATGCGGATCTACAGACAAGCCTTTAAAAACAAATTATTGCGTGGAAGATCTATTAATGCGATGGTTGCTGCATGTTTATATTTTTCATGTAGAAAAAAGAAAATTCCACGGACTCTTCAAGAAATTTTAGAGCAATCGAATGAAAGTGCAAAAGATGTTAAACGATCGTATCGAGCAATTATTAAGGAATTGAAATTAAAAGCCCCTAATACCAATCCAAGCGCACTTATTCCACGATTTAATGCTGAGTTAAATCTTAATGCGGATACAGAACGAGTTGCTATAAAAATAGTCGAAATGTTTACAAAATATTTCCCAATAAGTGGGAAAGATCCAAAAGGATTGTGTGCGGGAGCGATTTATATTGCAACGAAATTAAAGCATATTGAATTAACACAAAAAGAAATTGCCGATACCATTGGAATAACAGAAGTAACTCTTCGTTCACGATATAAAGAAATTGTTAAAAAATTAAATATTGATCTTCCCGATTAATATTATTGAGATGGTCTGGATTTTCATTGATCATCTTTTTCGGTTAGATCTTCTCGTTTAAATAATCTTTTTTTTAGTTTTACTATATCATTGTCTTCATCATATTCAATTAAATCTATATTCGCTAATTCATGTATTGCTCTCAAAACCATAGCACCTTCAATTCCAGTAGTATTTTTGATTGTTTCTCTTGACATTTCCTCACTTTCCCCGTGAACTAGAAGGAGTATCCTAAAATGAGGCGTTCCTTGCCAGATCTCTTCCAATAAAACATTATAAATTGAAAGCAAAGCTTTTATACGCTCAATATTAAACTCTTCTTGATCTTCCACAATTTTCGAGAGTTTTTCTAATTCTTTTTTAACTTTTTTATACTCATCGAGTAATTTCATTTGTTCAGAAGTAAGATCTCCAATTCTTTGATCTTTTTCTTCCTTTTCTTGTTCCAGTTTTCTAGTTGCCTCCATTAATTTCTCTTTATCTTGTTCTAATTGTATTTTTTCTTGTTCTAAATTCCTTTTTTCTTCTTCAAGTTGAATTTTTTCGCTTTCTAATAATTTTGTTTCGTTACTTAGTTTTTCTTTATCTTCTTCTAATTTTTCTAATTCATTTTTTGCCGATTGGAGGGATTCCTTAATATTATCAATGGCATTAATTGTTTCATCAATTAAATTAATGCTTTTTTTCTTTTCTGTCATTTGATCCATCTTTATATCACTTAAATGGAATATTTTCTAATAACATATAGATTTCTTATTTATTAATTCTGGATTCTTTTTAATTCTATTCTTATTGTTTAAAAAATAAATAAAATTCTTAAATATTTCAAATTAATTTTTAAATTATGGAGAAGAAGTCAGAGAAAAAATCAAAAATCTACAAAATTGTTATCGTTAGTTTTATTTTTGTAATCTCTCTTTTATTTCTCTATATCAATCGTTCTTATAGTTATAATTATTATGAAAGAATAGAATTTGAATCTGCTGGAGCTAAATTATATGCAAATCTTTATTATCCAAGCAATGATTTGGAATTTCAAGATAAACACCCACTTGTTATTTTTGCTCATGCTTTCCAGAGTCAGAGAGATTTTGATCTAAGAGCTCCCGTAGAACTTACAAAAAGAGGATTTTTTGTGGCATCAATTGATTATCAAGGTCACGGAGAGAGTGGCGGAAATCTTTTCAATATAGGAGATAATAATCTCCCTGGACTAGCGCAAGATTGCTCTAATCTTTTAGATAAATTAGAAACCCTCACCATCTATAAAAATGAGATTAATAGTTCCCAAATTGGTTTAATCGGTCATTCTTTAGGGGGAATGGTCGTTTTAATGAATGATGCCTTGGATCCTAGGTTTAATGCCACAGTTACCTGGGCGGGGTTAGTAGATTTAGATTTAGGAGGATTTGGCATTAGTGAGGATTCTATTTTTAATGATTATATTCCAATTAACTTAATAAATGAATCTAACGTCCAAAATCTATTAATTATCCATCACATCAATGATCCCGTCCTTCCATTTGAGGATAATGCCCTAGCCGCCCAAGCTCTGACCAATGGAACTCTAATACAGGTAACAACTCCTATGTTTGGAATGGAACATCTAATTGTAAGTACTAGTTTAGAGATTAATACGATCAATTTTTTTGAAGCAATCTTTTTCAACTCTGAGGATATTAATGGGCCAATTTCAGTTTCCTATTATCTTAACTACTTATTTCTCTTTATAAATTTATTTCTTTTGTTTTTAACTTCTATGTACCTTGCGAGATATTTTTCCTCATTCTTTAATTTACGCCCAATGAAAGATACTTATTTTATAAAAAATGAAATAATTGAAAAAGATAATAAAAAAACTGCCTTGAGAATAATTGGATACTTTTTAATATTCATATTCACTTATCTTTTCTTCACCATCGCATTAGGGGTATTTGCATTATTAATTGGGTCTCTAATTTTAATGTTCTCATTTATACTTTTCCGATTAATGACACTATATGATAATACAGAATCAAAGAAAACTTTTTTATCAACTCTGAGAACTTCTATACTTTCACAATTTAAATTAAATAGTATTGGGTTTTCAATGTTAAGTGCCATTTTTTTTATAGGATTTTATTTGATTTTTTCCATATCATATCCTTTTGCATTCTTTTTCCCTACAAAATTAAGCGATTTTCTTCTTGCATTGACAGCATTTCCCTTATATGTCAATTTGGAAATTTTTTATAGAGAGATCATTTATCCTGAATTAAAAATTATAAATTCTAAAAAAAGAAGGATTGCAATTATGATAGGCCTTTCAGCAGTTATGCAAAGCATTATATTTGGGATCACATTAAGCTGGATTCTTGTGCCTGGATTTGTAGCCACAAATTTAGTTATGTTTGTTGTTAGTGTTAAAAATACTTATCTCTATGAAGATACAAAAAATTTTTTATCTACATTAATTAGTTCATTTATTATTATTCAGATCTTTTTTGGGGCAACTATTTCGTCTGTATATGGATTAGGTCAAGGGTTAAGCTACTTTTTGTCTCTCACATGATAAATCATTCTATTTGAATACTTGATTTTTTATATTCCGAAATTTTTAATAATTCATAAAATAATCAATTTTAAAGTTTTTAGAACTAAAATTAATATAAAAAATCAAATAATCTTTCGTGGATTATAATGAGTGAAATTAAAAATCCATATACAAAATCAATTGAGGAGATTTCAACAGAATTAAAAGTTAATCTATCACAAGGCTTATCAGAAGAGGATATCACAAACAGATTCGAAAAATATGGTCCTAATAAACTTGAAGAAGAGCAGGAAGTTAGGTTTCTAGAGGTTTTACTGCATGAAATTTTTGAACCTATGATTTTACTTCTTTTCGGTGTAGGAATCCTCTATACTATTTTCGGAATATTTTTTGAACAAGGGGATATTTTTGATGGAATTACTATTTTTGTAATAATTGCAGTGTTAGTTTTCGTTGAGATCTATAACGAATATCGGGCGAAGAAAAAAATTGCGTCTTTGAAAAAATTAGCAATTCCAGAAGCAATAGTGCTCCGAGAGGGAGAAATAAGAGAGATCAAACCAGAAAATATAGTTCCTGGAGATGTTATTTATTTAAAAGTTGGAAAACGTGTTCCATCTGATGTTCGCTTAACAGAAGCCTATGGGCTTCAAATAGATGAATCTCCCCTTACAGGTGAATCTTTACCGGTGACTAAAAATGCAGAAGAGACACTTTCTGAAAAAACTGATTTAATGGAAAGAGTAAATATGGCATATGCTGGCACAACTGTGACCAGAGGCAAGGGAAAAGGGATAGCAGTAGCAACTGGAATGGATACAGAATTAGGGCAAATTGCTGGTCTTACTAAAAGTATAAAAGAACCTAAAACACCATTACAGATGGCTATGAAACAATTATCTTTATGGCTTGTTGGAATTGCCCTATTTTTTGCGGCAATAATACCTATTATTGGGATAATTCAGGGAAAACCATGGTATGAAATGGTCTTAACAGGTTTGAGTTTATCCTTTGCCACAATTCCAGAAGAATTGCCAATTATAATAACAGTTGTTTTGGCATTAGGAGCTTATTCTCTCTCAAAAAATAACGCTCTCGTCAAATATTTAAGAACAGCTGAAACATTAGGAAGTGTAACGGTAATAGCAACTGATAAAACAGGAACTCTTACACAAAATCAGATGAAATTAACCAAAATATATTCAGACGGAGAACTAATTGAACTTAATGGTAAGGAATTATCAGAGTGCCAGAGACGAGTATTAGAGATTGGTGCCATGGTTAACGATGTATTAGTAGAGGGAACTGGAGTATCTACTTCTTATAGGGGAGATCCAATGGAAATAGCATTGATTCAAGCTGCTGAAGAAGCTAATATCTCATATTCTGACTTATCAGAGAAATATGAGTTAAACCAAGAATTTACCTTTGATAATAAAAGAATGATGATGTCGCAGATTTATAAATTTAATAACGATTATAATTTATTTATTAAAGGAGCGACAGAACAAATACTCAATAATTCAAAAGAATACATTTCTGATGGAGCAAAGAAACAATTAACAACAGAACTTAGAGAAGAAATCATACAAATAGTTGAAGAAATGGCAGAAAGCGGATTACGAGTATTAGGATTTGCATTTAAGGAACTAAACACTCCTGATATATCGCAAGAAGAGGCTGAAAAAGATTTAACATTCTGTGGAATTGCTGGTTTTATCGATCCTCCCAGAGGTGAAGTTAGTGATGCTATAAAGGAGTGTAAAAATGCAGGAATTAGAGTAATAATGATTACAGGTGATTATGAGCAGACAGCTCAAGCGATCGGAAAAGAAATCGGGATAGACTCTGCAAAAGTATTGCTGGGTTCAGATGTGGAAGAAATGGATAAAGATGGATTGAAAGGACGAGTAAATTATATTAATATCTTTTCACGAACGACTCCAGCACATAAACTCAAAATTGTTGAAGCTCTAAAAGAAAACGGAGAACAAGTTGCTGTGACCGGAGATGGTATTAATGATGCTCCTGCCTTAAAAAAAGCTGATATTGGTGTTGCTATGGGGATCTCTGGAACTGATGTAGCCAGAGAATCTGCTGATATGGTTCTTCTTGATGATAACTTTGCAACCATTACTTATGCGGTAGAAGAGGGAAGGAAACTATATGATAATCTCAGAAAGGGTGTCCGTTATTATTTAGCTGTCAAAATGGCACTTATTGTAATATTTCTCTTGCCTGTAATATTTGGACTGCAATTGCCGTTTGCACCTATTCAAATCATCCTTTTAGAATTATTTATGGATTTAGCAGCATCGGTAACTTTTGTTGTAGAACCTAGTGAAACAGATGTAATGAAACTACCACCACGAGATCCAGATGCTAAATTTATTGATAAACAAATGAATTTGGGCATTATTATGGGAGCCATTAGTCTTATTGGAGCAGTATTGATTGTATATCTATTTGCTCTAACATTTTATCCCGCACCCGTGGCAAGGACGATGGCTTTTGCTACTTGGATGATTTCCCATGTATTGTTAGCACTCAATATGAGGACAATTAGAGATCCCTTGAAAAAAGTGGGGTATCTTTCTAATAAGATGATGATAATTTGGGCTTTAGGAGCAATTGGAGTGATGTTTTTAATCGTTTATGTACCGGGTCTTCAAGATGTACTCAGAGTAACCGCTATTGGTGCTCTGGAGTGGCTTTTGATCTTCGGAATTTCTATAGTTTTTAGCTTTTGGATGGAATTGGTGAAAATTATCTCAGCAAAATACTCTAGTAAAAAATAATTATATTATTTTTCTTTTTTTAATCTTTTATTTTAATTCAGTCCATAGATTAATTAAATAAAGAATTACTTCTGTAGCCTTTTTTAAAGCTATTGTAGGAATATATTCTTTTTTAGAATGAAAAAGTAATCCTCCAGTAAAGATATTAGGTGTTGGAATCCCCTTCGCACTTAAATGCGCACCATCTGTTCCCCCTCTAATGGAATGAATTTCAAGTTCTAAATCAGCCTTAAGAATTGCCTTTTTCGCGAGATTTATCACCCCTGAATTATTTTCTATATAGTTTTTCATGTTTTCATATTGATGTTCACGCTTTATATCAATCTTTAGACCGTTATATCGCAGTTCATAGAGTTCTTTTAATTTATTAAGATACTCAAATCTTTTTAGATTATTTTCTTTATCAAAATCTCTTAACAGAAGAGTTACCTTTGATTCTTCAGGATCTCCCATTAAATTGGTTAAATGATAAAATCCTTCTCTTTTTTCAGTGTTTCTTGGAATTTCGTTTTCTGGTATTTCATTTAAAAATTGAGTTGCTATCCTTATTGAGTTAATCATCAACCCTTTAGCATATCCTGGATGAACATTCAATCCCTTAAAATTAATTTTGAGTTTCCATGCATCAAAACATTCAAATTCTAATTCTCCCATTTTAGATCCATCAATAGTGTAACAAATCTCTGGTAACTTAGATAAATCAATATGTTCCGTACCTTTTCCTAATTCCTCATCTGGAAAAAAACAAACAATTATAGGTCCATGCTTTAATTCTTTAAACTTATTAAAAACATCACACATTGTAATAATTTCTGCGATACCTGCCTTATCATCCGCTCCCAGTAAAGTATCTCCCTTGGAGGTAATAATATTATAACCTATATATTCATTTAATTCAGGAGAATCTTCTGGAGAGAGTTCTAACTCCTCATTCTCTTCGAATTTTATTATTCCTCCATCATAATTTTTATGAATCACAGGTTCCACATTTTTACCGCTCACTGAGGGCGCTGTATCAAGATGAGCGATGAATCCAATAGATTGAATATTTTCATAGCCTTCAGAGGGGGGAATGTGAGCATATATATATCCATATGTATCATGGACAATATCTTCTAATCCCAATGTTTTTAATTCTTCCACCAAAATCTCTCCAAATTGAATCTGCTCCTTCCTTGAGGGAAAGGAGTTGGAATCCTCCTTAGACTGGGAATCTATTTTAACATATTTCAAAAATCTTTGGACAGCTTTATCTTGAATATACTCTTTTAAATTATTTGTAATTTCCATTTTCTTATTTTCTTATTTGAATTATTTTCCAATAAATTTTGGCTCTCTATTTTCTTGAAATGATTTCATTCCCTCTCCAAAATCTTTAGTTGCAATATTTTTGCAATAGAGTCTAAATTCATTTTTTAAGGAGGGAAATAGATCATTTCGGAGAGAGTAATTTAACATAGTTTTATTATAACCAAGACATTTTGTAGGCATCTGCGCAATCTTCTGAATAAATTTTTCGGATTCTTTTTCAAATTCATTTTCCGAAAAATATTGAGTAATTAATCCAATTTCATATGCTTCTTTTGCATTTAGATGTTTTCCTGTCAAAATTATCTCGGTTGCCCTCCCAAATCCTACAATCCTCTGGAGGAACCAAGTACCCCCACTCATAACACAGATTGCACGCGAGGCGCGATGATCACCAATCTCAAGATTATTTGCTGCAATTCTAAAATCACACGCTAAGGCGAGATCAAATCCTGCACCTAAACAATAACCATGGAGTAAAGCTATTACGGGTTTTTGAATTTTTCTAATTAATCTTACCATTCGCTGATGGGGGAGTTGAGATCCATCATCTAAGGGTGCAAATTGGACGCCATTAGGCCCCATTTTTTTTAAATCATCTCCAGTACAAAAACATTTACCGGCACCTTTAATTGTGATTACTCTAATTTCTTTATTTTTCATTGATTTTTCCAGAACATCAACAATTTCCATTATTAATGGATAATTTAACGCATTCAATTTTTCTGGTCGATTTAAAATAATATTTAATACTCCATTATTTTGTTTAAGATTTATGGACTCATATTTGAGATTTGAAATTTAAACCAGCTCAATGTATATTTTTGAATAATAATAAAATTTATTTCAAATCTATATTAATATTTGGCATTTGAAAAGATACTAAGAAAAAAATAAAAAAAATTACCATATTTGAAATTCTTTGTATATATTTAGACCCTTAATTATTATATAAGGTACAAATAAATCCCAGACACTAGTAATAGCATTTACAATAACAATTAAGACTAACCATGCTTCCAAACCAGCTCTTCCAAAGAATGCCAAATATACTATAATATTGAGTAAAATCATTACCATTATTCTGACCACAATTGATAAAGCACCTGAAACGAAATAATTAAATGGTTTTAATAGTTTCTGACTTCTATTAATATTCTCTCTTTTCTTATATAATCTTAAAACTAAAGTCGGGATAATGATTAAGGGAATAGTTGCAGAAAATTTTAAAAAGGGAGCAATAATCGGAATAGATTGATCAAATGGTATTAAAGTCACGAAACCTATTAAACAACATAAGACTCCGGCATATGGACCGAAGATTAAAAAACAAGTTACCCAAATAATTGAGATAGGATCAAAAAGCGCTAATCCTTGAGGTACTCGCGTTGCATCTATTAAAGGTTTCAAAAGAGGGTAACTCACTGCTGAAAGGGCTCCAAAGATAGCGGCACCGATTACTTTTAATAATAATTGGGATCTCTTATTCATGTGTGCTTCTTTTTCAACTTCATCTAATTCTTCTTCTTCTGTCATTTTTATCAAACAAATAATATTTAATCTGTATTTTTAAATTACTCATAAGATATATAAATAATCAAAACACTAATTCACACATAGAGTGAGAATATAAAAGAATATTTTCAAAATAAATTTAAGGAAAGGAAAATATAATTGAATTCTTCAATATTTAATCTAAATCATTAATAAAAACGAATATAAATAGTTTCTGAGCCCTTAGACCAATCTCTTTTCCTACCTAAAAATGGGTAGATAAAGTAAATAAAAAATTTTTCTGTATTAAGAAACTATTTTAACAAATTTTTTTCTTTAGCAGTTAAATCTAACCAATCGCTAATTTCTTTTAGATTCCTTCTGGATAAACTTGATAAGACTTTAAGAAATGGAAGGAAATCTCTTAATGCTTCAGTTTGTGATATTTCATAGACTTGCCGTATTTTTTGATAGAGACTTTTTTCAGCATTACTCAAAGACATTCCTGCTGAACTACTATATCTGGGAAAATTAACTGGTCTGAATCCCTTAGATCGACTTTTTTTCTGAACCAAAACAACCCCTCCAGCAAAAAGATCGTAGAAATAAGGTAATAATGACCACTCCATATTTCTTCTAATTCTTCCAAAAATCTTATCTGCCTCTGCGAGGTTTTCATAAGCGTTTTCTAATTCATCCTTATAAGTAATAAATGATGGTATATTTTGATTGATCCATTTGTATAAGAAGTTGTAATCAACATCCGATTTATTGGTAAGTTCTCTTGCCTGCTCTAAAGTTTCGACTTCTTGAAACAAATCACGGATAATACCAAATATCTCTTCTGTAGTATCGCGATGGAAGGAATAAATCATGTCCTTTCTTTCTTCGTCAGAACTTCTCTCACCCTTACTCAATGCTTGAAGATCGTTAATTACTCCTCTTAAATCTCCTCCATTTCTCTCAATAATGAGTTCTAAATCCTCCTTAGTAATCTCTTTTACATTTTCATTTTTCATAATTTTAGCGGCAATTTTAATCATCTCGTCCTTGGGAAGAGGATGTACTTCATATCTTGGAATTATATTATAGAGAGATTGAAGATTTGATTTATATTCATTGGAGCACATTATTATCGGAAATTGTGTTTGTTTAACTATATCTAATATAGCTGGTACCGCGCCTCTGTCTTTATTTCCGTATATCCCATCGATTTCATCTATAAGGAGTAATTTTTTCTTCTTTTCACTTATGAAATCCATAATGCCCCTTGATTTTGAAGTCTCTTTCAATTTTGCTTCCAAACTGTCTCTTGTTCTAGTATCAGAAGCATTCGTTTCTATAACTTCCATATTTAAATCATTTGCAAGAGCATATACAATTGAGGTCTTTCCAATTCCAGGTTGTCCTTCCAATAGTACCGCTGCTTTTTCTGGGGGGAGAGATATCTCTTCTTTCTGTTGTTTTTCAGTGGCAGTTCTGTTAAAAGATCTAATCTGTTGGTTTTTTTCATTTATCTTTTTAATTTCTTCAAAAAAATTATGTATGAATTCTTTTAACTTTTCAGCAACATTAACTCGCTGCCTCCCCAGTTTTGCCATCGGAAGTGCCATTTCCTTAATACTTTTGGGTCTGTATTTTTCAACCCATGGTTCATTTGAATTATTACTCATATCATCACAAATATTCACTAAATTCGGATAATTTTGTCAATAAAGCAGATATCTGAATATCGTCATCTAATCCATCAAGAGATCTAAAATCAGAATCTGCAATCATATTAATCAGTCTTGCTCTTCCATATTGAGAAATTGGAAGTTTATGGATTTCACTTAAAATTTTTATGAAAAATTCATGAACATTATATTTGTATTCTGATAAAATTTCTCTAAAATGTTCTCTTATTTCTTTAAAATCTTCAGTAAAGGTTAATTTTAATAGATCTCTTATCTCTTGATTTTCAAAATTTTTTGAGTTTTTATAAAGAGACTCTAAATCGACTTTTTTCCCTGTAGTACTACATAATTGTAATAAATCTATAGCATTTGCGATCTTACCTTTTGATAATCGAAAAAGAAATTCTACAACTCCTTGTCCTAATTCCAGTGATTCAGATTTAGCAATCTGATTTATTAAATTTTCAAAATTATTATAATTTATTTGTGGAATTAAAAAAAGCTGACATCTTGATACAATTGGATCAATTATACCTGAAATCTTCGTAGTAATTAGTATCATTCTACAGTTTGATCCATATATTTCCATCAATCTTCTGAAGCCTTGTTGATCAGATCCTAATCTCTCAAAATTTTTAACAACAAGAATTTTAAATGGAATGTCTCCAATTGCTTTTAATTGAACAAATGGTTTTATTTTTATTTGAATAAAAGCAGGGGTAGTAATTTTTTTCCCTGCCATACTTCCAATTCTGCTGGTAGAAATATATGCATCTGAGCGTGCTTGCGCCCTCTCTTCTTGTGTTAATCCTACATCAGCATAGACCAATTTAAAGTTTGCATCATAATAGCGCCCCAAAAACTCTTTAGCAAATAATCGTGCTATGGTTGTTTTCCCTATACCTTCTGCTCCGGTGAGTAGTAGATGTGGAAAGTTCCCTTTTTGAATTATTTCCTTCAACCGTGAGATAGTATTTTCTCTTCCAGTTATTTCATCTAGATTTTTTGGTTGATATTTTAACCTCCATATAGGAGAATTATTTACCATTTTTGATCATTTAGTATTTTTTAATTATTATTTGCTATTAGAAACAATTGAAGCTAAAAGAGCTGTTAATTGTATCTCCTCATCCCCGCCTTGGCTTATTTTGAAATCTATTTCACCAAAATAAGCAATAAGGTGAGATTTTCTAATAGTACTTAAATCTTTTAAATCTGGGATAATCTTTAATAATTGACGAATAAAATTACGACTATCTAAATATTCTATGGAATTAAAGATTGTCCTTGTTTTTAGAAAATCACTTTTTAACAATGCTTCTCTGAGTTCTTCAAACACAGTGTTTTCGATAAATCCAGAGATTTTTAGAAGTTCATTTACATTAAGACTTTTAATTAATTCCAGCGAAACTGCCATCTGAAGGGTGTTAATAGCTTTTCTTAAATCGCCTGAGGAGATAAAAAATAGAGTATCAAAAACTTCTTCTTCCCTTTCTTTTGGAATAGATAAATTCTCTTTTTTCGCGATAAGTTTTAATTTTTCTACTATTTTTTCTTTAGGAAGGCTTACAAATCTAAAAACAGCACATCTTGATACGATTGGATCGATTATCTGGTTAATATAATTACACATAAGTATGAACTTCACATTAGTAGGGGCACTCTCAATTATCCTTCTTAATGTTTGCTGAACTGTTTTTGGAATATTATCAGCTTCGTCTAAAATTACTATTTTCAACTCATTTTCTGTTATGATCATATTTTGATTTACAAAATCATTGAGTTTTTCTCTGACAAATTTCATTCTTACAGTATCAGAAGCATTTAATTCTAATACATTTCGATAATATTTTTCCCCTTTGAGTAATTTATTTGCGATTATTAGAGCAGTACTTGTCTTTCCGGTTCCCGCTGGACCAGTAAAAATCATATGTGGCATATCAAATTTTCTTTTTACAAATGATTTTAAGTTATTTACCGCAATATTTTGACTAACAATTTCACTAAAATCTTTTGGTCTATATTTCTCAACCCAAGGACTTCCCAAATCAATGCTCATAAAAAATATTCAACACTTCTTATTTGTTAGGATAATCTTTTTCAAGGTCTAATTCGAGAACTTCATATCGTTTTTCAAAGTTCATTTGCTCGTAAAGATTAGCTGCGCGTTTAGCTTGTTCTCTAATATTCACTTTGACTTTTTCGACTTGAATTTTCTTTAAATGTTCTAATGCCTTCTTTAGAAGAGTATGACCTATACCTCTTCCCCTATAATTCTCTTTTAAGAAAAATTGCTTTATATATCCTTCAGATTTCCCAAAGGGATCAATACGAAGTTCAGCAATTATCATACCCGCAACTTCTCCACTGCTTTCGTCAGTGGCTATTAAAATTCCGTGCCTTTGAAGGGGATCAAACAATCTTCTTCTGATACCCCAATCAAATCTTTTAGGCTCAAATTCTTCTCCCAAACCTTCAACTAATAGTTTCGTAAGCTCCTTTAGCGCATTAATTTGCTCTGGTGAAGCAATTTCTACTTTAATATTATTATTTTTACTCATAATCTTTGATTGTAGTTTTAATAAGGCTTCGTTTTATCATTTATTGTTATTATTTAATTTAAATTTTCTTTACTCCTAATTAATAAAATCATGAGACCTATGTTAATTTTATTCTATTCTTGATAAACTCAAGATCACTCGAAATAGATTGATTTTTTTTTATATTTCTCATTTCAATCTTAAAAACTAAAATAAAAAGAGCAAGTGAACAATAAAATTAATTCTCAAATACAATTCAAGAATTTAAATTTTTACATACCTGTATAATAAATAAGAAGGAAAAAAAGATTAGTCTTATCTTGGGGAAGTTCCATCCCAAGCCTTTACTGAGGGATCTACATGCCCACATACAGGACATTTCTCTGAAACCTCCCAAGTCTCTAATGCGGGATGCACTCTTGTGTATAAATTTCCACATTCCTCACAGACTAGAAATTTGGCCCCGCAATTATTACACATCTTCAATTGTCCATTTTCCACGAATCTGAATGTTCGATTGATGATTTTTTGCGAAATGCTTAAATTCTCATCCATTCATCGTGGGCAATTCTAAAAGAGTCTCCACCGCATTCAGAACAATGTTTGCCATCAAATTCTTCAGCCATTTTACCTCACAATAATTATTTAGTTAAACTTATTTTCAGTATT
>JAWOFX010000109.1:0-3029 GCA_046497275.1 Promethearchaeia archaeon | reverse complement strand
TAGAGATGATAGTGTTTTCATTATAAAACGGAAACGCATTACGGAGATGGAATCGATGATTGAGGAACGCGGGCGTTATTCCGCCGAATCGATACGGATTTCTCGGTCAAGATTTGCTTTAAATGGGTTGGATCGTCTTGCTAACCGCTCTCGAGCACTCGCGAATGATACTTTGTACTTTTTGCGGCAATGTTATTTTTATCATAATACGAAAGATCTTGTGAAAAAAAATCTATATCGAAAAAGTATAGAGGGTAAATATCACAAAACCATAAAAGAATCCGATTATCCAACTGACACAAAGAACGCCGCTGTAGAGATTTTGAACGGAATTTTTGAAAATGGATTACGAGCCTTAGGTAGTACTGTTCCAACGATAATGAAATTTATGGAATCTTACAAAGATATTGGATATTCTCCTTGTGCTCAACAGATAGTTTTAGCTGTTTGCGGGAATTTTTTAAGTCATTTGGGACTAATAAAGAAATATTATAAGGATCTAAAAAGGTGGAAGCAAACCCCCGAAAATCGTCGCGGACGCAAACCATCAAGACCTGGTCTGCCCCAATACATCGGTAAAAAAATAAAGGGAGAGCGACAAGGGAAATGGAAATTAATCTATACAAAACAAAAGCTTCAACATAAGAAGAATTTAGAAAGCCTTAGAAACGCCCTCGATAACCAGCGATATACGTGTTATATGTATGTGCCGCCATCACACGAGCATATAATCCCCCCAATACGAGTCAGAACTAAGGTCTTACGACAATTACTCGAGAATGGTGGGTTTGTGGAGATCATACCAAAAGGAAAAAATTACTCTTTTAACATCCATTATATCAAAACAAAGGAACAGCGAGCCAGAGAATATGGTCTTGATCTCAATAGATACAGGCAAAACCCTAATCGAGCCATATCTATCGACTTCGGAGTAAATAATTTCCTCACAATTTTCAACAATTTTGGTGCGAGATTTCCCATATTTAACGGCTCAGCGATAAAACGTTGGAATTACAGAATAAATAATGAAGTTCCCCCTCTACAACGAGAATCTGATGTAATTACCGACGTATTAGAGCGACATAAAAAAAATAGATTTATTCAACCATTAGAATCAATCATCAATTCTCGGATTCACACCTATCACGACGAATTCAAGGTTTTGGATGGTATGATTCTATATGTTCTTAAAAAGTTTTGTGATCTTTCACGATTGGATACGGATTCTTCTCTTGGATGTTTTCGTTCCAAATCATTTTTTAAGGTGGCAAAAAATATGAATTGGGACAATTTCAAGAAACTTGCTGAAAGGGATGGAAAAAGAGTCTATAAAGGCATTTTCAATAAGCTCAGAAAGATTATCTTGATGGATCTTACGCCACGCGAAAAAGATTCTCTCTTAAATAAGTATTTTCACTATTTACAGAACAAAAGAGATCGTAAGATTAGGATTTTGGAAACAATTTCTGGATGGTCAGTTCGGGATTTACGGAAATACTTAGCATCTGTCAAATTAAAGATTGATGAGTTATGGGACAAATATAACAGAGTGAAGCGGGATGCTATTAACAAGATTGCCAAAAAGTTAATGTATTATTGCCTATACTATAAAGTGGGAACGATTACGTTCGGTTATAACAAGGGATGGAAAACCAATACTGTTAAACTCAAGAAATTAACCAGAGATTTATTCGTTTCATTGCCTTTTAGTCAGATGTTTGAGAGAATTCAACAAGAAGCAGTTTATTTTGGTATTACAGTTGATTACACGCCCGAATGGTATACTAGCAAATGTTCATTTATCGACAATGAACCTATTGGTAAAAAACCAAATGATGAATATGCTGGATTACGCAGATTCACCCAAAATAAAGTAAAACATAATGGACTGTTTCGGACAAGGAACGGAAAGATCATTCACGGAGATATCAATGGTGCGGCTAATATCGGCAGAAAAAAACATCCAGAGCTCTTTTCCCATAAAGCCATCGCCTACAACCTACGCTTGATTTCCGATCCTCGCCGCCGCTTAACCAATCAAATAAAGGAAAGAGTTACTAAATTTATCACCACCCCGCCGATTAAGATTTCTCCTTCAAATGGAATTCCCACAAAAGAGTTAAAAGGGAAAGACAGATTAAATAGAAGTGAAATTAGACCACAGCGGTATCAAATGAGTCCAAGAGAATTTTTGAGAATGACTCGTGTTGCCTATGTGTAGTAGTACTACCTAATACCAATTCACGAAAGTGTTGCGGACCACAGAGATGTGCACTCTTAAAAATGCATATGACCATATAATCCTAAATCTTTATTATTTTGTTATATTTTTTTCTCTATAATATTGAGAATTGAAAAAAAAATTCAATTTAAGTTGGAAATTAAGTGAAATGAAATAGTGAGCCAGCATTTTAAATTTAAGCTTAACAAAAAAGATGAAAAAGATATAAAGAACATATTAAAGGAATATGAGTATGATAGCAATAATTTAATTTCTATTTTACAAAAAACTCAAAACATACATGGCTATTTATCACGAAACTTCATATTTTTCCTTTCAAATGAGTTAAACATTCCTTCTGCAGAGATCTATAGCATAACTACTTTTTATTCTCAGTTTGAATTTAATAAGTATGGAAAAAACCATATAATTTGCTGTGATGGAACAGCTTGTCATGTAAAAGGAAGTCCTAAAATTATTAATTACCTCGAAGGAATATTAAAAATTAAACCCGGAGAAACTACTAAGGATAAATTATTTTCATTGGATGTAGTCGCATGTTTAGGATGTTGTGCGATCTCTCCTGTGTGTATAATAAATGGAGAGATTTATGGAGATCTCAATATAGATAAGGTGAAAAAAATTTTAAATAAATTACAAAAAGTGGATTAAGTTCTATTTGCTATGAGTAATTCGATTAAAAAACGCACATTATTAATTTGTAGGGGTTCTGGCTGTAATTCTCTTAATGCTGGAAATATTCACAAATCAATCAAAGAGAGTATCAAAAATAACAAATTAGAAGATA
>JAWOFX010000133.1:0-3116 GCA_046497275.1 Promethearchaeia archaeon | reverse complement strand
ATCGAAATAAAAGATCCTATGAGCGAGCCAATTAAACGAAGGGATAAAATAATCAAGATTAAATCTAAATTTGGAAATTCTTATGAAGTTTATGGCTGTCTCGCAGATACATATCTTATTGGCTCTATTCAGAGTGGTTATATTGAGGAGATTACAGAAGGTATAAATGATCATTTCCTCTATGAATCGGGGCTGAGCTTTCCTTATTCTTATCATGACAGAATATTTGATTATACTCCTTTTTCACTAGAGGATACTGTCCATAAGAATTATAATGTGAATATAGTCGATAAAGAATCAGTTAAACGACACCAAAAATTAAGGGAAGCAAAAAGCATAGAAGAACAGGCTGATTCAACAGTTTGGAAACTTAATAATGGTGTCGAATTGGATCTAGGAAAAGAAATATCTGAACAGATTGGATTAGATAAAATTCCATTGGGGGTTTTAAAATTTCCAAAAATAAACCAAGTCGAATATATTATTAATAAGCTTAGTAAAAAACCATATAGCAGAAGAGCTCAAGCAATTACTTGGCGGCCATTAATTGATCCCTACCATCACGACCCTCCATGTCTTCAAAGAATCTGGATGCGAATAAAAGATGGAAAGTTGATGATGCAGACCACTTGGAGAAGCAGAGATCTCTTTCGAGCATGGGAGGCTAATGTAAATGGAATGATTAGAATTCAAAAGATGGTTGCTGATAGATTGAATGTTAATATGGGACATTATCTTGATTTCAGTAATTCACTTCATATCTATGGAAACACCATTTCCGAGATAAAAGATATTCTAACAAGGATGCGAAATAAAAATGAATTGCCAGAAGAAGTTAGCAAATTAATGGAAGAAAATGAATAAAATTAGAATATTTTAGGAAAGATTCTCTTTGTATTTTCCAATATTTGCGTTTCTAATTCATTCTTTTCAATATTTTTAATTTTTGAGATTTGAAAAAGAACATCTTTAATCATCGCAGGAGCTCCGATTTTTCCACTATACTTTACAGGTCCGTCACTTTCTAAGAGGAGATGACTTTTGTCTATGGAGTTTACTATTTTTTTTACTGGTGGTGAATATAATATTGCTGGAGTTATAGAAAAATAATAGCCACGTTCTATTCCTATTTTTAATAACTCTTCTGGGCCAGAGTACCAATGTATATTTACATTTGGAATATTATATGAGGATAAAAGGTCAAATATTTCTTTTTCTGCCCCTTTAGTATGAAGATTAACGGGCAAGTTTAATTCTTGAGCTAGAGAAAGCATTTCTTTAAATATCTTTCTTTGCAAAGGATAAAGATCTTTATTCTTTACAAAATAATGATCCATACCTATTTCTCCTATTGCACATATTTTTTTCCTGTTTTTTTTTATATATTCACAAATATCATCTAAATTAGCTTCAATTTTCTCATTCATCTTTACTTCTTCAGGATGAATACCTAAAGCGGGATATATCATCGCATATTGGTCAGATATTTGCATAATTCTTTCCAAACTTAACTGACTCATTCCCACAGAAATAACTTTACTTACTCCTACTTTTTTAGCATCTTGTATAATCTCATCAAGATTCAGATATAAATTCGCATGACAATGGATATCTATTAACATAAATTCTTTTTGCCTTCCGCTTTTAATTCATAATAGTTTTTCCATTCAATTGGATTATAAGAATACAAAGCTATAAAACTGTCGTTTCGACGGCCAAATACCCAATTACCAATTCGATCCCATTCATTAAATGCCCATCGTGGAAAATAAGCATGTGTGTATGATGGCTCTCCAAGTAATTCCAACACCAATTCTAACTCAAATGTTTGGATTCGACGATTGTCTAGTGCATATCCACCATAGGTCATTCCACGATTACCTGCTCCAAGGAACGCGGCTTTAATTGGTTTGTTCATTGAATCATACTCTTAATTATTATTTAAACACTTTAGGAACTTTTCAAATTTCCTAAAAATTGTTTACTTTTGCTCTGAGTTTCGTGATTTGCATTACTAATTGGAATTTCTTACGTGTGTTATAATTGTTTGATTCCAAAATCTCTTTTAGATCTTCCAATTGTTTTAAAAAATATGCTTTTAAATCTTCTTTAGTCACGTGACCTAATAATTTAGGGAGTGGTTTTATCCTATCTAGCTTTTTTTCTCTTAGTTGAGAAATTGCTTTTGCCATTTGTGCTTGCATTCCTCTACTATCTGAAGATTGAGCTCTATCTAAGGAATCAAATGAAACCTGTAATCCATCTATAAATGCTTCTAAGTCCTCGATATCTATTGCATCTTCATTATTCAATTAATAACCCCACTCATTTTTTCCTAATAATTTAGCGTGTTAAATATGTTAAAAATTTTTCTAAATCATCAAATATAACATTGTCAATTATAAAATAATTCCTACAATTTAATATTTTTTTCCCATCTAAATTTATTATTAATTTTATGAAATTAACATTAATGTTAACAATTCAATTCTGAAGATTTTTATGATTTCCAATTCTTTTCTTTATTTGAGGAATATTTTCCTTGATTTGAGCAACAGATTCAAATATAAAATCCGGTTGATATTTTCTTAATTGATTTTCAGATAGTATCCCAGTTAAAACTCCAATGGTTATGGCGTTTACTTCCTTTCCCATCATGATATCGCTATGCATGTCACCTACCATCACTATCTTATCTAAGGAGACATCCATCAATTCAGAAGCCTTTATAATGCTTTCGGGATGTGGTTTCAAATTTTCTACATCAGAGCGAGTGATTATCTTATTTTTCAACTTGGCATATAGATCAGAAAATTTAGAGAGCCTGTCCTCCGCCTCTTTTTCTGAAGAGGTTGTAGCAATGGAATATTCATAATTATTCAATTCTAAAAAATTCAAAAGTTCTGGGACACCATCAAATAATTGTACTTTTTTGTTTTCCTCTTTGAAAATTCTTGCTGAGATATAGAGCGCTCGCAATCTCTGAAAAAAATTTAACCCTAATTTTTTAAAAATTTCCCACATCAATTTTGTACCCAGATTTTTCCTATTCTCTCCTTGCACTATTTCAAAGGTTAATTCTTCAATTTCTCTTTCAGTTTGCTTATCAATTTCAA
>JAWOFX010000172.1:0-25844 GCA_046497275.1 Promethearchaeia archaeon | reverse complement strand
CATTCGTTAGGAATATTAGATGAAACAATGTGTCGAGAAGCTACATTAAAAGTAAGTGAACATGTTTTTGATAATAGCGACCATCCCGCTTTGATATTTGCAAAAAATGGCATTGGAGCATATTTTCCTAATTTGGATCTTGTATATGCTCCTCCTCAGAGAAAACCTGATGGAATTGAAATCGAATATGTAAAAGGTTTCGATAAGAATAGTTATTCTTATTATTCTTGATTCTTATTATTAATTTTTTATTAATTTTAAACTATTCATAGTTTAATATTAATTCCAGACTTCTTCATTTTAATCATAAATTGGGGTATTTCTTGAATTTGATTATAAGTGAAATCCAGATGTGTTAAATTTTCTTGGTTTATTATTTCTTTTGGAATTAACTGAATTTTATTTCCACATAGATTAATATTTCTTAGAGAAGATAGCTTAAATAATTCATCAGGCATTTGTTCGAAATTATTCCAACTTAAATCTAAATATTCTAAATATTCTAATTTTGAAAATGATTTTGGTAATTCTTTTAATTGATTATTATGAAGGGAGAGTTGACTGATTTGGAATATATCTCCAAATGAGTATGGTAATTGTTCAATTTTATTATCATATAGATCAAGTATTTGTAAATATTTAAGAGATTTTAATTTACGGAGCGAATTTACATCTATATTGTTTCCTCCCAAGCCCAACTTTTCAAGACTTTTTATTTTAATTAAATTTTTGTCTATTGAGTTTATTTCGTTCAACCCTAATTCTAAATAATTTAGAGATCCCAACTGTTTCAATTCTGAAGGGGTAGTTTCGAAGTTATTTCCATATAATTTGAGGTATTCAAGCTTCTCTAAATTTCTAAAACTTTGAGGTAATTTATCTAACTTATTATGACTCAAATCTAGAATCTCTAAATTTTTTAGATTTCCAAAAGAGTCTGGTAAATGTTTTAGATCATTATGCCTTAAATTTAATTTTCTTAAAGACTTCATTAAAGATATTGCTTCTGGTAATATTTGTATTTGATTATTGCTTAGATCCAAGTCATTAAGTAAATTAAGTTTTCCAATTGATTTTGGCACTTTTTTTATCTTGTTAATCTTTAAGTCTAATTTAGAAAGATGGTTAAGAAATCCGATAAAATCAGGAACTTCCTTAATTATATTCCAATTAAAAATATTATGTCCAATACAGGAAAAGTCTAATTCAGTAATATATCCCTTTTCTATTTTATAGGTTATCCGTTTGAATTTTTCAATAAAAAATTTGATAATATGATAATTAATAAGCATTAGAGATAATTTCTTATTTTGATAGTCCTCTAACTCATTTTTTTTCATTAATCTAAGGATGGAATTTCGATATTCAAAAACTTCTGTATTTTTCAGCTCTTTAATGAGATAATGCTTTACTAAATGATCCTTAATCTTACCCAAAGTTGATAATATTGATAAGATACAGCTTAATGATTCTTCATGTCTGTAAGCCCAGCATAAAGGTTCAAATGCTCTTTTTGTGAAATATTTTCCCATTAATTCAGTGGTTAGAATCCTAATTTTTTCATTGGATTCAGAAATCATTAGATTTTCAAGAAATGGAAATAGAAGGTCCCCTTCTATACCAATTTTTTCTAAACTATGAATTCCCTCGATTCGTTTTTTGAAATCAGACGAATTGTTGATAATAGTTATCAAACGTTGGATTGCAGATATTTTATCTAATTTGTTTTCTCGATACTCCTGTACAATTATTCTCGGATCTAGAACCATGCTTAAAAGCAAATATATCTTTAAAATTTAAATATTTTTTTGCTATCTTATCTTAATTAAATAAATTTACAAACCCAAAATTTCTTCAGCAATAGCTTCGCTTTTATTCTCTTCTATAAAATGCCCTATATCTTTGAAAATTCGAACATTTCCTTTTAATTGAGGCAAATGACCTATCCATTGTTTAATAACCTCATTTTGAGCTAGAGGATCCCATCTCCCTAATATTGCTTTAACTCCGATAGTCGATTCATTCGAACCCCATGAGGATTTTATATTATTTTGTATGAATTCATAAAATTGTTTTGTTGATCTTTTTCCCAATACTTTATCTTTATATATATTTCCATATCCCCATCTTTTTGTTTGCATAACTAATCTCTTTGAACTTTTCACATTAAGTTTTGATTGGAATTGTTGTTTAAACACACTTTGAGCGATTCTATTTGGTTTTTGAAATATACCAAACTCCATTAAGATGATATTTTTGATCATGTTTGAGAGAAGTGATATCGGTTTACGTGGATTTGTAAAGATTGCATACGCTGCAAAATCTCCCCAAAACTTATCTGGAATTATATAAGGAGTATAACACCAACCCAACCAAGAGATTGGATAATTTTGAAACGTCATCCCGATTTTAGGAATAGGAAAAACTGTAGTATTAAGAATAACTAAATTTGATACCCGTTTTGGATCTTGGAGAAACGCCCCTATTCCAATTGGACCTCCCCAATCGTGCACTATTAAAGTAATATTTTGAAGATCAAGCTTTCTAATAAGTTGTAATAGATTTTCTGCGTGATCCATGCATACCATTTCATGTGAAGCTTGATCAGAGAGTCCAAATCCAATATGATCCATTGATATTATCTGACAAGCTTTTTTAGTATTTTTAATGATATGTTTGATAATATCCCGATATGTATAAGAACATTCAGGATTACCATGCACAAATACGATACAGTTATCAGGATTATTTCCCAATATTTTTGAGTTACGATAAAATAATTTCTTTCCTTTATCAAATCCCTTTTTTATTTCAAAAAAATGCATATCTGACTTAGGACAATAATCCTCTGGGATATATTTAAGTGGACTATTAGTATATTTCGAAATATCAAGCATATTTTCTAATTAAATATTTATTGTAAAGATAAAATAAAGTAAATTAAAGAAATATTTATTTTTTAAGCTAAAAAAATAGGTTAATGAACAATTTTTTTTTTCACAGAAAATCTTCTCTGTCTAGGCAAATATAAATTAAATCGATATATTTTGAAGTATAAATAAAATTCATATGATCAGAATTAAAAAAAATTAAAAAAATGACAATAATTACAATATTAGGTATTCCAGAGGGATTTATATTAGGTTCTGATACTCAAACAACACTGTCAAAAATAATTAAAAAGAATGATAAAAAAAAGGAAATAATTCCAGTAAATTTTTTTAGAAATGCTCAAAAAATTTTTAATTTGTCAACAGAAAATTCAAATCTAAAGATAGCCGTTTCTCAATTTGGAATAGCAAATCCCGGTGGTCGACCTTTAAGCAATCATATTTTTAACTTAAGAGAGATTTTAGAAAAAGAATCAGAAAATATGAATATGCTTGAAAATTATGCTGATCTAATTATAGATTATTTCAAAAAATATGATAAATCCCGATTAAAGGGACTTGGGTTCTTCTTAACGGGATTTTCATTAAGAGAGAAAAGATATATACCTGAAGTGTATCAGATTCTTTTTCTATTGGATAAAACTGAAAAATTGATCATTCAAAAGAAGCAAATTAGAAAAATTTTAAAAAATGAGGATTGTGGCTTCAGCTGGGCAGGAGAGGGTTCTTGGATCATTTCAAAATTATTGAAGATTTCTGATCCATCTAAAAGTTTACCCAAGTCAGATATATCATTTCAATTTTTTTCCTTAAAAGATGGAGTAGAATTCACTGAATATATTATTAATACTGTCATTGGTTTTGAAAAATTTCAAGCGAGATTTCCTCAATGTGGAGGTAATGTAAAAATTGCTATACTAACACCTAGAGAATTTAAATTTTATTGGGCTGGAGAGGATATTTTAATTTGAATTTTTCAAGAAAAAGACATAGTTTAGACTATTTTATTAAAAATTTCCTTATATAGGATTAGCTCTTTAGATCAATTTACAAAAAATCCTCTTTTCTTATTTTGATGAAGATAGAACTTATAATTAATTAGCATTTAATGATTAATATTAAAATAAATCAAAAAAATGTGATTTTAATCACTTCTGAAACTTGGATCGAAGGATTTTCGGAACTTTTAAGACATGCAAGTGATCATTTTAAAAAAGGAGAAGATTTTGATTTAAGAATAGCTTTAATCAGTATTGATAATGCTATTGAAATTGCGTTAAAAACATATCTGATGATTAATAGAAGGTCCTTAGGAATTAATAGAAAAGAGTTCAAAAATGCTAAAAGATCTTTCCCTGTTTTATTAGACGTATTGTTGAGATATTCTCCTAAAAATATCCCAGAAAGCGATCTTGATGCGATTGAGTTTTACCATAATTTAAGAAATAGTCTATATCATGAACCTATAGGTATAATACCAAAAAAGGAGGTAGTTCCTATCTATTTAGAATTAGCGAAGAATATTATAAAAGAATTATTTGGAATTAAAGATGAAAAAATATTAGGAGAAATAGAAATGAATGAAAAAGAAGAACAAATAAAATTATTTTTAGACATTTGGAATGAAATTCGAACTAATCTAAGAAATTTTACTTTAACGGAGAGTTTAATACCAAAAATAAATAAACCTTATACTATCTTGAAAATAATCCCTTTACTGGAGGAAAATAAAAAGATATCCTCCGAATTCGCAGAGAAAATCCTAAAATTTTATCAGATAAGAAATTACTTAGTTCATGGTAAAAGAGATGTAAATTCGGATCAATTAAATGAATGGATTGAAGAATTGAGAGAGATAGGCACTGAATTAATATCTTTTATGAATAAATAAAATTCATTATTTAATATTACTTATTCCAGAAATTCCTAGATCATTGTAGGTATAATGATATTTTTTATTTGAATCAATAATTTAGGGAAGAAATCGCGCTTAGTATTGGTTATTTTATAAATGAAGCTTCTTCTCATTTATGGTATTTTTTTTTACGATAATTAATAAGATATCTCCCTTTTCTGAAAATTAAGAAATTTTTTTTTAAAAGTTTATCTATCAATTTATATAGTGAATGATGACAACTTAAATGATCACTTCTCGATTTAAAAATCCATAAATTTTTTAATCGATTATCTAGTGTGTCAAAATTAATATGGTGGACAATAATACCATTTTTTAAATATTTTCCATCCTCTAAATATTTACTTTTTATTTCTTCACTACAACATCTAGATAAATATCTCTCAATTAGATATCTATGTTCTAACATTCTTCCGTCTCTTTTGTAAGCATTAGGATTATAATTCACGGGCACAAGAATCCACACGAAACCCTCATTTATAATTCTGAGCCATCGTTTCCATCCTCCTTCAATACCAAAGTTCCCTCTCCAATCTGTAATCCGAGTTTTTGGGACACCGCAGATTTTCGCTAATCTAGAATCAGATAAATTGAATCTTTCGTCGTTGTAAACGGTTTCTAACCATTCTTTTTTCATATATAAGGGATTATTTTCAGAAGGATAATTGTAAGGATTAAGTTCAATAATAAAACTTTTATATTGATTGACTTTATACTCAATCCGCCAATCTTGAAGATCAGCGAGAATTTCATCCCAATTTATTATGTTTTTATCAATTAATGCGTTTTTGACATCCTTAAGATTTTTATACGGATTTGGCTTATAATGAGATTTTAATAATTCCTTTAATTTCTCTTTTGGGATTTTCCTATAATCACATCTTTCATTAAGATAATATTTTCCATTTTCAAAAAAGATTTGTCCTACTTTTATTAGAAATGAAAAACATTTATTCAGATTATCTATAAGTTCATTATGCTTTTGATTATTTTCATAAGGCCATAAATTATTTATTCGATTATCAGATTTTATAAAATTTATATGATGTACGACGCATTCCTTCTTAAGATAGCGATCAGAAAGCAGGTACTTTTCCTTTATCTCATCTGGATATAAACCGAATCTTATATAACTCTCAGATTGAGAAATATTCGATAAAAAATTTTCCATAATGGCAACATGTTCTCTTCTTTTTTGTCTTTCTCCATATTTTTTATTAATATTAGGATGATTGTACTCCATTGGCATAAATTTTTCAACATAACCAGCACTATTTTTTCTTTTTAATTCCTTAATTTGAACGTCTGGCTTAGTTTGGATTCCAAATCTCTTCCTCCATTTATAAATAGCTGAATGATTTACACCGCAAATCTGGGCAATTTGAGGATCATTAAGATGTAAATTCTCATCCCTATATATACGAGTTAACCATTCCTTATGCATGTATAATGGATTCTCTTCGCTACATGTATTTTTTGGCTCCAGAATAATCATATCAGTTCTGTTCTTATTTATAAATTTAAATATTGTCCAATCAATATCTTTATCCCAATCCAATTCTCTTAGATAAACTCTAATTTTTTTTATTTTGGGACTATCACTTCCTAAAATATCTTTTATTCTTTTTTTAGCATGGTTCACTTTTTGTTTTGCTTTATCTTCTCCTATTAGCCTACAAAGATCTGAAAAGTTAAAGTTCCCATACTTTCTTTTTAATTGACCAAAAGTATAAAAATTTGAATCAAACTTATCTCTATACGATTTTAAAGCATACTTAAACGGACTTAGACATAGTTTTTTTAGTTCCCAATTATTTAATTGAGGTTTGGCAATAAAATAAGGTAAAACAACAAAAATAAAAAAATCTTCCGCATAAGAGGGATTTTCATATAACCATGACCATTTACTTTTTAAATTATCAATATTAATTGATTTATTTCTTATAAATTCAATTTCTTCTGGAAGAAAGCTATCAATCAACAAGACATTCCTAATTTCTGTATTTGGGTTTTTAAACTTATCCTTTTCATAATAGTTATTCATTTTATTTCTATTCATTTTCTTTAACTACTTTATTTTTTGCTATACGAGAAGATATACCAAAACATATACAAGATCTTATATAATCTTAATAAAAAAATATGAATATATAAATTTTTGTATACCTTATGATATATAATCAAGAATATTAGAAATTATCAAATAAAGGAGAAATATTCAATTAACTATGATTGATGATGGAATAGATTTTTTGGAAAAGGGTATAACTTTTAAAAGAAAACCCGCTAAGATGGGAGATCGGTATATTTTCTCAATTCCTACTGTTTATATAGAAAATGGATTAATTGATCCTGATCAAACCTATAGAATTTATTTAGCAAAAGTAAAAAAAGAAGAGAATTCCTAATTTATTTAAATTAATTCTAAAAAATTGATTATCTTAAAATCCTCCTTCTCAATTGATTTCACAATCTTCTTTATTCGCTTATTTATATCTATATTGGAAAGATCCTCTATTTCGATTAAGAAATTTTGCATTTTCACAATTACTATTATCAACTCGTTTACTCATATTAAAAATAAACCTTTATAAATAAAAATTTAAAATTAAAATGAAATTAACTTATATTTCAGAGTCTTTTTTTATTTAAATACCGATGAAATAATCCTTAATAGAATTAATTAATAATTTAATAATCATATTAAAATTTAAAGGAATCAAATAGTTTTATACGATGACTGAACTAAAAAATGAAATTCCTGAAGATGAAATAGAATCAAATGAGAAAAGATTGAATAATTTAAATGGTAAAAAATGGTTAAAATATTCAATTAGTGTTTGGGATATAGTTAAAACACCCGAGGAAAGAAAGCTAGGACACCCTGCAATGTTTCCATTAAAATTATGTGATCGAATTATAAACATTTTTACTAAACCTGGAGATGTTATTTTAGATCCTTTTTTTGGTTCTGGAAGTACCCTAATATCAGCTAAAAATAATAAAAGAAAAGCAATAGGTTTTGAAATTAATAAAAATTACATCGATCTTTTCAAGGAAAGAATTAAACAAAAAAAGGTTACAAGTAACTTCGGGACGAATGAAGTGAAAAAAAATATTAAGATATATAACAAAAACGCAAATAAAATATCTGAATTTGTAGAAGAAAATTCTATTGATTTATGCTTAACTTCTCCTCCATATTGGGATATTCTAAGAATGAAACGTTCTGCTGATAATAAAGAAATTCGACCCTATTCCGATAATGAACAAGATTTAGGTAATATAGAAGATTATAATGAATTTTTGTTAAAATTAAAAAAAATCTTTAAACAAATATATTCTCTTCTCAAAAAGGATAAATTTTGCATAATAATCCTAATGGATATACGTAAAAAAGATAAATTCTATTCATTTCATATTGATACTGTAGATTTTATGAGAGAAATTGGATTTTATCTTGATGATATTATAATATGGAATAGACAAATGGAATATAATAACTTGAGACCTTTGGGATATCCAACAGTCTTCAGAGTTAACAGGATACATGAATATATTTTATTATTCCAAAAAAGGGTTGATGATTAAAATTATTGATTATTTAGATGAAGATGTCTCATATTTATTAGGAATGTTAGTCGCCAGAGGAACGATATTAGAGCATAGAGGTCATTATACTATTTCGATAGAGATTCCATATTCTAACTTACGTATTGGTGAATCTCCATGGGACAGAGAGGGTGATATAAATGCCTTGTTAGTGAGTGTTGATGTTATAATTAATCGTTTAAGCGAATTAACAACAAATACCCCATTTAAAAAACCAGGTGATGATTATGTTTCAATAGTTTTTGAAATTCCTAGGAAAACTCTTTTTATCAGAGATATTCAGATGCTATTGAATAATAAAAAAGATTACACTGAATTTTCTGTCCCTGAGGAAATATTTATATCTCCAATTAGTTTTAAGAAAGAATTTATGAGAGGATTTGTGGATGTTAATGGAAAGGTAAGGAAAAGTAATGCTTATATAAATGGAGGTCATAGAATTTATATCGATGTTTTAAATCAAAATTGGCACTTACCGATACAAATTTGTGATTTATTACAGAATCATTTAAATATCCCCGTTCAAACTATGACTTGGGGCCATCCTAATCTAAGAAATTCTCCAGATCAAAAGTGGACGAAAAGAGAACATCAAATAAAGGTATATAATCATGATTTTGAAAGCATTGGATTTTATATTACTCATAAGAATAATAAATCGCAAGAATTTGCTAAAGAAAATAAGGAGAAAGGTATTTCAAGTAGTATCTGTGATCCTATAAAAAAAATGGAAAGGAAAATAAGAAAAAATCCCCCCCATCCAGATGAAAATGATAAAGATTTACCAGACGAAATTAGAGGAAACCATTATGATACATTTTGGCAAATTTGTAGAGATTTAGGTTGTAAGGAATTTAATCAACAGAAATTTATGAATAATTACATGAATGAAGAAGAATAGAAATTTTAAGAAGAATTAAACAATGGTTTACCTGGATATATTAAATTATAATCAATATCATTCTTGTTTTTATCCCATTTACATACTTTTATGGTTCTATTATGATCATATTTTAATATATCAAATCTTCTATAAGTATCAAATAAAATTCTTATTGGTTTACTAATCCATTTTGGTGAGGTTATTATTGAATAGATTGGATTCGCAACTCTACTATAACCTAATAATTGAGAAACATCCTTTAAGCTAATTTTAGTATTCTTCACTTCAATGAAAACAAAATCCATTTTTCCATCATCAATTATTACTCCCAAAATATCAATTTTAATTTGATAAGTTGCATAATCAGAACGATAGTTCGTCCAATTATTTTCCTGAATAAGTTTATCTAAATAAATATTCGAGCTGTCAAAAACATGGATATTCTTATTAGGAAAATAGCTTTCTAATAAATTTCTTAACCAAACCTTAATTATCGGATAATAATCTTTTTCTTTCATTTTTTCTGATTTAAATTAGTTCAAAATATATTATTTATGAATTAGATTTTTACCGTTTTAAACGCTTATAGAGATCTAATAAAATAACTATTAAAAATAATTTTTACGGTTTTTTATACTTATATATAAAAAAAACATGATTAATGAGAAAATTAGTTCAAGAAAATACGGATCTACCTCATGATTTAAGATTAATAAACCCAAAAATAATTAGAACGACAACGAATTGGCATTTTAAGAAATGTGACAACAGATTTGGGTTTCCTTATCCTGGAAGGATACCAGGTCAAATCTATATCAATCTATACTATTTTTTTACTGATTTAAATGATTATATTCTTGATGTTTTTTGTGGTAGTGGTACTGGGGTGGATGCAGGAAACCTAATGAGAAGAAGAGTTATTGGATTAGATATTAATCCAGTTAATAAAAAGATAAAGAAATTTAATGTAATTGAAGATAAAAACCCTTTTAAATCAAATATATTTAAATTAATTGTCTTAGATCCTCCTTATTTTAATATGAATAAAAGTAAATATACTAATGAAAGAACAGATCTATCTAATCTAAATTTAAGAGAATTCTTAAATGCTATAGAATTGACTGCGAAGAAATTTCTTACCAGCTTAACTAGAGATGGTTTTTTAGCATTAATAATTTCTAACAAAAGGGAACAAAATAGAGAGTTAATAGATTTAGGATTTGAATGTGAAAAAATTTTGTCAAATTTTTTGAAATTAAAATATAGGATTTCCGTTCCCTATGAAAATACATCTTTTCATACTGATAAATGGAGGAGAATATGTCTAAATAAAAAATTCATTTTAATTGGATCAAGAGATCTCCTCATATTTCAAAATAAAAATCAATGATATTTTTAACTCAAATAAAAAATTATTTAATTAATAATTAGGCTAATTTTAATATTAAGTTTGCAATATCAGTGTATTTTACTTCTTCGACGAAATGTCCCACATTCTTCTAAATTTTTATATTATTTTTCAAATGGGGTAATTTTTTAATCCATTGTTTAATCACTTCATTTTGAGCCAATGGGTCCCATCTTCCCAATATCGCCCTAACTTCAATATTTAATCCCTCATGTCCCCAACTTTTGATTGAATCGCTATAAAACATTCTTTTTCCCTTATTTAATCCTTTCTGATTTTCAAAGAAATACATTTCATGAGTAGGACAATAATCCTCGGGCATATGTTTAATAGGTGTATTTGAGTATTTAGAAATATCATTTATCATATCTCATCAATTTCTTAAAATAAAAATATTAAAAAAAGGATGCTAAAAAGCAATAAAATTTCTTTTTTTCACACTTTCGATAAGATAACCATCAATTTCAGTGTCACTCTTTTTCTTCTTTAATCCTTTCAAAAATTTACAATAATTTCCTAACATACGAAATTTGAAACTATTCCATCCCATAGAGAGTGTAGTTTTTAAAGGGGTGTGACCTGGAAATTCAGTTGTATAAGGAATTGCCCCATCTCGCAACTTATCATCTTTCTCATATTTATAACGCTTAAAGGGTTCTTCTTTTGGATGTCTGTTAAAAGGATCGAGAAAATCTTTCTTTTTAAAATCTTTTGCGAGTTTATCAACAACCTTACCTAAAAATTCCATAACTGCGGTAGGTTCTCCTATAAGATCTCTATATTTTTCGTCCATTTTTCTTACTCTTCGCCTAACTACTCCATTTGGAGCGAATCTATCCATTGCGGGAATTAAATTCCATAACACAGCTGCTTGTTGTTTGAAAAATTTAGACTTATGTTCTTGCATTATTGGATTATCAGATTGTAAACAATACTCATATCCATTAAGGGTGACATCTAGCTTTCTAAGTACTGAAGGTCCCCATGTTCTATAGAGCAAGTCATAGCCATATTCTGTTAAATTCAGAGTTTCATGTGTTTCTAAAGAAATATTTTCTTGGGCTCCACTCCAAAAATGAACATCTTCCCAAGGGACATTCTTCACTCTTCCCTCTTCCTTTAATTTATCATAGAGAACAGTCCCCGGAAATGGACTCAATCTGGTTAACTGGACGAAAGTTGGATAACATGCCACAAAATAATTTAGATCTTCATACATATTTGAATGATCATGCCAATCCCATCCACAGATCCATGCTCCTAATGTTCTAATTCCCATTGAATGAAGTTTATGAAATAATTCTCTCGCGTCAATCTCGCTTATTTTATCATAACCATGCTCGCCACCAAATTTAGATTCCACTCCGATAAATATAGCACCAATACCTATCTCTGCTACTGCATCCCAGCCATATTTATCAGCAAACTTCCAAATATTATCAACTGAACCAAAAGCTAACCAATCCATTGATTCTACTACTTCCGGATTCTTCCCCCAATAATCTTTCGTTTTTATCAAATATTCAGGATGTCTAAAATGATCCTCTTCAATTGTAAATATTTGTCTTACATTGGGAAAATGTTTTTGGTATAATTCAATATGTTTTATGAATTCCTCTGGAGAGAGTAATTGGAGCCGTTTAAATCCATACATTTCTGTGGTCGAGCAAAAATCACATCCACCTGGGCACCCTAGCCCAGATACAAGAAAGCCTACATTCCCTATGGGAAATCTGTCTATAAACCATGGAACTCCTCCACATTTAGGCATTAATCTTTGGTCAATGGGACGCCCAGTTTCCTCCCCGAGATATTCTCTTAGAAATTTAACTCCTTCACCTTTTACCACATGATCAACATATTTTTTCTGAGTCTCTTCGTCATATCTTCCCTTAAACGCTTGTGCTGCGTATGAACCTAAAAGGATAGTCGTATCTGGAGAATTTTCTCTAATATATTTACACATTTTTATGACTGTTTGAAGATGGACAGGAAATGCGCTGATTCCTATTGTAGCATAATTTTTATCAACTTCTTCAGTAAAATCTTCCCATCTGGGATATTCTAATAAAGTTGCTGGGATATCAATATTTTGCGCTAAAATGTGATTTGCGTAGCAATGCGTATGGGAAATTAATGTAAAAATATCATCCCCCTTCGTGAATCTCTGTCCCGTAGCGTCGGTAAGGGAATCATTTGCTGGAAGAGTTGGGTAGGGATACGTTGGGGTAGTTAATAACATACGATCTTCTATCATATTATCACTTTTCTTATTTAATTAGTAAAGAATTTTTCTAATAGATCAAAAAGTCTTGAAATTTTATTCACAAATTGAATTATATTACATAATTATATCGAAGAGTGAATATTTAAGTATTGTGCACATATGCACATTAATCGATAAATTTTACTTTTAATTTGATTGAATTATTATATAAATTAATTAGATTATCACATTTGAATAATATTTTAATATGATTTGGGAATTTCCCTGTTAAAAGGATATGGAAATATTATGACTAAAACTAAAAATTTGAATTATAGAAAAGAAATATTGGAAACTTTGGAAGATCATCCCTTTGGATTGACTATAACAGAGCTTTCAGAGAAAACAGGATTCCACAGAAATACAATATCGAAATATATGAGTATTTTTGAGGAAGAATTATTAGTTGATAAAAGAGAAATCGCTGCTGCCAGTGTATATTACAGAAAACAAAGGAAATATATTAGAAAAGAGATGTTTGTCTCTTTTATTAAGGCTTTACTTGCTGGTCTCAAACAACGAATTCCAAACAAAAATGAGATATTTAAAGAAATTGGAAGAATAATAACGGAAGAATTTCAATTTCCAATAGGAGATAAATATATAGAAGAATTTAAAAGAGCTAAAAAAAGCTTAGATATAATTCCAAAGTTAAAGTTATTTCAACATTTTTATAATTCATTTGATTTTTTTCAAGATGATTTAGATATAGAAATTGTTGAATTAAAAAATAATAAGATTACTTTTAGATTAAAAAATTCCGAGTTTTTAGAGCCCTCGGGCAAATTTCTCTATTTTTTCGATATCGCATGTGGAATCACAGAAGGCATTTATTTACAAAACTTAAACATGAAAATAAATTGCGATGTGGAGGATATCGCTATTTCAGCTGATCATAAAGAAAGATATATAGATATTTCTATTCAAATCTCTAAATAAATTAAATTTTTCATTGTAAGTAAATTTTCCAATAATCGCTTTTTTTATAAATCCTTTAATTTATTTCAAGATGATTTAGATATTAATTTAAAAATACACTAAATAATTGGACAAAAGGCACAATAAGAATAGAATCTTTAATTCTTAAACCTTAATATTAATATTAGTCTAAGTCAATATTAGTTTTTAGGCGTGATATTATGCTTTTAGATAACTTAAATAAAGAAGAATTGAAAAACCTCTTAGTAAAAAATTGGATGACTCATGATGGAGCGTGGTTTTTAAATTGTTACCTTCATTATGGAATTAAAAAGGCAAATAAACTTAATAAAGGAGCTATAAAAACATTATCCTCATTTGAAATAAATAGGGTTAAGAAATTATCTAAATTCAGAGATAGTAGGGTATCTAATTATGAAGAATTAAAGAAATTCGTCAATGATGCCTTTAGTGTATTGAAGGGAGACTTTATGGATTTCACCTACTCATTCCCAGGTAGCAACCGTATTCATTGGGAGATGGGAAAATGTTTTGCGTTTGAAGGAATGAAGAAATTAGGAGTACAAGAGGAATATGAATGTGGAGTGATTTATCGAGTAAGTTGTTGGCTGAAAGAATTAGGATTGAAGCATAAAATTGAGCCAAAAATTAAAAAATGTCTATTAAACACTCAAGAAAGATGTAGTGGAGATATTTTAGTTTATTTCGAATAAAAATTAACATTTTAATTATTTGTCAATAACAATTCTAAGAATTCTATTGATTATAAAATTAAAAAATTTGCTTAATTGATTTTTGGCTTAATAGTAATACTTAGATACACCAAAATAAAATATAAAATAACATTTGCCTTGCTTTTACAATAAACATTTATAAATTAGAGATTTTAAATATTAAATCATTTTGAGAATAAAACAATAAAAATAAGTAAAAATGATTCACTTAACTAATCAGTAGTATTAAAAATAATTTGATGTGATCTATATTTCTGAAGCAACTTCTAAAGACGAATCTCAAGATCAAGATGAAGAAATAAAAAAAAGTCTTGACATGGAACCAAATAAGCTTATTTTATCGTGGAAATACAAAGATGTTGATAAAAAGCTTACTTATGATATAGAAAAATGTATAGGATGTAGTTTATGTAAGGAAGTTTGTCCTGTGGATGCTATTGAACTTGGACCTATACCTGAAATTGCTCAAGGGCTCATGGATGAATCAAATCCAAAAATAATGATTGATCATGAAAAATGCTGTTATTGTATGCTTTGTGCTATAGTATGTCCAAATGATGCCTTCCATGAAAATATAAAGCCACAAGGAAAAATAGATATGGATCAATATCCACATATTGGTAAATTTTATGAAATCGATGAGGAAGAATGTGAATATGATGAATCGAACGAGATATGTCAGATATGTGTGAATTCGCGTGAGAGAAATAATGTTAAAGCATACTACAAAATTCAAGAAGAATGTCCTACTCAATGCTTTAAAATAAAATCGCCCATATTAGGAGAAGTTGTCTTAAAAGAACACATGCTCTATAAATGTGATCCAACAGGTTGTAAAGCATGTGTAAATATTTGTCCTGTTGAATCTTTTTTTATCCCTCAAACTGCAGAAGAAGTGAAGAAATACGGAAAAATTGCGTGCAATGAAGATGATTGTTGTTATTGCGGTGCGTGTGTGAATTCTTGTCCTGATGATTTAATTATAGTGAATCGTACCGATATTAGAATCGAAGACCCAAAAAAACCTGGTTATTTTCCTTGGATCGAAGGATGGATAAAATATCTTAAGGAAATTATTAGAAAACGGATAGTTGAGGGAAAAGCAAATATCGAGATTCCACTTATTGAACAGGAAGTGGAAAAAGAAGTTCAGGAAATGGAAGAAAAAATTCCACAATTATCAAAAGAAGATAAGCAAAAGTTAAATGAAATTAATGAAAAAATACAAACTCTTTTAAAATCAAAAAAAATTCGATATTGGATTAAGGATGGAAAATCGGATAAGGTTGCAGCTGAATTAGATAAATTATTGGCTAAAAGTAATAGTTAAGCAAGAAAATACGATAAATTTTGAATAAAATTTTTCCTAAAACCGTATATTATATCCATATTCTTTTTTTGTTAGTAGAATTTATTATTTCTCAAATAGGAATATTTAATTATTAATCGAGATAAACGATTAATATGTATTTTAATAAATTATCAGAATGGCCGTCTTCTAAAATATTAAAAAGAACAATAATTCTCGCAATAATTTTACTCGTTATAGTCTATCCTATAATGAGTTATTTTTTTATGATCTCTGGTTTTCCCGTGGGGTTTTTCCAAAGTCAATTATCCTTCAGTGGTGAGCTTTTAAAGCTCTATTATAGTGCGACAGATATTAATTTGTATCTGATTGGTCAATTACTAGACTATGGATTTATGCTTGGTTATGGATTGATCTTTTTTTCTGTGTCTTTATTAATTGCTCGGATATTTGAACAAGAATCAAAAGCAAAACAAATAGGTTTAATTATTGCTCTATTAGGAATAGCGGCAGCTTTATTTGATGCGATCGAAAATGTATTTATCCTTATTACTCTAGCGGATCCTTTTGGATTTCCTAACATTATTGCTATTGTTCATTCATTCTTCGCACTCTTCAAGTACATCTTTTTTATTCTGGTTCTTGGATATATCATTATTGCTGCTATAGTACAATTAATAAAATTATTTAAAAAATAATTTTTTTCTTTTGTTTTAATATTTTTTCGAAGAAATCTATGTGTTTAAGAAGATTAATCCTAACTTATTATTAACTTAAAATACGAGAGTTTTCTTCATTCAAATATTATGATAATTAAATTAAAGTTAAAAAAAGATTTAGATAAGAAATATTCAAATATAGTTGCGTGGATTGAGCGTGATACTGAATTTGAAAAAGATATAGTTGATGTTTTAGAATTCTTTAATGAGAATATCAAAATCAAACAGAAGAGAAGATTTCATAAATATTATAAGATTATTACCTCCAATTTGGCCGTTATGATTTCCTTTATTTCAACTATATTAGAAATCATTCCTGAAACGCTTATTATTGAAGAATATGAAAAAAACTGAAAATAATTTTGATAAAAACTATAAAAGTATTCTAATTACTTAAATTTATTAGAAAGTAAAAAATGGGAGAGACGGGATTCGAACCCGCGGCCTCCTGGTCCCAAACCAGGAATCATACCAAGCTAGACTACCCTCCCGTTTTTATGAAACGAGTGTTAGAAGAAAATTTTTAAACTCGGTATAAAATAATAAATATTTCGTGTATTTTTAATTTTTTTATTCTTTCTCGAAGCATAATCAGATTTCTCTTGTTAAGAAAATAAAATTTAAATTCTTATTTATTCTCTCATAGCTTAAATTTTATAACCACGATAATATTATTACAAAAACGAAAAGATATGGGCAAGAGAGATTTGAATAATCGGGATTATATTATCCCAAAATTTAAAATAAATAAGAATGGTTTTGTACTTTGTAAAAATCACTCAGCATATGATATCATGAAATATTCTACTTATGATTTTGCATTAAATTTTCTAACTTTTAAAAACTTGACTTGTATAACTTGCCAAAATTATAAGAACGATAAATGTTTTTTTCCTAAGTCTGAAATTACAAAAATTTTGGATGATATGTCATTAATCAGCAATCAATTTAAATGTTCTATATGTAAACGAAATATTAGAAATATTTTTACAATTCTAAGAAAGTTTAAAAGAGACCAAAAAAAGAATCAGGACGGCTCTTTAATCTGTTATAGATGTCTAAAAGTCTTAAAAAAAGAAAATCCTCAAAAAGGTTTTCATAATTATGCTAAACTTACTTTATTATATTCATTAATAAATTTAGCAGGCATTTTAGCCTTAATTTTGTTTTTCCCGCTATTCTTAAATTCATCTTTCCTAATTTTTTCCATTTTTTTTACCTCAATCTTCTTTCTTATTATGGCATATTTTTTCTATTATTATGCCAGATTGGCAAAAAAATATTTCAACGCTGTGAATATTTCGAGTAACTCTTTCTAAATTATGAGAAACATAAATAAAAACTCATTTTTGAAATTTACCATGTAGTCTTTCGGCAATATTTAGGATTCAAAATTTCCACGTATGCTGTTCCTAAGCTTTCCTTCGAATGGACGCCCAAGAGTATCTCCGAGGGCAGTCCCAATTAAACTTCCTTTGAATTTATCTAAATAATCAATCCTTATAATCTAGAACAATTTTTTGATTCTCCGGCTGGAGAGGACTAAACTGATTTTTGGGTTCCCAGATTTTTAATACAATCAATCAGGATTTCTAAACTAAATGGTTTTTCAAGAAAACTAATTATACCCAACTTTTGTGCTTCATCCATTATTGTTTTATCTGCACTAGCAAAAATTATATTGATACTACTATCTATGGAGAGAATTTCTTTTGTAGCTTCAATTCCGTCTTTAACTGGCATTCTATGATCCATAAGTATTATATCTGGTTTTTTAATAAAAGATCTAAATTTTTGGACAGCTTCTTCACCATTACTGGCGGTTCCGGCTACATTAAAACCGTATAAATCAAGAAACTTTTTATATAAGGTCTGTATTGATCTATCATCTTCCACAATGAATACTGAAGTAATTTTTATCCCTCCAAATATAATCTTATAAAAGTTTCCGCCAAGGATTTACTATAATTATAATGATATGTTTTTTTCTTTAGGACTTTTTTATGGCAGTTCTTTGTAGTTAAAATGATCCTCCTCCCAACTAGGAAAGAAATTTATAAAAATATCATTAAAAATCTAAGATTTTATTAAAATATAATTTATGAACTATTTAATTTTTTTTACTTTATAGTGATTGTACAATAAATCGGAAAGAATAAAAAATAATCTCAAATATTTGCTGCAGGCAAAACAAGAAGAAATCTACTTCCTTGGCTTGGATCATCAGCGTTCCGATTTTCAATCTCAATTTTTCCTACATAGGTTTCTATGATTTTCTTTATCAACATAAATCCTAAGCCTATTCCCTCCAATCTTTTATATTCCTTACTATTTCTAAAAATTTCCTTTTTAAAATCATCTATGAATCCAACACCATTATCTATGAATTCAATCGTTAAATAATCTGAATCTTCTATTTCTTTTCGTGCAATATTAATTTCAATAGTAATAAGATCATTTTTATTGTGTAATATTGAGTTTAATAGAATATTATCAAATAGATATTCAATCAAACTATTTGCTCTGATATAAACATCATTTCCCACGGGGAGTCTTTTGATCTCTATTTCAATATTTTTGTCGTATTTCATATGATCTTTAATTTTATTAACTGATTTTCTCAAATAGGTAAGAGCGTTGATTGGCTTTAAAGATTCTATTTTATTTTCTAATTGAGATAACACATTTATATTAGAATTAAGATTTGCCCCTCTCATAACTTGTTTTTCAATAATCTTAATAATTTCATTAAAATTATCTGAAACATAACTCTCGTTTGAATATATATCTAAGAGTTCGATTGATGTGGAAATATTTTGTAAAATATTATTTATATCATGGGCAAAAATATCTTTATATAGGTTGATTTGGCTATATGCTTCACGATATTTTTTTTCTGATTCTATAAGTTTTTGCTCTGTTTTTTTTTGTTCAGTAATATCTTCAATAGAAGTGACTATATTGATCAGCTCTTTATTTTCACCAAATAAAGGTGCCGCATTTATAGATAAATATTTCATATCTCCATCGGAATTTGTTATCCGATGTTTAATACCATAATATGGCTTTTTCCTTTCTATTACTTTACGAAATGGTAATTCTTCGTCGGGGAAAGGATTACCATCTAAATCATGTATTTGCCATTCTTTAGAATTATACTTTCTACTTAACATCTCTTCTCTCTTTAACCCAAAAATCTCTTTTGCTCGTTTGTTAGAAAAAATAATATTTCCCTCCAGATTTAAAAGAGTAATTGCAACAGGGCTTGTTTCTGTTATTTTATGCATTAATCTAGTTTTATTTAATAATTCTTTTTCTAAATTAGACCATTCTGTTATATCAATTGTATATTCTATAGCTCCAATTATATTATTGTAAGTATCTTTAACTGGAAAACCTTTAATATACCATCCTCTTCCATCATAAGTTGATTGTTGGCCAATTTCTGATTTCCCCGATTTAATAGCAGCTTCAACAGGACAGTTCTCACAAGGAGTACTTCTATTTGCCCATACTTCGTAACATTTCTTACCTACCAAATCACTTAAATCTGCATTTATAGATTTTATTGCGGCTTCATTTGCCCATAAAATTGTGTGATTGTTATCTTGAAAGACTATATGCTCGATAAGATTCTCCAGAACATATTTTTCTTGCATTTTGTTATTTTTAGTATCCCCAAAACATTTTTCTATACTTTGAAAGTATAAAAATGCCATATTTGATTCAATATAATGATATTTTATAATCTGTATTTTGGGTTCTTTAGATTCTAAATACTGTAATTTTCTTAATTTTGAGAATTGTGTTTTTTTATTGAAACATTCTTTCAAATCTTCTATAATTTTTTCATTCTTGTAAAGTTCTATTATATCTAGATCAAATAAATCTCCTTTATTTCTTTCAAAAATCTCTACACTAGCAAGATTACAATCAATAATAAGAAATTGATTATCTATTTTTTTTATAATTAATATTGGTATATCAAGTGAGTCTATAATATTTTTATAGAAAGTATTTGAGAAGATGGAGTTATCGCTTTTCACTTTTTAAACCCCTTTTATTTAATAATTATTCACTATCATCGATCATAAATGAATAAGATTCTATATTTAATTTTAAGTTTAATTTTTGTTAAAAAACCAATAATCCAAAATAAGAAAAAATATGATATACTAATTATAAATATGTTAGGATCTAAAAAGGAGAGCTACTCGAAAATATTATTGATGTATTCAGGAGGTCTTGACACAAGCATTATTTTAAAATGGCTACAAGAAACTTATAATGCTAAAGTTTATACGTTTACAGCGGACTTAGGCCAAGAATTTGCGGATCCAACCAGATTCAGAGAAATTGAGGAGAAAGCAAAAAAATTAGGTACGATAAAACATTATATAGTTGATCTGAAAGAAGTTTTTGTTAATGAATATATTTTTCCGGTAATAAAAGCAAATGGGCTATATCAAGGAATTTATCCCCTGAGTACAGCTGTCGGCAGACCATTAATCGCTATTGAAGCTATAAAAATTGCTAAGAAAGAAAATATTCCGGTAATTGCTCACGGATGTACCGGAAAAGGAAATGATCAGATTCGATTTAACGTAACTGCTAAAGCCTATGCTCCAGACATAGAAATACTGCAACCGCTCATCGAATGGAATATGGGACGAGATGAGGAGATGAAATATGCAGAACAGCATGGTATTCCAATTCCAAATCAAAATAAAAAATATAGTATTGATGAGAATTTATTTGGACGTAGTGCTGAATGTGATATTTTGGATCATCCAGAAATTGAACCTCCAGAAGATTCGAAAGTATGGACCAAGAATCCTAAAAATGCACCAGACACTCCTGAAAATATAACTATTAATTTTGAGGAGGGAATTCCCATTGGATTAAATGGAGAGAGGATGAATGGAGTGGAAATTGTATTCAAACTTCATGAACTAGGATGTAAGCACGGAGTTGGAAGGATAGAACATATGGAAGATCGTGCTATTGGATTAAAATCCCGAGAAACATATGAAGTACCCGCAGCTCTTATTCTAATTAAAGCACATAAAGATTTAGAGAAATATGTATGTACTAAACATGAGAATTCATTTAAAAGTATAGTGGACCAGAGATGGACTGAACTTGCATATGAAGGATTATGGGTTGATCCTTTAAGAGATTCATTACAAGCGTTTATCGATGAAATTAATAAAAAAGTAATCGGAAGTGTAAAGCTAAAATTATTTAAAGGTTCTGCTAATGTTGTCGCTCGCGAATCTCCCTATGGAATTTATGATTTAAATCTAGCCACTTATGATGCGGGAAGTTCCTTTGATCAGAAGCTGAGTTATGGTTTTATCCCTTTATGGGGTTTACAGTCCAGAATGGGTTTTATTATAAAAAAGAAATTAGAAAAAGATAAGAAAAACAGAATTTAATTTTTTCTGGTAATTTTTTTCCCTATCTTTCACAAATCAACTAATTTTATTGATATTTATTCGAAAATCAATAATATTTTAAATAAAGTCAAATATTTATATAAGAAAAATAATGAGGAAACTAAAATGACACATGATAAGTTGAATAATACCGTAATAACGGCAATGATTACTCCGTTCAAAGAAGACATGTCTATCGATGAAAAAAAATACCGTGAGTTCATACGCTTTCAAATCGAAAATGGATGCCACCTTTTAACAATGGGAACTACTGGAGAGAGTGCAACTCTTTCTCATGATGAACATCATCAAGCAATTGACATTACTATTGATGAAGCTCGTAAAAGTGGAAAGCAACCTTTCGTATTAGCGGGTACTGGAAGTAATTCCACCAGAGAGGCGATATCTTTAAGTAAATATGCTGAAAAAGCAGGAGCAGATGGATTATTAATTGTGGTGCCTTATTATAATAAACCAGTACAGCATTCTCTTTATGATCACTTTGCTACGATTGCCGACGCAGTTTCAAGTCCAATTATTCTTTATAATGTTCCTAGTAGAACTGGTCGCAATTTAGAACCAGAAACTATTTCTAAATTAGCATATAATAAAGATAATATTATAGGAATAAAATGTGCAAGTGGAGATATTAATCAAATAACTAGAATTATTAAAATGACTCCAGAGGATTTTATAGTATTAAGTGGTGATGATCCAATGACCTATCACTTAATGGCTTTAGGAGGTAAAGGTGTTATTAGTGTAGCATCTAATATTATTCCAAAACGTATGGTAGAATTTATAAAATTAATGGGAAATCATAAATGGGGGAATGCAAGGAAAGAACATTTGGAGCTCTATGATTTATTTAAAGTAATTTTTATAGAAACAAATCCAGGCCCTGTAAAATATGCTGCTGAACTTATGAATATTATGAATGGAAAAATGAGATTACCACTTACTCCTCCTTTAGAAGAGAGTAAAGAAAAAATAAAAGCTGTATTGAAACAGCAAAATTTAATATAAAAATCTATTTTTATTAGGTGTTTTAGAGTGATTAAATTATTAATTTTTGGACCTTCGGGTTCAATGGGAAAATTAGTATCAAAACTAGCATTAAATGATGAAAATATTGAAGTCGTCGCTGCATGTGATATTAAAAATATCGGGAAAAAATTAGGAAATTTAGTGAGTGAAACTGACACAAATCAAATCATTATATCAGATGTAAAAAATCTTGAAGATATTGTTGAGCAGACTCATCCAGAGGTTGCGGTTGATTTTACTGTAGCAAAAGCGACTGAGATAAATTCTTTAATATGCGCTAAAAAAGGAATTAGATGTGTGATTGGCACCACGGGATTATCTAATACATTTTTAGAAAAATTCAGAGAAATTATGGAAAAAAATGAAATTCCCGCAGTTATCTCATCAAATATGGCAACAGGAGTTAATGTGTTCTTTAAAATGGTTTCGATATTATCAAAATATTTAGAAGATTGGGATATAGAAATAATTGAAACACATCATCATAGAAAGCTAGATTCTCCTTCTGGAACAGCCCTTACTATTGGGAAAACTATTTGTGACGCGATTAATTGTAAGTTCGATGATGTTGCAAAATTTGGAAGGGATAAAGGACCTAATAAACGTAATGTTGGAGCAAAGAATGAGATTGGAGTTCATTCAATAAGAGCCGGCGATATTGTAGGAGATCATATCGTTTTATATGCTGGTTCTGGAGAAAGAATTGAATTTAAACATCAAGCTCATAGTAGAAACTGTTTCGCAACAGGGGCAATTAAAGCTATTAAATTTGTTATGGAGCAAAATGAACCTAAAATCTACGAGATGAGAGATGTTCTCTCATTAAAATAATCAAGATATATTTATTGTTTTTAAAAATCTTATTATCTTAAAATATAATTGCTTCTTCGATCATACAAAAAAAATTTTATTGAAAAAACCTCCCATTTCTATGAAGGATTAATCTGAGAGAATTATAAATATTCGATTGGGTTTTAAATCTAATAATAATTATAAATACTATAAACAAATTTACTAATAATAAAAATTTTTATTTTCTTGATTAACTTTTTTCCCTCCCAATTTGTGAGAATTTTATGAAAGATAATAATACCGAATTGCTCTCCAAAACTTATGTTAAAATACTTGGAATTATAATAATATTAATCCCCATCTCATTAATTAGTGCTTATAATTTTTTATTATTCCATGTTATTACTGAATTATTCAGCATAGTTATCGCAATAAGTATTTTTATAATAGGGTGGAATACGCGTAATTTTACTGAATCAAGTTTTTTTATACGATACGGAATTGCTTCTTTTTTCATAGCATTTATAGATTTACTGCATACACTCTCTTATGAAGGTATGAATATATTCGTAGGATATGATGCTAATCTTCCTACTCAATTATGGATTTTAGCTCGATATATGCAATCGATTTCATTCATAATTGCTTTGATTCCTTATAAATTTGAAGGAAATTATACAAACTTACTAATTTGCTATGCAGTAGTTACTCTTATCATGTTATTTTTGATATTTTATGGCTATTTTCCAGATTGTTTCATTTCGGCAAGTGGGTTAACCAATTTTAAAATTATTAGTGAATATATCATAATTTTATTTCTATTAATATCAATAGTCTTACTCTATAAGAGGAGGCGAGATTTTACGCATGAAATTTTTTTACTCATCATTTATTCATTGATTGCAACGATAATTTCTGAATTTGCTTTCACTCTCTATACACATTTATACGGTATATCTAATATTATTGGTCATATTTTTAAAATAATCTCGTTTTATTTTATATACCTTGGAATTGTTCGAATTGGACTTAAAAATCCGATACAAGCCTTATTTCAACAATTAAAACAGAGAGAACAATCTTTAAATCAAACCTATAAACGTACCAATTTTTATAAAGATTTATTTGCTCATGATATTAATAATATTTTCCAGAATATTATCTCATCATTAGATCTTTATAAAATGGAAAAAAATAATGTAGAGAAATATCACGATAAGATAAAAAACCAAATTTTTCGGGGTTCAAATCTAATAAAAAACGTGATTAGATTAACAGAACTTGAAAATTATGAAAAACAGTTAAAATCAATAAATATAAATGAGGAAATCGCAAAAACTGTGGAATATATACAAGAAAACTATTCAAACAAAAACCTCAAATTTGAGATCAATATTCCAGAGGATCCTATTTATGTAAGAGCAGATGAATTAATTACAGATATTTTTGAAAATATTTTGATAAATGCTGTCAAATATAATCAGAGTGATCCTATAAAAATAAATATAAATACAGCTAAAACCACTAAAAATGACAAGGAATTTGTAAAATTAGAGTTTATCGATAATGGAATAGGTATCCCTCCCTCACATAGAGAAACAATTTTTAAGGGTGATTTTGAAACATCAACCAAATCAAATGGTTTAGGTTTGGGGTTATCTTTAGTTAAAAAAATTATCGAATTCTATAAAGGCGAGATCTCTATACAATCACGTATAAAAGGCAATTATGAAAAAGGAACTAATTTTGTGTTAATGATCCCCTTATCTAAAAGCTAAACAAATAAACAAACATTATTTAAGATGGTCTGGGATTTGTTGCTTTTCAATAAGATCTTCAAGTTTTTCTCTTTCTCGGATTAAAAAAGATTTTTTCTCATATATTAAGACTT
>JAWOFX010000146.1:0-3899 GCA_046497275.1 Promethearchaeia archaeon | reverse complement strand
TTCGCAAAACTACGAAATCTATCCCAATCCAACCGATTATATTTCACCAAAAAATAATCAAAAGGATTCTTATCCATTAATTTGACTAATTCTTCTTCCACAATTTGTTCTGATTCTATGGCTCCTCTATTTATTTGTGTTCCCTCGCAAATGACACATCTTATCTTTTTTGATTGATTGGTAATATCTTCATTTCTCTCTTTTTTAACCATTTGTTTCTCCTTCACTAAATTTTGAGCTTTCTCAATTAAATCTCTGGTCATATTAGATAATGGACCGTGCATTCTAAAATCCCCTGAATATACAAATAAACCCGCCGACGAGTCGATTATGAAACCATATGCAGCAGGAATACTATGATCTACATGGACTGGAAAAATTCTTAACCCTTTGATGTTAATTACCTGACCGGTTCTAAATAATTTCCAAGTAAGTCCTTCGTAAAAATTACTCATTACGGAGCGTGAAGCCTCAGCATATGCCTTTATTATTCTGTGTGTAACAACCCCTGTATAAATTGGGATATTACGATTGAGAAGGCTGATTCCATAATAATGGTCTCTATGAGGGTGAGAGATTAAAACTCCATCAACATTTGTAGGAGGATCGGTCTCCACTTTACATTCTTGTACTTTTTGAATGTAATTCATCTTGTCATGATCGAATATGTAATATCGTGAGTATAGGTTTTTCGTAGTAAGTTTAGACCCTTTTGGAAGAAGATATAACTTAGTTAGTTGATGTGGAGAAGTGGGTTCCTCATATGGATCGAAATGATCTCCATATTTAACAACATTTATTCCAAAGTCTAAAAAAAGTTTAACATCATACTCTAAATCCTCGAAAAAAACCTGATTCCCTCCAACCTCATTAACCCCTCCGCAGAATGTGATATTAACCTTTGGTGGCATGATATTTCAACTAGTTTATTGAGTATCTTGTCTTTTCAAAAAAAAATACATATAAATAGTCTAGTTAAGAGCTTAAAAAGATTTGTTTTAAAAAACGTAAATGTGGAGTTTTAATCCTTGTCAATATCTTAAGCTATGGTAAGAGAGAAGATAAAATAAAATAAGATAAAAAAGAAGTCCCAATGCCAATCATATATGTATAAGGAGAAGGATAAACTATTTTTTAGTTTATAGAGGGCGAAATCCAATGTTGTGATTGCATTTCAAATCGGACTCCTTTCACTTAAGTATAAGTTGGGTATCTTTATTTATAAACCTACGATCCATACTTATTATTTCGTGTTATGGTAACATACAAAAAAAAATTACGAAAAATGCGATCACGTTTAATCAAAATATTATAAAAGTAGTGTGGAAAACTGTCTTTAATAATGTTATTTGCACTGGAGGATCAATTTCTTTTTTTAGATTTTTCGGTTTTTGCTGTTTTTGAGTATAATAATTCCAAATTGAGCACTGATTCTTTTAAATCCTTGATTTCGCTATCTTTCTGTTTCAAAAAAGTTTCCATAAAATTATTCTCATCTTTCAACACTTTAATGATACTGTCCTTTCTAGCGATTTCATTTTTAATTTTGTTTATAGTTTCTTCTAAATTTTTCATCGACACGCTTTTTTTATTCAAAGAAGTTTGAATTTCATCCACCATCTCTTCTAAGGTCTTTTTGTGCTCTTCAATTCTTATTACATGATGTTCTGTGTCAATATCAGGATCATCAATTGAAGTATCTTTTAATTTACGTTTTAACTCAAGATTTTCTTTTCGGAAATGGTCTAAATTAGATTTTAGCCTGAGAATTTCTTTTTCTTGCTCATCTATTTTTATATTATTAAGAGTTAGTATTGGATTATTGGAGTTTCCTTCTTGTTTATCAACCGATTCTTCGAGAGTCATTAAATTTTGTTCTAACCTATCGATTTTATCCAATAATTTATCGATCTGTTCGTCTTTTTGAATTAATTTATCTTTTAAAGACGTAGTCTCATTATTCATAATACTGTGAGTTAAGATATTGAATTTCTGAATAGTTTAGATTTTTTTTATAATACTAATGATTGCATTGAATTTTTATTGTACTATTGTTAATTTTATTATGTTAGATAAAAAATCTTACGGTACAGTGTAACTACCATAATTCAAATCCATAATCATCTGCTCTTGCTATTATCTCTTGTTGGAATTTTTTATCTATAATATTATAGAGTAAAAAAATTTCTTGATCCAGTTGAGAATAGAGATCTCTTAATTGTGATAAATTTTTTTTATTGAGGGAGTTAAGAGGGTTTAAGGGAGAAATATGCTTTTTAGATGTCGATGAAAGCATTTCTTTAACAATGCGGATAATATTTTTATACCTCTTTTGTGTTTTAGGAATAACGGGAATTGGAAGAGACTTAAGGCTTGTTTGAGTGAAATGGGGTAATATTTTTTTATAGGGGTCTCCAAACTTATTGATATAATAGTAATGAATTAACCGAGAGATAAGGATCCCTAAAAAGTAATAGAGTGAGATATCCTTCACGTTCTCCTTCTTTTTGAAGATATAAATTTGTTGGTTGGTCACCAGAAAACCGCTATAAACCATAGCCAGAAGATTATTTCCCGTAGCTACTTTTCTGATAAGGATCTTCTCTCCATCATACAGATAATCTTTTCCCCAAGATACACTCTCGAAGTTTAAGTGCACTTTTCCTTGATTTATTTTGGATTGTGTAGGATAATATTTTATAGCTCTTGGAGGTCGTTTAAAATGTATTTTACGTAAATCTTCACCAATATATCCAGGTGCGTTATAGCCTTCTCGAGGGAAATTATGATCGGATATTAACTCTATAGTCTCATACTCTGAAATTTCCGTAGTTTCAAATATAAAATCGCAATTATCATTTAAACAATATTTTCTTTTAATTCTTCCTGAATGACCTCTACCGAATGGTGGGTTGAGAGTCTTACATTTTGGACAAATAAAAAACTTTCCTTGTTTATTTGTATCAATTCCTCTTCCACTTCTGAAATAGGTTCCTAGAGATTTAAAATTGTTAGAATCAATTTTGTCCATTATGATTCGATCAATTGGATCTGAAAATATATCGAAGATACAACTTTTATATTTACTAAATTCATCTTGGGGTCGAATATAATGTTTATCCTTGATGAGCTTTGTAAGTGAGTCATAATCGGCTAAAAGAGAGGATTTTTCTTCTTGAGAGAAGTCTACACTTACGAGAACCTTGTGATTTTGAGATTCCATTCTTGATTTTCTTAATATTAGCAATAAAGCGGGTTTTTGAACATCAATAAAGATTGCAAATCCCAAATTTATGATCTCCAATATTTTGTAGGTGAGAAGATATTTGCGGAGATTAGTATATTGATCCAGAAAGCATACTTCATTTGGAACAATAAAGGCAAGAATCCCATTTTCCTTAAGTAGTTCTTTAAGAGATTTATAGAGAAAAATGGAAAAGGAATCAAATTGACCTTTTGCGATACTAGGGTATTTTTTCTGTAAATAGGATTTATAAGGTTTGATATTTGCCCCCCACGGTGGATTTCCAATAATAATATCGAAGCCACCTTTTTCCATTACGGATTTAAAGGTCTCATCCCAATTAAGGTAAAAAGGATAATTATGGTCGTCTATTAATGCATTACCAAACTTTATAGGTTTATGTGGTCGAGAAGTGCTATTGATATGAAATGTATCTAATAATCTCTGATTATATTCATCTATCTTGGAAAAATTTATATCTATTCCATGAATATTGTTGAAAATGATGTGCTGATAAATTTCTTCATCGCTTAATTTTTTAGAATTGGCGCTGTTTTTGTAAAAATTAGACTTTAAATCATGTAGAATAGAAATTGCGGTTTTCAGAAAGATACCCTCTCCGCATGATGGATCTAAGATATTGATTTTTTCTATC
>JAWOFX010000017.1:0-15220 GCA_046497275.1 Promethearchaeia archaeon | reverse complement strand
TTCGTGAAACCATAGTTTCAAGATAAAATATACATACGAGACCATTATCTAAATATCACATCTATTTAGAAATATATGAATCAAAGTTCGAGAATTTTTCATTGTTTTAGCGATTTTCCAGAATTTTGAGAAGCCAATAGGAATTGATTATTTATAAAATCAAATTATTAATAGAGATTACAATTATTTGAAATCAAACTGAAACAAAAATTACTAATTATTTTTAATTATGATAAAAGCACATCAAAAATCTATTGAAGAATTATATGAAGCTTTAGATACAAATGAGAAGGGATTGAATAACTCAGAAGTGGAGCTACGTTTACAAAAATATGGGAAAAATGAATTGGCTGCCAAGAAAGGAACTTCGCCTGTTGTACTCTTTCTTAATCAATTCAGGGACTTACTAGTAATAATCTTGATTGTAGCTGGCTTGATCACAGCCTTAATAGGAATATTAGAAAATGACCTAGGTGTAATTATTGAAATTACCGCGATAGTGGTTGTTATACTCTTAAATGCGGGACTCGGGTTTTACCAAGAATATTCTGCGGAGAAAGCAATCGAAGCGCTGCAATCATTGGCAAAAAGTGAAGTAATTGTTCTTAGAGATGGTGAGAAAGTAAAACTAAAAGCAGAATATTTAGTTCCAGGAGATATTGTCTTCTTAGAGGCGGGAAATGTTGTCCCATCTGATATCCGTGTAATTAAAAGTTATGAGATCAGTGTAAGTGAAGCAATATTGACGGGAGAATCTTTACCTACACGCAAAATTAATACGATTCTACCCGAAGACACTCCTTTAGCCGAAAGAGAAAATATGGTTCATAAAGGAACGACCATAGTCAGCGGTTCTGGAAAGGGATTGGTCGTTAGAACGGGTCTTGACACTGAGATCGGAAAGATTGCTTCTTCTTTAACCGAAATTGAAAGAGAAGAAACACCGATTCAAAAAAAATTAAATCTTTTAGCCAAACAATTAACGATTTTTATCTTAATAATAGCAGCAAGTATTTTCCTTGTTCAAATTATAATTGTGGGGCTGGAAGAGTTTACAGAATTGTTTATTTTTGCTATAGGACTCGCAGTTGCGGCTGTTCCAGAAGGATTACCGGCAGTTATGACTCTTTCTCTGGCAATTGGTGTCACAAGAATGGCCCGTAAAAATGCGCTTATTCGAAAACTTCCCGCGGTAGAAGTACTCGGTTCTAGTACAGTAATCTGTACAGATAAAACAGGTACGTTGACCAAAAACGAAATGACAGTGAAGTTAATTTGGAGAGATCTGGACCAATATGAAGTAACTGGAACGGGATACACAAATGTTGGTAAAATAATAGAAAAATCTACTGCCGAAGAAACAGAACCAGGCCAAAATCTAGAAACTCTTATTGAAATTGCCACGCTTGCAAATGAGGCATCAATAGAGTTCCAAGGGGAGGAAAAACCGTACAAGACATTTGGAGACCCTACGGAAGTTGCATTATTAATTTTGGCAGAAAAAGCACAAGGTATTGAAAAAATTAAACAAAAATGGGATATCGAATATTTATTTCCCTTTGACAGCAACCGAAAACGTATGAGTGTCGTTGCAAAAGAACAAGAGTCCAGAAAATATCGAATTATGGTGAAAGGTGCTCTCGATATCTTACTTGAACATTGTATTAGCTATGTGGAAGATGGACAAATAAAAAGCTTAGATCCAGAAATGAAAGAAAAAATCATAATAACTAGCGAGAGATTTTCTTCAAATTTTGCTTATAGAATTTTAGGATTTGCCTTTAGAGACATCGAAAAACAAGAAGCAGAACGCTTACTAGAAGAAAGGAATGTCGAAAAGGTAGAAAATGATCTTATCTTTGAGGGTTTTGTTGGTATGATCGATCCACCAAGAAGTTCCTCGAGACCAGCTGTTTTGAAGGCAAGAGAAGCAGGAATTCGTGTGATTATGATTACGGGAGACCATAAAGAGACAGCTAGGGCTGTAGGTAATGAAATATCGTTATCTCATGAAACTGAACCTATCACTGGAAAACAACTTGAGCAAATCACAGATGAAGAACTCCGAGAAAGAGTTAAAACAACAGAAATTTTTGCAAGAGTAAATCCATCACATAAATTAAACATTATCAACGCTTTTAAATATCATGGAGAGATTGTTGTGATGACGGGAGATGGTGTAAATGATGCTCCCGCATTAAAGCGAGCCGACATAGGAGTTGCCATGGGAATAACTGGGACTGATGTAGCTAAGGAAGCAAGCGATATGATTTTGGTGGATGATAATTTTGCAAATATTATTGAAGCCGTAAGTGAGGGACGAAGAATTTACGATAACATAAAAAAATTTATTAGCTATTTACTGTCTGCCAATGCCGGCGAGGTTATAACGGTTTTAGTATTAACTTTATTTGGACTGTTATTTTTCCGACATATATTTATTCCAATTTTAGCAATACAATTATTATATATAAATTTAGTAACCGATACGTTTCCTGCCCTTGCATTAGGGGTAAGTCCACCCGAAAAAAACCTAATGCAACGAAAGCCAAGGGATCCTGATGAGAAGTTATTGGATAGAAAGTTAGTGATATTTATAATGATTTTTGGATTGCTCAATGCCCTAGGATGCACATTTTTATTTCTTTGGACGATAGGATTCAATTTATCGATCGATATTCTAACCGCAGATCTTTCAAGAGCCAGAACCATTATTTTCGCTGCCTTAGTTATTTATCAAACTTTCCAATGTTTAGCGGTAAGTCAAAACGTTACTATTTTCTCAAAAAAAACATTAGAAAATAAAATTTTAATCGGAGCAATTCTCTTGGGTTTGCTTTTACTTCTCTTTGCCATATACATTCCGTTCATGCAATTATTCATTGGAACATACCCTCTTCCACCGATAGATTGGTTAGTAATATTAATTACTGCTATTCCAATTCTCATTTTCCAAGAATTATATGAAAAATTTTATCTTAATCGTTAAAAATAATATATTATTGAGTCACCGATAAAGTAAAAATAAGAATAATTTTTCTCTTTTATTTTATATCTTACGCTGAGTGTCTTCTAATAGTTCAACCAAGAATTCACATAATTTTTTTCAAAACTCGTTTATCTACATTTTCAACTGAATCGTATTCGGAATGCACTATCTTTCCAAAATCTCTACTTCCCAATATAATTATATGAAATCAGTAAATTTTTTAAAAACTCTCAAAAAATTCAGTATTTAGATATTTATCAATGTTCTTATCAATTTTTTCTTTCACTGAATCGAGACCCTCTACGACAACCCGAGTTTTTCCCACGATATCGATGTACCCTAGTTCGGCACCATATCGGGGAACTATATGAAAATGAAGATGTTCAATTGAAGCCCCGGCATCTCTCCCTTGATTAAATCCAACATTGTAACCATGCGGATGATAAAGATTATCTAAAAGCATTTGTAATCCTTGAATTGTTCTTGAGATATGTAGGATCTCTTGTTTAGATAAATCGCTATACTCTTTTATATGTTTAATAGGAATAACGAGTAAATGCCCGGGATTATAAGGGTAAAGATTTAAACATACAAAAAGAATCTCATCTTGATACACTTTTAGAATTTTTACCCTCTCATCATCATCACGAACGGCACATAATATGCAGTCAACCTCAGGACGTTCTTTTCCTTGAACATAATCTAATTTATCTAATGCTTGAAGCCAATTTTTAAAAATTAAAATCACCAAATCAAGTTATTAGGTATATAGTGAAAATCCTGGACCCGGTTCGAATTTTTCTGTTTTCTCAAAATCTTCTTGGTTTATTTTTCCAGAGCAGAACTCTAAAAGCAATAAATTACTGTATGCTTGAATATTAAAAACTTTTCTCACAGAATCGAAAAATTCATTTTTAGATATAAGTTTTTCTTTAGAAAAAAATATTTGATCGGATATTTCGTATTTATAATTATTTATATCAAATCTAAAATAAAGGTCTTTGAAGAGCAATAATTTCTTAAGCTCAACAAAAAACCGTATTTTGCGCTCTTTCCCTTCTTCAAGAGCTTCAATATGGGGCTTAGAGATTTGAGTGCCTATAGATATTATAATTAAATCTTTTTTCTTTGGTTGATATACCACCAGATTTTGGACTTTCTGTCCCGATCCTTCTTTAACGGGAGGAAATACAAATTGAAAACCAAATTCAAGATGTTCATCTTCAATACGTTTTCGAAGTAATCCCTCGTCTAACAAATATTCTCTAATTAGAGTTTCAAGATTTTGGGCTTCGTTTGTCATATTCCGTCATTATTATAAAATAAGAATGTTAAATTAAATTTTTTATTCAAATAACAAAAAATCTCATTCTCAAAATTTAGATGATAAATTAGTTTAATATTTACCCTTAGGTCGCTTTTGTGGCTTAACTCCTGATTTTTCTAATTTTTGAATATTTTTTTCTAACTCCTCTTTTGGTGTGGCATATATTATATCGAATGAATCTGGATCGATAAATATTTTCCCCACTATGCCCAATCCCATTAATTCATTATTCTTCCCGATGAAAGTATTATCAATACTCATCTTAATCGCCTCTTTTCCGGTTTCTAGTTCTACTAATTGGGGTTGACAAGGAGTATAACCACTTCCCCTATTTCTAAGAAGATAATTCATAAGTGCATAATCCAATTCATCTGATATCTCTCCTTCTTTTTCAATGACGTTCTTTACTTGCGGACTCTCCATTGTCTAAATTCCGAAAACTATAATTTATACTACTTAATAAAAGAATATTATTTCAGATTATTAAATATTAATCGTTCTTGATTTAAAATTTTAAATTTTAGCTGTATATTAAAAAAAGACAAAATTTTATTTATGATGGGTTGGTTAAAATAACTTAGGAAGGAGATTATACAAATAAACAAATAAAATTTAAAAAAATAAATCTTTAGAAAAGATAACAATAATATTAATGATATAATATTATTAGTGCTATAAAAATAAAATTAAAGAGGAAAAAAATGCGCAATGAATTCTACCTTGATGTATTAAAACCTCATAATCCTAGTAGCGATCTAATTGCCCAAACACTTATGGAAATGGAAGGGGTTGATGTGGTCAGAATCAATGTTGATGAGTTGGATCAGAGGACTGCATCATTACATATAAAGGTAGGAGGATATAACCTTGATCTTGAAACTATTACCCAAAAATTAGAAGAACTTAATTGTGCTCTTCATAGTGTTGATGAGGTTTTTTATCAGAAAGAATTTCCTGATGGTACGGATGATCATTAGAAAAAATCCAACCAAGCATAATTTTGGGTTATTAATACCTAAATTTTTATTTTTTAAAATTTCTTTTTATCATACTTTAAAGTAATCGATTAATAACATCAATTAATTGTTCAGCAATCTTTTCTTGAGGAATTATTATATCTGCTTGTTCGAAGATCTCTTGATTTTCAAATCCAGAGGTCTTAGTTTTTATAGCGATTGCTTTTGCCCCAACTTTTAGGGCTCCTTCTATATCACGATACGTATCTCCAATTACTATTACTTGCTCAGGATTGACATCTAATTTGTTACATATAAATAAAAGATGGTCTTTATGAGGTTTAGGATTTTCAACACTATCTCTCCCAGCAATGATTCTAAAATATTTCAATAAATTTACGGTTTCTAAAGATGTTATAGCATTTCTTTTAGTATTGAAGGTATAAATTGCTTGTTTTAAATTCTGGTCTCTTGCAAATTGAAGAATTTTTTCTATTCCATCAATTCTTGTGGCATTTAACGCGGCTTCATGCTCAATTTTAGATACCTCTTCATCAATTTCTTTAATAATGGAATTAATCTTTGCTGGATCAATATCCCTTTTTTTTAGAATCTCAATTGAATCTTTTACGTTATCCAAAATACTCTTTTTGATTGAAATCGCCGATTTTGGAACACCATTTTTTTTTAAAATTTTCATGGCGGTCCGTCGAGCTTTGATGAAATCAATTTTGAAATGTATAAGAGTTCCATCTAAATCCCAGATAATTGCTTGCATATATTAGCTTCCATATTATTGTTAATAGGTTAATTCAGAATAAATAGGACCTTTAGGAGTTAAAATAGACTTTTTTAATTTAATTTTATCGATTACAAATTTGCCAAATTCCCTATTTCTATTCTCCTTCATTAAATTTTTAAAGCTATCAAATTTAGAATAATCTATTTTTTTCAATCTCCCGATTGTTATATGTGGTTTAAATGATCTTCTTTTATCCTTTTTTATTTTCAACTGTTCATTAAGTTTATCTTCAACAGTATCTTTTATATTTTGTAATAAATCAAGATCTCCATATAAGCCAGCCCAAATTATCTGGTAATTTCTAAAATTTCCTACATTTTTAAGTTCATAAGTATAACTTTCACCACCAAGAATTTTTTCATTAATTTCCCCGTTGAGAATATTATAAATCTTTGGAGCAATTGATTCTTCAATATTTCCAAGAAATTTTACGGTAAGATGGATATTTTCTGATTCAATTGGTTTTAATCCGGGTTGGTTTTTCTTTAATCTGGACAAAAATCCCTCAATATTCTTAATACTCTCTTCATTTTCCAAGTCAAATGATATAAAAGATCGAATCATAATATCAAGAATTATTATTTAATTTTAAAAAATTGCGTAATATTTTATTTAACTAAGGCTTTAAATTTATCACAATTTCATTATACATAATTTTGGTAAAATTATTTAATTCCAATAGTTTAGAATTCGCCACTTAGTTTCATATAAATTTTTTCTATGTGGGGGAATCAGATTTATTTTCTCTAAATCCTCAATACTCTTGGAATCAATAATGTGAATTATATCATTTAAAAACATAATATTCATTTTTCCTCTCGTATCGGCATCAGCAGAAGCGTTATGGGGCATTAATATCATTCTCATATCCGGATTATCGAGTTTTATTTTTTTAAATCGTTTTAATATGCCAGGATCAATAGGTTCTTCTGGATAAACATCAAAAGCAATATTTATATCGATCTCTTTTTTCTCAAGCAAATCTAATAATTCTTCAAAATGTATCACAGGTCCACGTGCTGTATTCACTAAAAGAGCATTTCTTTTCATCAATTTTAATAAATTCTTATCTATCATGTGTTTCGTATTAGCATTAAGCGGGACATGCAAGGAAACTACATCTGCCTCTTTAAAAACATCCTTAATATTTTCTTTGTACTCAAGACCTGGATACAATTTTTCTATATCTGCTTTTGATTTAACATCATAATAAATAATCTTAAGTCCCCAAGAATACAATCGTTTCATCAATTCTATTCCTATCTCTCCCAACCCGATGATACCGATAATTTTATTATCTATAACGGAAGAAAGTTTTTGGTCCATGTCCCATTTTTCATCTGGGGACCAATTTCCTTCCCATACATAATGATGAAGATCAACTAGATTTCGTAAGTTTGCCATTATCAGCGATATTGTATAATCAGCCACCGTCTCAAATAAAACTCCTGGAGTATGTGTGATAATAATATCATCTTCCTCTGGTCTCTGAATATGATTAAAACCTGCAGTTGAGGTTGAAACTGCAAAAACATTTGAATTTTCTAACATTTCCCTTGAAATAGGATGACTTAAATGACATCCTATTAAGTGCGGTTCAAATTGTTCTATATTGTTTTTTATTTGAGTTTTAGTGGGAAAACGCCCATCAAAAACTTTTATTTCAGATTTAGACTCTAATTCGTTCCAAAGTGTCTTTATTTTTTGTCTAATATTTTCTGAGATTTTTTGATTTTCTCCAATCTCCTTTGCTGAAAATACATTCGAAGTTAAAAATATTTTTGGCTTCATATTCCTATAAAAAATAATTATTTTCAATTATTATTAGCATTATTAAGAAAGATAATGGATATTCTCTTAATAACTATCTAATTTCAGTTACAATTAATTACTTATCTCTTACTTTTAAAATCTATATTTATAGATTAATTAAATAATCTTAGTTTAATATAAAATTAATTATCGCAGGATATCTGGGGGTAAATAGAATTCATATTGTTTATTAAAAATCTTAGTTTTTAGAAACCTATCTAATTTTCGAACTTTCTGAAATATAACCCACATATCTCTATCACTTTTGTAATAATCTTGTACTTCCGATAATTCAATTGGGGCTATATTGAACTCCGGGGCTTCTTCTTCGAAAAATTTGTTGGAGAGATCTATTAATGGGAGAATCATATCAGGCCTTTGCTCCTTAAAAAAGTTCGCAATGAGATCAATTGACACACGCCTCCAATCGTAATATCTATTTACCGTATCTTCTAAAAAGACCAGTTTTAATAGCCATCGTAAGAAAGAGGGAGCACTTTTTAAAAATAATATAGCTTCCATAGCTTCCTTACCATTTACTTTGAACATAGGAGTACTCGTATCTAAGTAGAGTAATTTTGTATTTTCGTTTATATTTGGATTGTTTTTATTATAATCCATTACTGAAAAATTAGAAATTTGTCCATCTAATCCCAAATCTAATTTTATATTATTTTTACTGTATGTCCATACTTTTTTCATTTCTCTCAAAGCTAATAAAACAAGAGTTTTTATCTGCTGTTTAGAGATTTGATGTATAATCCTATTCCCTACAGATTTAGGGTTTATCTTCTCTTGAACACAATAAAATTGAATCTTATCATTCTCATCTAAAAACCACGCAGCATCATAATCTGGGAGATTTAAACCTACATAATTCTTTAGAATTCGATTATATTCATTATATGCCCATATATGTCTTTTAACTTGCCTTGTATTGTCAAATATCGGAATTCTTTTATATGCTATCTTATTTACATCATCTAGTATTTCAAAAACTAAAGAGATTTCCCCATAGCCAAGAATTTTTATTGGAATCATCCCTTTTTCGGGAGATACAGTACTAATATTTTTTTCAAATCTTTTTAAAAGATCTATATCAATTTCCATGTTGCATCTACAAGATAGAGAGCGTTTTAGAATATTATGTATTTAGTGAAAGACAAATATAAAACTATCTAAAATAGATAAAAAAGACAAAAGAAAGAAAAATATTAAGTTAATAAAATTGAATTTTATAATTTTTTAGCGCATTATTATCAAGGAATATAATTATTCTTTAAAACTAATTTTTTTCGATAAGGGGAGATCTCGTGAAGATGATCCCGCCCAGATTGTAAATGAACCAGATTCTGCTTTAAATTTATGTTTCTTTTCGGAATAAAATTCGAATGCTTGTTTATCTAATTCAATGGAAATTTTCTTTTTTTCTCCAGGATCTAAGTATACTTTTTCAAAAGCCTGAAGTTCTTTAGGGGGACGATCTACTGAACATTCATCATCACTAACATAAATCTGAACTACTTCAGCCCCTTCTCTTTTTCCAATATTTTCAACTTCAAGCGTAATAGTAAATTTCTCATCGCCTTGAATCTCGGTTTTATCTAAAACTAGATTTGATATTTCAAAACTGGTATAGGAAAGTCCGAATCCAAATGGAAAGAAGGGTTGAATTTTTTCTTTATCAAAATAGCGGTATCCCACATAAATACCTTCCTCATAATATATTTTTAATTCTTTCAGATCACCTGGAAAACGACGTCTGTTTTTATGTGCAGGATGATCTTCTAATTTTTTAGGATAAGTTATTGGTAATTTCCCAGATGGAGAGATTTCGCCAAAAAGTATTCGAGCAAGTGCTTTACCACCCATCATTCCCGGGTACCAAGCATTCAAAATGGCTGGAACATCATCATACCAATCTGAGACATCTATGGGGCTTCCGGCGACTAAAATTACCATTGTATTTGGGTTTTCTTTTAAAGTCTCAGATATTATATGACGTTGATCTTCTGGTAATTTATAACTAGAACGATCAGTCCCTTCAGTATCTCCTTCTTTATTTAAAAGGAAGTTTAGCAAAAAACTCGCACCATGATCTAAACCTAACACCAGAAAGACTATGTCTGCATCCTTAGGTTCCGAGACAATTTTAGCCTTATCCGAAATATAATCTTTTATACCTTCATAAGGCGTAATTTCAAAAGGGGGTACAACTGCAGAACTACCACCATAGAATGGTTTTCCAAATTTTTTAGATGCATTGGGCCCTAAAATGGCTATTTTATTAACATTTTTAAGATTTAAGGGGAGAAAATTATTATCATTTTTTAATAATACCATTCCTTCTTCCGCTATCATTTGGGCTAGTTTTTGATGTTCAGGCATATCTAATTTATCGGGTGGAGTTATTTCCTCCTCTTGAAATAAATTTACCCTCATAAATGTCCTCAAAAGTGGTCGTACTATAAATTCTATATCCCTTTCGGTTATTTTACCTTTTTCTAATGCTTGCTTAACTTTCTTTTTCTTATAAACTCGACTTAAAATATACGTTCCAGGCATTTCTAAACTAAGACCCGCTTTTATACAGGCGGATGTTCCCGATGCTCGTTGTGCAGCCCCCCAATCTGAAACAGTATGTCCAGTAAAGCCTAACTGGTCAACTAAAACATCTTTTAAAATATATTTATTTTCACATCCATATGTACCATTAATTTTATTATAACAAACCATTAATCCCCATGGATCAGATTTTTCAATTATTCTTTTATAATTTTTTATATATATCTCATAAAACGCTCTTTCACTTACTTCGGTACTAATTTTCGTTCTTTTCGTTTCTGAATTATTTGTAATATAATGTTTAATACAACTTGCAGTTCCTTCAGATTGAATTCCTTTCACTATTTCAGCAGCTATATCAGAGCAAAGGACAGGATCTTCACTAAGATATTCAAAATTTCGTCCACATAAAGGAGAACGGATAATATTTACTCCAGGTCCAAGAATCTGATGTCGACCGACTAATTTTGTTTCCTTCCCCATAGCTTGCCCCATTTTGAAAGCTAATTTTTTATTCCAACTCGCAGCTAATCCTATTGTTGCGGGAAATCTAGTGCATTTTACTTTAGAACTCGAATGGCGGGCTACTCCCAAAGGTCCATCAGTCATACCGAATTTAGGAATCAAACCTTCAATTTCTTCAGTAGTCCAAAAATCTTTTCCACGAATCAGTCTGATTTTCTCATCCAAAGTAAGTTTATTTAAAAGATCATTTACACGAGTTTCAATATCAAGAGTAAGATCTAAATATTTAGCTTTTTCACTCATTTATATTCATTCTTATTAAAAATTGATTTATTAATACTTAATAGGATAATTAGTAATTATAGAATTAAATTATTTCATTTTTGAATTATTCAAAATAACAAAAGAATAAAATAATAGCTAATTCGATATAATGATAATTGATTAAAAACTAATAAATATAAAAAATTATTATGGCTAGACCCCTATGGTTTGTTAATATTCTAAAGAAACTTTTCCCAAAAATAAAACAAATTGCAAAATTAACAAGAATTCCGATATTAACCAAAGTTTTTGATATTTTACTCTTTAATGAAGATGATATTATCTACCTTCCTTTAGATAGAGTAGTTGAAGTAGATAAGAGTGTTGATGGACCTGAAAGCTATGTGCTTCCCTCGGAAATACTTGAATATTTCATAGAGAAAGCTAAATATCATTGGATTATGAATTTTTGTATCTGTAGAAAAAGTATGAATTGCCAAAATTATCCTATTGACTTCGGATGCTTATTCTTGGGAGAAGGTGTATTGGATATTAATCCTCAATTAGGAAAATTGGTAACTAAAGAAGAGGCATTAGAGCATATTAAAAAATGTAGAGACGTTGGTTTAGTTCATATGATTGGGAGAAATTTACTGGATAAGCAATGGCTAGGAGTGAAAGATGGGCAAAAACTCTTGAGTATATGCAACTGCTGCGAGTGTTGTTGTTTATGGAGAATAACCCCCATCCTCGACAAAAAAATAGGATCGAAAATAAAAAAAATGCCAGGAGTTCAAGTTGAGGTCAACCATGAAACATGTATACATTGTGGAAAATGTCTAGATGATATTTGTTTTGTGAACGCTATAAAAGAAGAAAATGGCGAAATAATTATTACTGAGGAATGCCGGGGCTGCGGTAGATGTGCGGATATATGTCCAGCAGATGCGATAAAATTGAGTATAACTGATAAATCTTATGTAAGAAAATCAATAGTAAAATTGGATAGATTGATAGATGTGGTTTGATTAGATCTTAAAAAAAAATTTCCCAAATGAGAACATCCAAATTAATAAGTTTGATCTCTAAAAATCTTATCTATCTTCCCAGAATAGATTATCTTTCTTAACATTATAAATTCTAGTCCGATGTTTTAAAGCACTCACCGCTTGAACTGTTTCTTTAATACTATGAAATACTGGTATGTAAGCTAATTCAAGAGATTGAATAATCATCTCATATTTCGGTACAAAAGGTACAAAACAAACCACTGGCTTATTCTTTGACATTACAATATTCGCGATTCTTCTACCTATCTGAAATGATATATTCGGTGGATATGGTAATAATAGCAAAATAATACATTCAATCCGGTCTATATCAGATAAATAACGTATGAAATTCTCTATATCTTTATCTAAAACCGATCCAGTTAAATCAATCGGATTTTCAAACGCAGCTATTTCTCTCGCGACTGGATTCATTAGTTCTTTAAGATCCACTTTTTCTTTTTCAGTAAGTTTAACAGCATTAAGCCCATAATTCTTTAGCATATCTGCTGCTAAAACGCCATGACCTCCAGAAACTGACACAATGATAACATCGCCATATGTAACTACGTTGTCTCCAAAAGGATTGTGTCTATGTGCTAGAACATCATATACTTTTAAACACGTAATTAATTCTCGCTCGGAATGAGGATTTATTATTTGATGTTGTCGTAAAGCTGACTCAAGAACTGTATAATCTCCAGCTAAACTTGCTGTATGGGATTGGGTGGCTACTTTCCCCTCTTTTGTTTTACCACCAAAAAATGTAATTACTGTATCATCAGATTTTTGAGCTGCTTTTAGAAAATCTCTCGCTCTTCCTTCTTTGAAACCTTCGAGATAAAATGCAATATTTGTAGTTTCTTTATCAACTTGACTGAAGTATTCTAATAACATAGTTTCATCTACAACTGCTCGGTTTCCTATTGAAACCGCTGTAGAGACTCCAACATGCCTTTCACTAAATTTAACAAAAAATTGATCTATCATAAAACCCCCAGATTGGCTGATCAATGCTACTGAACCCTTTGGAGGTTGCGTAATTCGCTCTGTTGGCAGAAATATCGTATCTATCAAGGGAGGAGAATATACACCGATACAGTTTGGTCCCAATACCGCAATATCATTATCAAATGCTATTTTTTCCAGCTGTTTTTGACGTTTTATCCCTTCACCGCCTACTTCAGCGAATCCACCCCCGATAATTATACTTGCGGGAATCTCATAATCCGCACATTGCTTAATATAACCTATAGTATCATCAGGTCCTACAGCAATAGTTAATATATCTGGAGTTAAAGGCAATTCATCTAAATTTTTATATATCTGTACTCCCTCTACAGTTCCACCTGTAGGATGGATTCCATATACATCAACATTCATCTCGAACTCATTTTTTAATAAAATTATCCTACCAGGGGACAGATTATTGCTCTTTGATACTCCCACAACTGCCATACTTTTAGGACGAAAAAGCTTTTCAAGGTCCATAGTTCTTATAAGACAAAATAATTATAAATGATTATTTTTTTACTAAAATCCATTCATAATATTTGTTGCCATTTTAAAATATTATATAATTAAAATTATAAACTAAGTGTAAAAGAAAAAAAAAGGCAATTTTTATGTTTTCAGTTGACTTAATCTTGCTACAGCATTACTTATTTTTTCTATCACTGTAAATATTTGCTCTTTAGTAATTATTAAGGGAGGCATTATAATATCAGTAGCTTTGTTATTTCCACAATAATTAAGAAGTATACCTTCATTAATACAATGGAGCATATTTAATTGCCCATCCATTTCTTCGAAGAATTCCATACCCCACATTAATCCTCGTCCTCTTACTTCTTTAATTAGATCAGAGTGACTCTCTTGAATTTCTTTCAGACCCTTTCCAAAAAGCTCTCCCATTTCTTTTACATGAGCTAAGAATTTAGGATCAGATTGAATATCTAACATTTTGGACGCTACAGCACATCCAATATCTGATCCTCCCGTAGTAGAAATATGGATAAATGGATCTTCTTTGAAGATTGATTTTTCGATTTCAGATTTATATGTGCATGTAGAAAGAGGATAGATTCCAGAACTCATTCCCTTTCCGCAAACTACAAAATCCGGAACTATCTTATCATTTGGATATAGTCCCCCATCAAATGACCAAAATTCTCCAGTTCGACCTAAACCTGACTGAACCTCATCCAGAATAAGCATTACACCTTTCTCATCACATAATTCTCTAACTCCGGGAAAATATCCTTCAGGTGCTATTAACACACCTCCAGTGGCTGGAATTCCTTCTAATATTACACAAGCTACTTCTTCTGTTACAACCTTCTCCATCGCCTTTAGATCCCCAAAAGGGACTTGCTTGAATTCAGGAAAATTCCATAAGAATGGATCCTTAAAATCTGGATCTCCCGTTAATAATGCAAATCCAGTATGCCCATGATAACCTCCAATTGCTGAAACACATCCTTTTCGTTTTGTATAGGCACGTGAAAATTTGATGGCTGTATCAATTGCTTCACCTCCACTTACACCAAACGTAGTTTTAGTTAAATCCCCAGGAAATAAGCCCGCAAGTTTTTTTCCTAATAATGCTCTCTGTTCTGATAAGAGCATATGATCTCCAAGATCAAGACCACCATCAATTGCAGCTTTTAAAGTTTTTACGATTTCAGGGTGTCGATGACCCAGATTAAATACGCCTCCACTTGATCGACAATTAATAATATCCATCGGAGGTTGTCCCTTTTTTGGTCCGTCCAAAGTTTTCAAATGAATCCCCTCGCGTTCTCCCGGAATAACACTGAGTCCAAATTGCTTGAAGATCTTAACTTTTGGCTTGTTTACATACTTTGCATAAAGGTCTAATAATTCTTTTTGGGATAAGGTGCCAATGTATTTTTTATTTGACTCTTTTTCCATAGATTAAGAATAACCGTGAAAATATATTAAAATTGTGATATTTTTTCTGTGTTTTTG
>JAWOFX010000002.1:0-40959 GCA_046497275.1 Promethearchaeia archaeon | reverse complement strand
TAAAATACCCTTTCTAACTGAATAAGATGGATTTATGAAACCACGAAAATTTATTGTCTTTATTAATTCATTAAGAAGTTTTATCCTCTCATCTTTGATTTTATCAATAATGATTCGAATCATTGATTCATTAACCAATTGATTTGTTTCAATGCTAAAACGACATCGGGAGGGTTTAAAACTCATTTAAGGCTTTTATAATGATAATTAGATTAAGGATTATTTTATTACATAAGAAATTAACTCTGGAAATAAAATTTTAACTCTTATATAATTTTGATATCGGTTATAAAATTATGACAACCTTTAGATCCTATTTGGATAATATCTCAATCATATACTGATATATACATTTAAGCATGAAAGGACAGTTTCACGAACTGAATAAAACAATAAATAATAGAGTTTGGAACTAACTTTACTTTTAAGAAATCCTAATCTGTCCAAAAGCCTCTTGCTAGATTTCTACGTTTTTTCCATAAACTATCTTTATCTTGGAAGCCATAAATCCCTTTTCCTTGGTCAGCATCTTTTATTTTCCACATACCACTAACAGCCCCAGTTAATCCTGCAGAAAGGGCTTCAAATCCCTGCGCTGTATATAAATCACACTCAACCCCTCGATTTATCATAAATTTGAGCTGTCTTAATCCTTGCTGATTTTTTGAACGAAGGACTTCTAATAATCTTTCAACTTCAGCATTTAATTGATCATTTGAAACAACACGATTCCATAAATTCCAATCTACTGCTGTCTGAGCATTATGGAGTGCTCCAATTAAATTAATCTCTTTTGCCCTTCTTCTTCCAATCAATCGTGCTAAGCGGGTAGTTCCACCCCATCCAGGAGTGATACCGACATCTACCTCGGGCATTCCCCATTTAGCACGTTCAGTAGCTATAACGAAATCACACGCCATAGTTATCTCGAGACCACCTCCCACAGCATAACCATCAACAGCAGCGATAGTTATTTTATCCAATTCCTCAAGTTGATTAGCCATATTTTGGTAATAACGAACTCTTCTCATTATTTGATTGGCATCTCCCCATTTTATCATTTCTCTAATATCATCACCAACAGAAAAATTATTTCCTGCTCCCATAATTACAACAAACTTAATTTCTGTCGATTCTCGAATTATAGTTATGGCTTCCATTAATTCCTTGGATAATTGCATACTTAAGGCATTTAATACTTTTGGTCTATTCAAAGTAATCCAAGCAACTTGATCTTTTTCTTCATAAATTAATTGTTCAAATTTCATAAGATAAAATTACTCTCTCTTGATATAAAAATCTAATATAAATTTTCATCTAAACATTCGATCTTTCAATAATTAAAAAGGAATTGAATTAACTCAAACTTATAAATAATATATGAAGGTATATATTTAGCAAAAATAAGAATGGAGTCGGGGGGATTTATTCTCAAGGGAAGAGATTTTCCTCGGATTGAACCCCCGGCCTCTCGCATGCCAAGCGAGTGATCTTCCGCTAATCCACGACCCCAAATACGATTTGAAATCCAAGAAAAATTTGGAATCTTCAAAATACTTTTTTGAGTTAGAGAGAATAGTATATTATTTTTAAAAAAAATTATGGTTTTTTCATCATTCGAGTGATCTCCATAAACATTAATCTAAAGTGAAATGAAATTTAAAACCTTATGATTTAATTTCTTTGATTTTATTCTATTAAAAGTACAAATAAATAATGAGCTTGATTTTACTCTATTATGAAAAAAGTAAAAGATCATTCTAACTTCATAATTATTTTAATATTTGTGAGCCAATTCATTTTTCCGTTCATAGGAGTTAGTATGATAAATTCTACTACATCTAATCAACAAAATTTAGATCTTTCAAATATTAATTTTGATTTATATGGACAAAATCCTCAACATTCCTTAATTCTAAATAAAAATTCATTATTTGGAACTGAGCTAAAGGATTATTTGAATTCTCTTGATATTAATAAAATCACTGAAGATAATAAAATAAAATTAATCTTTCAATTTGAAGAAGGAGTATCTAAGAACCAACGGATTAATATCATTGATTCTTTATTTGAAAATTATAAAATTATTAATAATCTTGATATTGTTTCAGCACTCTATTGTGAAGTAAATATAATTGAATTAATTGAAATAGAATCAGACACTGCTCAATTTTTTCAAGTTTTATCGATAAATAAACCACGGCTATTCTCACAGCCAGTTTTTACTAAAGAAACACTTAAAGGATCGAATTTGAATGAAAATTCCTACCCGAATTGGTGGATTTCCGCTATTGGTGCAGATAATTTAGACTACGACGGTTCAGGTGTTAATGTCACAGTTCTTGACTCTGGAGTTTATAATCATCTCGACTTAAATATAATTAATAGAGATAGTTTTGTTGATGATGAAACAAGCTCAACAGATTATAATGGACATGGGACTCATGTTGCAGGAATTATTGGTTCTAATGGAGCAAGTTCTGGTGGAAAATATAGAGGTGTAGCTCCTGGAGTAAATATAATCAATGCAAAAGCAGGAAATGTTAGTGGGGGTCTTTCAGAGATAGATATATTCGAAGCAATCCAATGGGCAGCTCCAAAATCTGACATAATCTCCATGAGTTTTGGGGGAAGTATATTTGATGAAAGCGAAATTATCTCTTCAGCAATAACTAATGCAAAAAATAATCATGGAGTTATTTTTGTAGCGTCTGCTGGTAATTCTGGTCCTGATTATTATACAGGAGGTATTCCTGCTTCTCATCCAGATGTAATTAGTGTTGGAGCTACTAATGAGGATAATGAATTAGCATCATTTAGCAGTTGGGGACCTTCATTGACCTATTTAGGATATCCAGATTTAGTTGCTCCAGGTGTTCATATCATTTCAACCTCCGCAGTGAATTCTGTAATTGAAAAGGAGAAACGTTATATAGGAGATTTCTTTGATTTTTCTGGAAGTGCTGACTATATTCCATTGAGTGGAACGAGTATGTCTTGTCCAGTTGTGTCTGGAGCAATAGCCATACTAAAAGAAGCTTATCCATCTCTAACAGCGGAAACTGTTAGGGTTGCTCTAATGGAAGGTGCAAGATCTCCTTCTGATGCAGAGGAAGAGGAGGATTTTCTTAGATCTGGTGCAGGTTTAATTAATGTTTCCGCATCTCTAGATTTTCTAAGCCATATAAATTCGACATTTTCAGACATAAATAATGTCAGTAGAATCTTTCCTGATATTTTACCAGTAAAACCCTTTAATTTGCTTAACTTTCCAGGTGATTCACATGCATTAAATCTTTCAATTATTTCAGGTATGAATAATAATGTTCTCCTTGAAATTCCGGAAATTGATGGATTGAGTATTTCTTTAGACAAGACAGCTTTTTCTTTTACAGAAAATGACATTGATTATACCACAATTAATATTACCGTTCAAGATGATGCGACTCCAGGTATTCGTAATTTTCAAATAAATCTGACCATAAATGGGGTATTAATGGATACTGCCGATGTTTCGATTGAAGTTAGACTTCCAGAATCGCGGATCTTGATGGATTCTTATCATGGACTTAATGATTGGGTTTATCCTCAATTTTCATTTACTCAAATTGGTTTTTATGATGCGATGAAAGATTTGGTTAGATTGAATTATTCCATAGATTATTTGATGGAGTATTGGCAACCCTATTATAACAACGAAACAGATAATTATATTTTAACAGAGGAGCGATTAGCTCAATATGATTTATTAGTCCTTCAAACACCTATTCTTCCTTATAGTCCAGAAGAAATCAATAATATTGTTAATTATTATAATTCTGGGGGTAATATTCTCTATTTAGGTACACGTTATCAAGAAATTTGTTCAGAAAGTCTTAATATACTTTTTTCTGAGCTGAATATAGATACTCAAATCCAAGAGGAAAATATAATGCTTGATGAATGGCTTGGAATTGGCACAAGTGTTACTTCTCTCCCTGTTTCACCCGTCTCCCATGAATTAATGGAGGGAGTTGATAAGTATTATTGGCTTTATGGACATAGTTTTGATCTAACAGGAAGCGCCGAACCTATAGGAAAAATAAATAATATAACTGTTGGTGTTGCATATAATGGAACTCAAGGAAAGGGAAATTTTATTGGTTTTGGAGATCTTCATTGGCTTTATAATGATTATGATCTTGAATTCAATAATTATTCCAGTAACCATGAAATATTACTATCTAATATGATGGATTACTTTCTTGATGATAAGGAGGTATCTATTAATATTCGATTGAATACCACAAGAGCACCCTCTAGTGACTTTAGCATTTCAGTGTACGTAAAAAATTTAACAACTAATTTACCTATAGACAACAACACCTTAGCTTCGTCTCTCTCAGCATATATTACCAATGGGAGCAATTATTTTCCGATTGAACTAACATCCTTAGAAGCGGGGATCGCATTTAATAATGCTATTAATTTCCCTTTCACTCCAAGAAACCAACCCTATCCTATTATTGTGAATTTTACAAAAGGTGTAAATACATACAATAAATCCTCTAAGCTATTATATTATGGTTCGAATTCAATTCCGGGCATAGATTATCTATTATCCAATCCCGATGAGGTAAATAAAGGTAGTAATATAGATTTAGAAGTTGATCTTGATTCTTCCAGTTATGATCCTTTCAAAGCTTATGTTTCTCTATTCTCTTATAGTTTTTATAATAAAGAAAAAACTGTCAATCGCACAATTGAATTATCTCATAGTGGTTCAACTGGTTCAACAATATATGATAATACATTGACATTGCCAACAGATCCCTCTGGGTATGGAATTTTTTATATTATTCCATATGAAAATGGTTATTTTACTCCTAATTCTCCAAGGCAAGTTTTTGAGATAAATAATTATAATCCTGATATTGATGAATCGACTTCAAGATTCAAAATAGGAATGAATCCTTGGAAAACTTTCTCTGAAACTACCCAAGATGATAGTGTGATTGCCCAAATGGGAAGCCAAGGGGCTTCTGTAAATTTTGAAATTGATGCATTTGATACAGGTACCATAAATAGAGATTTAGATTCTCAGTTAACGGTTTCAGTTAATTTCTTTATGGCGGCTCTTTCCGAACCTATTGGGGAATCTCAGATAATTTATCCTATGATATCATCTTCTTTTTATATTTCTGTGATGGATTTTGATCCTACAAGTCAAAAATTTACTGGTTCTTTAACCATACCGAATAGCTTATCTTATAGTTCAATTCAAGGGCAAAAATCCGTATCTACAGCAGCATCTGCACAACAACGCAATTATATAAGTTTATTACTAGTAAATGTGTTAGATAGTGAAGGAAATATTACTAATGATCCGTTCATTATAATTCTCTTTATTAGACCATCTATAGATTGGGCGACAATAATTATTATCATTGCTGTGATTGCCGCTATCATTGGGATTGGAGTTTTTATTTATATTCGGAGAAGGAAAAAGATCGAACCAGAAGAAGCTGGACGTGATTATTATCAACCATATGATACTAGTTTCGAAGATCAGAGATCTGAGGAATCATATTATGACTCATCGAGACCAGTAGAATTGGGCGATGTTTATTATTGTCCATTCTGTGGTACTCAGATTGATAGTCCGAAGAAATTTTGCCCAAGTTGCGGGAAAGAGCTAAGTTTTAAGGATTAATAAAATCATTCTTTTTTTTATTCTTTTATAATTCTTATTTTTTTAGATAAAATATTAGAAAAATCAAATCCTGGTTGGCATCCCCCCACATAAAATTTTATTTCACCTGGAGGAAATACAAACTTTCCTTCCTTGTTAACTGAATATAAATCAGAGGATTTCATTGAAAACTTAATAGTTTTAATTTCACCTCTTTCAATTAAAATGCGTTTAAAGGCTTTTAATTCATGCTTTGGAACTCTGAATCCTAAATCCTCTCTACTAACATAAACTTGAACTACTTCTTCTCCTGAATATTCACCAATATTTTTTATATCAACCTTAATTGTTATAGTATCATCTTCATTAATCTTATTTGGAGAAATTTCTAAGTTATTATACACAAACTCGGTATAGCTCAATCCATATCCAAATGGATATATCACCTCTTCATCAAAGTATCTATAAGTCCTACCAATCATACTATAATCTTCATAATCGGGAAGCTGATTGATTGATTTATAAAATGTTATCGGTAATCTTCCTGCAGGATTGTAATCCCCAAAAATTACTTCCGAAATTGCATTTCCACCCTCACATCCCGCATACCATGCTTGAACTATTGCAGGGATATTTTCTTTAGCATAATCGATAGCTAATGCGCTTCCACTAGTAAGAATAAGGATGAATGGTTTTCCAAGATCATTTAATTCTTTTATCATTTCTTCTTGAACTTTTGGCAATTTGAGATTGTCTCGATCACCACGGAGAGGACCTATTACATATCCTTCCTCTCCCTCAATATCCCCAGTTAAACCAAATACTCCAACTATTAAATCGGATTTTCTGGCAATCTGCAGAGCTTTTGCCTTACTATCTGATGGTTCAGTTAGTTCTGTTCCTTTGGCATACAATACCTCTATTTTTGATTTCACTTTATTCTGTATTCCTTCAAGAATGGTCACTATCTTCGGAGGATACGGATAATAATGAGGATAATATAACGCTTTCTTATTATCTGCATTTGGACCTATAATTGCTATGGAATCAATCTCCTTATTTAAAGGTAAAAGTTTATTCTCATTTTTTAATAATATGATACTCTCACGTGCTGTATGAAGGGATAACTCTCGATGCTTTTTAGAATTAATCACATCATAAGATATATTTTGATAGGGAACTAATTCCGGGGGATCGAACATACCCAATTTAAATCTTGCTCGCATCGTTCTTTTAAGTGTAAGATCAATGTCTTGTTTATTAATCATATTTTTTTTTAAAGCCTTTTTAACTGATCTTCTAAGTCTTTTTAATTTAGCTATTGTTTGTAAATCCATGGGATTTAATATGTCACAACCTGCTTTTAAAGCCATTGCAGCAGCCTCCGCATAATCTTCCGCCACCTTATGGTATTTATGAATATCCCTAATTGCTCCTCCGTCAGATATAACATATCCATCAAATCCAAGCTCATCTCTAAGTATATTTTGAAGTAGATTTTTACTTGCGGATGCTGCTTCACCATTAACTCGATTATAGGCACTCATAATTCCTTCGCAATTTCCTTCTTGAACGCAAGCTTTAAATGCGGGTAGATAGGTTTCATATAAGTCTTTCTTACTTACTTTTATATCAATTTCATGCCTACAATTTTCAGGTCCGCTATGTACGACAAAATGCTTTGCTTCTGCAGAAACTTTTAAATATTTTGGATCATAACCTTGCAATCCCTTACAAAATGCGACACCCATTCTTGAAGTAAGATATGGGTCTTCTCCGAAAGTTTCTTGTCCCCTTCCCCATCTGGGATCTCGTACGATATTTATATTTGGAGTTGAAAAAGTTAATCCTGTCCATCTTTGTTGCTCCCCTCTATTTAAATAATGATGATGACGAGCTCGAGCTTCCTCTGCGATAACATTTGCAACATTTTCAATAAGCTCTTCATTAAAAGTCGCAGCCATGGCAATAGCTTGCGGGAAGATAGTTGACTCTTCAACAAAAGCGACTCCTTGCAAGCCTTCATTACGCCAATCATAATAAGGTATATTCAAGCTCTCAATCTCAGTAGAAATATTAAAAATTTGAGAGATTTTTTCATCTAAGGTCATTTGTGAAATTAAATCTTCAGCTCTTTTTTCGAAGGGCAATAAATAATTCATGAAATTCTTTTTTTCATTATCTTGATTCTTTTCCACCATAATAAATTACCAAAAATTATATCTTCAATATAAATTTTAAAAATTCAAACAAAAGATGAAATACTATATTCCTTTTTAATCCATATTTATCCATATTTAATCTCAAATTTTATTAATGAACATCATGTAATATCATCATTTCGGTTGGTAATGAATATTAAGTAAAATTTTTAAGTCTCAAGTAATTTTTTTTTCACTATGACTGAAAAAGAAAACTCTATCGGTCACAGATCAAAAAAATATTTCATCTATATGATGATTATTTTAGCCCTCGTTCAAATAATGGATGCGTATTCAACAAGCTACACTGCAGCTTTTCCATCAAAAATAATCAAAGAATTTCTTATTACTCCTTTTGGATTAGACGCCACCACCAGCCAAGCAATAATGCAAATTGTTATTGCAATAGCAACATTAGGGATATATTTTGTGTTTTTCAACCAATATTTTTCCGATAAATTTGGAAGAAAAACAATGCTCTTTATCACCACTTTAGGTATGGGATTATCGGCGTTACTCTTAGCATTATCAATAAACATTTATCTCTATACGGTTTTCCTCCTTTTAACATATTTGTTTTTCAATAGTGATATGTGGTTAATTTATGCGGGAGAAGAATCACCTCCGGAAAAAAAGGCGAGCTATATTAATATTTTATTGGCATGTGGAATTTTGGGTCCAATTATGATGCCGATATTTAGATCTCTATTTATAACCGAAACTACTCCTGTATGGGCTTGGCGAGGGATGACCCTACTTCCTATTTTTCTTGGAATTCCTTTAAGTTTCATTATCCTATTTACAATTAAAGAGACTAAAATTTATGAAGAGGGCAAAATAACAAAACAATTTGAAGTAAGTAATATTATCCTAAAAGATAATGTAAAAAATCTACTTCAATCTAACAGAAAGAATGAAATTTGGGCACTCTTGATAATGGGATTCTTTGCTGGGATGAATTTTAATTTCATGCAAATGGCAGAAAGTTTCCTTGATACTAACACGATTCTAACCGAAAATGATGCAAGTTTAATTATAACTATCGTTGCTTTGGCAGTCATTATCGGTTATCTATCAATAGGCTTTTTAGCGGACAGAATTGGAAGAATTCCGCTCTTGTATTTTTGTTCAATAATTCTTCCTATAGGTACTATACTACTTTACTTAGGGTCTGTTTTAACAGTAGGAGTTTTAGCAGTATGCGCATTAGGACTATCTTTAGGTTATGTTGGGTTTAATGGGTTACTTATTGTAATTCGAATCGTCATACAAGAATTAGTACCCACAGATAAACGAGGAACAGGATTAGGTATAAGATCATTGGCAACTTCTTTAGGAATTACTATTGGTTTTGTGCTCGGATCCATTTTTACACTGACAATTTCTAATTTAGGGATCTCCTTTATAATATTAAGCTTGCCTGTCCTATCACACATTTATCTGATTCCCAAATTTATCAAAGAAACTAAAGGTACGGATTTGAGTGAAGTAGAATTAAGATTAAAAGGATAAAATGATCAATAAAATTACTAAAACTTTTTTTTCTTATTATATCATTGAAAAATCAATCTCTAAGAACTAAATTCATCTAAAAAGTTCATTAGATTAAAGAACTAAAATTAAACTAGCTTCGGGAATGGGCGATGATATTTTCTTTAGAAGATTATCCATTTCAGAAAGTCCTGATGGAGGCGAACTAGACAATCAAATTCCCGGATACAGTCTATTTTTCCTAATCACTCTAATCGGGATTGGAGCACTACTTTTATCTAAAAAATATCAACAATAATTTACTTTTTTTTTATTTTATGAATTAAAAATTAGGTATTTAGCATTTTTAACTAATTCTAGATATTTTTTTCTATATTCATGAATTTATAGAAGATACATTTAAAAATTTAGTTTGGTTTCTGTGAATGTCGAATCCTAATTATTTATTTCTGTTATCATTAACCATAATTTTTATCGGATTTCTTATCAAGAAATTAGGATTTCTTACTGAGGATGATGGCAAAATTATCTCAAAATTGGTATTGAATATAACTTTACCTGCATTAATATTAGAAGTGTTCAGCAACATTGAAATTTATCCCACATTAATTTTACTCCCCTTTTTAGCATTTGGTTATAGTTTACTTGTGTCCGGTTTTACATATATGATGTATCGAAATTATCCAGTAAGATATAAAGGATTATTAATGATGGTTTCAGTAGGATTTAACATAGGTCTATTTGCTTATCCCTTGATTCGAGGGATCTGGGGAGAAGTTGGTATGGAATATATAATCATGTTTGATTTAGGAAACTCCTTTTCAGTATTTATATTGGGATATACACTTGGATCTCTCTATTCTCCAAAAATTAAACCTCATGAAGAGAAATTCAATTGGAAAGCAATAATTAAAAGAGTATTGAGTTCTGTTCCATTAATAGCTTTATTTCTCGCGTTAATTATAAATTTATCCGGCTTAATTCTTCCATTATTTTTAACAGATCTTTTGGATATCCTCTCAAGGGCGAATATGGCACTCACATTGTTAGTTTTAGGTATTTTTATTGATTTTCAGTTCGAAAAATCTGATTGGAAATATGTGATTAGAGTTCTTTTGACAAGATATGGTTTTGGATTATTAATAGGTTTCATTTTACTTTTTATTTTACCATTTGGATTAGAATTTAATGCTCTTATATTGGTAGGACTTATATTACCAATAGGAATGAGCGCTATTCCCTTTTCTGTTGAGTTGGGTTATGATGAGAAATTAACTTCTACATTAGTGAATTTAACCAATTTTATCAGTTTTGGCTTGATGTGGTTGATTGTAGTATTATTAGGAATAGGATAAACTTAAGAATTGTAAAGAAAATAAGAAAAAATCATTCGAAGATTATTTTATATGTATTATTGATTTTTGTTTTGATTGATTTAGCAAGAGGGCATCTATCTTCAGTTATCTCCAAAACTCGCTCTGCTTTATGCTCTCTTTCTGATGAAGGAATTCTTAGAGTGATATCTTGCTCAATTTTCTCCATTATTTTCTCACCAGTACTAGTTCCAACAATTCCTTTTGCTTCAATTATTAGAGAGTTATACTTAAAATTGGAATTAGATGAGACAACCGAAAAAGTTGTTAAAAAGCATCCAGAAATTGCTGCAATAAAGAAATGTTCGGGAGTATAGACTATTTCCCCTTTCTCTCCTTCAGGCCCTTCATAAGCTACAGGTAATTGTAATTTAAATTCAGGAAAAGAGTTATTTAAAGGATTTTTAACAGTATGAATTCTTTTTCGATTATCTTCTGTAATTTCTCCACTAATTAGTTTTAATTGAAACTCATCAGTCATTATTTAACCTCGTTTGAGTATTAATTATTATATAAAATATAAGGTATAAGGAGTAATTAATTTCTTTAATTTAACTTAAATTCAATTAAGTTTGGTTTTATTAATATCCCAATCTCTAGTTGCTAAGGCTATATTGAGAAATTTATTTGGGAAATTTTGAAAGGTAGAGAATTCGCAAAAATTTGTAAAAATTCCTAGGTTCAATCTTTTAAAGATTAATGTCTTATCTACCTGCAACCATCTTTTCTTAGAAATTCTTGAAAACAAATCCTTTTTCTCCCGGTTAAACAAGAGGAAAACTCTTTTTGATTTCATGAATATTTTTACCATCTCTATTTCTTTTTTTTTAAAAATTGGAAATTTAATTCTGAAGTAGATATAATAGTTATTCTTCAAATCGATTCTCTTGTTATTTACCCACAGAATAAAATTCAAGAGGCTAAAAAGAACAAGACTGAGCAGAATCTTTCCTAAAAATAAAGTTTTTTCATTAATGGTAAAGATTCTTAAATCGTTAAAAAGATAAAAAAAACTTGAAAATATGAGGAATATTAAACAAATTATATCATAAGAATAAAAAGTCTTTAACTCTAAATTTAAATTGTTTATTTCTCTCTTAATATATTCATTGATAATAGGAGTATTTCTATTCTTAAGAATACTTAAGATTTTTATTATAAAAAATGCACTAAAACCGAAAAATATCCAATAGAAACTGAAATAATTCCCTATTTTGAATAGATTATAATTATTTGATTGTATTTCATTTGTTGAAGTGGCTTCTAAGCCAATGATGATTATAATTATAAATACGAGTAAAATAGTAGATGGAATAATATATTTTAAAAGGCGCAATTTTAATTCTGTTTTTAGTTTGGAAAATATATTAGTCTCACCTCCATCATTCAGATCAAATCCTGAACTAAATGAATTTTCATTTTTAGTCATTTTCCTCAACCCATTTCTGAATTTTTTTTTTTTGTTCTTTTGGACTTTTCCAGTATTTTTTTATAAGTTCTTCAAAAATCTTTAAATCGGGATTTTCTTCTTTATTTAATTTTACAACATGAAATCGCGGTGTTTTCTCGATGATTTTTATATAGTTATTTTGTTCGAGATATTCAAAGGCATGCGATAATTTCTCTAATCTATCAATATTCAATTCATCCATTATATCAGATTTATTTATGACCTCTTCAGATTCTCCGATTTTCGCTAATCCCATCAATAATAGTAAACCACGAATAGATGGAATATTTGCAGTTTTATCAAATATTCTACAAATAATTCTTAAGATTTCTGTTAAATCATTAAAAAATTCTATTTTATTTTGTGGTGTCAATTCTAAAGGTTTCTTAAAATTATCTAGTTCGTATTTTTTTATAAAATCATCAATAGAATTTTTCATTACAAATAAATAATATCTCTATTTTCATATAAAAATTTGATATTTTAAATTTACCCAAACTATTCTATTGATTACTAATAATATCAAAAATATTATGATATTAAATTCAATATACAACAAATATGTAATAGAAGCACATAAACGGGTATTCAAGTACATAACTATCTTGAATAATCTTTAAAAAAATCTTCCCTTATTTAGAAATTAAATATTAATTTAATTAATCAGTGAAAATGAATAAAGATTTTATAGCAGTGTTCCAAAGAAGTAAAATAAGTAATATAGGAAATTTTTTAATTCTTATTCTAGGAATAATTTTCCTAATTTTAAATTTTAATTTTATGTATATAAAACATAATACTTGGGGGTCCTTACCAGTAATTATTTATGTTTTCTATGAGAATTCGCAAGTGATACCTTTTTATTTACTGATTTTCCTCTCAGTAATTAATATTATAACAAATCTATTTGTAAAAATAATAAAATTAAGAGTTCTGATTTATTCAATACAATCTTTAATAGCCTTCTTTTCAATAATCCTCCTCTTTATTAATCCTCAATTTTTAATTTTATTTCCTCAGGGATCAACACCTACAAATTTGGAATATTTAGAAATCGGAGGATATCTATACATTATCTCGACTTTGGTTTTTATAGGTTTAACCTTTCATACTCTTAACAGAGAAAGATATCTTAAGCGATATTTTCAATATACCAGTCTTTTAATTGTAGCTCTTCTTTTAAGCTCCTTCATACATGAAAATGGACATGCTTTCTTCGTATTAATTTCTGGTGGAGAAATAACTGGTTATGCACCCTTTCCATTTTTAGATTGGAAGAATTTTGCAGGTTATGTCAATTTTCAAAATGTTCCAGATGAATTTTATATACTTGTAATGATGGGGGGAGAGATTTTTCAATGGGTCTTTATCTTTCTAGTAGGATTTATTCTATATTTCAAAAAATTTAATTTTTGGGTTAATAGATTCTTAATTTTCCTAATGATTATAGCATGGTTAGATTTTCCATTATACTCGATCAATAATACTTTTGGATTACCTCATTGGTTTATTTTCGGGTCGAAAACGGGAGATATAGTAATCGTGTCAAGTACTATAGGATTAGATATGCTTTATTTTAATATATTAGCTATAACTCAATTAATAATAGGAGCGCTAATTATCTATTTTAAAGTCATTAGAAAAAGAATTAACCTAGAAATTGGCATATTTCATAAAAAGATTCAGGAAATTGAAACTAATGTGTAAATATTAACTTTATTTTTTAACTCTAATCCCATTACTTATTCTTAATTGAAACTTTTCCATCTTTTTGCCCAATATATGCTTTTGAAGCCATATTGATAAATAGTCCAGTTTCAACCACACCAGATATACCTTTTAATTTTTGATTTAATTCTGAGGGATTTTTAATTATTCCAAAATCAGCATCTATAATAAAATTTCCATTATCCGATATTAATGGGCCAGCCTTGGATTGCGCCATTCTAAGTTTTGGTTTTCCCCCCATCTTTTTGATCTTATTCATTATCGGAACATAAGCCATTGGAATAACTTCAATTGGAATTCCTTTTTTCCATTTTTCGCCAAGAAAATTCGAATTCTTTCTAAAATCTGCTATAATAATCAATTTTTTAGAATTGGACGCAAGAATCTTTTCCTGAACATGGCACCCTCCGCCTCCTTTGATAAGATTTAGATCCTTGTCTATCTCATCGGCGCCATCGATATCCAGATCAATTTCTGAATATTGGTCTAATGATACTAATTCTAATCCGTTTTCTACAATTAATTGATAGGATTGAAAAGAGGATGGTATGCATTTTAGATTCAAATTATTATTTTGATTTAATTCCCCCATTTTTTGTACAGCATAAACAACCGTAGAACCACTCCCTATACCTATAATCATCCCCTCCTTTATATTTTCTTCAACCGCCCTCTCTGCTGCGTTTCTTTTTCCTTGCTCAATCAAATTATTTTTTGCCATTTTAACTCATTGAATTATTTTTACAAAGTTATTTGCTTTCTAATAAATCTAAAATTCTTATTGCTAAATGAGCAGCATTATCTCCTCTATCAATTCCCACACATGCAACTGGAACGCCTGGGGGCATCTGAGCTATTGATAATAATGCATCTAAGCCGCCTAATTTAGCATTTACAGGTACACCGATAACGGGTTTATTAGTCTTTGATGCAATTACTCCGGGTAAGGCAGCCGATAATCCCGCAACTGCTATATATATCAATGCAGAACATGAGTTCACATAAGCATCGAGCTCGTCTGGATTTCTATGTGCAGAAAGAATTTTAAGCTCGTATGGTACTTTTTTCTCATCTAATACTTTTAATGCTTTATTATAGACTTCTTCATCAGAAGTACTTCCCGCAATTACAGCGACTTTTATTTTTGGATTAGTTCTTTTACTTTGTTTACTCATAATAGTTTTAAATATAACACTTTTATTAAGGATTCTTTTTGTTTCTCATAAAATATATTCTTTGTTGAGTTTATCTTGATATTAATCTAAATGAAGTGATCAAATTTAACATAAATTTTTGATTTTGGTACTTTTTTTTTGAATAATCATTAATCTTGTTCTCAAATCGATCAATCTAGTATTCATTTTCAAAAAGTTTAATATTGTTTTTAAATTTTCTAAATTACAATTTATAAGAAATTACTCAATCTAAACTAAATAAAGAGTTGAATTATTAAAAATGCCAGAAACAAAAGAAGTATGGTTAATTGATTACGCGAGAACACCATTTTCACGATCGAGACCAAAACAACCGGAAAGAGATGTGTTTGGTGAGATTCGAGGAGATGAATTGCTTGCTACATTATTGATGAAATTTTTCGATGAAAAGTTAGCTGATAAGGGAATTACAAAAGAAGATATCGATGAGGTCACCGTTGGGTCAGCTATGGGTGTCTATGAACAATGGACATACGGCGGCAGACTTCCAATATTCCTAGCGAGGTTTCCTGAAGATACTCCTGCTCTCTTTGTCGACAGACAATGTGGTTCTGCTGGTTCAGGTATGCATGTTGGAATAATGGAAATTATGACAGGCTACAGTAAATGTACATTAGCTACGGGAGTAGAACATATGACTCGGATTCCAATGAATAATGACTGGGTAAAACCAAATCTGAATATGATTAATAAAAAGAGTGAATGGTATAGACCAGAATATGACTTATTGACCACTATTAACATGCTTCAGACCGCCCAAAAATTATATGAACAAGAAACTCCTCATTTCACAAAAGAAGATATGGATAAATTTGGTGTACGAAGCCATAATTTAACTATCAAATCTCAAGAAGAAGGATGGTTTACTTCAGGAGTTTGGGGTGGAGAAATTATTCCTATAGAAGCTCACGCTGAAGGAAATGTAGAAGAAACAGAAGTAATTAAAACGGATCAAGCTGCACGAAAATCTGTATTAGAAAAAGTAGCATCATTACCAAGAATCTCTAAACCATTTTATTTGGAAAAGAATATTTATGGTGAGGATATTGGAGGAAGAAGTGGCTATAAAGAACGAGAAGGGACTAAGGACGGAGTTATTACTCCTGGAAATTCCTCTCCATTGAATGCTGGTGCGACTGCGGCAGTATTAATGGAAGCTGAGGAAGCAAAGAAACGAGGTCTTGAGCCTTTAGCAAAGATTGTCTCAATAGGATGGGCTGCTGTTGATCCTTCCGTTATGGGACGAGGGCCTGTTCCTGCAACTGAAATGGCGTTAAAACACGCTGGTTTAGAAGCAGATGATATTGATTTCTGGGAAATAAATGAGGCTTTCTGCATTGTTACCTTAAATTGTATGAAAGCATTCAACATACCAGAAGAAAAAGTCAATGTTATGGGCGGATCTACTGCAATTGGACATCCATTAGGATCTACTATGGTAAGATTACCTGGAACTGTAGCTCGAATACTTAGAGATAAAGGTGCTAAATATGGATTGGCTAATGCATGCTGTGGCGGTGGACAAGGAGTCGCAGTTGTATTGGAAAATCCAGATGCCTAAATCTTCCTATTTTAAAAAATTATTTTCTTTTTATTTATTCGTTTTATTTATTAATTTTTATTAAATCAAACTATTTAAAATTGAAATTTACAGAAAATATCATTTTTTTCTCTATTATTTAGCAAAAAATGACTATAAAATTATCGAAAATTTTGAGTTTCAATAATTCATATCAGTAATATTTAAATATTAACTAATAACAACATATTTCACCACATAAAAGGAAGTGATATAAATGGGTGAAGTTTATAAAAGTATCGAACTTGTTGGCACAAGTAAACAAAATTGGGCTGATGCGGTAAAAAACGCATATATGGAAGCCAAGAAAACCCTTCGAGGCATCAGAAACCTTACAATAATTCAATCTGACGTAAAGGTCCGCGAAGATGTCGATGAGTTGGTATATAGGGTCCGTTGTCAAGTTAACTTCGAAATTGAGAAGTAAATATGTAAAATATTCAAATTTCTATTATTTTTTTATTTTTGCACTTATTTTTGTCATATAATGATATTATTCTAATTCATTAAGCAATTTAGGTAAAGTCTCTTTATTTATAATTAAATAATCACCATCGAGTTCAAATTGATACTTATCTCCCCATCCGATTATTAAATCAATTACTTTTGGTTTTTCGATTTTAAGAATCTCCTCAAGCATCTCTATTTTTACTTTATTAGACATTTTAAGCAAATTTTTTAATTTCTGTAAGGATTTATCATCAATTGTATCTAATATGGGAATTTCTAACTCACTCGATGAATCGATTAATTGTTGCATATCTCTTTTAGCTTGAGCAGCATAACTGAAATTTTTATCAATTTTTACTGCTTTAGTATATGCTTTTAAGGCTTTAATAAAATCATGCAAATCTTCATAAATCAAACCAATATTATAATAACAGTATTTATACTGAGGGTTTATCTCAAGAGCGTCATTAAGAGCATCTAAAGCATTTTGGTATTCTCCTAAATTATGATATGTGATTCCTAAATTATATAATGCTCTATAATTCTCTGGATCAATCTTAATGACTTTCTGAAGGATTCTTAATGCTTCATTATATTCTCTAATAAATTCATCATTAAGTTCTCCAGCGTAATCTAATAAAGTGTTGGTTAAAAATTCTTTTACTTTATTGTTTTCAGGATTCTTTTCATACAATTTTTCCAAAAGTTCGATGGCTGGGTTAAATTTTTTATCTTTTTTAAGTTTATCTGCTTTTTCAATCTGGTTCTCTATTTCAGTCAAAATAAGTCAACCCTCCACACTGATTAATATCAAATACAAGAATAGGATTATTATAACTTTTTTTCATGCCATATATAGTCTGATTTCTTAATTCCTAATTTTAGAAACAAACTACGCAGAGAACTGTCAGATTCTTTCCAGAGATAATATGCTTTGTCGTATTTTAATGTATTTTTCACATATTTCTCAAGCTCACGAATTATTTTCTCTTCAATTCCTTTTTTATATGAATCTTTTTTGCGTGTCATTACTTGATGAATAAGAACTCTCGTATTTCCTAGATAATCTACAAATATAGAATATGTAGACCATCCTACAAGTCTTCCTTCTTCCAATGCAGTAACCATACCATTTCTTTTTGTTAGATCAAGTACTCTTTTATCCAATTCTTCTTTAAATTGTTCCCAACTCACTTGGAAATAGGAATTGTTTTGCTTAAAATCATAAAATAATTCCTTTAATCCCATTTCATGCTCTCGAGGATTGTATCTACCAATTTCTATCATAATTTCTTTTTCTTGCTTAGTTTATTCTTCTTTTTTATCCTAATTAATGATTATTTAATAAAAATTCTTTTTTATTTTCTTAAATAATTATGGTTAAAAGATTACTTAGAGAATATTATGAAAAAATCTCAAAAAGAAAGGATAAAAGTATATTTTAAAAAGGAAAGACCCAATACAGAAATTCCAGAATTTTCCAAACCTGGTGATGCGGGAGCAGATGCTCGTATTAAGGGATTTAAAAAGATAAATATAGAGGGAGGGAAAAAAGAGTTAATTGATATAGACACTGATAAGTATATATTGAAACCATTAGAGAGAGTAGGTTGTCCTTTAGGATTTTCAACCGCAATTCCTCAAGGATATTATTTTAAAGTGGTTCCAAGAAGTGGGTTAGCGTTATGGGACGGACTCACAATATTAAATAGTCCGGGTACCATTGATTCTGGATATAGAAATGAATGGATGGCGATCGTTGCAAATATTTCCAATAAAGACGTCATTTTGAAAAAAGGAGAGAGAATTTGTCAGATTATTTTAGGAAAACTTCATGATTATGAAGTTGTTGAAACCGAAAATTTACCCAATTCCGATCGTGGATTGGGAGGATTTGGATCAACTGGCAAAAAATAAAAATTCTAATTCTGGATTACCATAATTAAAATCTCAAAATTCATATTATATAAGATTTTATTAAAAATATTGTTATCAAATTACCATTCATTTATTAAATTCTTCTAAAGGGTTAAAATTGAACTTACAAGAATATCAAGAACTTAATCAAAACCACTTTTTATATAAAATCTTAAATCCTAAAAGCATAGCTGTTTTCGGTGCGAATAATAATCTTTTAACCACAATGGGTTCTATGCAATTAAGAAATATTAGGGAAGGTGGGTTTACAGGAAAGATTTTTCCTATCCATCCAAGATTAGATGAGGTACAAGGACATAAAGCCTATAAAAGCGTGTTGGACTTACCAGAAATACCTGAATTAGCATTTATTATTTTGCCTCCGAGAATAGTACCTGAAGTCATGCAAGAATGTGGAGAGAAAGGCATAAAGCAATTAATTATAACCTCAGGTGGATTCAGAGAAGTGGGTGAAGATGGTTTAGAATTATCGAAAAAAATCAATCAAATAGCTGAGAAGTATGGAATGAGGTTTGTTGGTCCAAACTGTCTGGGAATATATAACGGATGGTATGACCCCGAAAACGAGAACTCACATTTTAATACAATGTGGATCTATGAAACTCCTGAAAGAGGAAATATTTCGATAATTTCACAGTCTGGAACTATTGCCTGTCATTTGTTTTGGCATTGCCAAGATTGGGGTGTTAGGGTCGGTAAATCTTTGTCTATAGGAAATGAACTTAACATCGATATAGTGGATTATTTAAAATTTTTCAAAGATGATCCACAAACACAAGTAATAGGACTTTATATTGAGGAAATAAAGAGGGGCAGAGAATTTATTGATATCGCAAAAAAAATAACCCCTAAAAAACCCATTGTAGCAATTTATGCTGGGGGTTCAGAAGCAGCAGAAAGATCGATAATGAGTCATACTGGATCTATCGGGGGAAATCAAAATATTTATGATGCTGTGTTTAAAGAAACGGGTATAATTTCGACTATTTCAATGCAAGATTTTCTATATTATCTTCGTACACTTTCATTTGCACAAAAAGAGCAGGTATTTATGAAAGGAAAAAAGATTGCAGTCGTTACTGATTCTGGGGGGAGTGGGAGCATGATGACGAAGTCTATGGAAAAATTTGGATTAGAAGTACCTAAATTCAGTAATACTCTTCAAGAGGAAATTAAACAATATATTCCACCCACAGCAAGTGCTCTAAATCCGATAGATGTGACTTTTGACATAGATTTTTTAAATTTGTTCAAAAAATTCCCCAAAATCTTAATGGAATCCGGAGAGGTTGATGGCATTGCTGTCTATGGTGTCTTCGATTTAGATGATGTGCTTAAAACGATGGAAGAATCTGGTATGGTGATAGATGATCAAATGAGAAATATCGGAAATGTAATAGAGAGAGCTGTATTCAAACCAATGAAAAGATTAATGAAAAAATATTCTATACCTGTTTTTTACGTTGGCCCAATCCCATATCGTTCAGGGTGGTTACAAAAGTTTATATCTCACGATATCCCTATTTTTGATTTATGGGATGCTCCTAGCCAATGTTTTAAAGTGTTAAGCGATTATTCACAGTTTCGAAGAAGAATGAAATAATACATCATATTGAAATTTATAAAATTTTGAGTTCTTAGAATTTTTACAATTTTGTTCGTTATATAGGTAAGAATGAATTTTTTTTTCATAGCTTTTTTTTAAGATCATTTTGTTTAACAATTTAAGAATTGGTTTTTTTCAAATTTGAAAAATGATTAGTTTTGATAATAATATACCAAAATATGAAGAATTGAAGATTAAATTCAATAAGTTACCATATTCTCTTTTTCTATTAGATTTTTCAGGAAAAATTCAATATTTAAATGAAAAAGCACAAATTTTTTTTAATTTAAATTATGATGATGTGATAACCAAAAATATTTTCCTCAATTCATTAATTCCTGAAGATTTAAGCATCATACTTGAAGAACAGTTAAATCAAGTAGCTAAAGGAGATATTTTTGGTAAAAAGGGGTTCTCAATAGAAATAAATCAAGAGGTAAAATTAATTAACCTTTATATGTCTCAAATAAAATTGATTAATCAATCATTTATCCAAATAATTATTGACGAAATAAATCTTCAAGAATCTCTTAGTCTAGGGACCAGAATAAAAAGCAAAGATATTATAGGAAATTATGAGGAAAATTTAAATCGGATAGAATTGGAAGATTTACTCAAAAGAGAAATTAGCAAATTAAAAAAGATCGAAGAATTGCAAAAAAACTTCTTAAATATTGCTACTCATGAATTAAAGACTCCAATCACTTCCTTATATGGAGCAAGTCAACTCCTATTAGATTTTTATAATAAAAATAAATTTGAAGATATTTCTGTTTTTAAAGATCTTTTAGAAATAATAAATAATTCCAGTGAAAGACTTATAAAGTTGGTTGGGAACTTATTGGATATATCCAAATTAGAATCAAATAATTTTAAAATAGAAAAGAAAAAGCAAGACTTTATTTGTTTAGTAAAGAATTGTCTTAGAGACGTCAAATATCAAATTGATGAGAAAAATTTAATGGTAAATACAATTTTCCCAAAAACATTAATATTAAATATCGATGCTCAAAAGATAGAGAGAGTAATAATAAATTTACTTTCAAATGCAATAAAATTTACACCTCCTAACGGCGATATTGAAATAATAATTAAAACTGAGGGAACCTATGCGTTTTTTAATATTAAAGATTCGGGAATTGGCCTTACTCAAAATCAACTTGAAAAAGTATTTAATAAATTTCCAGATATAGAAAAATCGAATGATTTATTAGATATCAAAATGAATGGTTCCGGGTTAGGGCTTCATATTTCGAAAGAAATCATAAATTTGCATGATGGGGAGATCTTTGCCAAATCTGAAGGCCTTAGATTAGGTTCTACTTTCTCCTTTAAGCTTCCTATTAATTAATTTTTCCCTCAAAGATAATCGAGATACAAAATCTTAAACATCTCAAAGCAAGGTGAGTTTATTTCTGATGTGGAATTTTATGTAAATCATCAAGCCTATAAGGACAATTTCTTACTTAAAACCAATATGACGCAGACTTTTAAAACCGATATTGTGTTAGGGTTGGATGCGATAAATAAAATCCTGATGAGAAATTATGGGGTCCCTTTTTATCCTTTATTTGAGAAAATTAAACAAGAAAAAACTAATAATTCCCAATTATTATTGCCAAATTTAAACGAAGAGAAGAATAAGAATTCTGCCGAAGATATTTCGAAGAATTCCAATGTAGGAATCCATAAAGATCATATCAACCCAAAACCTATTGATAATAAGCAGCTTACTTCGAGATCTTTTGTAATAAACCAAAAGCACATTAAGGAAATGCAATCGATGATTGACGAAAAAGGGCGTTATTCCACCGAGTCAATCCGGATTTCTCGGTCTAAATTTGATTTAAAAGAGTTAAATCGCCTTTCTGACCGTTCTCGAGCACTCGCGAATGATACATTGTACTTATTGCGCCAATATTATTTTTTTCATAATACGAAAGATCCTGAGAAGAAAAGCCTATATCGTAAAAGTATAGAGAACAAATTTTATAAAACCATAAGAGAATCCGGTTATCCAACTGACACAAAAAAGGCGGCTATAAAGATTTTGAACGGAATTTTTGAAAATGGATTACGAGCCTTAAGTAGTACTGTTCCAACGATAATGAAATTTATGGATTCTTACAAAGATATCGGATATACTATATGTGCCCAACAGATAGTTATAGCTGTGTGTGAGAATTTTTTGAGTCACCTAAAGTTAATAGAGAAATATTATGAAAGTCTAAAAAACTGGAAACATACCGCAGAAAATCGACGCGGTCAGAAGCCGTCACGACCTGGTCTACCCCGCTACATTGGCAAAAAAGTAAAGGGAGAACGAGTGGGACAATGGAAATTAATCTATACAAAGCAGAGACTCGAACATAGGAAGAATCTAGAAAGCCTTAAAGACGCCATCAATAATAAAAGACGTACGTGTTATATGTATGTGCCACCCTCACACGATCATTTAATCCCCCGAATACGAGTCAGAGCAAGGGTATTATCTCAATTGTTCAAAAACGGTGGGTTTGTGGAGATCATACCTTGCGGGAGAAATTACTCATTTAACATTCATTATTACAAAACGAAACCACAACGAGCCAGAGAATATGGTCTTGATCTCAATAATTACGAGCAAAACCCTAACAGAGCCATTTCCATTGACTTCGGAGTGAATAATTTTCTTACTGTCTTTAAAAATTTTGGTGCGAAATTTCCTATTTTTAGCGGTTCAGCAATAAAAAAATGGAATTATAGGATAAATCATAGAGTTCCCTCACTGCAACGGAAAGCTGATGTAATTGCCGATTTGCTAGAGCGATATGAAAAAAATAAATTTATTCAACCATTAGACTCAATTATCGATTCTCGAATTCACACCTATCACGACGAGTTCGAGAACTTGAAAAAAATGATTTTGTATGTTTTTAAAAAGTTTTCTGATCTTTCACGATTGGATACGAATTCTTCTCTTGGATGTTTTCGTTCCAGATCATTTTTTAGGACTGCAAAAAATACGAATTGGGACAATTTCAGAAAACTTGCTGAGAGCGACGGAGAAAGTGTTTATAAAGGGATTTTTAATAAGCTCAGAAAGATTATTTTGATGGAGATTGCCCCTCGTGAGAAAAATTCTCTCTTGCGTAATTATTCTCGCTATTTGCGGGACAAAAGGAATCGTAAAATACGAATTTTGGAAACAATTTCTGGGTGGTCAGTTCAAAATTTACGGAAATATTTAGCATCTGTCAAATTGAAAATAGATGAGTTATGGGACAAATATAACAGAGTGAAGCGGGATGCCATTAACAAGATCGCCAAGAAGCTTATGTATTATTGCCTATACTATGGAGTAGGGACGATTACAATTGGCTATAACACGGGATGGAAAACCAATACTGTTAAACTCAAGAAGATAACCAGAGATTTATTCGTTTCGCTTCCATTTAGCCGAATGTTTGAACGGATTCAGGAAGAAGCTATTTATTTTGGAATTAAAGTGGATTACACAACCGAATGGTATACCAGCAAATGTTCATTTATTGATGAAGAATCCATTGGGAAAAAACCAAATGATGAATATGCTGGATTACGCAGATTCACCCAAAATAAAGTAAAACATAATGGGCTGTTTCGGACAAGGAACGGAAAAATCATTCACGGAGATATCAACGGTGCTGCTAATATCGGCAGAAAAAAACATCCAGAGCTCTTTTCCCATAAAGCCATCGCCTACAACCTACGCTTGATTTCCGATCCTCGCCGAAGCCTACCCAATCAAGCAAGGCAAAAAGTTACCAAATTTATCACCACCCCGCCGATTAGATTTTGCCCTTCAAATGGAATTCCCACAAAAGAGTTAAAAAGAAAAGAAAGGTTAAACAAAAGCAAGATTAAACCACAAAGGTATCAAATGAGTCCAAAAAGGTTTTTAGCTATGACTCGTGTTGCCTATGTGTAGTAGTACTACCTAATACCGCATTCACGAACGTGTTGCTGGTTGCAGAGATGTGCACTCTTAAAAATGCATCGTTTAATTAATTATATAAATTTGTTTTCTAAAATGATCTTAAAGGATATTCAATATTCTAAATATTTAATTTCAATTATGAATTTAAGGTTAATTCATTGCTGTTAGATTTTTATAATCCCCCACGAGCACTTTTAGCATCTGGGTCAAAGGAAGGCTTAGAAATAGGTGGTTCTAAACTAATTGTAAGTATAGATGAAGATCGAAATCTCTATTCTGAAGGAACTATATATACAGAAATGTCTTGGGCTGAATTTTATAAAGATGAAGGTTTGGAGGATATAATCGATAGCTTTACTCAAAAGGAATATGAATCTATCAGTGATGATCCTGAAGCTCTTGTAAATTCAATTTCTCATTGCATTAATAAGATTATTAAAAATGATAGATTGTTTTACGGTATATTAGATTTTGAAGTAGATGCATTTTTAAATGAAAATACCATTATTCCTGGTCTTAAAATTCCTCCAAGTGTAATAAATAAATTAATGAAAGCACACAGAACGACAAGAGATAAGATATTATTTCCTAAAATCTTAAGAGATTCTGGGAATAAACCAAAAATACAAATAAAATTCTATGGAGAAAAAAGAGATAAATTAATATTTCAAGGATCTGACTTGGAAGAATTAGCGAATCAGTTGAGGGCTGTGAGCGGTTTTGCTACTGGAATTGTTTGTACAACTCAAATATTAGCTAATTTCTATATAATGAATGATAATATCAAGTTTAAAGAAGAGAAAGTTCGGAAATTATATTTAGATAAAGAAAATATTCGTTTAATTGAGGATGGAATTGAAAATGAAATTCTTACGCCTATAAGCTGGTTCCGTATTGATTTAGGAATAGATGCGCTAGAAACTCTCAATTTATGGGATAAAATAAAGGAAATGGATAAACTGCAAATAGCTATTGCTAAATATGATCATTATCTTTTAGAAATGATATTTAAAAAATACGAAAAATTAGCTTCCAGCAGCGGACTGGGATTCAATATCCAAGATGATTTTTTCCAGATGACACCTCAAGAGAGAAAACAAGTGCTGAAAGATTTGCAAATTGCAATAAAAATTTTGCATGAAGATGTGAAGAAAAAATAAATCTACTCTTAAAGTAATATTGATAAGTAATTTTAAATAGTTAAGCAATTCTACTTTTATTAAAGAAATTTAAATTATACTCACTTATTAGTATGATTTCCAGTCTTTATCTAAAGTTTTACAATCCTCCATCTGCTTTTTTAGCTTCTGGTTCAAAATCAGGAGTTGAATTAGGAGGTTCCAAAAATATATTTTGTTTAGATAAAGACCACAATCTCTATAATATTGGAACCATCTATACTGAAATGAGTTGGGCCGAATTCTATAAGAATATCGAGGGCTTAGAAGATCAAATCGATACCTTTACAACAAAAGAATATCAATCAATACAAGATGATCCTGATGCTCTCGTAACCTCAATAGTTAACAGTCTTCGACAGATCATTGCTGAAAAAAAATTATTTTATGGTATTGGGGATTTTGAAGTGGATGCGTTTATGAATCAGAATACTGTTATACCTGGATTAGAACTTGATAGAGAATTATTAAATACTTTAATGGATGCTCATAGAAAAAGTAGAGATCAAAATTTATTTCCAAAATTAGTTAAAAGTGGAGAAAAAAGAGATTATATCAATATAACAATTCAAGGGCGTAACAAAAATAAATTAAAAATACCAGGAACCACAATAGAAGATATCGCAGATAAATTGCGATTTGCTAAAGGTTTTGCCACAGGTCTGGTAGTCTCATCAAATAAATCAGCAAATCTATTTATGATGAATGATAGAATTGTTTTTAAAGAAGATGAAATTCCCGAATTTTACATTGATCAAGATTGTATCACAATTATAGAATCAGGTATCGAACGAGAAAGATTGTTTCCGATAAGTTGGTTTCGATTTGATATTGGCATTCGATCTTTAGAGACATTGGAATTATGGGATGAAATAAGGGAGAATAATAAGCTTCAGAAAGTTTTGAAAGATTATGATGATTATATTACTAAACTTATAGTAGATAAATATCTCAGCTTAGCATCTCCAAATGAGATAAAATCTGGTTTTGAAAACGAATTTATGGAATTAAATCCTACTCAGAAAAAAAAAGCTTTACATGATATGGCTGATGCTATACGACTTCTTACAGAAAAATACAAAGATTGAATCTTTCTTACTCCTTTAATATTCGTGGAGCCTTGAAAAAACCATCTTTTTTATTTTCCGTATTTTTTAATGCCTTTTTTTGACCTAAACCTTCCCAAACCTCATCTTCTCTAAAAATATTTTTTAAACCCTCAATAGGATGTCGGGTAGGCTCAATATCCTCTGTATCTAAATTTTCTAATTTTTTAAAATAAGATATAATATTATTTAATTGCCCTGATAATTTTTCCTCTTCCTCTTCCGTTAAATCTAATAAGGCTAATTTGGAAACATACCTTATTTTTTCCTTTGAGAATTCGATTTCCTCTTCTTTATTCATTTTTTTTCTAATATGTTTCTACGATTCCCGTTATTTTTTATAATAATAATTATTAATTATTTTTTTCCATTTTATTATTTATTAATTGAAGAATAGATTTTAAAAACGAAAGTTCAATTTTGGTTATATTAATATGAGTGATGAAAATAAGGATTTATGGTATGAGATTCCTGCTTATGCATGGATAGCATTAGCGAGAAGAGGAATGGAAAAGATTTCTTTAGATCAATGTTTTTTGCCTGGATGTGATAATCAAGATAAAAATAAGATAATCCCTCTTGAAATTGAAGAGTTTGATGAAGAAAATAAAAATACAAAACTTATACTTATGAAATGTGAAGTTTGTGGGGGAAAATTTCAATTTAAACTCGAAACGATTAAAAAAGTCGCAAAACCTACTAAAAAGAAAAATAAAGCGAGAAACTCTGAAGAGGATGATGATGAAGGAGCACTTTCTATGGGATTGGTTTATGCCTTAGATGAAAATGGAAAAGATCTTGGTCACATTGGATACTTTTAATTTAATAATCTAGAGAATTAATTTTTTAGAATTTAGGATAATAATACAATTAAGATATGAAATTTAATTATTATTTATTCGATCTTGATAATAGTCTTTTAAATATTCCAAATCCACCAGAATATTTTGATAAAATCTTAGTGAAAACTTTAAAATCTTTTTCTATTACCACAATTCCCAAGAAAATCAGAAGAAATAAATTTTGGATGTCTGGTGATCAGTATCAAACTCTTTTAAAAGAATGGGGTCTTTTTTTAGAAGACTATGATAAATTTTGGGAGCATTTTGATACAATAGATTTTAAAATTAGAAAGAATTTCATAAAAAAGGGAAAAATTAGGTTATATTCTGATGTAATATACGTTTTAGATAAATTATTAGACGAAGATAAAAAATTGGCTATAATTTCCAACACAGCTCGATATATAGTAGAGTATATATTAGAAAAATTCGATATAAAACATTATTTTCTTGAAATCTTGGGGCTTGGTGATGAAAATGAACAAGAAATTGCGAAACCATCACCCGATGGTATAAACATGATTTTAAATAAATTAAACTTTAACCTAAACGAGTCTAATGCATTAATGATAGGTGATTCCATTTCGGACATCTCCGCAGCGAAAAGGGCAAATATTCATGCTTGTTTGCTTATTAGAAACTTTGAAAAATATCCTGATGGATATTCGGATTGGGAATATCAACCAGACTTCGTTATAGAAGATTTAAATCAACTTTTAGGTCTTAAACCAAACTAGGATTATATGAAAATTTATCGGGGTTTATCTTTTAAAGATTAAGTCCTCATTTCTAGAAGAAAATTGAAATATATTATTAGACTTCATAAACAAAAATAAATAATTAGTCGATTTTAGTTATAATGAAAGAGAATATGATCAAGAGGCATTTTATATGGAAACAAGATTAGTAGAACATGAACAATTAAGAAAAAAAGTCTGGAGAATACTTAATCTAATTCAAGCAAATCAATTATTTATTCATTCTAAAAATTTGGAAATTAAATATCCAGATCCTAAAAATAATAATAAGATTAAATCCATAAAATTACCGGAAATTCTTACCATCTCAATATTAAATGCATTAGTTCCTAATTCTGCAATGCTCCTGATAGGGGGACATGGCGGTGGTAAGACTACGCTGGTAAAACTTCTTGGACGGATGTTCACCTCTAATACACTTGAAATAATCGAAGAATCTATCATTCGTGGTCATCCCCAATTAACTGAGGAAAAATTAGTTGGGACTTTGAAATTAGGAAAATTAATGAAGGATGGTGCTGAAGAGGTCGTCTGGAAAAAGTTTGTGACTAATTTTTGGAAAATCATTGATGAAGTAAATAGACTTACTCCTTATGCTCAAGATATATTACTCTCCCTTCTCGCTGAGGGTACTGTGAAATATTATGATTCAGTTATGAATGTAAATAAATTCTGTCTATTTGCGACAATCAATCCCCAAGATGTGGGAACATTTGAGTTAAGTTCTCCATTTCTTGATCGATTTGGAATCTCTGTCCCAATATCTATGCCCGCAAGCCAAGATCTACAGTTAATTTTGGCTGGAAAGGATGAAAAATATTCTGGATATGATGAACTGCTTGAAGTTCCGAAAATTTTAACGATAGATGATTTAATGGAAATATGGTATTATGTGAATAGAGTACAAATTAACCAAGAAACGAATAATTATATTCATGCGATAATTAGAGAATTTACACTATGTGATAGAATCGATAAAGGAAATACTGAAGATCTAAAACCAAGTACTGGATTATGTTCGGGATGTCATTTCGACACTGCTCAAAATGTATGCAATAAAATTGATTCTATTTTAAGTGTACGTGTTGCAAAAGATTTATTAAGATATTCAAAGGCTTTAGCATGGTTATTAGATATTAATGAGATAGATGTCAATATAGTAAATACTATAGCTCCTTATGTCATTTCCCATAGAGTAAATTATTCTAAGAGGGAATCAGAAAAAGCACCATATTGGGGTAATAAATATGAATTTTCCAGAGACCTTTTAGTAAAAATACAAAATAGATTCTTAAAAAGAAAAATTTGCTATGAAATTACGCAAAAATTCAGAAATGGCATCCAAGAAAAAGGAGATCTACAAGAAATCCAAAATTTTCAAAAAAATGATTTAATTGTAAAATATGATCTTTATCCGTTTGTACAAGAAATAAAAAACAAAAAATATAAAGACCTGGCTAAGCAAATTAATGAAGCATCCAATAAGGGAAAAATAGAAGAATTAGCACAAATTAGAAATGAATTATTAGAAAATTTAGATTTTCCAAACAGGGCTGATCTTATTAATTGGTGTAATCGTGAATTATACAAGCAAACCGTAACAGATTATGTGTTTAAATACTATTATTGGAAGGAAGTGTGGGCAGATATCGCCTCTGAATTTCCTAAATTAGATAATTCACTAAAGGAAGCTTTTGGTAAAAGACAAACTAAACAAGTTCGTTCTGAAGATCTTCTCATTGAAGTAAATGTTACGGGAACCGATGATGATTCTCTTGTTAATATCCAAATTTCTGGTGGAAGTGAGGCACTTAAATTAAAAGGGATTTTAGATAAATTAGATTATTTACAAAAAGATTTTTAAATATCTGAATAAAATGGAATTTAATGAGAACATATGAGTCAATATAAACACGAAAAAAATATTGATTTTATACAAGAAAATGAAAATAAGCTAATAGATTTAGCTAAAAAAGGTTGGAATAGATCTTTGAGAGAATATTATTATCCTCCCTTAAATGAACCTCATTTTGTATTTGATTATACCCATCGCGAAGGTTTTTATATAGATCCTGAAGAAAGATGGCAAATTACAATGAATCTCGCAAATACTCCATTATTTTCAAATGAACAAGAATATATTGAATTTTATTATATCATCAGCCTTCATGAAATTTCTCATTATCAAATTTGTCCATATGATGGTTATATTGACGCAAAGCTTTTAAAAGCAGCATTGAAACACGTTAATCAAAATTTTGCTCCTATAGTCGTAAATTTGTTCGCTGATTTAGTCATAGATAAAATCACATATTCCAAACATCCACAATTAGTATCGTGGGAATTAAGAACAATATATGAACATATCAAACAGGAAAATAATTTATCGGATTTTTCTAAAATTCTCCTTGCTCTTTATGAAAAGATATTAAATATTGAAATTTCAAAAGAGCAATTATCAGATAACTATAAAAATTTGGTTGAGAAAATATCAAAAACCATTCTAAAGGAATTCTATGATGAGTCGAAATGGGAAAAAAAAGTTGAAAAAATAGCCTATTATCTGAACGATTTGATAAAAGATACTTTCAATCTTGTTGGGAAAGGATTAAAATCAGAAAAAGGTAAATCTTTAAGGGAAGCCCCGGGAAAAGGGCAATCTTATATTGAAATTCCCGATGATATCTTAGAGATTATGGATAATCCTCTCGAAAGTAAGAATTCAGATAAATTAGATAAAGAAAATACGGATAAATTAAAACAAAAATCTGAAGAATTTGCAAAAGATGTAAATTATTCGGAATTTGGAGCTCCAGCAACTCAAGCGGGAATAATGATTGAGGGGGATCCATTAGCAACATGGTATAGGGGAAAAGCTAAAAATTTGATACAAATCCGGATTTATGAGGAAAAACCCGGGGGTCAAGTTCCCGTTTATCCAGAAGTATGGAGAATTGGAGATCCTATTGAAGAATTAGATATTATACAATCTTTATTAAATAGTCCGATTATTATTCCAAATATCACGACTCGCAAATGGGCCTATAAATTGGGACCTGGTCATTTTGAGGAACAAGAAATTCCAGATCTATTGATTGTCTTAGATTCTTCTGGATCAATGGGATGGCGTTATACTGCTAAGACAGACCAAGGAAAAGGCCCTTATCATACTGCATTGATAGCAGCGTTCGCATCTCTTCATTATGCTGCTAAGAGAGGGGTAAAATTTAGTGTGATCAATTTTTCAAATAAAGCAGATGTGAGCGATTGGACTTCAGATTTTAGGAAGGCAGAAAAAACACTCCTCACTTATCAAGGGGGAGGAACAGTTTTACCCACAAAGAAAATAATAAAACAATGCGATAAGGCTGATAAAAAAGTTTTGGTATTTATTATAACAGATTTCGGGATTTATAATTGGAGTAGCTCGAAAAGAAGTTTTTTAAATTTAAGTAAACAAGGGCATAAAGTCGTAGGTTTCTTCATTGGTTCAAAAAAAATACCTAAAAATAAATTTAAGGATTTACTAAATAATGTTTCGTTTTATCCTGTGAAATCTCCAAAAGATCTCATAAATCTAGTTATCCAAGAAATCAAAAAATATTACTAGACCAGAGAAATACTTATAAATTTTTCTATTAATTTTGATCCTTCTATCCGTTATTTCATATTGCTCTTGGACAATATATCTCTCATAATAAAAAAAAGAATGGAAAATAGATCCCCTTGCTCCAAACCATTATATATAAGGGAGAAGTAAAGAAGATCTCTACTCTACTGAAATAAAGTAGATCACCAAAAGACAAAAATCCAGGGATTTAAGCAAGGTATGACCCATCTTCTTAGACAGTTCATATTAAATGTCTGTCATACTATTGAAAGTATATGAAATATTTAAAATTTACTATATAGGATTAAAATATTAATCGGAATCCATATAAAAGTTAATATTTTTGACGATTTCAAAAAAAAAATAATAATTATAACAAATAGAATACATATATGTTTATTTTATGACTTTTATAAATCGAATCATTATTCATTACTAAGATGTTGTAAATAAAGTTTCATAAAATATCTTTGGCTTTTACAATATTCCCAAGTTTCTTTTCTTGTTAAATTGGAACAATTTTTTATAATATTTTGGAGATCTTTTTTCATTTTTAATTTTCATTATTAACACTATCACTAAATTGAGTGGTATTTCTTGACAACTCATGAATACTTTTATCATTACTTAAATTCTTTTTTTTATTTTTTAAAGACTTAATATTATTTTCGGAGGATTTGGATTTTGAACTCATGATGAATGATATATTTTTCTGATTATGGGGATAAATTATCGTAATTATACAAAAGAACATCTCAATACTTATGAGAATGATATAAATGATTGGATTTTACACATATGTAATAATCATGCAATATATTTGATAATTTAGACTATCTAAGTAAAACCATTTTTTTTAAGTATATATTATAATATAGTTGAAATATCAGTAAAAGACAATTAAAGTAAAGTAATAATATTTAATAAAATATGAATAATTTAAATATTTATAAACTGATTTCACATTTATCTACCCCCTTCATAATTATTTAGAATGTAATCAATTCTGGTGATAATTATAAAAAATAAATCAATCGAAAGATCCAAAAAAAAAGAAGTTTTGGTTGATGATATCGATCAATTTCCTGTTGTTGGAATCGGGGCATCTGCGGGGGGATTAGATGCCTTCAAAAAACTATTCTCTAATATACCCAAAAAACATGATATTGCGTATATACTCGTCCAACACCTTGATCCTAACCATGAGAGTACATTAGATGAGATTTTGAGAAAATTCACATCTTTAAATGTTATCCAAATAAATGAAACTCAGAAAATAGAACCAAATACTATATATGTAATTTCACCTAATCATAGATTATCCATTGAGGATTCAAAAATAAAAGTTGAAGGCTTCACTACTTCACGTAGCCAGCGAATGCCCATAGATTTTCTCTTCCGCTCAATGGCTCGAGAATTCGGAGAAAAATCGATAGGAATCCTTCTTTCAGGCACAGGTACGGATGGTACCTTAGGACTTAGAGAAATAAAAGGAGTAAATGGTATGGCTATAGCTCAAGACCCAAAAACTGCAGAATATGAAAATATGCCTAAAAATGCGATAGATAATCTTAAAATAGATTTCATATTATCTCCAGAAAAAATTCCAGAGAAAATTATTGAATACATTGATTCTTACTATAAAAAGTTAAAAATTCGACAAGATTTTGGAGAGATGGACATAAGAGAGGGTTTAAATAAAATATTTGAATTAATTCATAACAAAACTGGTCATCTGTTTTCAGTATATAAGGAGAACATGATATTAAGAAGAATTAAGAAGAGAATGGTTTTAAATCAGATTCAAAAGTTTAACGAATATGTAGATTATCTTGAAAAAAATACGAAAGAATTAGAAAATTTATTTCATGAATTTCTTATAGGAGTAACGAACTTTTTCAGGGATGAAAATGCTTTTGATGCCTTAAAAAAGAACATTATCCCTAAACTATTTGATATTCATTCCCAAGATGATCTAATACGTATATGGGTTCCAGGATGTTCTACTGGCGAAGAAGCTTATTCAATAGCCATTTTACTGATGGAATATATGAAAACACATGAAAAATCATGTAAAGTACAAATCTTCGCTACAGATATTGATTCAAATGCGATTGAGACTGCTCGAAGGGGGAGATTCTTGGATAATATCACAGCAGATGTATCTAAAGAAAGATTAGATGAATTTTTCACATCAGATGGAAATCTGCACAAAATAAAAAAGAAAATACGCAATATGATTATTTTTGCTGAGCAAAATGTTTTAAGTGATCCTCCTTACTCCAATGTAGATTTGATAAGTTGCAGAAACTTTCTCATATATCTTAAGCAAGAAATCCAAGAGAAACTTCTAAATATTTTTCATTATGCCCTAAATCAGAATGGTTATCTTCTTCTGGGTAAATCGGAATCTATAATGGAGGCTAAACGTCTTTTCATAGAAATAGACCGATCAAATAAAATATTTAAATATAAACAAACACCAGACGCTTATAAAGACAACTATAATATCTTTCCCCCCTTATTTGATTATTCGATCTCTAAGATCCCTGATTATCAAGATTTATCTTCCAAAAAACCCGAATCACTCAATTACCAGGAAATAGTTAAAACACAATTATTAGAGCATTATAATCCTCCATCTATCCTCATAAATCAAGATAAAGATATATTATACATTTATGGGAAAACTGGTAAGTTTTTAGAGCCTGCTGAAGGAAGAGCATCCGTTAATATTATAAACATGGCTCGGAAGGGACTAAAGATTAAACTTTCTACTGCTATCAGAAAAGCAACAGTCACAGGAGAGGAAATTGAATTAAATAACGTGGGAGTTAAATCTAACGGGGAGAAAAATTTTGTTAATCTGGTTATCAGACCTATTAAAGAACCTGAATCGATGAAAGGATTATTACTAGTAATTTTTGAACCTCTCGATATAGACCTTGTTGACATTCCTAAGGAAAAATTATCTGAAGAAATTGATACTGTGAGCAAGGTAAGGATAATGCAGTTAGAACATGAGTTGAGTCAAACTAAACAGTATCTTCAATCTACTATTGAAGAATTAGAAACTAAAAATGAAGAATTAAAATCAACTAATGAAGAACTCCAATCATCGAACGAGGAACTTAGAAGTACTAATGAAGAACTCCAAACGTCTAAGGAAGAACTTCAATCCCTCAACGAAGAATTAACAACTGTAAATAATGAATTACAAGAGAAAAACCAGGAACTTAAAAAAACCAACGATGATCTTAGAAATCTAATAAATAGTACAGATATCGGTACTATCTTTCTTGATAGTGATTTAAAAATCAAAAGATATACTCCCACAGCTACCGATATTTATAACTTAATAGATTCGGATATTGGACGACCAATCTCAGACATTGCATCAACTCTCCAATATCATAAGATTTCCGAAGATGCGACTAAAGTTTTGGAAGAATTGGAATCAATAGAAAAGGATCTTGAAACTAAAGATAATAAATGGTATAGAATGCGAATAAATCTCTATAGAACCGAAGATAATATTATCGATGGAACGGTTATAACATTCTATAATATTACAGAACGTAAAAACGCAGAACAAGCCCTAAAAAAGTCTGAAGAAAAGATTAGAGATGCATATAATCAATTGCAACTATACAAAGATCTTTTTACTCATGATATGCGAAATATCCTTCAAGTAATTTTAAGCTCAATGGAACTTGCATCGAATATTTTACATAATCAAGATAAGAATGAAAAATTAAAAGAGTATATAGATAATACAATAGAGCAAACTTCAAAATCTTTTAAATTGATTAAAAATATTCAAAGATTATCCCAAATTGATATTAAAGATAAAAAAGAGATTCCCTTGGATCTCATATCAATTTTGAAAAGTTCCAAAGAATATATCATAAATTCTTATAATCATCAAGATATTCAAATCACTATAAATGCCCCCGAAGAAAAGATTCCTGTTCTAGCTTCCAATCTGTTGGAGGATGTCTTTGAAAATTTGTTTATTAATGCCATTAAATATAATGAAAGTGATCTCAAACAAATATTTGTGAAAGTCTCCTTTCTTGAAAAAGAAAAAAAGAAATATGCCAAAATAGAAATTGAAGATAATGGATATGGAATTTCTCAAGAAATTAAAGATAGACTATTTAAAGATAAGCTCGAATCATCTTCACAAGCGGGAATGGGTATAGGGCTCTTGATTGTTAAAAAGATATTAAATCTTTACGAAGGAGAGATTTGGGTTGAAAATCGGGTTGAAGGAAAACCATCTGAAGGAACGCGATTCGTCATTAATTTACCTAAAATATAAAAAAATACTTAATATTAGTTACCGTAGTTGAGGAGAATTTAATATTTCACTTATTTTATTCCAATAATGTTTTATATCCACGTTTGAATGAGTCTTAATTTTGTTTGCAATTGATTTATAATAATTTTTTATTCGAATAGAGTCGAAATATGTGATTTCGGGAGCGATAACACCAATCATAAATTTAATCTCTCCAGAACGGCTTTTTGGGTTCGGGAAGCCATCAAAATAAACAAAAGTTCTTTTTTCCAAGTTCTCTAAGGTAAAAAGCAAATATTCTCCGTTTCCTCTAAAATTTGATGTTTTTGACGATTTCAAAGAAAATAGTAATAATAATCAAATAGAATACAAATATGGTTCATTTCATGACTTTTATGAAATGAATTATTTTTTTTATTCACAATTAAGATGTTGTAAATAAAGTTTCATAAAATATCTTTGGCTTTTACAATATCCCCACGTTTCTTTTCCTGTTAAATTGGAACAATTTTTTATAATATTTTGTAAATCCTTAGCCATTTCTAAATTAGCATTCACAGTGTTCCCTGAGAAGGAACTTAAATGTTTTTTCACTCCTTGAATTTTTTTTAATTTTTCGTTAGGTATAGAAGGAGTATCTCTTTTTGCAAGTTCTGTTTTTGAACTCATCTTATTTCATAACTCTTTAAACGCATATTATCTCAATTATATTACAAGAATATTGAGATATTTATGAGAATGATATTAAAGATTTCATTTTATAAATATGTAATATCTACATATTATCTATAATAAGATGAAAATTGATTTTATATTAAGATTATATAAATTTCAGTTTATTGGGAAGAAGTTAAGATATCACTAATTTTTTCCCAATATGATTTAATATCCCAATCATCATTTTTCTTAATTTTTTCTGCTATTTTCTTAAAATAGTTCTTAATCTGAATAGAATCCAGATAAGTTATTTCTGGAGCAATAATACTTATCATAAATTTAGTTTCTCCAGATCTTGTTTTTGGATTTGGGTATGCATCGAAATAAAGGAAGGCTCTCTTACTGATATTCTCTAGGGTAATCAATAAATATTCTTCATTTTCTATATTTTTTTGATCTCCATAAATTACTTTAATCGCATAAAAGCATTGATTTCCAATTTGTTCTATTCTTTTATTGAATTGCTTATCTCCTTTGGGATAAAAAATATTCAATTCGGGACCTTTAACGTCATCCCAATTAAAAAAAATCATCCAAATTTGTTCTAGTTCACTTTTCTCGATTGTAGCTTTTAATGTCGATCCATCAAAGAGAATTTCATTAACATAGTTCATTACTTCCCTACTTTTTCTATTCCTTATTAATTTGCCCCTCACAGAAGCTATTAAATCTTTTTCCTTGACTGGTTTTACCAGATAGTCATCAACACCCAATATTTTGCCAAAACGAATGTTTTTTTCTGAAGATAATCCTGTTAAAAAAATGAACGGTATTTGATTTAAACGTGCATTATTTGAAACATTCTTAAAAAATTCATAGCCATCCATAACGGGCATTTTAACATCACTTATGATGAGATCGGGCAAATTATCTAGCCCTTTTAATTTTTGAAGTGCATCTTTTCCATTTCTTGCAGTTAAGATCGAGTATCCCTCATCTTCTAATATCATCTGAATACTTTTTAAAAAATCGAGATCATCTTCAACGAGAAATATTAGTGATGTCATTAATAGAAGAAAGGAATATTATTATTTTAGGTTTAGATAAAAAATTATTTAAAACTTTCACTACTTTTAGAATATTTTTAGGATTTTCTTGTATTTAAGGATTTGTATCAAAAAATTCTACTGAAACAGTAGAAATTATATTACTAAAAAATAGATTTTCATTTATAGAAATATAGGGGTTTTTTCAAAGGTGGTATAAATAGTAGTTTTGAAAATTTTTAAATCAATATCTGAAGGAACGATTTCTTTTACTTTACTTAATAATTCATCAATTTTATCGCTAATTTTGGGTTTTATTTCTTTAATATTTGGATCATATTTATGTAAAAAAACTGAAAATTGTATCTTATCATAACTATTATCGATTAAAACTAAAAGATCCTTTAAATAAGTTAAGGAGATATCATACCTTTCATAATCTTGGACATCAATCACATAAATAATTTTATTACATCCTTCAATATAATCTTCCATATTTTCAAGATGTTCTTTTCGGTAAGTTTCTTGTCCTCCAAAATCCCATATATTGAACTTAGTGTCTGAAACAGTAATATTTGTAATATTATGATTCATTGTTGGACTTAAGGACATATAGGAAAGTAAACTTTTATCTCCTTTGAGTGTTAAAACGATGGAGGTTTTCCCTGCATTATCTAACCCCAATAGCATTATCTTTCGAAGCTCTCCACCATCAGTTTTTAACTGTTCCCGATTCATTTTCTCACATAAAGAGATATTTTATATAACTCAAATATTTACAAAATTGAATACTATTCAAATTATTTAAAATTGTGGAATAAAAATTATAAAGTATTTAATTATTCAAGTCGATTTATTTTTCTTTAAAATAAAGTATCATTGATTTGGGCTTTATTTAAAATATCTAATTTTTCTTTTTTGGTTTTGATAATAAAGGACTTAATCCTGGCTAATATCTTAAAAACTTTAGCATTCTTAACCTTATAATAATTTATCCTTCCATCTTTATCTACTTCAATTAAATCCGCCTCTCTTAAAACTTTTAGGTGTTGCGAAATCGTACTCTGAGATTTTTCGAGTTCATCCTGCAATTCCGATGCGGAAACATCATCTTCTTTTAGAATCTGTAAAATAGAAAGCCTAGTTGTATCTCCTAATGTTTTTAATAAATCAACTGATTCTGAAATAAGAAGATTTTGCATATAGAATACCTATTTTAATTTTTTTTGCTCTCATCTTAATTTATTAATCATTTTCTATTAAAAATATCGTTTAAAATCTATAAATATCTTACACCAAACACTTATATCTTTCACGGAAATAGTAAATTTGGTATTTTTTTGAACTTTCATTCCCTTTTTTTCGATTCTTCATCATTTTCAATATAAATGCTTTTACTGCACTCTTCTTTCAATTCGCATTTACAATCGTTAAAATCCAGATCAATTGGTAGGACGAAATCTTCCACCACATCTGTAATAATATTCATATTTACTTCTTTTACCAGAGGATTATTACGAAATTTGGTATTTACAAGCTTATCCAAAAATGCTATCTTAGGATTTGCAATTAATACACTCACATTAGTTGTTCCGCTTAATCGAAATGCATTCAGCATGAAATGACATTTTTCAATTTCATCCAACAATTCATTGGGATGATCTGTTACTATTTCAGCTCGCGCATAAAACATATCGGCAATTTTGAGATTTAATCCTGCTTGGAACTGCAATACTCCCAGTTCTTTCAAACGATTTATCCTCATTCCTATTGTAGGTTGACTTCGTTCCACTCTCTTCGCGATATCGGTGTGTGTAATCGTAGGTTCCTCTTGGATTATTTCTATTATTTTTTTGTCAATGTCATCTAATTTATAATCATCTTCAATCATATTTTTTTACCATTTTCTTTTATTTTTATGATATAATGTTTATTTTGTATAAATAAAACTTTTCTATTGATCCTTGTATCTTATCTTCTAGTTTCTTTTTTACAGCTTTAAGAATCATTCAATCATTCTTTAGAATGCTTTAGTGGCTTTTTCGAATTATCGTTATATGCCGTTATAACCCAATTTATATTATTATAAACCCTTTTAATAATTTAAAAATTAGGAATATAAAACTTCTAAAAATTCTAATCTTTTTATCTAGATTAGCACCGAAATAAATTATTAATTCAATATTTTATTAAAATAAGGATTGAAAGTTTTCTTTATATAAATAGTAATTTAATATTAATATATGAAAAAAAGTGAATCCAATAACCTAAAAAAAGATATATTTAAACGATTTGATGATAAAATCGAGAAATTGAAGGAAACTCTACCACCTGAAGGTAGAAAGTTTGGCAATAGCTGCGCCGCGCATACATTTAATAATATTTTAGAGGTATTAGATTTAGAGGAATTTGATAAATGCTATTATAATAATCTTGCCATACCATTTAGCGGTTTTGGTTCTTATATCAACGATAAAGGATGGAAAGGTCCATGTGGTGTTGTTTCTGGTTCAATTGCAGCCATTGGGATCATTATGGGCGGTAAGGAGAAAACTAATCCTCAATACGTCCCGCTCGTCTTCGGAAAAGCAGGACGTTTTGCATATAAATTCGAAGAAGAATTCGGATCTATAAGCTGTCATGACTTAGTTGGGTTAGATCTAACGAATGATTATCAAGTATATAAAGAAGAACATATCTGGGAGAATACTTGCGTTAATTTTGTATATTTTGCGATTGATCTGGTCCGCAAATTAACTCGAAAAGATTTAAAAACAAAATGGCAATAATCCAGAAAGAA
>JAWOFX010000090.1:0-21711 GCA_046497275.1 Promethearchaeia archaeon | reverse complement strand
CTTTTTCAATTGATTCTTTAACTACTTCTTCAATTGCTTTTGCTCCAATTTTAAGTGATTCAATCTCTCCTTCAGGAAGGATTCTCTCAACTAGTTCTCTAGTAGAGGCTATACTTTTCAAAACCATTTCATATGGAATTACTTTATTTTCCTTATTATTAATTTCTGCTTTTCCTATGGCCACTTTAAATTACCTATTTTTAATTGATTATTATATATTTTTTATTAAATCATTTCTAAAAAAGCTTCAATACGAGTCTGTAATCTGTTTGTATCTGACTGGAAATTCTCTCTATCTAAATTGAAAACAGGGATTTCTAATTTTTTTAATTCATGTTCAAACAACATATTGTCACATCCATGCAAATCACAATTATTGATACGTTGTAAAAGAACGCCATCAATTTTTCCCTTCTTAATTTCATTTTTAACGAAATCAAGCCTTCTTTGATGATCTTGCATCATTCTGGGGCAAGATAAGCGATAATATAGTCGTCTAGTAATACTCTCCAATGGGGATTCTGATTCATTTCTCTCTACATCATCAATAATTACCTTATTTCCGAAACAAAGGTTGTCTGATATAATAATTGCATTTGCACTTTCAATTAATTGTGTGAATTGAGTATTATCCACAACGCTTCCCAATAATAAAATTCTCTTCTTACCTTGTGTTTCTATTCCATCTTTATAATTATATATTTCCAATAATCTCTCTAATTCTTGATTAGCAACTTCTTTTGGTACAGATGTATTTGCCATAGATATCTTTAAGGCTTCGCTTCCCGTCAATTTTGGTGAATCTAATAATCTTAATTCATTAATCTTTCTCATTAGTTCTCGATTTCTATTATACAATTCTATAGATTTAACCAAAGCATCATCAGTTATTTTTATTTCATAAGCTTTTTCTATATTATCTTTAAGTTCATAAATTTCACCTAAAAACCACTCTAAGCCTTCTTCAGAAAGAATATGAGGTATTGAAATATAAAATCTAGGTACTTTTTTGTTGAAGCCTTTACGCTTAAATACAACCATATCATAAATTTCATACATCCTTCTACTATGATCACAGCTATTGCATATGAATAATCCATCCAAGAAATCATAAACCCCTTCTAACGCAAGATTTAGGGTGCTTCTAACAAAAGAGCAAGTGAATCGAACCATATAGGTATCTGCTTTATCAGTATCAGCATTACCAGTCGCTCTTATCCGATAGGGAAATAAACCTGCAGCATCTAATAATTCCTCTGGAATATAAGTACAATAATATCCTGCGATTTTTTTATCGCTATTTTCAATATATTGATTTGGTATCTTTTCCGCGATTTCTAAAAAAGAATCATTGTTTAATTGAGTCATCTCTACTCTAAATTTATTTTTTGTATATTTTATTTTTCCCAATCATGAGGCATTTCACAAGGCTTAATGCAGCCATTAATGAGCCTTTTATTTTTATTTTTCTTAAGAGAATTTTTGGAACTAGTTTGATAAGTCCAGATAAATTTGCTTTACTTCTTATAATTTCACTAAAAACCTTTAAAACTTTATCTTCCTCTACATTTATTATCACAGTTGCTACTGGATCATTAGCACGTTCTGCTCTACATTCGAAATTATCTTTTTTTTTTACAAGTGGAAAATTTAAATACCCCTCAAAAGCGGGGATATATAGTTCAACTTCTTGACCTTCTCTCTTTGTGATTTTCTTAAATCCATCTTCTAATCCAAATAAACTGACTAACATATTTGCTAATTTTGCGAGATTTAGAACTTTGGTTTCTTTTAATAATTCTTTGGCTCTTTTGTCTATACTATCATTATTAGACGGATTTGATTTTTTTGAATTTTTATCATGAGTTAGGAGAGGATCCATTTTTCCACTCTTTTTTTATTATTAATTCAGAAGTATTTATTTGGGATGCTTCTTCCAGTAGATTATTTTTACAAACCATTAAATATTGCTAAAGTTATCATTATCTTATTTCTATTCATATTTAAGTGTATGTGTAAATTCGCACATTAATTAAGTGTAATAAAATAGAATTATTTGGAAGAGTTTTGGTTTTAATTTATATAGAAATTAACTTAAAAAATAATAGCTTTAAAATTCTTAAGTTGTTCTCTATAAAATTATTAAGAATTAAACTTTTATAGATTGAAGATTTCTTATGGAAATTGATTTTATATCTCCATTTTTATCTAAAAATTTTAAATAATCAAATTGACCAATAGAGAATTGTTGATTTTTATTTTCTTTTACAATTATTAATCATTAACGAATACTTTTTATATTTCCTTTGTATTATTTTTCATAAAATTCTAACTTTTCAATGTTGATGTAAAATGAACCTATATTTTTGGTTAAATTTCGCGGTGATAATAGGTCCTTTGCTATTATCCTTTGATAAAAAGGTGGCTTTTTGGCGTAGATGGCCTCCATTGTTATTGAGCATGCTTGTTGTTAGCACAACATTTATAATTTGGGATGTGATAGTAACAGAACTAGGTCATTGGTCTTTTTCGGAAATTTATGCAGGGACTTTAAAGATATTGGGGTTACCTATCGGTGAGTGGGTTTTTTTCATTGCTGTTCCATACGCTACAATTTTCATCTATGAATGTGTTAGAGCATATACAAAAGATAAAAAACTAAGGTTTTCCAAATATATTTTCTTTACTATCGGATTAATAGGGATTTTACCTTTAATATTCTTTTTTAAAAAAGGATATACAGTATTAATGGGAATAGTATTTTTAATAACAATGCTTTTAATTAGTTTATTTGGATATGAAAAATTCACTTCAAAATGGACTTTAGTCGCATTAATCCTGACTTATATTCCTTTTTTAATCTTTAATGGTATATTTACTTATTTACCAATTGTTTTATATAATCCGGATGCGATCATTGGATTCAGAGTGATCTCTATTCCAATTGAAGATTTCTTTTATAGCTTTTCTCTTATCAGTCTTTCTATGTTGTTTTATTTTCTCTTTAGAGAAAGATTTAGCATAAAAGGGGCTAAATAATATGAATAAAGCTGCAATCGTTGGAGCTGGACTGGGAGGATTATCAGCATCGATATATTTAAAATCAATAGGTTGGGATGTATATGTATATGAAGCTCAATCCTTTCCCGGCGGTAAAGCAGCTGAAGAATATCTGGATGGATATCGGTTTGACATCGGACCCTCATTAGTAACTATGCCGTGGGTTTTTGAGGATGTCTTTCAAACTGCGGGAAAAGAAATTGATCAGGAACTTACAATAATCAAATTGAAAGAAATCTGTACATATTATCTCTCAGATGGCAGTTATCTTAAAGCTTGGTCCGACTTGGAAAAATTCGGGACTGAACTAAAAAAGATATATGAAGGTAGTCAAAAATCTTTGAAAAAATACTTGAAAGAAGCAGAAAAAGCATACAAACTGGGAGGAGAGTTATTTCTCACAAAACCTATTCATGAAGTTCGCACGTTATTGAAGTTATCTACGCTTTCTAAATTGATACGTTTCGCGGGAATCCATCCATTTAGCACATTAAATAAAATTAACTCAAAATTTTTTGAAGACCCTCGTTTAATTCAGCTTTTTAACAGATATGCAACTTATAATGGATCAGATCCATATCAAACTCCAGCAACAATGTTAATTATACCATTTGTTGAATACAATGGTGGTGGTTATGGAATAAAAGAGGGGATATATGAAATTCCCAAAAAACTACATAAAGCGGCAGAAGATTTAGGTGTTCAATTCTATTTTGGAGAGAAAGTCAAAAAGATTAACATGAAAAAAAAGAAAATAAGTGGAATTACGCTAGAATCGGGGTTTAAAGATTATGATGTAGTAATATCTGATGCTGATGTTCTCTATACCTATGAGAACCTACTCAAATTACCAGATGCAAAAAAAGCAAGAAGATACAGAAAACTTGAACCTAGTTCAAGCGGTATTGTATTTTATTGGGGCATTAACCGAATTTTTGAAGAGTTATCTGTGAATAATATCTTCTTTTCATCAGATTACCCCGCTGAATTTCGAGCTATGTTTGAAGATAAAACTATGCCGAAAGAACCAACGGTCTATGTGAATATAACTTCAAAATTAACACCTTCTGATGCACCGAAAGATTGCGAAAATTGGTTTGTACTTTTGAATGCCCCCGCAGATGATAATCAAGATTGGGAGTTACTAGTTTCCAAAGCAAGACAAGCAGCTATAAATCTTTTATCCAATCGTTTAGGGGTAGACATAAAATCTCATATCGTGACCGAGGGAATTCTTACCCCGCCTGATATACAAAAACGAACAAGTTCAACGCATGGAAGTTTATATGGAATAAGTTCCAATACAACGAAAGCTGCATTTCTGCGTCATAGAAATAGGAGTAAAGATATAAAAGGATTATATTTTTGTGGAGGGAGCGCTCATCCAGGTGGCGGAATGCCTCTTGTGTTATTATCAGGTAAAATTTGTGCTGAATTAGTTGATAAATATTCAGGTGAGTAAAATGAATAAAAAAAACATAAAATTATCAGACTGGAAATTTCAAACGCTAATTTTATTTATATTTTTCATAGTAGGAATTATTTGGCATGTATGGGACTTGACTTATCCGTTCATGGTTGTGTTGACTCCCTATGTATTGTTGATTTCTGGTATTTGGGCTATTTATAAAAGTTTAAAATATAAATATGTTGTCGCATGGATATTAATAGCGTATATAGTGACCTTTTCTTTAGAGGTTATTGGCGCTTCAACAGGTTTTATTTTTGGTCCCTACTATTATGGTGATGGACTTGGACTTAAGTTATTAAATGTTCCAGTTGTAATTGGTCTGAATTGGGTATTCATTATTTTTTCATTAGTATTATTTTCAGAATGGTTAGTTAAGGAATTATTTAATTTAGAAATAAGTATAAAGATAAATATTATCTTGATCGCAGTTTTAACTGCTAGTTTGGCGACACTATTTGATTTTATATTAGAGCCAGCGGCAGTTGGATTAGATTATTGGACTTGGACAGTAACTAGCAATCCTTATAATATCCCAATTCAAAACTATATCGCATGGTTTACAATATCCTTTCTATTTGCATTAACTTTCTTATTAATTCCTAAAGAAGAAAGGATTAAATTAGAAGAAAGCCCTCATAGTCCCTGGTTTGTCGTAATTCAAGTTATTTTCTTTATTGCGATAAGAATAATTCTTCTCTACTAATAATAACTCTAAGGAAAAAAGGTTTTTTTTTATTTGTTTTATTTGTGTATCTACAAATCAAATTTAACTAAGAGTTATAAATTATTTTTAATAACATTAAAAATAGTCATAAAAGAATTTGTAAAAATAATCCCTTTATATTAATTATGGAGAATCAATGGTCTTTATTTGATGTAGTAAAAGCTTTACCCGGAATTGCTTTTGGAGTCTTTATAATCATATTATCTTCTATAAGCATTCCAAAATCAATTGAACCCCCTCAAATAGATCTGTTTGATATTAATTATATGTTACATATTATCGAATTTGCTGTTTTTGGATTGTTAATTTTTTTTGGGTTTTCTCAAAAAGTAAAGAATAAATATATCATCATCTTTTTATGTTTTTTTGCCCTCTCAGATGAAATCCATCAATATTTTGTACCAAACAGATATTTTGATGTAATAGACTTTTTTTTTGACATATTGGGTTTGTTATTGGGATATTTATTTTATTCATTTCTATTAATATTGAAAAAGAGAGGTAAAAAAAAATTAATTGGAAGATAAAAAGATGACAAATGAAATAGTTATTATTTCACCTTAGCATAAGCATTTCCTAAGACTACTGTGTCTTCCTTTCTTACTTGAATTATATAGCGTCCATTATCTTCCCAGCCTTCAGTAATGAGAAGATCGCCAGGAAACACGACATCTTTAAATCTTGCATTAAATTCTTTGAGTCGGGAAACATCACCATCGCATAGTCCATACATAATAGCACGTATAGCAATCCCATAAGTACATAAGCCATGAAGTATTGGTTTTGGTTGACCCGCCATTTTAGCAAATTTCGGATCTATATGAAGAGGGTTTAAATCTCCATTTAACCGATACAATGCTGCTTGATTTGGGCTAGTCTGATAAGAAAAACTAAAATCTGGTTTTTTACCTGTGGGAGGGATTATAGATTCTGTTTTTGGTCCCGGATCACCGCCAAATCCTCCAGATCCAACAACGAAGAACACGTATTTAGTATCAAATATATGCTCACCTTCGGGTGAAGATCCAGAAATTTTAGTATGTATTACTGCCGCTTTACCTTTATCATAGATATGTTCTATAACAGCTTTAGTATTAATAATTCCCTCAGGTTCGAAAGGACGATAAAGTCGAATCAACTGCTCACCATGCAATAAGTGAACAAAATCCGTTCCTTTAGGGAAAAGTAATGCACTTGACCCTACAATCGTGGCAAAACTCGGAAAAACTTTTAATCCCCCTTTTGTATTTTCATAAACAAAATGTAAATCTTCTGCTTGTGCACCAATTCCTAAATTATATAAAACACTCATTTTCCAATCATATTCAAATGTTGCCTCTTTCGTTTCTCCTATTGAACTTAAATCTATTTTTGATATAATAATCAACTCACTTCTTTATCATAAAATATTAGTAAAATTATTTCTTAGTTTAATATTTATAATTCTCATTCATTTGAAAAATCATCTTAATATGAATCAATTCTTATTAAAAGGCGATCTTTTTGGTTTTGAATTATATTCTCCATAATCAGATTATAATTTTGCGTAGTTTTTTTTATTTTGTTCTTATTATTGCGATAGACATTCAAAAAAGGGACTATTTCTGGTACTGATTCTTCAAAATCGATAAATGCTCTGTGCAGTGGAATAACGACTTGTTCATCTCCTCTTAAATTGAATAAATAATGAACTAGATGTTTTTTAAATTCTTTCTCAGGGTCCTCTGGTATAAATAAATCAATAAAACTCTTAGAAATATCAATACCAAATGGATTTATAGATTTTGTGTTACCAATCCATTTCCTATCAAGATATAATTCACTTTGTGTGATTAGATAATTATTATTTACATAAAGATAGATATCTATATGTTCTTGAAATCCACCTGTTTTAAAATATAGTTTTTTTTGATCTATATCAACTTTTATTGATGATTGTTCCATTAAATTGAAGAATTTAAAAAATTCAGATTGTCTAAAATCGGAATAATTCATTAAGCTTTAATTATCACTTTTATTTATATAAAAGTTAGTAAATCAAATCGAAGTAAGGATTAAATAATTTTACTTTGGCTTTCATTAATGCTTGATCTCCCTCATTCATAGAATATAAATTAAATACACAATCATTTAATTTTTTAACAAAACTTATCGTACGCTGATTTAATTTTTCATTTATATCTAAATCATACGTGATCAGTTCAACTAGTTTAGAAATCTCCTCTCTTTTATCTTTTTGAACATTGATGATGGGGAGATGTCTAATCATATATTGATTTAAATTAATAGTGGTTCCTTTTTGATTATTAATACCATAGATTGTATAAAATTGAATTAATATTGAATTTAATAATCCGCAGAGAAACATTAATTCATTCGGATCTTCATAAAGTAAGGAATAGATTGAAGAAGTAAAACAAGTATCTTTCCTAGTATAAAGTGCTTCGGGATAGATATTATTATGTTTTATTAACAACTTCGATCCTTGGTAATATTCTTTATTTTCTCCTTTAAGTAAGTCTTCATCTACTTTATCTAGGTCAAATTTCTGTGATTTTTTAAAGTAAAAATATTCAAAATCTCGTTTTGCATCTATAAAAAAACATGATCCTTGAGTTTTTTCTTTAAGTGCTCTTTTGATTATCGATAATCCTTTAGCTTCCTCTCCTCTTATAAACTTGGGGTAATCCTTCACGCTCAAATAGTTTAGGTCCCCTTTTCTCTCAATTCTATTGATTATATTAAAGATTTTCTTAGTAACTTTCACTCTTACGCGATTTAAGGGCTTTGTAGAATTGGAACAATATGAGCATTTATCTTTATGAGTATATACATAGAACTTTTTTGCTTTATCATTTAATGGACAAGCAGGGTTAAAACAAACATTTAGGTCATCAAAATATTGATTTTGAAATGTTATATTCTTTTTATCTGGATAATCATAAATTACTAGATCTTGTTGATTTTTCTGTTTATTAGAGTAAATTAAAATCTGAACTTCATTTGTAGCATCTTTAAAAATGTCTGAGCCCAAATCATATATTCGCAATAAATTTGATTGAGATAACAATTTATTACGAAAATTTACGTAGCTTTGTCTTAAAAGAAAACTTTTTGGAACCAGGAATCCAATCACTCCCTTACATAATTCCAAGGCTTTTAATAGATAAGCGCAATAAACATCTTGAAAATAGATATTGTGTTCTTTTAATACTTTCTTCTCTTTATCAGTTAGGATATTTCCATATGGAGGATTTCCAATGATTATATCTAATTTGTTTCCTTCTATATCAAATTCAGAGAGTTCAGAATCTAAAAGACTGTTTTTTTTCTGTAAATTTGAATCTAGTAGGGATTTAATTTCTGAAAAGTTATCATATTGTCTATTAAAAAACCATCTTAATAACTTTAATTTAGAAAGCGTGAGCGAAGATTCATTAATGTCAAATCCATAGAGATTTTTAAGAATTTGAGTTTTGATTTCAACGTTGTCTCTTTCTCTATTAATTTCATTAAGAATTGAAAAGAGGATTTCTGCTGCATTTACTAAAAAATTACCCGAGCCACAGGTTGGATCACAAATTGTAAGTTTTTTGAGAATATTATCTATTTTAACCTTTAGATTTTTATCCAGATTATAAATATCACTTATGTCCCTTAATTTTAATCTTAATCTCTTATTTAGATATAATAGTAATGTTTTTTGGAAAATAAAATGTGATAAGTTTGAGTCTGTGTAATAGACTCCTTCTTGTTTACGATTTAAGTAATTTTTTAAGAATCTTTCCTCTCGTAAATCTATCTTGTGAAGAATATAATTTGCTTTACTATATTTCTTCTGAGAAATAAGCTTTTCTAATTGTTTTAGCAATTTTTCCATATCAGATTCTATATTTTTCAAAAGTTTCTCTTTGATATTTCTGATTCATTTAATTAATAATTGTAATCAATTTAGATGAAAATTACAATCTCTATTAAGATATAAGTTAAACCTACAAACTTGATTATATGTATTATTCTTTAAGTTTTTATATTTTTATTTATTAAATATAATTGAAGATATGAGAAAAGATGATAAAGAAGAAGATGAGGATTATCACGGAGTTGCTCCAATCTCAAATATCGTAAAAAAAATGAAAAAAGAATATGATAAAGATTCGAAAGATTGGAGGATCCTAGGATCACGAGATGAGAAAGGAAATAAAGATACCTTTATCGCTAAAAAACCCAATACATTTTGGCTGAAGTCAAAACAATTAAGTCCATTTTCAGCACTTTCAATGGGAACTGTGGTTCGTAATCTTGATAAGGATATCGATAAAGAGACATACGGTAAGAAATTATCGAAAGAAGATATGATAAACTTATTTGGGATGGTCGTACCAATTAATAAAAATCAAAATATAATCGCAAGTGGAATAGAAAAATATTCTCAAAAAGAAGGAGATTACTTTAAAAAGATAATTAAAGAGAGAAATTCAAACTTAGGATATCAAATGGCCAAAAAAGTTGACGAGAAATTCAGAAAGAATTATCCTCGTAGGGATGAAATGTATGGCTAGTTTTTAAAGATAGTTATTGATACTATTAATTTATGAAAGAAAGGAAAATTGTAATAAAAAAATAAGATATTAGACTTTTTGTTTCAATATATTACTCTCATCTTTAGATTTAACTATTGGCAAATTCTCTGAATATTTTTCAGGATTATTAATTAATTCCATTATCAAAGCTTTAACCTTTTCTGGTCCTGATTTCGAACTGATTGAATCAGCAAAATTTTTTAAATTATTCACATTAAAATCCTTAATATAAAAAGAGACTCCCTTTTCTAATTCTTCAAATAGAAATTGATAGGATAAATCAGCACCTCTTTCTTTTGTTCTTAAAGGATCATCCATCTCAAAAGTGTAGGAGACTTCAGTCCAGCGATTACCCTCCTCATCAGCAGGCATCATTCCATAAATATAATCATCTGTATAAATCCAAATGGTGGCAATTTTTCTTTTAAATGATTCGTCAACTAAACTCTTAAATTCTTCACTCATATAAAATCCTCTTTTCCATTTGTTTTGATATATATAATAATAATGAAATGTTAAAAAGGTTTCAAAATCCTAAATGATCTAAATTACTTTTATTTGAAATATTTAATTAAAAAAAGATAATTAATTCAAAAAAATTTAGTTATGAGATCTCTTAATGTCAAAGAATTGAGTTTTAAAATTCAAGAATGGATTAAGGAATATGTTGAATCCGCAAAATCTGAAGGAGTTGTAATAGGGTTGAGTGGAGGCATTGATAGTTCTGTTACAGCAGCCTTATGCGTAAATGCATTAGGAAATGAGAAAGTTATAGGGGTTAGTTTACCTTGTGAATCTCTTCAAGAAGATATTGAAGATGCAGAAGTATTAGCGAATCAATTAGAATTAGAATTTTTAAAAATCAATTTAACTTCAACCTATAAAGAATTTATAAAAAATTTTCCCTCTAAAATCCATCCAACTAAATTATCTTTGGGGAATATTAAACCTAGGCTTAGAATGACTGCGCTTTACTTTATTGGTCAATCAAAAGGTAATGTTTTAGTAGCTGGGACGGGGAACAGGACGGAGATTGTTATAGGCTACTTCACGAAGTACGGTGATGGTGGAGTAGATTTCGAACCCATTGGAGATTTATATAAATGTGAAGTAAAAGAACTTGCAAAAGAATTAGGAGTACCTAATAATATCATCAATAAGCCTCCCTCTGCGGGTTTATGGAGAGGACAAACCGATGAAGATGAAATCGGAATGACTTATGATACATTAGATGAAATAATATATCGAATGGACTATGGATTAACTATGGATAATTTAAATTCTAAAAAAGTTGAAAAAGTTAAGAAAATGATCCAATCTACTCAACATAAAAGAGAAAGGCCTTCGGTCTTCAAAATAAAATAGTCAATCTTAAACCTACAAAATAGATTTAGTGTTTTTCATAATCAGGAATAATTTAGTTCTCAATTACATACTCGCTACTATTCTTCGTATGTTAGTAATTCTTCTAGTGATTTCGTTTAAACTATCTTTTAATTTTTCTCCCTCGGATTTAAATTCATGCTCGTCAATGCTCCCTTTATTATATCTTTTTTCTAATTCCTTAAAAGACTTTTCTAAACTATATCTTTTACCCTCTAATGCAATTAATTCTTGATATAATGCATCCTTATCCTTAGGTAATTCTTCAATGCTTTTTGATTCTATTTCTTCTGAATAGTCCTCTTCTGGAGGTTCTGGAGTAATATCTTTCTTAGGAGGTTCGACAGGAGGTTTTTCAACATTTTTTTCCTCTATTCCCCCCGGTATAAAGCTTTTTATCGATTCAAGATTAGGTTTTTCCTTAGGTTTTGACTCATTTTTCTTCCCCATTGAAGAGAATACACTAAATAAATCAGTTTTTAAGGGCTCTTGAGATGGCATTTCTGTTTCTTCTACTTCGACTTCGGCAATACTTTTCATTTTTGGAGGTTTCTCTGGCATCTGTTTCAGTTCCTTATTGACGGGTTCCTCAACGGCCATAGTGGATATAGTTGGTTTTTTTGGAGGCAGTGTTTTTGGCATATCTTCTTGTTCAATATTCTGAGGAATATGGTGTTCTTGTTCAGAAAAAGATTTTTCGGAAGTTTGGGCAGGTTTTGAAGGAATAGTTTTTCGAGGAGGGGTAGGAGGTGTTGTGGACACAGTGGGCTTTGTTGGAGGGGGGGTCACCACATTTTCTTCTTCCCACACTTCATTTGTTGGAATGGTGGTTAACTCTTGTTCTTGGATCTCTTGTTTTTCCTTACTAGTTGGAGACAGTTCACTTTCTTTTAGTTCTGGTTTCTTAATTTTATATTCTTCTGTTTCTGAGAGATTCTCCTCAACTAAATGCTCTTCTAGAGATTTTTGAGTTGTTTCCATTTCTACTTCCTTAAAAGATTCAGTTTCTGGTTTTTCTATAGGTTTTTCCAGGATAACTTCATCTTGTACTTCAATAAACTCTTCTCTTTCTTCTGTTTGTTCCTTTTTACTAGCTTTTAATTGCTGTAAAGAGACTTCTAATTTTTCTTTATACTGTTCTTGTTTTTTCTGTAGCTTCGTTTCTCTGTCTAACAATTCATTTTCTACTGATTCGATACTACTTTGATCTTCACCCCGTTGAACCTGTTTCTCACTAATTCCTGCCTCTTTCATAATTTTTTCTTCTGCTTTTTTAACGGCCGGTAAATGAATTTCTAAAGGAGGCAATTTAGAGGTTCCTTCTTTTTTAGGAGTGATTTTTTTTACTTGTTTTTTACTTTTAATAGTCTGGATGATATCCTCTTTATTTTTAATTTCATTTTTCAGTGAATCGATTTCTTCTCTTAGTGTATCAATTTCCCCTTTAAATTGTTCAGATAATTGAGACATAATTTCAGATATATCAACTTCAGATTTTTTTCTACTTTTCTCTTCTAATTCTAATTCCGATTCTTCTGTTTGCTCTTCCTTTTTGATTTGTAATAATTCATCTATTTTTTTAGGCAAGGGCGTCTCTATAAACCAGTATTCTAATGTATCCCACTCTTTTAATTTTGCTATGATCTCTTCGATAAGGGACTTTTTATCTGGAAACTCATTATATTCTTTTAATTTTTCAAATTTTTCAGTTAATTCTTTTTGAGCTTCAATTTCATCATCTGGATTTGGCTCTCCTTCCGTCAAATAATGATAAATATCCTTAATTTCTTCAATAATAGGGCGATTTTTCTCCATTTTACTCATAAAAATCCAATCTGAATAAGATTGGTTCTATTAATTTGTATCTATTTATAATATAAATTAATTACCAATTTATTTTTGTGTGATATACACAATAAGTATTACCATTACATATTAAAAAATATGAGATTTTTTAAAGAACCATCTAGAAGTAAAAGTCCAAAAGAAAAACGGAGAAATATTTTCTTAATGAAGTTATTATTTTAAAATCTTCATATTTTATACTTAATTAAAAATGAGAATACACAAACTTAGAACCTTATACTCTTCTTCCGCGATGACCACCCTTTCTACGACAATGGTCGTGTGATTTTGGAGTCACTTCCTCTATTCTTCCGACTCTAAGTCCAGAACGTGCTAAAGCTCTAATACATGCTTGAGCTCCTGGACCAGGTGTTTGAGATTTATTCCCCCCTGGTGCCCTTACTTTAATATGAACTGAAAAAATTCCCAAATCTTTCAGCGTACTTGCCACTCGAAATCCACATTGCATCGCAGCATAAGGATTTGATTCATCACGATCTGCCTTTACTACCATACCACCTGAACATTTAGCAAATGTTTCGGCCCCACTTAAATCGGTGGCGGTTACAAGAGTATTGTTATAACTACTATAGATATGGACGATCGCGAAACGTTCATCTGCTTGAGCCATATTTTCACAACTTTAATTAATTGATTCAATTATGATTAGTTGAATATTAAAATATATTCTAAAATATTAGTTTTATTATTCATGAGAATATTTATATGTTTTTAAATATAATTTTTAAATTACTTAATCATAAATAACTAATAATAGAAAAAATAAGGTGAAAATAAATAAATGGGTTACTCTCCACCTAAGAAAATTACAGTTGTAGTTTCTTTTTTACTTTTAGCCCTTGGATTTCTTTTAGTTGTCTCAATATATTGGATACCAGAAATCTGGAGTAGTTTACAAACTATTACGGTTCCGGGATTAACAGCAGAACAACTTTGGGTTACAATCGCATTAGTTTTAATTTTCCTCTCGTGGTTACTTTTCTTTATTGGAATTAAATATAGGGGAATATAGTCCTCAAATTTTAAGATTTTTTTTCTTTTTATTTTTTTCAAGATTCCTTTTTGACTCTCTTATAATCAGCAACTCCGTAATGCCAGACAGCCTCGATGAGAAAGAAGAGTGCAAGAAAGCCAAAAACGGAAGACCACCATTGAGAGCCAAAATATGACCAAATTAACACTAAGATAATTCCAGTAATCAACATTACTGAGCCATGTATCTCTAATTTCATTATATCTTCCATATTATCACCTCTGATTTAATTAAATATTTTAAGATGGATCATATTATGCTATGAGGATTTATAAAGGGTTTTTAGCCCAATTTTTATGAAATTTTAGATTTAGAATAAAATAATCAAATTATAATTTTTAATAAATAATTTGAATTAATTAGAACAAAGAGAGATAAATTTAGGAGAATAAATTTTTATTTAAAAATATTAAACTCACAAAAATTTTATGCCGCAGATGCGGATACGAATGGACTTGTTGGTGCAAATTGTATTAGATCCTCTTCTTCTCTTTTTACTAAATATGAAGGAGAATTGATTCGTTTATTTCCAACTTGTATATGTTTGTGAACAATTAATTGACGTGCGTGATATACACTTTTCGCTAATCCTTTTTCAAATACCAGAGTTTGAAGTCTTCTTTTAAGCAGATCTTCTACGGTTAAACGTAAAATATCTTCAAATGTAGATTCAGGACTAAGAACACCTAAACGTGTTAATTTTTTAATAAGGGTTTGTTGAACTTCAGTAGCTTGTTCTGCAGGAAGAGTTCGTGAGTATCGAGCCCGTTGACGCCATCTACCCAATTTAGAACGCATCTTCCAGAATTCACGTTTATTACGTAAACCATATTTTCCAATAAATTCAAGTTCTTCAATCATTCTATCTTTTTGAAATGGATGTTTTGGTTTTTTAAATTTTTTCTTAATTCTACGTGGATCTCCCATCTATTTATTTCTCCTCCTTCTTCTTTTCTTTTCTCTTTTTTGCCATTTGGGCTTTAATTCTCTTTCTCTGTACACCGATAACTAAACCATGACGACCTGTACTTTTAGTTCTTTGACCGCGTACTTTAAGTCCAAATTGATGACGAATGCCTTTATAGCTTCTAATCTTTTTCATTCTATCAATATCTCGTTTCACCGTAATTTCCAATTCGTTGCCAAGAACATGTCTATCTTCTCCTGTTTTCAAATCTTTTTTTCGATTGACCATCCAAGTAGGAACTCCATTTTGAACAGGATTCTTAATAACTTCCTCAAGTAGGGAGACTTCCTTTTCGGAAAGTGCTCCAATGCGAGTGTTTGGATCGATTTTTGATGCTCTCACAACAGCTTGAGCAAATCTGCTCCCGATTCCTTTGATTTGGGTGAGTCCATATTCAAGTTTGGCATTTCCATCGACTCTTGTACGTAATTCTCGAAAGAAAACCTGTTCCTTGAAATTAGGTGGTCGTATTGGCGATTCACTCATAATTTTTAACCTTCAAATTAATAGTATAATCAAATATAATATAGAACAAAATATTAATTTTTTTATTTTACCCCTTGAAATCTTAGAAGAAGGAGAGAATCATAATAAAAAAAGATTTAATAATACGGATATCTTTTTTCATTTTCTATCTTTTTTAAAATATGTTTAGAACTTTTATTTTTTTTACTGTTAGCAATTTTTAGGAGAAGAGGGAGTCCAGGCTTGACTTCTTCGATAGGTTTTGATTCAATGAGACCATTTTCTATTAAAGCGTCATATAATTCTTTTCCTCTTTCATTTCTTACTAATACAACATTCCATCCTGAAGGAGCTCCAATCGACCCTATTGAAATATCTGCAGATTCAGATGTGAGATCATAACACACCTCACAATCTTCTCTTGCCAAATTTGTGACTTCTTTAATTGGAACATTGAGTTCTTCACCATTTTTAGTATACACAAAGAATTTTCCTTTATTGATATCGGTCTTTTTTACATCATTAACCTCAACATTTAATCTCTCACAAATCTTCAAAAATCCCTCTTCATAAGGAAAGGACTCCATACAAAAAATCCCAATACGATATTGGATGTTATTCAGTAGGGGAATATTAATATCATATATTTTTGACTTTAACAGAGCTTGCATCATACATGGTACTCCAACTATCGCTACTTTTTTCTCTGGATCAATCTCATTCAACAATTTTAGATTTGGATTGTTAACATATTTGGTTCCAGCAGTTTCAATTATATCTTTTTTATCTTTAATTAGAGTTGGTTCGGGGCACCATAACTTCTCTCCCATCTTTGCTCCTATTGCGAGATCTATTTTGTTATTTTCTAAAAGATAATATAAACAAGTGCTTGATACTCCTCCATCTTGACATACTTCTTTTATTTCATCTATTTTCGTTCTTGCACTGTATGCTTCTTTATAAACACCAATTTTACTATAATTCTTAACTTCAGAAGCATCATCTTGATATATATTGAGAAGTTTTACTGGGAGATAAGTACGAGGACAAACATAATAACATAATCCACATCGTATACATTTATCATCATCGATTTCTCCAAAACCATTATTTATGGTAATACAATTCATGGGACATATACCCGCACACAATCCACAACCCGAACATATATTTGAGTCAAATATGATTTGTACTGGTTCATAAATTGGTTTAATCGATGTAATATCAACATTATTTACTGAAAAATTAAAATTTTTAAATATTTGTAAAGTTTCTTCTTCAGAGTTTTTGCTTTTTTCATATATTTCTTCAATATTGATTAATCCTTCTCTTTCTAAAAGATAGCACAAACTTAGGGTTTTATTAAGTCGAATATCTTTATGTTTTGCAAACATTTCTAATTGAGAAATATCAGCTTCTCCTTGTTCTTTAAGATACTCATACAATTCATATTTTAATTTCTCTTCATCAATCAATTCAAATAAGATATTGAAATACTGAGCTTCGGAATAGATACCTACTTCAATGATATCTTCTTTAGCATCAATTAACGCTCGAACTTTATATGAATCTAAAGTTTGCATAATAGCTTTGAAGAATTTCCTTGAAAAAATTATCTCATTACTTCCCTTATTGCTCATAATTCGTATTTAAACATTTTTTAATTCTTAAACTTAATATCATGAAAAAGTTCATAACCGAAATAACCCTTGCGAGGCTGTCATCTTTACGACTAAAATTTATTCGAAAGATTCATCCTATTCGGTTTTCTTAGATATAGGAGGTAGTTTGTGAATCCTCTTATGAATATCTTTCACTGAATTTACAAATTTCTCAACATCGGCTGCTGAACAAAAATATTGCTGAATTCTCTCATCAGAAATTCCTAAATGATCAAATATTTTTTTTAACATTGATAGATGTTTATAGGTGACCATATTACCATTTCCAAATTCGCATTCTCCTTCTTGTCAAGAAATAATGGCTACTCCGTCAGCACCGTTCAAAAAACAATCCATAATTAAATGAATTCCAACTCTTCCTGTACATCTGACTCGAATTATATTCACATCAGTATCATACGACTTTCTCGTAGTGCCCGTCAAATCTGCGGCTGCGTACCCTCATTTATCGCACGCAAAAGCAATTATATTTCTCTTTTTATTATCTTTTGACATTTATACTCACCAACTTGTTTATTTTTCTGCTATAGCTTTCGTTTCTTTAATTGGAATTGATTCAGCCATAGCTAATCCCTTGATTTCCTGTTCAAATTGTCTTTCTCGATAATATTTTATATCAATAGCTCTTGCTGGGCAAGAAGTTACACATGCGCCACATCCTTTGCACTTTAATTCGTTCACTTCCGCGATATCATTCTCTCCAACTTTAATTGCATCATAGTAACATACTTTTTCACATCTATGACAACCCATGCATAGATCTTCATTAACTTCTGCTATGATTAATTCTTGGCTATATGTATCATTAGAAAGAAGGGTTGAAGCTTTACTCGCAGCAGCTAATGCTGTTGATACTGAATATGGAATACTTTTAGGTCCAGCAGCGCATCCACAAATATAAATACCAATATTATCTGTTTCTTGTGGTTTTAAACATCCATGAATTTCAGATAAAAATCCATTCGGGCCACTACTTAATCCCATAGTCTCTATTATTTGATGTGTACCTTTCGATGGAATAATTCCAGTAGATAAGATTACTAGGTCTACATCCACATGTGTTACTTCATCTAATAACGCATTATCATAGAATAATCTCATTGTACCATCTTCATTTAATTTAATATCACCAGGCTTTCCTTTTATAAAAGAAATATTTGCTTCCCGTATCTTTCGATAATATTCTTCATTGCCTTTATCCGGCGATCGAATGTCAATATAAAATATCATAACCTCAATTTCGGGGTATTCTTGCTTTAACAATTGAGAGTTCTTTAGGGCTACATTACAACACACAGCAGAACAATATTGATTACCTCTCAACGTTCTGGATCCAACACATTGTATCATCGCAACTTTTTTGGGTATTTTACCGTCAGATATTCTATGGACATGACCATCAGTAGGTCCTATTGGACTGAGCATCCTTTCTAATTCAATTTGAGTAATTACATCAGGATAAATACCATATTTATATTCATTTGACTCCCAAATAGGATATTCATCCCAACCAGTCGCAATAATAACAGCCCCAACCTTTATATCAACATATTCCGGCTCTTGTTCAAAATCTATAGCCTCCCCGGGACATGTACGCTCACATGATTTACATTCGATACACGCTTCTTTATCAATTAATGCTAGTTTCGGAACTGCTTGTGGAAATGGAATATATATTGCTCCCCGTTCACCGATACCTCTATCAAATTCATTAGGCATACTAATCGGACATTTAGTTGTACATAATCCACAGCCAGTGCATTTATCAGGATCAACATATCGTGGATTTTTTCTTATCCTCACATTATAACTGCCTGTAATACCACTAAATTCTATTATATCACTATATGTTATTAATTCAATATTCGGATGTTTTGATGCATTTACCATTATTGGAGCCAATACTCAGATCCCACAATCATCAGTAGGAAATATTCGGTCTAATTGTGCCATTTTTCCACCAATGGTGGCCTCTTTCTCAACCAAATAAACCTTTATACCTTGACTAGCTAAATCTAGGGCAGCATTCATTCCAGCAATTCCCGCACCAACGACAAGAACTGAATTTTCGATTGGAATTTCTATACGAGGAATATTTTCTAATTCTCTCGCACGATTAATCCCTCCGATGACAAGTCTTATCGCCTTTTTTGTAGCATTTTCCTTATCATCAGCATGAACGAAAGAACATTGCTCTCTAATATTAACCATTTGGAAATAATAAGGACTAAGACCCGCTTCAATTAATACTGCTCTATAGGTTGGTTCATGAATTTTAGGAGTGCAGGCCGCAACAACTATTCTGTTAAGATCTAATTCTAAAATGTCATTTCTAATAACTTGCTGACCGGGATCACTACACGTAAATTTATTGGTTCTCGCAACAACCACGTTTGGTTGCCCCTCAATAAAGTCCCTTACCGCTTCGCAATCAACAGTAGCACCAATATTAACACCTCATTCACAAACGTAAACTCCTATTCTAATCTCTTCCTTGGTCTGTTTATCATCAGACAATTTAATCCCCTTCAAAAATCACCATAAATTTTAAGGTATAATTATTATTTTTTCTTGATTGAAAAAATTGTAGAATCAATTTATTTTTTCTGATTATGAAAGTTAGATTAACGATATCTAAGAAGTGAATGATCAAAATGAGATATTATTATGGATACAAATTAAATTTTTTAGATTTTTATTATGAGGAGTATTAAGTTTTCTGTAAGAATTAGAGAAATAGAGAAAATAATCTAAAATCTCATTAAATTTTTTATTTTAGAAATCATTTTAGAAAATAGATATGTCAGAGAAAAGTAGTGATAAAATCGAGGAGTTTGCACGAGATTTTATGGCAGAAGAAGGTTTAAAAGGAAAAGCGCGGAGAATGAAGATAATGCGAATTATAGAAAATGTTGGATTCGATAAAAAAAAAGTAAGGACAGCTCTTATGCGTTCAACAATCAATGAACGTATTGAACATAAATGATCATTATTTTAAGGAGCTTTATTCAAAATAATGTATTTAGATTAAATCAATTAAAAATTAATATTCATAATACAGTAAAAAAATTGCGGGATAATCTTGCTTGATATAGAACTTTTTAGAGAAGATATTGAAAGAATTATTCAGTCAGAAAAGAATCGGTTTAAAGATCCGGAAAATGCCAAAAAAGTCTTAGAATATGATGTTAAGTGGAGAGAAGTTTTAGGAAAATTACAGAGCTTACGAGAAAAACGAAATAAGATATCTCATTCTATTGCAGAATATAAAAAAAATATTAAAGATAAAGAAGCTGAAAATGCTATCAATGAATCTGCGGCTATTAAAGAGGAGATTGAAGCATTAGAGGTGAAAGCGGAGGAATTTTTAAAAAAAAGAGAAGAATTCAGATATATTGTTGGAAATATTATCCATGATACTGTACCAATAGGAGAAACTGAAGATGATAATAAAATTATTCGAGAAACTGATAATATTCCAAGCTTCGATTATAACCCCGTTTCACATGTAGATCTTATTGATCTAATAGATGGTGCAGATACTAAGAAAGCATCAGAAGTAGTAGGATCTCGTTTTTATTATCTCAAAGGAGATTTAGCGTTATTAAATTTAGCGCTAATAAGATTTGCCTTAGATGTACTCCAAGAAAAGGGCTATACACCCATGTGGACACCTTTTTTTGTAAAATATGAGGTGATAAAGGCGGCCGCAGAACTTGCGGATTTTGAAGAACAATTGTATAAGATACAAGATGAAGATCTCTATATGATCGCTACATCAGAACAAACGTTAGCTGCTTATCATTATGATGAAATTCTTGATCCTGATCAACTTCCCCTTAAATATGCCGGAATCTCTTCATGTTTTAGGAGAGAGGCAGGTTCACACGGAAAAGATACCTTAGGAATATTTAGAGTCCACCAATTTGAAAAAATTGAACAATTTATCTTTTGTAGACCCGAACAATCATGGGAATTCCACGAGGAATTAATTAGCAATGCAGAAATCCTCTATAAAAAGTTAGGAATTCCATATAGAATAGTAAGTATTGCATCAGGAGAATTAAATGATAATGCTGCTAAAAAATATGATTTAGAAGCTTGGTTTCCAGCGTCAGAGACTTATCGAGAGTTAGTATCCTGTAGTAATTGCTTAGATTATCAAGCCAGAAAACTTAAGATACGAATGGGAAAAGTTGGAACTCAAAAAGAGAAAGATGTAGTCCATACTCTAAATTCTACAGCAATAGCTACAGAGAGAACTATTTGTTGCATATTAGAAAACTTTCAAAATAAAGATCATTCGATTACCATTCCTAAAGTCTTGCGTAATTATATGAATGGAAAAAAAAGAATCCCAGCAAAAAACGCATAAAGATTTATACTAAAAAGGGAAATTTATAAAATTTAATGAAAGGAATAAAATTAAAAAAGTTTAGAATCTATAAGTTAAAATATCTATCAAAAAAGGAGTCTA
>JAWOFX010000147.1:0-2711 GCA_046497275.1 Promethearchaeia archaeon | reverse complement strand
TGCTTTTTACTTCTTTAACAAAATATTTTTAAGAATAGATGAGTAAATATATTTGATTACCAAAATTTACTTTAAATTAAATCAAATTTTACTCAAAAATATTTAACAAATTTTTGAAGAGGGAAAAATCGTGAAAAATGAAAATACAATTAAGCAAGAAGCTAGAGAGGAGATTGATGGCGTTCCTTCAGCTCAGGAACAGCCACTCGTTTTTATGCCACGATATAAACAGCCGATAAGTGGGATTCTAGCATTAATTTTTGTTTCAATCTTATCTTTAGTAACTTGGTGGATCTTTTTTGATTCTCGGTGGCATAATCCACATATAGTGCATTATGCTTCATTAATCGGAGGATTCGGTTTATTAGGGGTGGTGTGGGCCATTTGGTTCGAGAATTGGCCGTATTATAAGAAATTCAAAACTCCATGGAAGATTGGGCTTATTGGAACAGCCATTAATTTTGCTATAGCATTTCTGTTCACCTTTGTATTACTACCACTATTTAATATGGTTTACCCCCCCTCAGTTCAAAATCCCGATCCTTTTTTATCATGGTATATTGGAGCTTCCATATTTGGGGCTTTAAGTGGATCTGGTTTTTCATTTGCTGTCCTAATATTAGCAGGCTCGATGTATTGGCCAATCTTTAAATTAGATCAACCCAAAAGAGGCATAATCTTATGGATTATGGGAGCAATTATTACTATAATTGTATGGTTTATATTATTTTTTCCCGCAGGGAACCCTGATGCTGCAGGTGAAGCCACAGTTGTATTTAGACAATATGCATATTCTTTAGGTTGGACTCAATGGCTAATCTTTTTCTCATTACTTACTCAATTGGTATATGAATATTGGCCCTGGAGTTCACTTGCTACTAAGCAACCCTACATAGGGATTTTGTGTTTTTTATTCTGTTCCATAATGGGTTATATAGTGTCGATGGTATTTCCATTTCTTGTCGAGTTTCTTTTTAGTCCAATATTTCTCGCTGCTGGGGGTGATGTGATTGATCAAATTGTTAAGTTTAAAGGAGAATACGTTATGTCAATATCTTATGCGATCTTTTTGATACTGGCGATCGTAATAGAGAATATGTATTTTGATAACTGGCCTAAAAAGTTCTCCCAAGGAAAAAATCTGATAATTAGATTTTTCATTGTAATATTACTTGGCACTGCTATGTTTTTCGGATATTATTTTCTAGCACCATTTTTAGTTGGGGATCCAGTAGGTGGCGAACCAAATCAATATTGGACAATTAATCCCACAGCCTTCTTGTTGTGGTTTTTATGGATTGAATTATTATATGCATACGTATGGAAGAATTGGCCGATTTATAAGGTGTTCAGGTGAACTAAATGTATAAAGCAAATAATAATTCATTACCGATGGACTTTTCCTGGATCGGAAATTGGTCTGCTCGTAGAGCAATTTTGACTCCAAATAAAGAAGCAATTTATGATAATATGGAGGACAAAAGATATAATTTTCAAGAAATAGAAAACAGGGGAAATAAACTGGCAAGAGTCCTATTGGATATGGGACTCCAAAAAGGTGACAGAGTTGCAGCCTTTACAACTAATAGGATGGAAATGATTGACCTTTTTTTTGCCACGGGAAAAATCGGAGCTATTTTTGTCCCATTTAATGTCCGTCTTGCTCCAGCTGAAATTGAACAATTAACAAAAAAGATGGATCCAAAAATATTATTTTATGAAACGAAACTTCAAGAAAAAGTTCAAACGATTAAAGATTTGGATTTGATTAAAAATAATATTGTATTCAACGATAAAGGATTTGAAGGAGATAAGAGTTATTACGATCTTGTTGAAAAAGTTTCAGATTCCCCCGTAGAAAGACCAGAGATTAATTTCGAAGATCCTCACTTGATTCTTTTCACTGGTGGTACTACAGGTTTACCAAAAGGAGCTGTTTTATCTCATCGAGAAATCTTTTGGAATTCAGTGAATACTATCATGTCTTGGGGACTACGGCCAGATGATATACAACCTTTACTTTATCCATTATTTCATACTGGTGGATGGAATGTTTTAATTTTACCATTTGTACATTTGGGAGCGAAATCTATTTTAATGGGTGATTTTGATCCCGTTGAAACTCTAAAGGTTATTGAAAAAGAAAAATGCACCATAGTTATTGGAGTACCTACCATGTTTCATATGATTGCTAATCAAAAAGAATTTGAAACCGCAAATTTTGATTCTGTAAGAATATTCATTTCTGGAGGGGCTCCATGTCCAGTTGCGATTATGGAAAACTATTGGGACAAAGGAAAGCCATTTAAGATGGGTTATGGTCTAACTGAAGTTGGGCCTAATAATTTTTATTTGCCAGAAGAACACATAAAAGAAAAACCTACTTCTGTAGGGTTGCCAGTATTTCATTGTGAAATGAAATTAATAGATACAGAAACGGAAAAAGAGGTTGGAAAAGGAGAAGTTGGGGAATTATTATTAAAAGGCCCTCATATCTTTTCTGGTTATTGGGATGAGCCTGAAGAAACAGAAGATGTGATCGAAGAAGATGGATTTGTTCACACTGGAGATCTAGCAAAGCAAGATGATGACGGTTATTATTATATTGTTGGACGTCGTAAAGAAATGTATATTAGTGGTGGAGAAAACGTTTTTCCTGTAGAAATTGAAGAAGTTCTTTACAAACATCCCGCGATTGATGAAGCGGCAGT
>JAWOFX010000181.1:0-4103 GCA_046497275.1 Promethearchaeia archaeon | reverse complement strand
TCCACTGATTCAGTTCTTTTAAGGTCAAAAGGCCGATCATAATGTTGACCGGGGCATTGGGACGGCTGAAGTTGTCGCTGTATAGCAAAGAAAACCGTTCCTCGTTGATATTGCTAAAGATGGAGTTGAAAAAATACTCCGCCCAGCTGTTATGGAGCATTTCTGTGATATATTTTGGGTAGTACATGTAGAGGTCGGTTAAATTCAGTTGTTTCCCGGCCGGATTCTTTTTATACATGGCGGACAGCCCTCCGTATTCTGGTATAAATGATAAATATTAGTACAATACAATTATACCAGAAATATGGCGTATTTAGAGCTTTTTTGCATAAAAAAGCCAGCATTTTGGCTCATATTTATCGTTAATTATTACTTGATTCTTTATGGTGTTTTGAGCATTATCATGTTACGATTTCAGCGCAATTACCATTTTTGGGGTAAAATCATAGATTAGTTTTTTCAAATGAAGCAAATAACTTGACAAGTTAGGTGGCTTTTTGATACCTTTTTGATACGTTAGCGTTAAATATTGCCAGTATGCTTGATTTAGTATAGTTTAATATGTTTTTCAGATTTTCTTTTCTATGGCTAAATATCTTGTGAAAAAAAAGGAGGCAATATTTTATTTCCATTTTCCCTCCTATATTGTTTAGCTGTCTTGTTAAATTAATTGAAGTCGGTGTTCAAGTTATGATTATAAGACTTGTTTTAGTTTTAGCTTCTATCTTCATAATATTTGAGATATTCTTAAGGCTTTTAACAAATAGATTTGGCAATCGAATATCTGAATTCCCAATTTCAAGCTTGGACGATTTAGATAAATTTGTAAATTACGATCCAGATCTTGGCTGGGAACCTACTCCGAAAGCAATGGTTCCTGGTTCAATATATGCTGGGGTTGATACCACAAAATCAAGCAAAAAAAAAGAAAAAGTAAAATATATTATTAATAATGATGGTTCTCGTTGGCAACCAGCATCCAAAGTTTCTTTGAAAGGGCCACATGTTGAGTTTTTTGGCGATTCTACTGTCTTTTGTAGTGGCAACAATCATGATGAAACATTTCAGTATTATCTGGAAGCATTGTATGGATTGGGTCCGTGCAAGAACTTTGGTGTGGGAAATTACGGACTTGATCAGGCTTATTTAAGAGCAAAAAAAAGAATGAAAGGTAAAGGTTTAGCAGTCCTCTACCTGCCGGTGCCTTATCTTTACCGATTAGGAGTTGTCTATAAGCATTATAATGAGCTGGGCAATAATTGGGCTGTTAAACCCAGATATATACTGAATAATTGTGGCAGCGAACTTGAGTTTATCCCGCGACCTTTCAAAAATCGTAATGAATTATTGAACCTATCAGCTTATGCGCAATATTTAAGAAGGTATGATAACTTCTATCCTAAGTTTAAAAGTATGGTGCCGGAAGGGAAAAAATCTTATGTTATTCATTATTTAGCTAATAAATATGCCTTAAATGAATTAGCAACTTTTATTTTCTATCAAGCAAATAGTAGACTAGTTAAATTTATTGCTTCTTTAAGTGGGAAATTTTTTAGGAGGATTTTAAAAAAACATAGCTATAGCCCTCATGATTTAGAAAGCCGGCGGGAATTTTTGAATATGGTCAAAGGCGAGGAAGGCAAAATATTTGCACATATAGCGAGACAGTTTAGTGAGCTTGCTCAAGAGCGTGATAGCAAAGCGCTAATAATAATAAGTTCACAAGGGTGGACTATAAATGACAAAGAGAAGTATAAGAAGACAGCTGATATCTTATCAAAGCAAGCCAAGTTACAGGGTGTAGAAATTTACGATTTTGGCAAAGAGTTGTATAAATTAGATTATGATACATTGAAAGAATATTTAGATCACCCAAATAATATTGGGTCTGATCCCGCCCATTTTTCTCATGCAGGTAATAGATTTTTGGCCTCATGGCTTGCTGATATTATCAATCAAGAAGTAAACCATGAATATCAGCGCCATCCATAGAAATTTTGCGATTACGTTTCCTGGGTTATAATTTTATTATTTAATGATAATATATTTGCGGACTAAAAATTATTCAAATTTATCTTCCCAAAATATTTCGCCCATATAGTTTATAGATTAACAGTTATTTTAGCACCTTCTAATTCCACCCCAAAAAAGTGATAAGCATTTTCTTTTTTCTCAATTTCTTTTCCGTCATCTGGATGCGAATCTACACGAGGTTGTTGCATCGATTTCATACCAGGCTTAATTACAGATCCAATAGCATCTTCTAGATACCAAGTTGTCTTTGGATTATAAATGTCTCGTATTCTAACACCCCAACCTCCATCGCCATAAAACACCATACCATCATTTCCTTCGAATAAATACCCATCATTTAGAGAAATATAATTAGTAACACCATCTGGTAATTGTAGAGCAAATTCTATGGGTACTGTTCGTTTGTAATTATGATCACATGCTTCCATAACTACCTTAACATTATTTTCATAAAATAATGGAAGCCACAATTCTCTCATCTCAATTTTCCAGCCAGAATAAAAATCTTTCGTTGATGGGAAAATAGCACTGTGATATACAGGGATTATGTGCTGTTTCCCTGGATCAATTGAAGATTTAAGCCAATCTGTCTGAGCTCCAACTATTGGTGCGGTATGTATGCTATCCAATATTATTAATTGAAGGTAATCACCAAAATTCAAAGCACCATAGAATTCATTTTCAGGAGGTAGCTTTCTTGGGGATTTAAATAAACTCCACATATATTCTGCTTCTTCAGGTTTATTGGGAGCTTCATATTGTTCGCCAGTATCTACCTCGTGGTTGCCCATTGCTAAGATAAAGGGTATCATTTCTCCATTTTCATTTATAAGACTTTTTTCCAGTGTTTTTAAAAAATACAACCATAATTTTGTGTTATCGGCATTGGGTATGCCTTCACAGGCAACATAGTCACCTTTACCTACCAGAAGATGCGGGCTGTAATTCCCAATGCTTTGAGTAAGATCTTCAAACCAAAAGGTAAAGTCACGAGCGTCCCCAGCAAATGCTAGCTTAATATTAGTTGGGTTTGTAGGCATTGTTCTAAACGAACGTATTTTTGGATTCTCTTCTAACTTAAATTCATAGACGGTTTCTGGATTTAAACCAGTTAAGGTATTCCAATGAACATATATTCCTTCTGAACCTGGAATATCATGAACTGACTCTGCCATTTTAGATCGCCATTCTTCTTGTCCGACCTCCCTGTAGGAAATTATACCCTCATGATTGTTTTTCGATATCCATTGTATTGTCATTGTTTCTGCAGGATTCTGTGTCCAAGTTAAGTATGCTATAATCTCATCATTTCTAAGAGTATATTGGGGATTGCGAATTACGTCGCTACCTGTCAGGGTTAAATAAATATTCTGCACAGTATCATGTGGCGGCCAAGAATACCTACCTACCCCAAGACCATAAGCGAATATTCCTAAGATTATTATAAAAATAATTATCAACTTTATTAGCAAATAAAAGTTTCTTTTTCCCATTCGGCTGACTCCTTCCAATATGAATTGTTATTGGATAATTTCACGACTATTTTCGATATAAATTAAGTATATTAGTTGCAATTTAAAAGATTATATAAAATGGTTGAATTTCGAATAATAAAAACGCATGCAACCTTCTATCGATAACAATTATCGAACATAATTAATAGATAGTCAAATATTGTATACCAACTGTCCATCTCTTACATTTGTTGTTATGAAGCTAACAATTATGATACAATTGCTTTGGCAAAAAAGAAAATTCCCGGTTTATCTATATTTTACGGTGTGGTGGTTGTAATGGACACTTTTCTCTTTTAACGCATTGATATTAATGGTCTGGTTACGAATTTTTTAAAGGTAGCATTACTATAGGTATTATAAATGTTTTTTGCAATCTATTTTTCCCTGTTTTTGCAAACAAATTTAGCAACAGCCCTCTAGGGAATTTCTAAGTTTCAGTTTTCATTAAAGAATTTTTAATTCGGTAACTCTGGCCATCAAAGATTAAGAGATAACCATGATGAACCAGTCGATCAATCATTGCCGTGGTCATCTGCTCATCATAGAAGACAT
>JAWOFX010000169.1:0-12367 GCA_046497275.1 Promethearchaeia archaeon | reverse complement strand
ATTACTCAAAAAGTTTTCAATTGTATTTAAAAATATCTCTTTTGTTTAATTATTCCGTTGTGTCGCGGATTATAACATAAATTTATAAAATTTAATGGATTTAAAAATCGAATATATAGATATATATTCCTAAATCTTAAATACTCTTATTAATGAAATTCTGGAATCTTATTGAATTATAAGTATTAATTATTTTAGATAGTTATAATTAGAAAAAAAAGAGATTAAAAATTCGATTGTTTGCAATAGCATAGACATGAGTTTAAAATAGTCTCTCCACAAGGACATTTTTTAGGATGACCATATTTTTCACATATTTTATTTATAGTTTCACAGGAGAATACAAGATTAATTTTTTCGCTCTCTTCATGTGCTTTTTCTTTAGTGAGATGTAATTCTCTATAAAAAAATATTTCAAGTAAATGCTTATGTCTTAAAATTTCTTTGGCCAATTCTTTACCTTCATTAGTAAGCTCGACCTCATAATAGGGTTCATACTTTACTAAACCCTTTTTTTTAAGTCTTCCGATACAACTTCCTAAAGTAGAATGAGGAATTTCCAATTTATCCGAAAGAACTCCAATTTTTATAAGATTATTTTCTCTAAATAAAAATTTTATAACTGTATAGTCGAGTTCTGCCATATTAGTCTTAAAGTTTTCTATTTTATCCAAAAATAATTCTCACCATTAAGATAAATAAGATACCTACTATAAATGCAACAAAATGCCCTAATCTCGTTATCACTGATTCACCATAATCTTCTTTTCCATGTTTTACTTCTGGAATTAAATCAGAAGCAGCAATATATATGAAGTTTCCAGCAGCGAAAGGTAGCAAAAAACTTGTGTTTATACTTGCAGAAAGAAAAAATGTTATAATCCCTCCAGGAATTATTGTTAATGCTGAAATAAAATTAAATATTAGCGCGTTTCTTTTTTTCCATCCACTATGCAGAAGTATACCAAAATCACCTAATTCTTGAGGAATTTCATGAGCTGCTGCGGCAATCCATGTAATGACTCCTACTTCGAAATTAACCATAAAAGAACTGGCAATTGCTAACCCTCCAATAAAATTATGTAATGCATCAGCAACTAATATTAAATAACCTACAGGCTTTTTATATTCTGATGGTACTTTATGTTGATGTTGCCATTGTAAAAATTGTTCTAAAAGAAAAAATATTGAGAATCCGATTATTAACCAAATACATGTTGTCATGGGATCACCACCGTGGTAAATAGTTTCGGGCAATAAATGAAGAAATGCCCCACCTAGTAAAGCTCCTGCAGAGAACGCCACCAAAACCAATAAAATTTTCCTTAATATTTTTTCTTTAATAGATAAAGTGATTAATCCGATCCAAGCTATTAAGCTCATGAAAAACCCAAAAAGAATTATTATCAAAAGAGTATTCATAATGATTTCTCATTATATTATAAATGGAGTTTTTATTTAAGCTTTACGACATATCGTAAAAAATAATAATTAAGTAATTTAATCAATCTAAAGAAGAGAAAACTGGATTTTAACTTCTATATTTATGAGATCTTTAGAAAAAATAAATAATAATAAAAAAATTATTACTAATTTTATTTTCAATTTATTATGTTATCTCTTTTGAAGCATATGATTTTATAATTTTACCAAAGAATAGATGATGTGGAGCCATATTCCCTGATTTGGTCTCGTGAACAATTTCACATTCGTAACTTAATAAACTATCTTGAAGAGTAGGAACTTGGATACTTTTTCCTTCAATTATGCTCAGATTTGCTTTCTTAAATTTATCAGTATTTCTACCGGAGGAAGATCCGGCAATCATAATTGCGTCTGAAATTTTTGATGAAGGGATGTTTAAAGTGAATGCTCTGATTCCTTCTGTTAACAATTTGAATGAATAGCGACTTGGTGCTACTGCGATAGTTATTACGGGAATATGCCATAATTCTCCTATAGACTTCCAATCTAATGCCATTACATTCTTTTGTCCATCCTTTCCCATAGAAACTAAAAGACCCGTATGACTAAAGAAATGTTCGATATAATCATATGGACTAATAATTTTTCTGTTTTCAGCCATATTAGATCTAGTTATAATAAATTCTTTGAATATTAAAAGAATCGATTCTTTAAAATTTTAAAATTTAAACAAAATTTATAGAATCGAATTGAAAAAAAAGCCAATTAAATTAAAAAAAATTTAAATATATAAGAAAAAGGGTAAATATTAAAGATTATATAATTTTTTTGCTGCTTTTTCTGTAAATATTTCAATCTCACTCTCAGTAAATTCTATATCTGTTGTTTTGGAAGGATTTGATACTGCTTTTGCCCATTTTTTTGGAGAAAGAAAAACATCTAACATACTTCCATCAGATCCAAAAAGAACCCTCCATGGTCCCAGTGTATCAATCGCAAACCGTAATGGTTCCCAAAAATAATCTGGATTGATATTAAATAAGGGTTGCCAGCCTGAAAAATCAACATACATATTTGGTTTCATTATTGCCATATCCAAGGTTTGTCGCCACCACCCATGTCCGCAATGTGCCACAATAATTGTCGCTTCTGGAAAATCTGCTGCTACTTTATCGATATACATTGGGTGACTCCATTTTGCTTCCATTGGTGCGGGTTCTTGCCCACTATGAATCAAAATAGGTAAATTATACTCTATTGCTAACTCATATAAAGGATAGCAAGCTGGATCATCTGGATAAAACCCTGCAGTTGGATGAATCTTTAGCCCAACAGGTTGCCATTTTTTCATTGCTATATCGAGTAATATTCTGGCATCTTTTCTTCTTGGATCAATTCCAAAATATGTTTTAAATCTATCAGGATATGTTTCAACAACTTTTCCATAAATCTCATTTTTCTCTTTAATAGAAATTCCTGAAAATTCAGCTTTGGGATATTTCAACCAGAAATCTAATGGTAAGAGAATTGCTTTATCGATATCTGCTTTATCCATTTCTTTAATTAATCTACTTCCATCTTGATCTGAAAGAATATCCATCAGTTGAAGATACAGTTGCCTCGCATCTTGATGTTCTTCATTAGGTTTATCTTTACCAAATATTGAAACTCCGGCTCTCGCACATCCCATGAAAAATTCTTCAGGGTCGCTTCCTTCAAAAAATAGATGAACATGTGAATCAATTGTCATATTTTTAACCTCTTGAAAATTATTTGGTTATTTTTTATATTATTTTGTTTAAATTAAACTATAGTTTCTTTATTAATGTATTCAACCAACATTGGCCCACCAATAGCAATCCACAACCCATCAATGAAACCTATAATAATTCCTAACCAGAGTAAAGCTGGTCCAAGTATTAAGGTAAATACATATAAACCAAAAAGTACGATATAAGAGAGTATAATACTGATTAAATGTTTGAATTTATGGACGCTTGTTTCTAATTGGAATTCTAACTCTTTGGGATAATCTGTGACAGATAATCCAATGAAACCTCCGAGGACCATCATGAACATTCTGACATCAAGATCAACCCCTTGAGCAGGTTCTATTAAGAATGGACGCTGATATGAATAGATTATCACCATCAAACCAAATACGCCAATTGATATTAGTAATTTATAAATTTTATTTTCAAATATGTCTAAATTCCTTACTAGTGGAGTGAATTTATAGACGATTAATCCGATGTAAATACCTATTATTGTACCAGCGATATTTGCAGAAAAATGGTTCACGCCTACATAAGGGCGTGCAAACATCATAAGACCCACATAGATAGGAAATGCAATTTTTTTCCATTTCTTCGGTTTTTTGAGATAAAAATAGACTGAAAGTGCCGCAGGAACTAATACTGACTGACCTGGAAAATCACTTGTTTCTGTTCGAGTAGGCAAGAAATCAGCGTAGAAATTTGGAACCCAATCTATTGGAATATCGGGTCTTTGAATTCCAAAGAGTTCGAAAAATGATTTAAGTGCATCTCCTAAGAATAATCCCCCTAATACGACTATAGCTACCATTGCTAAACCTAATCCCCTTTTATTATCAAAAACAAAATAAACAGCTATAGAAAGAAAAACGAGCGCAACAGTACCCCAATAAATTATCAACCAGAAAGGATCGCAAATAGGACGTAAAAATTCATTTCTCAAAATAGTTGAGATGAAGACTTCATCTAAATGTTCAAAAAAGAGTTGAAACAGAAAGGCCAAGATAAAAATCCCAACCATTCCAGCAACAACAATATAATGTGATAAAAATTTTTCTAGTTTCGTTTTAGAATTCTTAAAATCTTCTTTAGTTGACATAATTATACTTTTCTCTTAAAATTTTAAATAGCTTATTATCAGAATAACAAATTTGTATATTTTTTTGATTAGAAATTTGAGGCATTAATCATAAATTTTAAGTAATAATCATATTTTTTTGGAAAATATATTAATATAAGTAGCTGAAAATGAGTCCAAATATTATATCTTTAGGAGAATTATTAGTAGAAATTATGCGCGATGATGTGGATGTCCCTCACGGAAGAATTGGCGGTATCTATAAAGGTCCTTATCCAAGTGGAGCTCCTGCTATTTTTATTGACTCAGCTGCGAGAATGGCAAAACCATTTAATATCTCAACGGGTTATATTGGTGTTGTTGGAAATGATGAATTTGGTGAATGCATTATAGAAAAAATGAAAAAAGATGGTATAGACACCTCCTATATAAGAGTTGAGAATCAGCAAACTACGGGGATTGCATTTAATCAATATAATTCGGATGGTTCAAGAAAATTTATATTTTCTGCTGGAGCTGCTGGAAACACATCTGTAGATGATCTCTCAGAAGAATACTTTTCTGATATCAAAGCCTTACATATCATGGGAAGTGCTTTGTCAATTAGCGAGCAATCAAGAGAAGCATGCTATAAAGCATTAGATATTGCGAAAAAACAAAATCCAGATGTAATAATAAGCTTCGATCCAAACTTAAGACCTGAAATGCTTGAAATTGAGAAGATATTGGATATTTCTATGCCAGTACTTAAACAGACAAAAATCCTACTCCCAAGTGGTGAGGAAGCAGAAATGCTAGCAAGAGTAGATGGTGAAATAGAAGCTTGTCGCAATTTATTAGAAAATGGTCCTGAAATTGTAGTTTTAAAACAAGGAAGCGATGGATCTAGAATTTTTTCAAAGCAAGAGAATGAAGGTATAAAAATACCTGCATATAAGGTGCGGCAAATCGATCCTACAGGTGCTGGAGACTCTTTTGGAGGAGCATTTATTGTTGGGTTTTTAAAAGAATGGAATCTTTATGAAATTGGAAAATTTGCAAATGCCGTCGGTGCATTAAAAGTTAGAAATTTCGGACCTATGTCTGATAATAGCTATGAAGAAGTTAGAGAATTTATGAAACAAAGTTAATTTCTCAAATCATTTTCTTTTAAATGCATTGAATAGACTTTTACATTGGATATATGATTATTTTTTATTGATATTAATCGAAACCCAGGAGGTTTAACTTTAAATTTTGAAGATAATGGACCTAATCCTTGCGTTTGAAAAATAAAAGGTTTCTTAGCATCAAACCAGCTTTCTCTATTTATATCATCATCAAATAATTCGAAGATATCTCTATATCTGTTAGTATATATCTTACAAGGAACATCTATATAATAAGGTACAAAATAAAATCCATAGTTAACTTTTTTCTTCTCAAAATCTTTAGCCTCCTCAATCCTAAATTCTTTTAAAGTATGTGTATGACCACAAAAAACCATATCTATTTTTCTCTTAATTATCTCATCTGATCCAGATAATATTTCCATTAATGTTCTCCATCTATACATTATTGTCTGATATTTAAAATTTAAAATCGAATCTATTCGTTTACTTCCTGTATATTTTTTAATATTTGGCTTATAAAAATCGTACCACTCTATATTTCTGTCTAAATTAAATTTTTTTCGTAAACTCCATTTTTTCCATGGTCCAAGATTGGGGGATAATGGGGGGGCATGCATAAATAATAGAATATGTCTATCTTTAGATTGTTGAATAAATCTTCTAAGCAGATCTATTTGATATTTTTTTAATCCTCGTGTACTTGGAGCGCTTCTCAATACTCCAAAAATATCTGCTATTGAATCGATTCCAGTATCTAAAAAAATTAGAGAAATTTCATCTCCTATTTCGACTTTAAAATTCAGATTAGGATTTATATACATTAAATAATCTTTTAAAAACTTGGTCCTTGAATATATTGCCTTAAAATAATTAAAAAACTTCTCGTCTTTATAGTCTTTGATATCCAAATTCTTTAATCCAAATCTCTTGAATAGATTGCCCGCTTTTATGCTGTAGTGACCTTTTCGATAATCATGATTCCCAATTGTCGTAAAAATTGGAACTGTTAATTCAGTTATATTTAGAAGCTCTTTATCGTTCAAATTGGGATCTCGATTAACACCTAAGAGAATATCTAAAAAAAATTGGAAATTATTATCATAATATTCATCATTATTAGCGGTGTCAACATAATCTACAAGATCCCCTGTAATAATTATAAAATCTAAGATTCCCTTTCTGCTCATTTCATTCACGGTGGATATGAAAAGCCTTAAATTGCTATTGAAATTATATTTACCATGCCTAAACCGTTCAAGATTCTCTTCTTGAAATTCCTCTTTAAACTGAAATTCTCTATCCAATAAATAGGATGTTTGTTTTTCTCCTTTTTTTAAGTTTTTTTTAATTCTCTTTAATTCCTTTACTTTAAGATATTTATGGATAAAATCATTTCTTCTTGCGATATGAGTATCCGAAGCATGAATAAAGTTAAATTCTGTCCATTCCTTATCATAAATCGCTATACTATGATAATTGGTTCTACTTTGGTTTATCTGAGGGTATTTCACAATTAAATCAAATAAAATAAAAGAATTTTGTTTTAAAATTTCTAAAATCTCTGGCGATATATCTATTTCAACATGACATTTAAAAAGTTGTTTTCGTTTGGATGCCTTTCGTTCCCTTTTCTTTAATGTACGATTGATGTCCCATACTTCACATAACTCCTCAGAGGCATACTCTTCTGTCCTGAAATCAATAAAATCTAATCTAATAGCAGAATTTATCTCAACTTTTTTTTTACTTCCTCGTCTCTCTTGGAATTCTCCGTGATCTTTTAAAAGTGGTTGTATATATGTTCTATTGGAAAAAATTCTCTCTATATCTTCTTTTTTAAAGGAGGAATTTGCTAAAATTAACATTTCAAACTTAATACTATCTCCATTATCTCGAATATTAGCCTTTAACTGGTTTAAATTTAATAAAATGGGTTGTCCAATATTGGGTTTAATGATTATAGGGTAACCATCCTTGATATTTCTAAACCTACTTTTTAAAACCATAAATCTACGCGTTTTATTATTATTTTATGAATTTATAATAATATCATTAAAATGATTAAGAATACATTTAGTTTAAAAATTGTAAATAACTAATTTCTTTTGTTAATCTTATTATAATTTTAATAATTTTTTGAATAATTTTAAAGTAAATGAAAAAATATTTTGAAGAAAACAAGTCTAATCTATATAGAGCAGTACTTATGTGTATTTTAGTTCTAATTTCACTATTTATAACATTTTATTTCAATCTTTATTTCGATACAGATATTATCTTTTCGCATTTCTTTTACCTACCAATTACAATATCGATATTATGGTGGAAAAAGCATGGATTAATAATTGTAGGGATTTTATCAATCATTTTAATATTTTTACCTTTCATTACGAGAACTTTCCACTTGGAATATTTATTCGATAATTTAATCAGGGTTTTATTCTTCATTTTAATCGGAATAGTTTTAACAATTCTTACTGAAAAACTTGCTAATTCTGAGAGAAAATTGAGAGAACGAGTAAAGGAATTAGATTGTTTATATAAAATTTCAAATGTTTTATGTCAGCCGATTAGTGCTGTTGATGATATCTTTAAAGACGTATTGAAAAATTTGAGAGTTGGATTTCAATTTCCTGAGGATGTTTCTGCTAAAATAATTTTCCAAGGAAAGGAATATTTTTCAAAAAATTATGAGGAAACGCCATGGAAAATATCCTATGGAAGTAAAATCTATGAGAATTCTCTTTCTGTTGAGATTTATTATTTAAAATCCCACAATTTTCTGGAAGAGGAGTTTACTTTATTAAAAGATATCGTCCAACAACTAAAAAGCATTTTTGAATTCAAGTTGGAATATTTATAATTAATATATAATTTTCTAAGATTAATTATTTAAAAGCAATACACATTTCATACAAGTATGATCGAACGATTATATCAACCAGATTATTCATGTATTTTTGGTGAAAGATTCGGCAATGCTTTCTTATATCCTCAAATTGATAGTTTGATGTGGCCCATATTTAAGAATTGTGAAAAATCTGATAAACTAAAAAATTTACTTTCCTTAAAAAACGCAGAAGGACATCCTTATTTTTATCATCGAAATCTTAATCTGGATGATCTTAAAGTTGAATTGCAGTGTTCTAATATAGAATTAGCATTTCTTCAAGCTTTGAATTTGGGTAGGGAATATGGAATAGAAAATAAAGACCTCTTAAATGTCGCAAAAAAAGCTCCAGAATTGTTCAAGGCAATCCTATCCTTTACTTTAACAACACAGAATGAGAACTTAGCTCAGAAGATCAAAGAGATTAACGAAATAATTGATGTCGTAGGAATAGTTCTTTATCCCTCATACACGATGCTTGATTTGAATAATCTTGATAATACTCAACTCAATAGATTATTAGACTATGTAAAAAAAGAATGTTTATTTCTAAAAATAGATATTGGAAATATATTTTTTCCCAATTATTATAGTGGATTTATTTCCAAGGAAATTATTCAATCATTTGTAAGTAATCATCTTGATATCCGGATTATACTAAGTGGGCTAGATATATCGGGAGATTTGGGCTTATATTACCAATTAATGCGTTATTATAATAATCTTTGGCTCGAACTGGATCCAAGATGTATAGGTGGAATGACTCCTACAAAATACTTTAAAAATCTATTCTCTATAGATGGATTTATCCAAAATACATGGCATAGGATAATAGTCGGTAGCGCAAGTCCCACTCTAGAGATATCACAGATATATAGAGGATTGTTGGAGGCAACGGAAGATCTCTCTTTTTCTCAAAAATCTTTATTAAGAACGTGGGTTTTCAGAAATGCTGCTCGGCTTAATTCCAATATCTATGAAATTCCAGAGGAAAAGAAGCATATGTTTAAAACTCTATTAGATATCAAACAAGAAAAAGTCTTAGAAAACGAAAATGAGATTAATATTTCATATAAACTAAAATTAAGGAGTTATAGTATAACACAGTTAATATTCCTCACAAATATTATCAAAGAAATTTTTAGTACTGCCAAGCAAAGATTTCCCGAATATAAAGAGGGTACATTATTTCTAAAATCATATCATAGTACAACCACTCTAATTACAAACGAACATGAGTATGGAAACTATTTAGATCTCCATTTTAAATTTGCTGAACTCTCGAGAGATGATAGTTCTGAATATTTTCATACTGTCAGAGCCTTGGAGAATAGGGCTGATTTTAACAGATTTGATCACGATTTGGCAACCAATTATGGAACCAGACAGATAATATTACCAATTTCAGATGGTAGATTAAATATTGGAGGAAGAGAGAATTTTTATATATTAGTAACTTTTGGTCCTCGTGCATTTCATTTATTTCTTAAAATAAAGTTGCAAAAATAAATATTATTATTGTTTTCACATCTATTTCTTTATCCAATAATGTACTTCGAGTAGATATTAATATTAGGCTTTTATAGCCGACACTAATCTTTAGTCTTTTGCATAAAGGATTTGCATTTGAAATTATGTATCTAGAAATTGTTAAATAGCAGAAAAAGAAAGATTAAGGGTATTGGCTAAATAATTTTATTAAATTAGGATTTAATTCATTCTTATTTAAAACAAATTTTTTATTTAACGAAAATTTTTAAATATTAAAATCTTAAATAGCAAAAAAGAGAGACCTTGCTATGGGCGAAAACTTCACAGAACACATCGAAAAAGTAAAACTTTTTTCACTCACAATTTTGGGAATTGGTGCTCTAACTGGGGCTGGTATATATTCGTTATTAGGACTTACAGGGCAAATCGCGGGTCCCGCTACAATTATATCCCTTATTATAGGTTCTTTATTTTCATTTATTGCTGTTAGTTTTTATTCAGAAGTAATAAGTGTTAAACCCATAAACGGAGGAAGCTTTGTATATGTTAAAGAGGCATATGGTGAAAAAGCATTATACCTCGGTTGGTTAACTTGGCTCGCTAATATGTCGTATGGTGCACTAGTTGCCCATACTTTAGGGTCTTTTATAGTATCCTTTCTCAACCTCAATGAATATCTTATTACTCCCCTTGCAATTGGTTTTGTTCTCCTGATGGCTTATGTTAATCTTAAAGGGTCAAGATTTTTATCAAGGATTCAGATTCCATTAACAACTTCTTTAGTTCTTTCTCTTATTATTGGTTCAATTTTTTTATTTCTTAACCCTAATCCATCAATTGATTGGAATCTTGAATATTTCTTTCCCAATGGAATATTTGCAATAATACCTGCCGCAGCATTATTATTTGTTATATTTATTGGATTTGAAGACATTTGTACCATAGCAGAAGAAGTAGAAAAACCCCGTAAGAATATTCCTAAAGCTTATTATATGATGATCTCAATTACAACAGTGATTTATCTTTTGGTTATTATTTCATTATATATTTCAACAGATTTAAATAGTATACAACAAAGTGAAATTGCATTCTTAGATGCTGTGTCAACTAATAATATTATTTATTTTATAGTTTATTTAGGCGCTATTTTTTCTCTATTAACTACTCTTGGAATATCTCTAATGGCGCAGTCTCGCAACCTTGTCGGGCTTTCCATCAATGACTTCACGGATCGAAAATATGCTGAAATAGATGCGGATGCTAATGCACCTGTGAAAGCTATAAAGTTATCATCAATTATCTTGATATTAATAGTACTATCGGGTCAAGTAGAATTTTTTGCATCTATTACTGTTGTCGCTTATATGATTATAATTAATAGCTTAGCTTTAACCGTATTTAAATTTAGAAAAACGAAAAAGAAAATGTATTCTGAAGATACTTTTAAAGTACCTCTCCATCCCTATAGTACAATTTTAGCTATGGTTTTGAGTGGATTACTTATTATGAATATAGAACTATCTATTATTTTCGTTCCAATAATTTGGTTGTTTATTGGATTAATCCTATATTTATTTTTTAGCAGTAAAAAGCGAATTTATGGAACCATTTTTTTAATTACAGCATTTTTTTTTGCGTTGTCAAATCTAATGCTTGGATTAATAATTCTGGCTGTCGGCTTTTCTTTTTATTTTATTTCTATCTCGGATAATCCTTCAGTACAACTAACTTTAACTGGTCTTAAATTTTTCTTTACACTAGTTACGGGCTTTTTTATCTTAATCATTAGCGTTGGAGGACAAATAGAAGCTATAAATCCTATTTTTACTAATATCCTAATAAGTATTATTTCTACAATATGCCTTTTTTCATTAATAACTGTTTTCTTTGAAATAGTTCCACTAAAAGAGATTCTTTATTATATTTTAAAGAAGGAAAGGAGTAAAGAGGTAGTCATTCAAACTGAGGAAGGACAAATTATTGAGTTGAGTGAAAGGGAAAAGCGATTTATATTTATATTTAATGAAATAATCGGCATCATTCAATTGGTATTTTTTGCTTTAATATTGCTAATTGTGATCTTTTTTTTAACCGATTTTATTACACTTGAAAAGTTAATAATCGGAGATTTTATCTTATCAGAAAAGAGTAGCCAATTCTTATTTATTTTAATGCTTGTAATATTTGATTCTATTCTTGGAACAAGTGGAGGAGTATTTTTTTACATCAATCATCAATCCAAAAAAATTGGGGTTTAAAAATTTACCATTCCTATTTCTCCGAAAGAGATTTGAAATATTGAAATTTTCAAATGTTCCAATTTACGATCTAATAAAATATATTTATAAATGATTGATAAAACTACATACATAATAATAGATGGAATTTTTTCAATAAAAAAAAGGGTTAATAAATTAACTCAAATTAATATAATTATAAGGAGTACATTAACTATATTGAGCTGTTTAATTTGAATAGATTAATATATTCTACTTTATCATATGAGTCTTATTATGTAGCCATTAGCTATATGACCTATATTAAATTTTAAAAATTTATTCTAAAATAATACATTTTTATAAAAATTAAAACTCCA
>JAWOFX010000166.1:0-25914 GCA_046497275.1 Promethearchaeia archaeon | reverse complement strand
CACTTAAATATTCTTCAGTGAATTTATGATCAAAATAATATTTATAGGGCATATTTCCGGGGTGCGAACCCCAAGGTTGTTCTATGACGGCATCTACCATATAAAAAGGAATAATTGTTCTGCCGGGTTCCGCTCTTATTTTATCGGTAGAAATCAGCTCCTCACACGAGACTATTACTCTTTTTGATGCTCTAGCCTGTAAGTCATCCTTTACTATGTGACCATCAATCTGCACATTTCCATACATGTCTGCACGATGAGCATGGAGGATACAAACATCTGGATTTAATGAGGGTAGTAATAACACTTTTTCTCCAGTAAATGGACATTTCACTACTTTTCCCGGAGAATGCATCATTGTATCTGTTCCTAGCATTACCTTCACAGGAATAAAAGGTATACCTTGAGCTCCCGCTCTTAATCTATAGGACATTGCTCCGTTTGTATAATCCGTTTTTTTTACTTCTCCACTTTCAAAAAGCCTTCTTTGAACCCCAGATAAACCTCTAAGCTCAAAACCGACTACATAAGAAATATCAACTGAACTCACACAACCTCCAGCCATTAAAACATCAATATCTTGGACAGCAGTATGTCCTGCGACTGATAGATTTTTTATTCTTTGTCTTACAATTTCATAAATTATTGCCATCGGTATTCTTATATGGCCAAAACCGCCAATTGCAAGATAATCACCATCATTAATGTACTTTTTTACCGCATCCTTTATCCTCATACGTTTATCTTTTAAGATCCGAGTTTTATTTTCTTTAGTCCATTTTCGTACCTCTGAAGGTGTATTTTTACAAAAAATTTCACCACTTCCTTCTTTTAATATTTTCATTTCCATAATATTCATCCCTTTAGTTTAATATTGTCCTATGTATTATATGTTGATATAAAATTAATATTTGTTCTTTTGTAGTTAATTTCATTGAGTATAACAATTAAATTAATCATAATAACAAATAAATTTGTTATTGAAATAAAATAATTGATATAAGCTAAGATCATATATTACCACTCAATCTCTTTATTAGTATCGTTAATAATAGACATAAAAGAGGATTAAAAAGTGATAAAAAACTAAAACTAAAATATTCAATTTTAAAATTTATCAGAGATTAATAAAATATATTCAATAAATTATCAAAAATAGAGGAGTTAAATATTTCACATACAAGAAAAAAATTATGGGAACCTTCTAAAAAGTGGATTGAAAATGCGAATGTGACGAAATTCATTGAATTTGCGAATAAAAATTATGATGCAAATATTAAAGATGCAAAAGATCTTTATGAATGGTCCGTAGAAAAAATACCTGATTTTTGGGCTGCTTTTTGGGAATTTGCTGATATTGTAGCATCTGAAGAATATGAAAAGGTTGTAGATGATCTTAGTAAATTTCCAGGAGCTAATTGGTTTCCGGGAGCACGATTAAATTTTGCTGAAAATCTCTTACGATACAACGATGAACAATTAGCTTTTATTTTTCAAGGAGAAACTAAAAAAACCAGAAAAATAACCTATAAGCAATTAAATAAAGAGGTGGCTCGATTAGCAAACTCTCTTCGTGAAATGGGGATTAAAGCAGGAGATAGAGTTGTATCTTATATTCCAAACTTAATCGAAACCCCTATCGCAATGTTAGCAACAGCGAGTATTGGGGCAATATGGGCATCTTGTGGAGCAGAACTTCAAGCAAGGGCAGTTATCGATAGATTTGCTCAAATTGAACCAAGAGTTCTTTTTGCTGTAGATGGATATTTCTATAAAGATAAAGCCTTTAATATCCTCCCAAATGTAAAGGAGGTGGTAGATGCTATTCCATCTCTCGAAAAAGTGGTAATAGTATCTTATATATCAGATGATAAACCCGATATAAGTAATATATCTAATTCGGTTCATTGGGATGATTTTATTTCTGAGGATGAAAACCCTGAACAGAGATATGAACAATTACCATTCAGCCATCCAATATATATTATGTTCTCATCTGGAACTACTGGAAAACCAAAATGTATGGTGCAGAGTGGAGGAGGTGTATTGCTAAATCATTTAAAAGAATTGGTCCTATCTACTGATCTTAAACGAGACGATGTAATAAATTATATTACAGCTCCCTCTTGGATGATGTGGAACTGGTTAATCAGTTCATTAGCTGTAGGAGCAACGATATTTCTTTACGATGGAAATCCACTATATCCAGATCCATTACGAATGTTCGAATTAATTGAAAAATATGAGATAACTATATTTGGGGTTTCAGCTACATATATTCATTTCCTTATGGGACAAGGATTAAAACCAAAAGAAGAATATGATTTATCATCTTTAAGAGAAATCTCTCAAACTGCGAGTGCTCTAAGTCCAGAGGGATTTGAATGGTGTTATAATCAAATTAAAGAGGATCTTTACTTTAATTCGATTTCTGGTGGAACGGATATTAACGGTTGCTTTGCGGGGGCACTACCTATTCTTCCGGTATATTCAGGAGAATTACAAGGTCCTGCTTTGGCTATGAAAGTTGAGGCTTATGATGAAAATGGTGAACCAATAAGAAACCAACAGGCTGAATTAGTTTGTGAAGCACCAGCCCCATCTATGCCAATCTATTTCTGGGGTGATAATGAGAATATGTCAAAATATAAATCTGCGTATTTTGAATATTATGATGAACTGGGCATGAATGTGTGGCGACACGGTGACTGGATTGTATATCATAGTGATACGGGTGGCATTACTTTTTGGGGAAGGTCTGATGCGACACTTAAACCATCGGGCGTTAGAATTGGAACATCAGAAATTTATAATGTGGTAGAACAGCTACCTGAAGTTGCTGATAGCTTGGCCATAGGCCATAAAGACGATCAAGGAAATGTTGAAGTAATTTTATTTGTTGAACTAGCTGGCGATATAACTTTAGATGATGATTTGAAAAATAAAATTAAAACAACTTTGAGAGAAAAAGCCTCACCTAGACACGTGCCCGCAATAATAAAGGAGGTTCCTGAGGAAACTATACCTTATACCTTCTCAGGGAAAAAGGTTGAGATAGCTATCACTAAGATTCTTCATGGAATGGATGTATCAAATAGAGGAGCTCTCAGAAACCCCGATTCTCTTGATTACTACAAGGAAATCAAGGAAGAATTATAAAGATTTTCATAATTTTCTATTTTATTTTTTATCTCTTTTTATTATATTCCTGTGTAATGTGATTTAAGTTTTGAGATACACCCATTATCATTGAAGTCTGTCCCACCTCTTTGTACAATTTTAATGATTCTTGTAAATATTCAATAGATTTACTATAATCTTTTTTATATTTATAGTAGGCAACTCCTAAATTATTAAGCGCATTTGCAATCCCTGGTTTAATGTTTAATTGCCTATAAATATCTAATGCGTCATTATAATTCCTAAAAAGTTTTTCATATTTTCCTAAATCTCCAAATATCCCTCCAATATTTGTAAGTTGATTTGCAATTCCTTCACGGTTTTCTAATGATTGTTCGACGCTAAGAGCTTTTTCATATTCTTCGAGAGCTTTTCCAAATTCACCCTTCACTTCATAAATAGATGCACGATTCCCATATCGTATTCCTAAATGCTTTTTTTCTCCTATCTCCTCAGCAATAGCAATTGATTGATTAAAATTTTCCAGAGCTTTATCATATTGTCTCTGATTACGATGTATCAAACCTATATTATTTAAAGAAGTAGCCTGACCAGAAAGATCTCCGATCTGTTGCCGAATATTGTATGCTTCAACATAATTTTCTATTGCTAAATTGAATTTTCCCAAGTTATAATAGATTACTCCCATCGAATTTGATGCTAATGCTTTAGTTCTTAAATTTTTAGTTTCTGTGGAAATATTAATCGCTCTCTCCAAGAATTTTAATGCATCCCTATAATTTCCAACAAACCGATAAATATTACCGATTGTATTTAAAGTATTACTCATATCAGCTAAATCTCCTAGCTGCTCATAAATTTTTAGTGCTTCTAAAGAAAGTTTTAAAGCTTGATTTAAATTACCTTGGGAAGTATATATCCCAGAAAGATTACTTAGGCATAAAGCTTTTCCAAATAAATCTCCCATCCTCTCTGCTATTGCTAAAGCGCTTTCAATATTTTTAATCGCATTTGGGTTATCTCCTAAATCTCTATAAATTGTTCCTAAATTATTAATCAATGCAAATTTGAGAATATCGGGAGTTTCCTCAGTAATAAAATTATTTGCTTCATTGGTATACTGTAATGCATTTTTTAAATCACCAATTTTCATATAAAGTTTTCCTATATTTAAATTAACAGCAAATCTTTCATTTTTTTGGTTGTGCTTAATTGTTAATTGTAAAGTTTCTTCAAATTTTTCCAATGCGCTATTGTATTGCCCCTTCATGAGAAATATTAATCCTAAGGCATTTGTTGCATATATTTGATTTGATATATCATTCTCTTTTATTGATAACTCTAAACATCTTAGAGCTGTTCTTTCTGCAGCATCCACTACTCCTAAATCATAATATATTTCATGAGCAAATTTATATTTGCTTGAATCTGAAACCTTAAAATGATTCTCTTTCATGTATTCATCAAAATTAATATAATCCTTGGGTATTGTCTCGTTTAAATCATAAAATTGTTCATGAAAAATCGGCGCTAATATCTTTTTAACAAATATAATCGTTTTCGCTTTAATTTTAAACACATTAATTTTCTTTATTATTGCTAATCGTGAAAGAATCTTATCTAATTTCGAGATCTCTTTCGACCTTTCTATTTCCTCTAAGTTATTTTTTGAATCGAATTTGTATATTTCTTCATCTCCAAATTCTCCATCGGGATCATGATCAATCCAGACTAAATTTCTAATATTATTTAATTCCGCTAGCATAGGACTAATATCGAAATCATCGCTGCCCGAATATCCCATAATGATCAGATCTCTATTTTGCGTAACGTAGTCTATTAATATTTTTTTATAAGGTTCAATCGAGAAGGTTTTGCCCTCCTCTCGATCCCTCCCAAGAGCACTCAAAGTTGTAATTAGAGAATCCTTAGTTAGCCTCCTATTTATACAATCCCATTTAGAACCATGTAATTTTATTATTGGATACTGGAATGATACATTCTGCCCATAATCTTCTTTTTGAATAATCACTTTTAGTTTTTGATGATGAGTACTATACATTGGATAAATCGAAAGTCGCTTTTTTACAGCCAATTCAATCAAATAGTCAAAGTTTGTTGTAATAATGTAGTTGTATCGTAGAATCATATTAGCGAGAAATAAATGAATTGCATTTGGTTCTTTGATAAGATCAAGATAATCTAAAAATTTTATCTCTTTATCAAACATATTCTGAACCTTTTCTACTAAAAATTCATATCTCAATGACTTTAAATAAGATAATCTATCAGTTTCATCAGCAGGAGCATAATATTTGAATAATTGACGAACAAACATTCGCGCGGAAGGTACACAAGAAGGAGGATCCATCGAAATTCCCGCACCAACAAGAAATACATATAGTTTTTTCTCAGTAAAAAGATCCTTAAGGATTTGAGACTTTTCTTTATCAGTAATCTTTATTGCGTAATTTTGCTTTATCATCGAGATTTTAAAACTTTATAATTAGGTTTTTTACAATTAGGATTAATAAAAATAAAAAGTTTGCTAAAATGTATCTTAGTTTCCTATAGAGAGAATTCCCAACCTTCAGCACGTATATTTTTACAATACCATATTCTTATAAAAGTAGTGAAAGGATTCGAATTACTTGTAAAATTTAATGAATCAAAATTTGAAAATTCTTCACCAATTCTTCAAGATTAGAGAAATTTGGAATATTGTTTTCACTCAGCTTTTTTGAAATTTGTTTTAATTCTTTACTTTCCCCAATTAAAAAGAAAAAAACGGGCTTGGAATTTTTCTTAATAATATCAATAAGGATATCTACATTACTCATAGGGCGAAATTGTTTTGAACAAAACATCATATTAAATAATCCTTCTATTTTAGGATCTCCCAATACTGCATCATACGCAATTTTAATTACCATATTGGGATCAGATTTATTTCCCATCGCTTTTTCCATTGCAGGCCAAATATCCACTAGAGCGAATCGATTAGGTGGCATCCAATCCGGAAAAATCTTTACTAACCTATCATATGCTTCTTCACTCAATTCTGGAAGACTTAATCCGTTTCTTGCTATTAAATCTGTAAGAATCGTTCCTGCTCCTCCAGATCCTACGATAATGGAAAGATTTCCTTTAGTTGGTAGAGTCTTATTTTCGCTATACATCATTGAGAAGGTTCGCGCGTATAAGAAGAGTTCATAGAAACTATTTGCCTTTATTGCTCCAGATTGTTGTATCACTGCCTTAATTAATCTCTCGCTCTCTGAAAGTGCCCCCGTATGACTTAAAGTAGCTCTTTGCCCTTCAGATGTTATCCCTCCTTTCACAAGAATAATTGTTTTTCTCGGCATTTTTTTTGCTTGCTTACATAAATCAATAAATCGTCGAGGATTATCAAAAGATTCAAGATATATTGCAATCACATTTACTGTATCATCTTGAATCATATATTCAAGAAATTCGTTTTCAGTTAGGTCCATCTTATTTCCTACTGAAGCAATATAACGGAAACCTAAACCAGGGTATTTCGTAGTTAAGTGTGTAAAATAACCTCCGTTTACCATCCCACTTTGGCTTATAACACCGATATTTCCTCTTTTATATTTGTCAAAAACGAGAAAAGATGAGAAAAAACCACCTTTATCTTTGGATTTACTGTCTGTATCAATCCTAGTCAATCCCATGCAATTTGGCCCCACAATTCGAATTTTTGAGAAATTATCAGTGATTTTTAAAATTTCATCACGTAAATCAAGTCCTGCCTCTCCAATCTCTTCGAAACCAGATGCTTCTATAAGTGCTCCCTTAATGCCTTTCTCAATACATTCAGATAATAGATCTGGAATCAATTTATTTGGCACGTAAAAAATAGCTAAATCAACTTCATCATCAATATCTAACACAGACTTTTTAATTTCTTTCCCAAATAATTCCCCATCAGTATTTGGGTTGACCGGGTAAACTTTCCCTTCAAAATTATTTGCGACAAGATTGTTCAGAATGCGATATCCCCCTTTCATAGGATTTTTAGATGCTCCTATAAGGGCAACAGATTTTGGGTTTAAAAAAAGTTCAATTATTTCTTTATCTGACAAAAAGTATCCACTTCAATGTAAATTGGTTGTATTCTACAATATTTAGAGTAATATTTTTTCTAATTTTAACTTTCTTTATTAGCTATTGAGATGTCAAACCATTATTTACAGTTTCGTAGAAATTATTATTCATAAAAAAGGATTACTGCTTTTCTTTATTTGTTTCTTCTCTTTCTTTTCTCTTCTTGAGTACTTTATTTGCTGCCTCTTGCATTCTTCGCTCTTTTTTTAATAAAAAGTCGGGGTCTTCCATATTCGCCTTCATATTTGCTACCATTACTTCAGCAACTTTTTTTGCCTTGTCATTTTTAGTATCTTTATCTTTTTCTCCTACCATTGTTAGAATTTCCTTTTTATATTAGTCTTGTTTAAAATAAATGTTATTTTTGCAAATAAAAAGCTCATACTTTAAAATATGATCTAAATTCTATTTATTTATTAAATTAAGAAAAAAATAAGAATATAAAAAACCATTTCATCGTGCTAACTAATTTTTATTAAACTGAGATTAATTATTATTATATCCGAAATCCCTTTCCACTACTATACAAACTTTTACTATTATCTGCTGCTTCTATGACTTCAACTTTCTTGGCCATTGGGCCTTTTTCTCCTTTAACAATCTCAAATTCCACTTTGTCGTTTTCATTTAGAGATTTATATTCATCATCCTCTCCCTCTATCGCGGAGTAATGTACAAATATATCTCTCCCATCTTTGGCTTTGATAAATCCGTATCCCATTCACAAATAGAGGAAATTCCCCTATTCTTTGCGAGAATCATACCATTTAACAAAACCTGTCTCTTTACTCATATTTTATAACTTTTTCCATAAATTATATTTATATTTTATTTGGTTAATATATTACTATTTACCTTTAATATGATAAGATAGAAAACTTATTAACTTTTTGTTAAAATCAAATATGTAATAATTTTTCTTATAAAGGAAAAAAAGAAAGAGGAGATCATTAAATCTTATAAATTTTGTTTATTAATTAGGCAATTTGAATATTTTCGATTCAAATATTTCTACTTTTAGACAGATTATAATAAGCATATTTTATTTGGGTTTATTGAAAAAAAATGAAGGCCTTTTCCTTTTATAAATTAAAAAAAGAAATAGATTAGAATAATTAATTATTCTAAACAGGATTTAAAGAAAACCCTTGAATCTCAATTGCGTCCTTCAGTTTATAATAGTTTTGTGGAATATAGACTACTTGGTCTTGCTGAGAAGGGTCAAGTTGTCCATTATGTAATAATTTTTCCTCCACATTTACCGCTTGGACTTCTCCTAAATAGATCATATGAGTCCCAATTTCTAATTTTTTAACCACGGTGCATTCAATATTAATAGGAAATTCTTTTATGAGAGGGACCGATATCTTAGTTGCTTTTTCCTTCCTTAGATTTAAAGCGTCCCATTTATCTACTTTTTTACCTGTTCTTGTTCCACAGAAATCAACTTGTTTTACATTTTCTGTAAAAGGTACATTAATGACAAATTCATTTAATTCTTCGATTAAAGAAAAGGAATATCGAGAGGGACGGATGGAAATAGACATGATGGGAGGCTTTGAAACAACTCTTCCAACCCATGCAAGTGTGATTAAATTAGCATTATCCCAATCTCCAACCGAAACGACTACTGCTGGAGATATTATTGGAGTCAAGGTTTTTTTAACTTGTGTTTTCATAGATATTGTTAGGTTATTAATCTTAAAAAAGTATTAATTTATTTTTTTTAAGCAATTACTATATACTCGTAAGATTGATTTAAAAAATAGATTTGATTATTAAATATTTGGAATACTTAATATAATAGAACTTATGAACTCACGAGAACGAGTCTTAGCAGCAATTGATCATAAAGAACCAGATAGAGTACCTATCGATATAGGATCTCATCCTTCTTCAAGTATATCAGCAATAGCCTATTATCGTCTTAAAAAATATTTAAATATCAACGAAGGACATGTTAGAATTTATGATCTCTCTCAACAGCTTGCTCAAGTGGAAAATGAATTGATTGAACGATTTAAAATAGATGCCATAGATGTCGGCAGAGCTTTTAACACTCAAGAAGATGATTGGTATGATGTTGAGATAAATGGAATTAAAGCACAATTTCCTTCGTGGTTCCAACCTATATTTAATGATGATGGCTCATTAGAAGTTGTTAATTCAGAAGGGGTTGTCTTAGCACGTATGTCAAAAGATGCTTTAGTCATTGATCAAACCTATTATCCATATGAAAAAGGATATCCGAAAAATATGAATGAATTTCTAAAAGCTCTTCCTAAAATGGCTGGCTTTGAAATGGTTTCTCCACCATTCGACCATTTAGAAAATAAGGGATTTTGGAGGGATTTAAGAAAGCGAATTAAAAAACTTAGAAGCGAATCAGATAAAGCTTTAGTGATGTCCACAGGAATAAGTTTTTTTCAGTTTGGTACTTCCATGAAACCAATGGATAAATTCCTCATTGATTTTATTAGACGCCCTAATGAAGTTGATGAATTTTTAGATCTTATCTTAGAGTTCCAAATGGTTTCACTTTATTTGATTTGCAAGTATGTAGGTGATTTAGTGGATATTATTTGTATTGCAGATGATTATGGTGAGAATTCAGGACCATTCATGAATCCTAACATTTTTCGCAAATTAATAAAACCTAAGCTAGAACAAGTTTGCGATTACATTAAAAAAAATTCTAATATGAAAATTTTATTACATTCATGTGGTTCAGTTGTTCCTTTAATACCTGATTTTATAGAATTAGGAATCGATACATTAAATCCCGTTCAAATTAATGCCAAGGGAATGGATCTCAAGCTTCTAAAAGACACATATGGGAATGAAATTACCTTCTGGGGAGGTGGTGCTGATACTCGAAACGTATTACCTAAAAAATCTCCCGAAGATGTAAAAAAACATGTATGGCAACTTCTTGAAATATTTTCTGAAGGTGGAGGCTACATTTGGAATACTGTCCATAATATTTTACCAGATGTCCCACCTGAAAATATAGTAGCGATGATGGAAGCAGTTCACGATTATAATAATGATATAAGTTAGAATTTATTTTCCCACTGTAAGAAAAATTTAGATTAGTTAATAATATTCATTAAATTTATTAATTTCATATCAAAATAATAAGTTAACTCATTAACCTTCTTGAATTAAAAAATGTTTTCAAAAAGATTGGATTCTGTAGAACCCTTTATGGTTATGAAAATCCTCGAAAGAGCATTAGAGTTGGAAGAAGAAGGTAAAAATATTATACATATGGAAATTGGTGAACCTGATTTTGATACACCTACTAGAATAATTGATGGATGTACAGCAGATATCAAGAACGGAAAAACCCACTATACCCATTCATTAGGGTTTTTAGAGCTGAGAGAAGCCCTCTCTGATTATAAATTTAGAGTTAGAGGAATACGATTTGATCCAAAAACCCAATTTATGATCACTTGTGGAACAAGTCCAGCCTTTTTACTTACTTTTTCTACTATATTAAACCCTGGAGAAGAAGTAATTCTTACAGATCCTGGATATCCGTGCTATAAGAATTATATCAATTTTTTCGGAGGAAAACCTAAATATTTACCTATCTATGAAGAGGAGGAATTTAATTTTAATACTCAAACTTTGAAAAATCTGATTAATTCAAAAACAAAAGCAATTATCATAAATAGTCCATCAAATCCGACTGGACAAATTATTCCTGAAGATACTCTCGAAGAAATCTATGAAATTATTAAAAATAATAATATTTGGATTATCTCTGATGAGATATATTCTGAAATTACATATGAAAGGAATAATTCACCTTCTTTAAGTGAGAAGAAATATAAAGCTATTCACGATCGTGTGATTATTCTCGATGGATTCTCAAAATTCTGGGCAATGACGGGATGGAGAATTGGGTATATTATCTCTTCACCTAAATTAATCCAAAAAATGATGGCCCTCCAACAAAACTTCTTTATCTGTGCTCCTTCTGTGTCTCAAACTGCTGCTCTTCATGCTCTTAAATGTGAAAACGAGACTTTAGACATGCGTCGCATTTATAAGAAAAGGAGAGATTTTATAGTAGAAAAAATAAATCAAATTGAGGGATTAAGTTGCTTAAATCCTAAGGGAGCATTTTACGTATTTGCAAATATTAAAAAACTTGATATTACAAGTTTAGAATTTTCTATGAAATTATTAGAGGAGGGTTTAGTAGCTACCACACCTGGAATCTCTTTCGGTGAAAATGGAGAGGGATATGTGAGAATTTCCTATCCCACCAATATGGAAAATATAAGAATAGGGTTAGAAAGAATTGAAAATTTTATCAAAAATAAGTTGTAGGAAATTTATATTAAATCAATTTTCATTGTTTTTTTATGAGAAATCCCATCTAACTTTTTAAATTAATTTAAACCTTCATGCTTCTCATATACTAGTGAAATGCATTGAGCTGGAATATAATCTGCGAGAAAGATATCGCCTGACTTATAAAAGTTTACCCCTTCTTTCTTAGCTTCATCCATATCAATTTTAAGAATTAAGGGATTTTTGGTTCGTCTTTTACCAACCTTTATTGCTGTCTTTATATCTTTAGAAAGATGAACATATTGGCGTTCTTTCTTCATAATTCCTTCATTTTTAATCTTTTTAAATGCCTTTTCAGTTGTTCCATGATATAGTTCTTTGGGGTATTCATTTTCTTTTAATTTGGGTATTTTTATTTTTTTCTCAATACTATGCCCATAATATGCTCTAATTTTATTATTTCTTATTTCAAATCTTTTTTTTCCCGATTTCTTAATCATTTCATTTAGAGTATTGAGTGTAATTCCTTGGGATTTAAATCTATTATTCAAAACTATTAAAACTTCTGTTAAATTAGCATATCCTTGATCATCCAATTTAATATTATATTTTTCTGGATGATGCCTTAAGATAAAAGAGAGAAACTTAGATAATTTTACAAACCAATAATTCATATTAAGTCCTAATATATTGAATTTTCTTTGATTTTTGATTCTTTTCAAAATGATTTCCAATTATTAAAAATTATTTGCTAATGGTATTTTTTTGACTTAAAATCAGCATCTCAAGAATTCCGAGTTTGATAAATCGATTCGAATTTTGATATTCTAACAGAAATATTTAAATCTCAAGGGTAAGATTATAAATTATTAAAATGTTGGATATAGCTTTAATACAACATATCGATACGGGTTTAACCTTATTTGAATATCGTCAAGAAGAAACAAAATTCGATTCTGACCATTCTGATATCTTTAGTGGCTTTTTATCTGCAATTCAAAATATTTCCGAGGAATTAGATATCGGAACGGTCGTGCTAATCTCTACAGAAGGAAAGAAAGGACATAACTGCATTATTATCCCCAAATATCCTATTAGTATAATTCTCTTAGTTGATCAAGAAGATTCCATTCATATTTGGAGAGAAACAGGTCAATTAATAGCTGTTAAATTTATTGAAGAATATGGTAAAAATTTCGACTATAGTAATATATCTCAATTTAAGAACTTTTCAATCCAAATGAAAGAGATTTGCGCCCATCATAATTATTGTGAATAATTAATAAAAGTTAATTTGCCTCTCCATAGTGGAATTGAAAAATAAAAAATCTTACCGCTAAAAAATAATTTCGTTAACTTTGAAAACTCATTAAATTCTATATAACTGATTTTTTATCTCTTTTTCTTTTCTTTTTCAAATAATCAGAAATTTTTGGCAATAAAGGTATCAATTCTAAAGGGTCTCTAAACACGGGCACTTTTTTAGTTGCTAAAATTCTTGATATACGAATTTGTTCTTCTGGTGTACTTGTGGGTTGAATAATCGGAAACAATGGCTTATTATGTACTTTTCCCAAACTTAATGCGTCAATAACATTCTTCTCATAATTAGGATCTGGATTTATAAAAAATTTATAACTGAAATACCAACTCGGGAAATCCATTATTAAGGCATCCATTTTTTTATCTTTTAATGCAATATCTATTATTTTTTTAACCGAATCACTAAAAGTCAATTGAGCTGCTACGTCTAAAGGATTTTTAGGACTTGTTCCATGCACGAAAAACTCTTTTTTTAGTTTTTCCTGAATCTCTGGGCTAAAATCTGGAATATTCATACTCTTATTTTCGATCATGTCCACCAAAACAACACCATAGCCTCCACTAATGCTAAATACTGCAATATTTTCAATATTATTTATTCCATAAAAATCTATTATTCTGGCAATATTTAGTAATTGTTCTAAGCTCTCGACTTCAATTAAATTATATTGTTGAAATAGAGAAGTCCAAATCCGGTTATTTCCAGAAATCGACGCAGTATGAGTCTTAGCAGCAATCTTACCTTTATTAGATTTACCTCCTTTTAAAATAACTATTGGTTTTTGAATATATTCTAAGATTTTTTTTAGATCTTTCGCTCTATTTTTATTAATTCCCTCCAAATAACATAGAATGAGCTCTGTCTCAGGATCATTTCCTAAAAAGTAGAGTAAATCAACGAAATCTAAATCTGCTCCATTTCCAAACGAAAATACTTTTGAAAAATTAATGCCATACTCTTTAGCAGTATAAATGGCAATATTACATATTCCACCGGATTGAGCTATAAAACCAATATTTCCAGATTCAATGGGAAATTTTGTTCTCCAAGTAATACCTAACTTTGGGTAATATATCCCCATACCATTTGGTCCGAGTATTCTCAGTTTATTATTAGCGTGTTCAATTAATTTCATCTCCAATTTCCTACCTTCATCTGTTCCAGAATCAGAAAATTCTGCGGTAAAAACTGTAGCTAATTTAACACCTTTTTGCACACAATCATCAATAACTTTTATAATTTCTGACTTGGGGACTGCGATAAAAACAAAATCAATCTCATTAGGTATATCCTTTACCGATTCATAGATTTTTCCCTCTGTTCCATCATCAAATCCAGGAATCTTTTTTATAGAAGGATGTACTGCGTATAAATCGCCTTTAAAATTTTCTTGATGATTTCTTAAAAAAAAGAAATTCCTTCTCTCAGACGGACCAATAACTGCCATCGATTTGATATCATTAATGAATGATATATCTTTAAAAACCTTATCCTCAAGTGCTCCAGTCATCAATCGGGAAAATTGTGCGAAAAATTAAAGTTTTATGATTGTATAATTGATTTTATCATCATTTCAAAAATTAATAAAAAGATCCCCAATCAAAAAGAAGATTTAATTAGAAATCTCTTAATAAGAAAGAAAAGTAAATATCCTATACTTTTTCTATTATTGTTGCCACTCCCTGTCCTCCTCCCACACAAGCTGTGGCAAGACCGTAATTTCCTCCTTGCTTCTGAAGGATTCGTGCTAAAGTCCCGACTAACCTTGCCCCTGTAGCTCCTAACGGATGTCCAATGGCGATAGCTCCACCATTTATATTAATTATTTCAGGATCGATATTTAACATTTTTTTGGCATATAAAGGCACTATTGCAAATGCTTCATTTATTTCCCAAAAATCGATATCTTCCACTTTTAATCTTGCATTTGAAAGCGCTTTTTCACTCGCAGGAACAGGTCCTGATCCCATAATACCTGGATTAACTCCTGCCCATCCCATAGATACAATCTTAGCTAAAGGTTTTATTCCTAACTCCTCTGCTAAAGATTCTGACATTAAGATGCATGCGCTCGCTCCCGCGTTTAAAGGTGAACTATTACCCGCGGTAATTTGAGGTTCTTTATTAATTCCCTTAGAGACTACTGGAAGTTTACTCATAATTTCCATATCAGAACCTGTTCTAATCGCTTGATCGTATCTAATTGTCTTTTTTTTACCATCAGGAAGTTTTCCTTCAATGGCTAAGTTTTCATCATCAAAAAATCCCTTATCTCGAGCCCTAGCTGCCTTATCATGTGATTCTAGACTAAATTTATCCATATCTTTTCGTGTAATATCTGGATTCTCTTCCCATAATCTCTGAGCTGTCTGTAACATCGAAAATCCCGTATTAAGATCATATTTTGCATGATCTGGATATTTCTCTTTATCACCCAATTCTTTATGTCGAAGTGTTAAATCAGTTCCTCTAGGAATTCTTGTCATATGTTCCATACCGCACCCCAGAACTATTTCAGAATTTCCTGTCATTATTTCCATCGCACCTATATGAATGCTAGACATACTTGATCCACATTGTCTATCAATCCCCATAGCAGCCACTGTTTCAGGTAATTCTGCTAAAAATACGGAATGTCGTCCACCGTATAGAAAATTTTCCTTCACTTGATTTGCGCACCCTGTTATGATTTCATCAATTTGAGTGGGGTTAAATTTATTTCTACCTACCAATTCCTTCACAATTTTGGCTAATAATTGATCTGCAGGGATGTCATGAAAAACATCTCTCTCTGGTTGCTTTGGGCGACTACGTGAAAACGGGGTTCTTAGGTAGTCGACTATAACTACATCTTTAAACGCGGGGACTTTTTTAGTTGCTAAAATTTTGACTTCACCTATTTTTAACTATTTTCCAGAAAATTCTGGTTCTTTCTTGTCAATTATCGCAAAAACTCCATTTTTAAAATCGATCGTTTCAGCAGATTTAATCTGCATTCCTCTTTCTATTTTTAATTGTTCGTCAAAAGATCTGCCTAGAGAATCAAAAAATAGCTTCTTCGTTCTCGCATAAGTCAAGGTAGGACCCTTAGCTAGACGTTTTCCCCATTTTAATGCAATATCCATTAATTCGTCTGGAGAAGTAATTTCATTAATAAATCCAAGCTTATCCATTTTATCTACAGTATAAGTATCTCCAAAAAAAGCCATTTCAGTAGCTTGTTGCCACGTTAATTGGCGGCTTAAGAAAATAGTACCAGCAAATCCCGGAATTAGAGCAAGTTTGGAAAATGATTGTCGAAATTTTGCTTCCTCTGAGGCGATAATTATATCACATGATAGAGCAAGATTCATTCCAGCACCTACTGCCCAACCATTAACAGCCGCAATGACGGGTTTAGGATATAATCTTACTATTTCTGCGATTTTATATAGGTCTTTTGTCAAATCATCCATAAACTGACCGGGTGTTCCATTTTCAATGCTTTCTTTAAACTTTTTTACATCTCCCCCCGCTGAAAATGCGTTACCACTTCCAGTAATTATTATTACTCTGATTTTGGTATTATCCCGTAAACTTTCCAATTTTGCTAATAATTTTTTAGCCATTTCCAGATTTAAAGGATTATAATTATCAGGGTCATTCAATTTCAAGATTGCAACATCATCATTTTCAATTTTAATATTTACTTTTTCACTCATATAATAACGCCTCCTTCACTCACCATACATTCTAGGTAATTCTCTTGAGATTAAATATTTCAAAATTTCTACGGTGCCCGCAGATATTTGAGCTATCTTCGCATCACGATAATAACGTTCTAAAGGATATTCATCGGAATATCCAATCCCTCCAGTGACTTGGATTGCTTCTTGAGTTATTTTAACAGCATCATCTGCAAGACGAGCTTTTATTGCTGCAACAAGAGGTCTACAATATTTATCATCGTCTAGCATTCTGGCAATTTGAGTTACAGCTATTCTATTCAATTCAATAGACATAAACATTTCACTTATTTTAAATGAAATAGCTTCGAAACGAGATATTGGTTTTTTAAATTGTTCACGTCTATTAGCATATTTATATGCAACTTCAAATGCACTTCTTGCTACACCCAAATATTGGGATGCTGTAAATGTCCTCTCTCCATCTAAACCAAACAACAAAATTTCTAATCCTTCATTTTCTTTATACAATACATTTTCTGCGGGAACTTCACAATTATTAAATCTTAAATATGAGTTTGGCATTCCTCTTCGTCCCATATGTTTATAGTCTTTAACCACTTCAAACCCTGGAGTATCTGTTTCAAAAATGAATGCAGTCATACCCTTATGAGGTTTTACTTGTTTATTTGTAATCCCATATAATAGAATATAGTCCGCAAAGCTTCCATTAGTAATGAAACATTTCTCACCATTGATTACATAGTAATCTCCCTTTTTTTCAGCTGATAATCTCATACCTCCTATAGCATCAGATCCACCCGTAGGTTCTGTAATACCTATTGCTCCAATTTTAGTACCATCTCCGATTCCTGAAAGGTATTTTTTTTTCTGCTCTGGAGTTCCATATTCTATGATAGGTCCAGTATAAAGACAAGAGGATGCTCCAAATATACTTGCCAGCGCATAACTGTATGCGGTTAATTCTTCACCAAAAATAGTTCGATATAATAATCCTTTGCCTAATCCACCTGCTTCTTCTGGGATAATAATATCTAAATAAGGCATTTTTTTTAAGGTTTCAATAGCTAATTCCTTATTTCTTTCTCTATCAATCTTTTCAACCACTGGTTCCACGTTATTTTTACACCATTCACGTACTTCCATTCTAAAATCATTTTCTTCTTTACTAAAGTAATGTAATCTCTCGGGTAAACATGAATATCCAAATTTTATATCCAAATCCTCAAATTTAATTTGTCCTTCCATTAAAACCACTTTAACTTATTCATAAATTATTATTAATTTTATTAAAATAATGCGTAAATATTTATAGATATGATGGTAAATAGTTGGATTTTAACGATACTACGCAAAAATTACTTAAGTAATATCTCTTAACATTTTAAAAATAATATTTTAAAAAATTATATCTCTAATATTATAAAACAGAAATCATTTTTTATGATAATAGAAAAAGAATGTGAGAGCATTGAATAATCAATATACCATTAAATGGAAAAAATGTAAAAAATGCGGATATTTACAACAAAACTCCCATTTAAGATGCTTAAAATGTAAAAATGAACTTTTTGAAGAAATTAACCCTAAAGGCCATGCTAAATTATTAACTTACACCATTTTAAAAGCAGCACCAATGGAATTTAGAAATAAAGATTCCTATGCACTAGCAATCGTAGAATTTGAGAACGGAATAAAAGCACTTGGTCAACTTACGGAAAAGGAAAATCTAACAATAGGAATGAAATTAGAACTAATTAATATGAAAATTTGTGATGATTTAGATGGCAAAGAAATTGAATCTTATAAATTTAAACCAGTGGCTTAAATTAATAAAGAGGAATAAAAATGTTTTCCGAAAAAGAATTAAATGAAATAAGGGAAGAGAGAGTAAGATGGGAAAAGGAAATTTTGTCTAAATATTTAAAAAAAGGAGAAAGAAAAGAAGAGTTCAAAACCCCATCAAACATAGATTTAAAACAAGTTTATGATCCTGAGGATGTTAAAAATCTTAATTTTATCGAAGATCTCAATTATCCAGGAGCATATCCCTTTACTAGGGGTGTATATCCAACTATGTATAGAGGAAGGATATGGACCATGAGACAATATAGTGGTTTTGCTGATGCGAAAAAAACAAACGAGCGATTTAAATATTTAATCTCGCAAGGTCAGAAAGGACTTTCTGTCGCTTTTGATTTACCTACACAGATGGGCTATGATCCGGACAATGATTTATGTGAAGGAGAAGTTGGTAGGGTAGGTGTTTCAGTAAGGTCATTAAAAGATATGGAGATATTGTTTGATGGAATTCCTCTAGATAAAGTATCGACAAGTATGACAATAAATTCTCCTACAGCAGTATTATTAGCAATGTATATTGCAGTAGCAGAAAAACAAGGTGTAAAACAAGATGAATTAAGAGGCACCGTACAAAATGATATATTGAAAGAATATGTTGCTCGAGGAACATATATATTTCCACCAGAACCTTCATTGAGGCTAACAGTTGATGTTATTGATTATTGCTCAAAAAATCTACCGAAATTTAATACAATTAGTATTAGTGGATATCATATGAGGGAAGCAGGTTCGAATGCCATACAAGAGATTGCATTCACCATAGCAAATGGGATTACTTATGTTCAAGAAGTTGTAAAACGCGGAATAAATGTTGATGATTTTGCTCCTCGGTTGTCCTTTTTCTTTACAGCTCAAAATAATTTCATTGAAGAGGTTGCCAAATTTAGGGCAGCTAGAAGGATATGGGCAAAAATAATGAGAGAACGATTCAATGCTAAGAAAAATAATTCATTGAAACTACGATTTCATGCTCAAACGGCTGGCGTCACATTAACAGCACAACAACCACATGTGAATATAGTTAGAGTCACTGTCCAAGCTTTAGCAGCAATCTTAGGAGGAACACAATCACTTCATACAAATTCTTTTGACGAAGCCCTATGTTTGCCAACAGAAGATTCCGTAAGATTATCTCTTAGAACTCAACAAGTACTTGCTCACGAGTCAGGAGTTACAGATATAGTGGACCCTTTTGGAGGTTCTTATATAATTGAATATTTAACTAATAAATTACAAGAGGAAGCAATGAAATATATCAATAGGATTGAAGATTTGGGAGGAATGCCAAGGGCAATAGATGATAATTTCATTCAAAGAGAAATCTTGGAAAATGCATATTTAAAACAAAAACGAATTGAAAGTGGGAAGGATAAAATAATTGGGGTAAATACTTATAAAATTGAAGAAGATTATGAAATACCGACATTCGAATTTGATCAATCTATAGAACAACAAAAAATTAAAGAATTAGAAGAATTAAGGAAAACTAGGGATAATGATCAAGTTAGAGAGCATCTTAATAGATTAAGAGAAGTGGCAAAAAAGGGTGAAAATATTATGCCAATAATGATAAAAACTGTGAAAACATATGCTACACTTCAGGAAATATGTGATGTATTAAGAGAAATCTTTGGAGAATATAAAAATAGACAAGTGTTTTGAATATTAGTTTTAAAAAACCAATTAATTAATCAGTATAATAAGAAAAGAGTGAGTAATTATGAATAAAGTAGCCATTATCGGAGTAGGACATACAAAATTTGGAAAATTAAATGATAAAAATTTATTAGATTTATTATCAGAAGCTTCGCTAAAAGCAATTGAAGATTCAAATACGAGTAATAAAGATTTTGATTCTGTGTATGTGGGTGTGATGAGTCCAGAAATATTGAATCATATGAGTGGAGTTGCTAATGCTTTAGTAGATAGGATAAGCTTACTACCTGCAGGGGCAGATCATTTAAAGAATGGACCTGCAAGTGGTGGTTCTGCTATAAAAGCGGGATTTCAAGCTATAGCATCAGGATTGAGTGATTTAGTGTTAGTTGCAGGTGGGGAAAAAATGACCCATATCTCCACACCCGGATTTATTACTTCCACTGTGGCTACTATAACCCACAATGAGGCGGAAAGAATTCATGGGGTTTCATTACCATCTTATGGAGGGCTATTGACAAGAGCATATCTAGATAAATATAACTCTAAATTGGAATGGATTTCCGATATTGCGATAAAAAACCACAAAAATGGTGCTTTAAATCCATACGCTCATTTTCAAAGACCTATAGAAGATTTTATGAATTCCGCTATTAAAAAAGGTAAAGGCCATTGGGATAATGTTCAAGAATTTCTAAAAGATGATAAAACAAATCCAATTATTGCAGATCCATTAAGATTATTCCATATTTGCCCTATTTCTGATGGAGCAGCTGCATTAGTTCTGTGTAATGCCGAAAAAAGTAAACAGTATTGTGAAGATCCTATTATGATTTCCGGAATAGGACAAGCCACTGACACACATATTGTGTATGAAAGAGAGGATATGACTACTCTAAAAGCTCTAAAAATTTGCTCAAACCAAGCATATAAAATGGCGGGTTTAGGTCCTAAAGATATTGATGTAGCTGAATTGCATGATGCATTTGAAATTTTAGAAGCAGTTGAGAGTGAGGATATAGGATTTTTTAAAAAAGGGGAGGGAGCAAAGGCAGCCCATGAGGGGTTGACAGAAATAGGAGGTGAAATACCAATAAACCCTTCAGGAGGCTTAAAAGCACGAGGGCATCCATTAGGGGCTACTGGTGTTGCCCAAGTTATTGAATTAGTCTGGCAGTTGAGAGGAGAGGCAGGAAAACGACAAGTTGAAGGTGCTAAAACAGGTATCACATGCAATTTTGGAGGTTTTGGGAATAATATTTTATCAATATTAGTTGAAAGAATGTGACCTTTAATATGATATAATTTTACCAATTAGATTATACATTTGTAAATAATTTCAACTATTTATTCAATGAAAATATCTTAGAATATTATGAACTATTAATAAAGCAAAAACTTTCGATATTTTTTCCATAGTTTAAATGCTTTAATTTCTATTATAGAAAATGAAAGAGATATCTTTTGTTTGGTGGGTAATTATAGTTTTTGGCATAGTAGGGTTATTAAATTCACAGAAAAATTAATATAATTTGACTAATTTTTTTTATTATGAAAAGAAGGAATATGAAAAATGCTGCGTTATTGCTTCGAGAGAGTAGTGAATCATCTTCACAAATATCCAATTGGAGGTTGACGATTCAAAAGAAGAGAATGCAAGCTGGAAAAAAGAAAGCGAAAAGAGGCGTGAAATATTTTTGACATGAGTGAAGAAAAACTAGCAATACATAAAAGAAAAGTAGAAGCGATCTCTGAGATGGTTAGAAATGCGTACGATAACTCGAAGCCGGGGGAATTTTTCTCTCTAAAAAAGGCGAGCGTTTCCCATATGGCTCCACAGCCGGATAAACCGAAATATAGTGACAAGCCGATAGATGTGAGGTCGCTTACAGACATTATTGAGATAAACACGGAGACTAGGATGTGTACTGCAGAAGCAGGAGTTACTTTTGTCAAGCTTGCAAGAGAAACCTTAAAGTATGGGCTTGTACCGAAATGCGTTTCCGAGCTCAAGGGAATCACGATAGGCGGGGCAGTAGCAGGATGTTCAGTTGAATCCATGTCTTTCAAGTATGGGGGATTTTTCGATTCCTGTGAAGAAATAGAGATTGTGACGGGAACAGGTGACATAATTTTATGCACGAAAAGTGATAACCATGAAATATTCGAAATGTTGCACGGGAGTTTCGGTACGATCGCAATCATCACGCTCTTGAAGTTCAAGCTCGTTCCAGCAAAAGAGTGCGTCCGCATCGATTACATCCACTACAATACTTTTAGTGAATACATGGAAGCTATCAAGCAACATTACGAAAAGCAAGATATTGAAATGATGGACGGGCTTATCTTCTCCGAGAATATGAACGTACTCTGCGTTGCCAGCTTCGTTGATGAGGAGGAAGCTCCTTACAAGAATAAATATTTCTACGATATTTATTATAAAAGTGCGATGAAAAAAAAGCGAGACTTCCTCTCCACCATAGATTATTTTTTCAGATATGATGCAGATTGTCACTGGTCGATACGGAATATTGCTGGAGGAATTTTTGAGAGTAAACTAGTCCGGTGGTTAGTAGGGCCCTTTATACTTGGATCGACAAATATTCTTAACATCAGCGAACGATTACCATTTTTAACTAAGAAAGGGGGAGAACCGGACGTGATTGTTGATGTTTTCATACCATTCTCTCACGCGGAAGAATTTTTCAATTGGTACCTGGAATTATTTGATTACTTCCCGGTTTGGATTGTCCCTTACCGAATGCAAAAAAACAAACTAGATGAGTACAAGTTCTACCCATGGCTCAATCAAGAAATGGTCGCTCCCATCGAGGATGAACTATTCATAGATTTTGCCATCTATGGGTTCGAGCAAAAAAGAAAGGGATTTAACTTCTATAAAGCGCTAGAAGAAAAGGTTTATGAGCTTAGAGGAATGAAAACTCTGATAACTCACAATTTCTACGAGGAAGACTTGTTCTGGAAGGTATATAACAAGAAAATATATGATAAAGTAAAAGAACGAACGGATCCCAAGAACCTATTTCGAAACTTGTACGAAAAGATGAATTATAAGAAAAAAAATGAAAAGGCGAAAAGACTGAAGATAGGTATCCCACGTTCCCTGTATTTTTACAAGTATTTTCCATTATGGGAAGGAATACTTACATCTCTTGGTTGCGAAGTTATTGTGAGTCCAGAAACAAACAAAGAAATTCTTACAAAGGGATCTAATCAATCTGCAACCGATTTATGCATTCCAATGAAGATTCATTATGGTCATGTGAATTATTTATCAAGAAATCACCCCGATCTAGATTTTATATTTGTTCCACGACTCATTAGTGATAGTAAGGATCATTATTATTGTCCGAAATTCATTATTCTTCCAGATGTCACCCAACACTCAGCAGTTTCTAAAATTCCCGTTATTGAATGGACTTTTAATGCCAGAGAACATTCAATGATGAAATCAGTAATAGATTTTGGAAAAAAATTAAATAAATCAAAAGAAGAATCAAAACTCGCGTATGAGAATGGATATAAAAAACTTGAAAAATTCCATGAGTTGATTGAGGATGGAATTCTTGTCCCTGATGCACTTTTAAAAATGTATCCTTTTGAAGAATATCCAAATTATAACTTTAAGAAAAGATCTCAACCTAAACTTAACAAAGATTATGAAAATTATCCACTTTCAATTATGGTTCTTGGCCATCCATACAATACTTATGAACCAATTATTAATCATGGATTAATGGATATTCTCAAATCCTATTTTGTTGATGTTGTAACTGTTGAAAATGCTCCACAGGAAATCTTCTCAAGAAGAGTTGAAATTGATGATAATCTTTGCAATTTCTGGGACAATGAAGATGAATTGATGCAATTATCTGATTATGTTATCCATAATGAAGAGATTGATGGGGGCATTTTCTTGATTTCTTTTGCATGTGGTCCTGATTCTTTGATTCAAGAACTAGTAATGCAAGATTTTGACATGAAAGATAAACCTTTTATTGATCTCACATTAGATGAACATACTGGAGAATCTCAAATAACTACAAGAATAGAATCTTTTATCGAAATGATAAAGAGGAAGAAATACAAATGAATGAACCAGAATTTATCAAAAATGTTCTTTCAGATACTGTGGATGATAAGTTATATTTAGGAATAGATGTTGGAAGTGTCTCCACGAAATGTGCAATAATTAATGAGAGAAATGAGTTATTGTATGCAACTTGGACCAGAAATGATGGTTCTCCCATTGTTTCTACACAAGAAAATCTAAAATACATGAAAAAAGTCCTTCCCGAAAACATCGAAAAAAGCATTTGTGGTGTTGGGACAACAGGTTCTGCTAGGTATTTAATAAAGGCTCTTATCGGTGCAGATATAGCAAAACCTGAAATAATTGCTCATGCAATTGGAGCTTCAACTTATACCCCTGACGTGAGAACAATTCTTGAAATCGGGGGACAAGATAGCAAAGTTATATTGATGAAAAATGGTATTGTAACAGATTTTAACATGAACAGTGTTTGTGCTGCCGGAACTGGATCTTTTCTAGATCATCAAGCAGTTCGGATTAAGGTTCCAATTGAAGAGTTTGGGGATTACGCTCTTCGAGCAGAAGAGGAAGTCTCAATTGCAGGACGATGCACAGTTTTTGCCGAATCTGATATGATCAGTAAACAACAAGAAGGATATTCTAAAGAATCAATCATCAAGGGATTGTGTAAAGCTCTTGTGAGAAACTACTTGAATAATGTTTGCAAGGGTAAAAAGCTTCGGCCTCCCTTTGTATTCCAAGGAGGGGTCGCAGCGAATTCCGGAATCAAAAATGCTTTTGAAGAAGAATTGGGACATGAAGTCATTATTCATGAAAATTATTACGTAATGGGAGCATTTGGTTCAGCCATTTTGGCAAGGGAACATGTAAATGGACAATTATCTTCTTTTCATGGCCTAAAAGTTAGTGAAATGAACTTAGCTCCAGGTTCATTTGTCTGTAATGATTGTGCAAATAGATGTACAATTAAATATCTTGTCAGGAAAGAAGATAAAAATAGAGTCACTGGAAGAGAAAAGGATGATGCGATATTCGCACGATGGAATAGTAGGTGTGGTAAATGGTAAATGTTAGAGTCTCATTTTCACGAATGGGGTGGAGTTATATTTTTTTCAAAGCTTTCTTCCATGATCTTCCAGGTATTGAAGTAGTTGATCCCCCTCTAGTAAACACTGAAATAGTTAGTGAAGGAGTAAAAAATTCTCCTGAATTCGTTTGTTTTCCATTTAAAGTCATTCTTGGTGAAATGATAAACCTATATCGTAATTATAATGTTAAAGACTTTATGATGATTGCTGACCACGGACCTTGTCGAGCAGGATTGTATGGGGTTGTCCAGAAAAGAATCCTGAAGAACATGGGCTTCAAGGATGTTAGAATGTATTATCTACATCAAGATGATTTCAGAAATCTTGAATGGTTAGGGGTATTTCCTAAATTAGAAAAAAGAACAGGAAGGAAAATTAATGACTATAAAGTTTTAAGAAACACGCTCTTATTCTTGCTCAAAGCATACTATGTTGAAAGAATAAGCCATATTGAAGGACTTGTTAGATGTCGAGAAAAAAACAAATCATTAACTACCAAAGTAGTTCATACTTTGATGAATTTACTTGATAACGAAAATAATGTGATGAAATTATCTAATTTTGATAGAACTATAGATGAGCATTTTCGCAAGATTCCTATTGACAAAGAAATGGAACCTCTGAGGGTGTGTTATACTGGGG
>JAWOFX010000103.1:0-2985 GCA_046497275.1 Promethearchaeia archaeon | reverse complement strand
GGGATACGCAAGAAGGAATTTGGAAGGAACTTTACGATAATTTTTTCTTTATTTTCGAATTAATTGTTAAATCTAGCTTTTTATAGCGAAATCTTTAAATAATAAAAAAATATATTTTTGCACACTAGAAATCTAAATGTCTTTAAAAAAATTATAAAAATAGGTTATAACTTATGAGAAAAAAACAAATTTTATTGCTTAGCTTACTTGTAACGCTCGGATTTATAGCATTTGTCCCTCTTATCAATGTTCAAGCTACTGAATACGCTTGTCCGGATACTTCTACTGGGGATACAAAAGTCTTAAAAGTTACTGTAGCTGATAATGAAACCATGACAGACTTATTTGGTTCGAGTTGGGAATCAAAAATTGAAACAGCATTTCAAGAAGGATCTTCCACACTTGGAGCAAAACAGAAATATTTAGTTCAAGGAATAAATAAATCAGACACTTTAGATGTAAGAGATCCCTTTGACACTTTCACTATTATAGATGATGCCCCGGTCTGTAATATTACAGTTAATGTTTATAATTGGACAACTGGTGAGATAACTGAAGACTTAAAAAACCCAGCTGTAAATACTTATGTATTAAAAAACCCTAAAAATGTCACTTACTATGCAGTAACTTGGACAACAACTTGGTCTGCTGTTCCTGGAATAACACCTTCTAACGCATCTGTACAAAATGCGGGTTCCTTTTTAGCACAATTACCAGGTGAAGATTGCGCGGCATATTTAGATGAAATAACATGGGTGGAAAATTGGACCACTCCTGGTAGAGCCATCAGGCATGACTTTTATGCTGGAGAATCTGGAGGTTATTATTTGGAAGATGGTTCAGAAACATGGTCTTATTCTTCTAATGGTGCTCTGATTTCATATGAACTAAAAGATAGTGAAGGTACTACAGCTTATAAATTTGAACTCGAACTTCCTGAAATCCCTGGTTATGAACTTACGATTTTCTTGGGAATAACGGCAATTTCTATGATTGGAATCATTACTCTTGTTAAAAAGAAAAAACAGATCTAAGTAAAACAAACCATTTATCAAAATCAAATATAAATACTTATTTTCTTTTTTCTATTTCTTAACACTACCTTTTTCTTCCCAATTATTCCATAATCAGATAGATTTAAGTCGATTTTATCATATTCTAAAATATTATGATTATTGATTTTCATTTCCATCCGTTTTGTAAGGAAGCAACATGGGATGAAATAGATAAAATTTCAGATGCTATGTGGGGCCTTTATCCAACTCAGAAAAAGCGAATGTCTGTTATGCTCAAAACTCTGGCAACAAAATATTCAATTGATAATTATATTGGACTTATGGATAATCTTCAGATAGAAAAAGCCATTATTGTATCCTTTAATATTAAAACTGCGTATGGAGCCATTCTAGTAAATAACGATGATCTAGCAATGTTTATAGAAAAATATCCCAAAAGATTTATAGGATTTGCGGGAATCGATCCTCCATCATCAGATGCTCTTGATCAGTTAGATTATGCAATTAATTCATTAGACTTGAAAGGAGTTAAATTAGTACCACCCGTTCAAAAATTTGATCCGAAAAATGAAGTATATAATCCCATTTGGGAAAAGATTGTTGATCTGAACATCCCCCTCTGGATCCATGGTGGACATCAAGTTTCGACAGCGGGATCAATAGCAAAATACGGACATCCTATGCGAATTGACGATCTGGCAATGAGATTTCCCGAGATGACTATTATTATTGGTCATATGGGAACGCCTTGGTTTTGGGATACCTTTTCTGTGGTTATTCGTCATCCAAATGTTTATGTAGATATCTCAGCTCATCCAGAACTTTATCAATATTTTCCGTGGGATGCTTATACTAATTCAAATATCGAGGATAAAGTGCTTTTTGCATCTGATCATCCATTATGCCATTGGAATCAAATTATTCCTGCAGTAAAACAATTGCCAATTTCGGATGGTTTTAGAAATAGAATATTCAAGAAAAATGCAGAAAAACTGTTGAAATCATTTAAAATTATATAAAGTGATCTCTTTCCTAACTTTCTAATTTTAAATTAAAAAATAAAAAGAAATTAAATTTTAGATATCTATTGGTTCTACTTTTTCTAAATCCTTTACTTTATCAACTTTTAGATTTTTTAAAAAAGTTCCTTTTATGAATACATGAATAACTTCCCCTAAAACATCAATATTTTCTAATGGATTACCTTCAACAACTTGCAAATCGGCGAATTTTCCCTTTTCAATACTCCCGGTTATATCATCAATTCCCAAGAGTTCTGCATTATTTTTCGTACTATAATAAATAGCTTCTTGATTAGACATATCCGTATATTTTAGAAAATATTCTAATTCTTTCCAGACCTCATATTGTAATGAATATGGTACAGATGCATCTGTTCCTACAGCAATTCGAATTCCATTTTGATAACCTTTTCTTAAACCTTTTATCATTCCTTCCTCGATTAATATTGCATTTTGTTTGGATTCTTCAGTTATCTTGGTTACTTTTTTAGGTAATGAAGCTAACCCCATTCCAGCTGATATCGTTGGTGTTAAATAAGTGAAACCTCGCAAACTTTTAGGATTATTTTTGAATAACTCTATTAATTCATCGTTTATATCAGCTCCGTGCTCAATACTATCAACACCTCCCTTTAAAGCTTCTTCTATTCCTTTTGTCGATTCACAATGGGTCGCGATAAGAATATTTCCTCGATGGGTTTCAAAACAAGCTGTTTCAATCTCTTCCAGTGTCATTTGAGGTCTACCTGCTTCACTGACTTTTCTCGCATCCATTACTCCACCGGTAGAGAGAATTTTTATGAAGTCTACTCCTTTTCTAAGATTTTTACGTACTGCTTTTCTTATTTCTGGTACTGAGTCCGATATATATGCCATTACTCCACCATGTCCTCCGGTTACACATATACCTTTTCCTGCGCAGATAAGTCTTGGCCCAATATATTTTC
>JAWOFX010000062.1:0-10542 GCA_046497275.1 Promethearchaeia archaeon | reverse complement strand
GCTACTAATATTTTTTATTTTATATGTATTTGAAAATTTATATTTAAAAAATTCGATAAAATCGTCTAGACTCCGCAAAATTTCAAATTTTTTTCATTTTTGTTCTTATTGTAAAAAATTCGATAATTGCGAATGTATTCCACCCTATCCAAAATGCAAACATTTTGAGTTTAAAGACTATGTATTAATTTGCAACGACGAGATGATCTTAGATTATTCAAATGTTTTGGATAAAAAAGTAAAGGATCTTAATGGTGAAGCATTTGAATTTTTAGATAATTACATTTGGGACAATACGAATTTAAAAAAGAGTGAGTATCTTAATTTTTCAGTTAAGAAAGCATTTGGTATTGTGAAATCTGTTTTTGAAAAGTTAATAATTTCTTAACTTTTTTTTTATTTTTTTTGGACTTTTCCTTTCACATTTTTCCAAGATAATTTTTGGAATGGTAATAAAGAATATAAATTCTGATGTATATACTAGAATGAGAACTTCTTTTTTGTAAAAATAGACGATTATAAACTAGGTTTCTTAGATGAATAATAATATTATTAAGATAAAACAGCGTGATGATAAGGATCAGGCCATAAAAGACGCGATCTTCGCCTTCTCTGGAGGCGAGAAATCTATTTTGATACAAGGTGAAGGAAAAGAAATCTCCACAGCAGTCGAGATTGCCGAAATATTAAAGCAGCGTATGTTTCCTTCGATACAAATATCAAATGTAAATTTAGGTAGTCGTCCGTATTATCAAAGGGGAAGAAAACAGCGAAGAAGAAATAAAAATAATTTTAAAAAAGATCTCATATCTCAAATCGAAATAGAAATTTCTAAACGGATTTAATTTTAAATAGTGATACTATATTGGGAACATTTGAGGAATTAGGGCCACTTTTAAAAGAAGAGAGAACTTCTGCAACTTGTCATATATGCTCTAACTATATTTATAAAAGGACCTATTACGACGAAAATTCCAAAGATAAAAGAAAAACTGTTTTTGTCTGTAAAAATTGCCTTGAAAAAAGGGGATCTAAATACTAATTAATTGGGACTAAATTTTTTCCAGAGAAAGAGTGTTCATATCTTATTAGTTCTATTCTTCAATGTTAGATTTAGCTGCTGCTTCTCTCTTTCTTGCTCTTTCCATAAGATATTTATTCCAATCAAAACCCATAATAAAAAACATTATAGTAATAGTAAAAAGCAGTAATATTGCTTCTGTAACGACCGTGGTAAAATCATTAGATTCTCCTCCTGTAGCTAAAAATCCAAATGCAATTAAAAGAGGCCACAAGCAGTAGAAATAAGTGGTAATATTCTTACCAAGCCATCCAGGTATTATAGATTTCCATACAGGATATTTAATCATACCAAGGGGAATAAATAAAATATCATCCGGTAAGGGTGTTAAAGCAAAGAGAAATACATATAGAGGGATTCTCCGTTCATTATTAAGAACAAGCTTCCCAAATCCTTTGACATTTTCAATCACGTCTGAACTTCGACTTTCGCCAATTTTTTTAGCACCATATCCGATGATGTATCCTGTTAATTCTCCAAGCGCAGCTCCTAAGCCTCCAATTATAGCAATACCAGAGATTTCTAGCCAAAAACTCGAATTTAATGCGATTTGCTGAGCTGTTAAATTATATGGTGCGGCTGTAAATCTAAGAAAAACAGAATTTGATAATGAGAACAATACAAATGGAAAAGGAACAGGAAATCCAACGGAGGCAGAACCGATAAAACAAATAAAAAAGGAAATTATTAATGCCCACCAATAATTGTCACCCTCAGTAAGTAATGCAAGATTTTCTCTTACGGTTATTATAAAGTTTTGAACAGGGGGGATAAATATGAAAAGCAATAGATATAGAAAAACAGACAAGTAAATAATCAAAAACACTAAAGTTAATCTTTTCTTAAACACCATAATATAATCAAGCTCAAGTAAAATCTCTTTTAATTTTTGTATTTAGCCCATTTCGAGCATTTAAGATTAACTCCAAATTACTTTCGACTACCCCAATTTTATTAACTTTATTTGGGAGTGTTTGATCTTCCAGTAAAAATAATAGTTCATCACTTTTGGGATTATACATAATATCCCCTTTTTTTCCTTCTTTGTCTGATCGTTCACTTCTTCCTCGATAAATTTCAACTCCAGGTAATGTCCAATACTTTTTTGAACCAAAACTAAATCTTCCCCTTAATACGAGTGGTAATTTATCAATGATTGCATCAGCAGATAAAGGAGAGATATGTCGTATGATTTTTCCTTTTATCATTCCTATACCGAACAATACTATTTTTATTGGAATTTCAGCCTGTGACATAATAAATTAAGAATTTCACTTTTTTTAAATTCATTTATTAGAGAATATAAAAATTATTATAATAAAAAGATAGGAGTTATTTTTTTTAAATGTGTTTAAATCAAATCTATTATTTTCTAATAAATCAGAATAGATATTGTTTGAGTTATGATAAAAAGATTTAAATATTTAATTTTCTATTGATAAAATGGACAATAGAAATTTTTTGCATTGGTTTGAGAGCAATAAAACACCTATAAAACGTTGCGTTATTATTCAATTCGGGTGTAATTTTGAGAATATTTATTGAATCCTTTTTTACCAAATCTCTGTTGGTTTTTTGGGAATAACCCCTTCAAACATTCAATCTAATAACTCTGGGTAAATGAGAGTAATGCTTTACACAAAAGATTTTTAGATATCAACATTTTCATAAAAATTTCAAAAATTATCAAATATTTCCTATACATCTTACAAAACTCATAAAGTCTTACTGGATTGCTGAGTTTTTGAATTTGAGATTATCAATGATGCGTTAAGTTTCAAAGTGCCGGATTTATTGTGCTTTTTACACAGGAACTTATATATTGTTATCCTATCGCGGTCTTTAGTAGATATATATTCATCATAGATATGTCTTTGAAGAAACTCACTTTAAATTCCATGAAGATTTAAAGCTGTTTCATTGAAATATTCAACTAGAAAGCATAATTTCAATGAAACCTATTGTCCACCTTTTTTTTTTTTTAATGATTTTAAATCGTTAGGAGTATCTATATCAAAAAATTCATATCCTTTCTTTATTTCATGAATGTATATCTTATTTTCTTCGTAGGAGTAAAAATTCAGCCACTCTCTAAGAGAATTTCCTTTAAATCTTTTTTCGGATTCAATAATTTTTTGAAAAAGTGGGAAGGATACTAAAAGTATCGGGTAAAGTTGTTTGATTTCTTTCTGATTTGATAATTCATCTCTTTTGTGAAGTTGAATCTCTTTTAATAAGGATTGGTTTAAAGATTTGGATTTTATTATTGGGACATATCTTTTAGATTCAATCTTTTTGATCTTAACAGTACGATAAAAGAGATATGGAAATTTCGAAAGAATAGATTTATTTTCATAATAAAACTGAGTAATATATTGAAAAAACCCAGACTCAAAAATCGTATCTCCTGGAATTATCAAATAAAAATGATTTTCTTTAAGCAATTTATGGTTTTTTCTAATAGAAAGAAACGAGAAAAATGGTCCTTTTTGATATTCCCCTTCAGAATCAATGGTGATTAAATTCAGATCTTTATATTCTGATTCTTTTTTAAGAGAAGAGATACACTCTTCTATTTGATCTCCACGATATCCTTTAACAATAGTTATATTTTTTATTCTGGATTGAAGTAATTGATTTATTGTGTGAAGTAGAATAGGTTTATTATTCAACTCTTCATTTTGTATTAAAGGTTTCGGAATTAGTTCAGTTTTTTCTCCAAATCGAGTACCTTCTCCCGCACATAATATAATAGAATATAAATTCCCTAATTCCTCATTCTCTTGTGGTGACAATGGTATTTCCATCCTCATCAATAACAATAGTATGCTCAAACTGAGAAACTGGTTCAGCAGTTTTCTCAATTAAAACATTATATTTATCTAATATACCCTTTCTTACGAAAGTATTTACTATTCGATTAATCTTGTTTTTGGGAATTAAGTTTTCTTTAAGTATCCATCTTGGGGAAAATGGAAGATGATCGAAATGCTCTTCAAATTTATTCATATAATTGAGATGCTCATAAGAGATATTTTTTGTTTTTTTCTTTACAAAACGAAAAATATATGCCTCTTTTCCATTTACCACCTTCCCAACTCCAGAAGTAGCAAAAGGCTCACATGCATAGGCGTCTCCAGTTTTTAAAGTATAATTATGGCTTTTATCTTTAAAGTTAGGGATAAAATGGCCTGCATGCAAATCATATTGTTCTAATTGATGTCCTCCTAAATTGGTGATAGGTCGTAACCCGCGAGAAATTATTTCATTTGCTATTGCCTCTCCTAATTCATATAATTTTGTACCTGGCTTGAAAATCCTGATTGCAGCTTCCAAACCTGCTCTTGCTGCCTCTACATAATTTTCTAATTTAGGATCTCCATCAATATTTATAGTGATGGCTGAATCAGCGATATAACCGTTATAATGAGAGCCCATATCTATTTTTAATAATCCTTTTTCAGGAACGACGGTGGAATCATCTATAGGGGGACTATAATGTGCCGCTATTTTGTCTAATGAGAGATTAATTGGAAAAGAGAGCTCACATCCTTGCTTAATAATTTCATCCTCACATTTATTTCCAAGTTCTAATAATGGAATTCCGGGTTTTACGAGTTTCCTTGCTACCTTCTTAGCTGCACTAAGAGCTTTTCCAGCTTTAACATATCCCTCAATTTTTTCATTCATAGTATAAAAAAGGTCTCTGGTTTTTTTACAATTCTATAATTAAAATAATTAAAATTTATAGAGAAAAGTATGCGAAAAGGTTTAAGGTGTTAATCTGTCAGGAGTACGTGGATACATCACTGCCTCTCTTATATCATCCAACCCACATATAATAGCCAACCATCTCGCAATTCCTAATCCAAATCCTGCGTGTGGTGGCATACCATAATCAAATATATTAAGATGTGATTCAAAAGCATCTGGATTTAATCCTTTATCTTCAATAGCTTGTTCTAATTTTTTTCGATTATGAACTCTTGTTCCTCCAGAAGTTAATTCTAACCAACCTTTTTGTAAATCAAAAGATTCACTGTATTTAGGATCTTCCGATTGCATTATGTAGAATGGTTTAATTGACATAGGCCAATGAGTAATATAATAATAACCTTCTAATTCCTTTCCAAGTTCTCGATATGCTTCTGTGGGAATATCTTCACCAAAATCAAGAGGAGTGTCTAATTTTTTACTGATTAAATCAATAATTTCTTCATATTTATAGCGTGGAAATGGTAGTTCAGGTACGATTGTTTCATTTTCCATATTTAAAAATTGTAAAGCACCCATCTGATACTCTCTGATATCTTTAATAACATTATGAATCATTTGCTCTAAGGTTTTTAAGACATCAGACATATCGGCAAATGCCATTTCAACATCTAAAACAAAAATCTCACACAAGTGCCTACGTGTACGATGTTTTTCCGCTCTAAAACATGGGCTTAATTCAAACACACGTTCATACACACCACTTAATTGTTCCTTATATAACTGTGCTGATTGAGTTAAGAACGCTTCTTTATCAAAATACATGATAGGAAATAATTCTGTACCTCCCTCAGTCGCTGAACCGATAATTTTTGGGGTAGTAATCTCAGTAAAATGCTCTTTAAAAAGAAATTTACGGATAGAACGTAACATCTGTCCCCTAATTTCAAAGATCGCTTGATTTTTTAAAGATCTTAAATCTAATGCTCTATTATCAAGTCGGAGATCTAACGCGCTAATGCTTTCTCCGGTCATATCTATAGGGAGTTTTTCTGGCGTTTTATTTAATATTTTTATTTCTGATGGAATTATTTCAACTCCCCCAGGAGCTTTTTCAAATGACTTTACTTTTCCTTTCACCATAATACAGTATTGATACCCCACTTCAGTCTTATTAAATAAATCATCAGATATTATACCTTTTTTTAATGTTATTTGTCGCTCTCCATACTTATCTTGTAGATTTAAGAATTTTAGGCCACCAAGATCTCGATAATTACGGATCCATCCTCCTAAAATTACTTCTTCTCCAGACATTTCGGGAGTAACTTCTTTAGTATAATGAGTTTTCCGCCAATAGTCAATGTTATCTGACATTTTCTCGTCGCATTTTTCTTTTTAGCTAATTAGTTTTTTAAATTGTGTAATAAAATTAAATTTTATGCCAAACATATTACAAATGAGATGGTCAAATTAAATTGGGAAAGGAATGTAAAACCAAAAGATGTGATTTTTAATGGCTCCTCTGAGGATCTAGAATTAACCAAAGCAGAAGACATTTTATATCCAAATTTTATTGATAATTTCAAAACAAATAAAAAACTGATTGATACACCTAAACCAATCGATTTGGTAGATGATAACGATAATTGGATAAATAAACTTATTCTTGGAGATAACAAGACCATTTTAAACAGTTTTAAAAGGAACTTTAAGGATAAAATTGATCTTATTTATCTTGATCCTCCATTTTTCACTCATAGTTACTATTATCATAAAATATTTATTGGAAATCACAAAAAAAATATCAAAAATGTCGCATATAATGATAAATGGAAGGATGGATTAGATTCATATCTTAATTTCTTATACGAAAGACTATTGTTAATGAAACATATTCTATCTAAACGAGGTTCGATTTATGTTCATTTAGATTGGCATGTGAGCCATTACGTTAAACTAATTATGGACGAAATTTTTGGTGAAGAGAATTTTAGAAATGAAATAATTTGGCATTATCCCGCAGCTTCAGCTCGGACTAAAAATTTTTTTGTAAGATCCTATGATTCAATTTTATTTTACACAAAATCAGATGATTATATTTTTATTGATGATCCCCAGATTTATATGGAATATTCCAATAGAGTAAAAGATAATTTGAAAAAAGATGCAAAAGGATATTACTATAATAGAGGAGGAAGCCATGACGGGGTTAAGTTAAGTCAAAAAGTATATGTGGAAAAGGAAGGTGTTTTTCCAAGAGATGTATGGATAAATATTCCTTATATAAGAGCAAATACTTCAGAATACCAAGGTTTTTCTACTCAAAAGCCTGAAAGGTTGCTTAAAAGAATAATTTTAGCTTCAAGTAAAAAAGAAAGTATTGTAGCAGACTTTTTTATGGGTTCCGGTACAACGCTAGCAGTCGCAGAAAAATTAGGACGTAAATGGATTGGAGTAGATCTTAATTGGCAATCTATCCATACCACCAGAAAAAGGTTACTCAATATAGCAGAAACTAATGATATTTATAATTGGGAGGAACCATATAATCAACAAGCAAAGCCATTCGAAATTTATTTCGTGAAGAAAAAAAAATTGTTTAAAGATTATTTAAAAGATTTTATTCGGGAAGGATTTGAAAAAAAAAGTTCTGTATTAGAAAAGGAAGTAAAAATAGATATCAAAATAATGAAAAAAACGGATAAGATCAGGATTAAATTAGTTGATTATCAAAACCCATATGAAGCATTATTGTCAGAAAAATTATTAAAAAAGATAAAAACATGGAAAGACTGGATTGATTATTTTGCTCTGGATCTAAAACCACAGAATGAATCATTTATACCATATTGGGTTGATTTTAGAACTCCTAGAAAAAGAAATATTATTTTAGACATAATATTTCCAGTTAATTCAATAATTTCAAAGAAAATTAAAGCAAAAGTGATAGATATCTTAGGAGTGGAGACTATGAAAAATATTGATATAATTTGACCTATTTTATAATTTCACGAAGGAGCATCGTAGCATAAGAACCCTTGTTAAGAGAAAACTCAATTTTAATCTTTTTATTTTCCGGATATATTTCATCATCTAAATATTCTACTAATTCTAAACCAATTGGTTTGACTGTTTGAGCTCTGATTGAACCCTTTAAATCATATTTGTCTAAGAAATGACTATTGAAAATATTTGGACTTAGATTCTCTTCTTTTCTTATCTCCTCAAATAATTGATTCATTAAAGGAAATTGATCCAAATCAGTATCAAATCCAATAATGGGAATAACTATCGTTGCTCGGTTTAATTCAATCGCTTTATCTAAATAATTATCATAATCTTTCCCATAACAATATCTTACATCAGTTAAATTTCCATTTATATCATCTAATATCCCTATACAATCTCCCTCAACAGGTTGAAACAATGGATATCCTTTCTTTACTCGTAAAGAAATCATTTTATTGAATAGATATGATTGAAAGGCATTTATTATCAAATTGAGTAAATCGGGATTTAAATTTCCAAACGCTCCTTTATAATCTCCGGGATATTGAATAACATGTTCAATTAATTTACATTCATAGGATAGACTTTTCGGGAATTTTTTGTATGCGACTTTTAATTTGCTCGGATTATCAAGGGATTTCCCAATTTCTTTTCTTAAAATCGAGAGATTTAAACTTTCAGAGGAGTAAGTATGTGAAACAAATACCTTGAAAGCTTCTTCATAATCTTCTTCCAAAAGAGCGCGCCCGATTAAATGAGAATTAGGCCGATATTTCCCAAATCTTTGCAGACCAAAATAATTTGGAAATCCATTATTTCTTAATTTCTTTAATATATCTTCAATTTTATTCTTTAAATTTAGTGTATGTTTAATTTTCCGGATAACAATAGTAAAGTTGTTACCCCGATTGCTTCCCAAATTAACTGGTTTTTTGGTTGGTCTTATTGAACGTATGAATATCTCTCGAATATTTAGGTTTTTAAGATCTTCAATATAATTTCCTTTAATTGATATTTTCTGAACGCTGATAGAACACTTATCCTTTAATCCAGAATAAAAAATCTTTTCTCTTGGAATTTTTAATTCTCTGCAAATCTTCTTAACCGCTTCAAATGTATCCATATTGATTTTTATTAAATTAAATGTTGTAAAATTATCTTTATCTGGCAAGTAAGTATTGGTTTCTCTATCTTCTTTAATTTCTAATACTTTTCCACTTTCAATTATTTCTTTAACAATAAAGTCTTTATAATTGTCTTTGTAGATCCCACCAATACCCTCAATCTCGGAAGTACTGAATATTTCTATTCCAACAAAATTCTCTATTTCAGATTCATTATTATGTTCAAATTTAACATCGTAATCCATATTTAATCAATTTTAGGTATATTTACAATAGTTTAAGATTCCCAGTTATTTTATCTACTTGACTTGAAAGGATAGGTCCAATTCCTAAAGCAGTAATGGTTCCAGGAGCAAGTTGAGTTAAGCCGGCATCATTGATCAACGTATTTGGAATTTTTTCTCGTTCTAATTGACTTCGAATCTCTGATAATTCATCTAATGATTTAGCTTTAAGAATAACTTTTTTTTGCCCAGAATTAATCCATGCTTTCCATACAGAAACCTGTTCACGCCTTACTATATTTGATGCACTTATACTCGCATGGCATGCTTGAGCACATTTTTTACCTGTACTCATTCCCAAATCCGTTCTAATTAGAATAACTTGTTTATATTCGTCCACTAAGATAACCCATTAATTATAAGTTTAACCTCGAAAATAACTTTTATGATTATTTAATGAAGACTTTGGTAATATTAAGTACTGAGATTCGGAATTTTCTTGATTTATGAAAAGCTTTAATAAAAAGAAGAAGATTAGATATATTCTACTCTCACAGACTTTCCAGTGAGCTCTTGAACTAATTCTTCAATCTCTTGCTTTGTGAATAGAATTTTGCCCTTATCTCCCTTTCGAATTACTGCTCTAAATTCTACATCTCCTGTCGCTAAAAATATCTCATTTAAAGACATCACTTTCCCAGGAGCTATTAAATTCTCTAAAACTGGTCTAGGCTTATCTGTTTTTTCAATTAATATGATCTTATCAATTTCATAAACATCTTTAATCCAATTAATTAGATCTTGAGTGATCCTTATTTTATCCCCTTTCCCCACAATTAGGATTACAACATCCTCATAATCAATCGCTTTAAAAAATGAAACATTTTCGAGAAAACTATATTTTTCTTTTTTCTGCTTTTCAATCAGATCTTTGGCAAGGTCTAACTCAAATGGACTAATCTCACCCTCATCTAATTTCTCCTGGCATTTTACACACAGGAAACCAGATTTTACACATGTTTCACAAGCAGGTAAGAACTTCATGGGAAGAAAAAAATTTGCTTATTAAATATTAATAAACTAAGAGATTAAATAGATTAGAGCTCTATTACATCACAACTAATATTCCTTAACAGTCTTTCTGCAGAATCTGGATCTGTTTTATAGGTATATAAATATTTTGTTGTTCTCAATTTTAATTTCACTGTATCTTTTACACGCTTTACTCTACAATGAATTGCTCGTTCAGATAAATCCAGAAACGTATCCTCATCAGTTATTTCTTTGGGCATTTTTCATGCAATAATCTTTAGTTATTAAGGATCTATTATCTATTAAATTTTAATTTTATTGTTATCAACTATGGATTCATGATGAAGAAGTGGTA
>JAWOFX010000187.1:0-14513 GCA_046497275.1 Promethearchaeia archaeon | reverse complement strand
AATGGAGATCGAAGTGCTATCCGGATTGAGATAACTCAATCATGTATTATTAGGGATCTTACGATAGACGCCACGGATATAATTGGTACTAGCATAAATATCATATTCGTCTCAGATACGTTCTCATATATTGAGAATGTTAAAATTTTCGGTGATGCTGGTAGAAATGGACGAGGAATATATATTGACTGTGCTGATGTATGGGTAAGTAATTGCTATATTACTGAGGTTCTATATGGAATTTTTTGCTCCTCTTCAGCACATTCTACACATGTCTCTGATAATACGGTTCTTTATTGTGATGATGGAGCCCAAGGTGAGGGAATATTTTTATACGGGGATTCCAGTACTTGTGATAATAATTATGTAGCTTATTGTCATATTGGGATTTATGTTTTAGGGGATCAATGTACCGTATCTAATAATGTACTTTATGGTAATAATCCTTATGCTATTCGAGTTGCTACTGATTATTCCACTTTTTCAGGTAATTCAATCCGAGGATTAGATCCTAACTCTCCTTATACTTTATATGCGTTTTATATTTATACGGGATCAGATTTCAATGTTCTTACGGGAAATTTAATCTATAATTATACCAATGCTGGTAGTGGTATCGGGTATGGCGTTAGGATTAGTACTTCACACTGTGATGAAAATACTATTGTTGGTAACACTTTTCTCTCATGCGAAACACCTATTTCTGACAGTGGAACCAACACATATGATTATTATAACAATATTGTCTAATCCATATTATTAATTTTTTTTTATTTTCTTTTTTGATTAAACAAACAGATATCTATGCTTTAGAAATAGAATCATTAAAAGAAAAGAAAGAAATAAAAAATTTTAACTAAAACATTTAGATCTTATTAATTCAAATCATAGTGTAAATTTTAAAGTTATTTAAATAGTTCCTTACTGAATTATAATGAAAAGTACATTAATTTAGTAGGAGATTTAAAAGTATTGAAAGATAAAAAGAAAGAAAGGATATTATCATTCAAAAGAAATGTCAAAAAAGGAAAAAAAATTGAAAAATAAAAAGATCACATTATTAAAAACTGAGGATTTAAAGAGGACTTTAAAAAAGGACAATCTTATCGAGGTATTTGACATTTGGTATATGTTTGATAAAAATGGATATGATAATATCAATTAATCTCTCCAGAAGAATTATACTCATCAAGATTAATAAACTCAAAAAAAAATTTCATAAAAAAAATTTTTCTAATAAAAAATCTCTAATGATTGTAGAGTTTTTAAAAAAGAAAAGAATGAAAAAAATGGTTTAGTTAAAACTCATAGCCACATTTTTTACACACATGTTTATACAATTGTTTTCTGAGTTAGAAAACAGTTTTTGCATACATGGGTATGTGGCCAACATAACTCAAAACTTTAGATTTATCCTCTACAGTTTTAATATCTTGTCCTACTGCCCCACACATTGGGCATGTGATACGTTCTTCGGCATCAAATCCACCCGAGCCAATTTCAGGAGGTTTATATTCACTTAATTCTGTTTCGAGTTCTTCTATCTTCGCTGCTTGAGCATTGATCGCTTCTTTTTGCTCTTCTAACGCTTCGTGTAATTCTGCCATCTCCTCCTCTTTTTGGGTAAGGGTACTTTCTAAATCTCCAGCTTTAGTTTCAAATGAAACTTTTTCTCTCTGAGTTGTATCCAGTTCAGAACTTAATTGCTCAACCTTGGATCCGAGTTCAGATATTTTCTGCTCTTTGGATTCAATATCTTGATTCGCTTCTCTTAATTCTTGTTTAACCTGAGATAATTCAGATTCAAGAGTAGATGCTCTTTCTTGAGAATTTTTAGACAACTCTGAAAGTTGGTTTAAATTCTCTTCGAGGTCTCCAAGAGTTTGATTATAATCTTCAATTTTTTGATTTAATTCAGTAACTTGTGAATTTAATTCTTCGATTCTCTGGTCTTTTTGCGCTATAGATGAGTTAAGTTCAGCGGTTTTTACTTCAAATTTTTGCTTTGTTTGTTCTAACTCGTTCTTAGTCTGTTCTAATTCATTTTTAGTGGTTTCGAGATTGTTTGTTCTCTGTTCCAATTCACTTTTAGTAGAAGTTAAATCAGCTTCCGTTTCTGATAAGTTATTTTTTGTTTCTGCTAATTGCTTCTCTAGATCGTTAATCTTGGCACGTAAATCTAAAAGAGCTTTACCATCAACCTTTTGGGACTTATCGGGCCTCTCCTCGGCTTTTTGCCAATCAATCGACATATTTATTTCCACTCGCTTTGATTTTTGATTCTTATGTTGTATTATTTTTTAAAGGTATTTATATAAATTAATTCTTTAGTTATTTTTTAAGTTTAATGATACTAGTTCATAAAGATTGGTGAAATCACAACCATCTAAAAAAGTAATAAATATTCTATAATTTATATTTAACCATTCCTAGTAGTATTATTAAGAATTAAATTTCGATAGGAAAAGTAAGTTTAATGGAAATTCAGAAAAATAAAGTGGGAGAAAATGATATAATCTCAACTTCTGGAGTGTATAAAACTCCATTTTCATTAATTATTGTCCTCGAAATATTTTTTTCCAGTACTGTTTTAATTCTGATAAATCTCTGGTTCTTAAATGCCTTATATTTTACATTAACGGGACAAAATTTTATACCGTTTTGGCCTGGAGGTGAGTGGTGGTATTGGTTATTAGTGCCTTTAAGTGTTTATGGGAACATTTTTCTATTCTTCGCCATAACAATGGTTTTTTCAGCAATTATTTTTAGAATTCTCAACTATTTACATCCAACGAGAGAAGGAATATTTCTAAAGGATAGTAAAGATTGGAAATATATGCACCGAAGATTCTGGACCTCTTATTTTCCTATCTGGGTAGCAAGAGCTATACCATTTCCATGGGCAGATATTTTTGTATATAGGTTTTTTGGGGTTCATATTGGGAGGAGTGTTGTTGCCTATGAAGGATATATAGATCCAGAATTAATAGAAATTGGAGATAATTCAATGACTTCATTGAATGTAAGTATATTTTCTCACTTAATTTATCATGATAAAGTGATCATAAAAAAAATAAATATTGGAAAGAATTGCATTGTTGGACCTCATACAATAGTAACACCAGGAACAATCATAAAAGAGGGAGCTGTTCTGGGAGCAAATAGTTATACAGAATTAGATCAAGTTTTAGAGGGGGATCTGATACATATAGGAACTCCCGCAACTTATTCATTTCCAATAAGTTCTGTTGAGGAATCTCGTGTAAAAGCAGAAAAAACTAAAAAATTAAATAAAGATTAATAAAAAAATCGGAAATAGTTATATGTTTCAACCTGCAAGTTTAAAAGGTGATTCACCTACACCTGTAGATGAGCGATTGCGTTTTAGATTTTTGCCTGTTTATTTTTTAATAATTACATTAAGTTTTATTCCATTGATTCTAATTGAATACACCTATATCTTTATTTTTTGGAGAGAAAATCTATATTTACTATTTTGGCTCTTAATTCCATTGAACTTAATTATTTCTTTATATACTCTTCAGCTAGCTGCTATTTTAATTTCATATTTGATATTAAATATATGTAATTTAGTGTATTTTCCCAGAGAGGGGATTTTTAAGAGGAATATTAATGATAGAGCTTATTATTTTTGGAATATCCGTAATATAATTAAAAAATGGCCTTTATATCTGACAGCGACTAATCCTTTCCCATGGTTAAAAAATCGGTTTACATTAAGGTTTTTTGGAGTAAAGATTGGCAAGAATGCGATTTGCGATAACGCATGGATTTCATCTGAGTTTATTGAGATTGGAAAAAATATAATAATTGGAATGGGATCTACGATATTAAGTTTCGGAATTGAACAAGATAAATTTATAATTAAAAATATTTTAATAAAGGATAATGTAATAATTGGTGCAAAATGTGTTTTATTACCCGGCACTACAATTGAGGAAAATGTTATGTTAAATGCTCTCTCTTATACTAATTATGAGCAATCCATGGTAAAAAATAAAAAATACAAAGGTAGACCTGCTAAAATTAAAGAGGAATGAAAATTATGACAGAATCAATTGTTAAAACTGATAAGGGAACAAATCAAAAGAAAAGATTAGTCATTTTCTCTGACACTCATATTACTCGTCATGGAACGGAATTTAATCTACATGCATTTAATACAGGTATAGAAAAGATAAATAAAATAAGAGATGTTAGTTTATATCTTCATCTGGGGGATTTAACTCAGAGTGGAACACTTTTAGACTATGAACATGCTTTAACGCAAATGAATAAGTTCCAACCTGCATCAAATGCTCCACTGCATTACATTATTGGAAATCATGATGCTTTAAATGTAGGTTATCTTTTATTTGAAGAGATTATCGGTCCAAGACATTTTGAATTTGAAGATGATGATATATATGTTCTTGGAATAGATAGTACAAAACCAGATCTAGCGAGTGGTATCATTCATCAAAACACCATCAAGTCAGTAAGAACACAATTACAAAAAGCGGATAGAGAGAATAAGATAAAAATTGTTTGTTTCCATCATCAAACTATTCCTATTCCCAAAACAGGCAAGGAGCGATCAGCGATTGATGATTCTGGCGATATGTTGAAGATGCTTTTAGAAACGGGGGCAGATTTAGTGATTAATGGACATCGACATATTTCAAATTTATATAATCTAGCTTCTCCAGAGAAAGATCTGTTTATTTTCAACGCTGGAACTTTCTCTTGTAATAAAACCAGGTATCGAGAACTTTTCACATATAATGTGATTGACATAGAAAATAGTGAAATAAAATTTCGAATTTTTCCAGTAATGGATTCTCAATATAAAAAAGAAATAAATAGAGAAATCAAATATTATTATCCAAGAAAAATTAGAGATAAGGAAAAACCCTCTTGTAAGATTATTCAATTATCGAATACTCTAATCAGCAAAAAGGATGTTAATAAAAGGGCCAGTATCGATAAGGTAATTGATAAAATAAACAAAATACCTGAAGTTGATTTAGTAGTTCATAATGGAAATCTCACTAAAAATGGGTATGAACAAGAGATAATAATTGGAAAGGAAAAGTTTGATAAATTAAATTATCCTAGCATTATCATTCCTGGATATAGTGATTCACATCCTCCGACTTGGGATTATTGGCAAGAATATATTGGCCCCCTTGATCCGTCTTATAAAAGTGAAAAATTATTTTTCCAAGGTATTAATTCAAGCACGCAAGATTCTACGATCGGTTTCATTGGCAGGAAAAAATTAAGATTATTAATTGAAAAAGTATTAAAATTCAGTCAAGAAAAAATATGTGGGTTTGCATGTTTTCATAGTTTAATCCCAACACCATTAAGTATATGGAGGACAGAATTAACGGATGCAGGTGATGTTCTATCACAATTAGCTTTATCCCAGATAGATCTAATTTTAAATAGTACACCAAGCGTATCTTTTAACCTGAAAATTGAGAATTCATTGGTCTCAAACGGAGGAAATTTACAGAAGAATCATTTTGATGAAAACTTTATTGAAATTGACGTATATAAGGATGGATTAGTAGAAGTAACTGAGGAAAATCTAAGAACTAATCAAAGAAAAATTTTAGGGAGATATTCAATAAATATTTTTACATAATTTCAAACCTTATTTATTTAATAAAATGAGACAAATCACTTTCCATAAATCATACAATCTAATCTTAGTTCGATATAGTGGAGAGATCTGGTTAAAATCAATGAAAGTTAAGATGAGAATGCTAAAAATCTTGATTAAAAATATTCAAAATATGTTGGAAAGAGAAAAAATACCTTATACAAAATATCAAATCACTGATGATTCGGCTAGAATCCTCTTTTTTTTTAAACATGAATTTATCAAAGAAGCTATAAAGGTTATATCTAAAGCATTTGGTGTACACTCTTTAAGTGCTGCCCTAAGAACATCAAATAGAATACAAAATATCTCTGAGAGAGCGATTGAAATAGGTGATTTAATTTTCAAGCAAGATGATAGTTTTGCTTTAAGAGTAAAAAGATCCGGAAAACATAACTTTAGTTCTCAGGATGTCGCAGAGAAAGTTGGAAAAATTCTTTTAGATAATTTCTCGCATTTAAACTTAAAAGTTAATTTAAGCAATCCCAATAAAATAATATATATTGAAGTTAGAAACCAATTTTCTTATCTTTTTACTGATATAATCGAAACAAAATGGGAGGGGTTGCCAATAGAATATAAAAAAAAAATTGGAGTCATGGATATCGGTCGTTTGAGTGATTTAATTGCAGGATTTTTACTAATGCGGCGAGGTTGTGTAATATATCCAGTATTATTTAATATTTCAGAGACAGAAGATTTAGTAGATAAAAGGATTGCTAATTGGGAAGAGATTTTTAATTACACTCCGTTTTCTAAGTTTAGTCTTATAATAATAAATCTTTTACCGATATTAGATTTTGTAGAGGAAGAACTAGGACAAAAAGAATATCTTTGTTCTCTTTGTCGATTAATCCGATTTGAAATTATAGCTAAATTAAGTGAGGATTTTCAAACTAAAATAAAATATATTAGAGGATTCTCTGATGGACTTAATTTTAATAATTTAAATTCTTGTAACGATGAGATTGATTTAGACTCTATATCCCTTAATTATCTCTTTTCTCAGCATCCTATCTTTACCCCTCTGGTAGGGTTTGATTCTGAAAGAATTAAAAAGGATATAAAAGAGATTTCAAATAATCTGAATCACATTGACTACTGTAAATTCAAACCAACAAACCAAAAATTTGATTCAGAGACTGTGAAAAAAATGTATAATTCTTTAAAAATCAAATCACTTATTCGAGATGCAATCGATAAATCGAGCCAATACATTATTAAATAATCATTTTTAAAATGTATTTTTAGATTAAATGAAGAAATTATCGAAAAGCTTTACTATGTAAACATATATAATATTTTTTAGATTTATTATAAAAAATAAATTTATATTTCAAAGAATTTTCATTTTTATGGAATGGTCAAGGTAACTTTAAATTTATTGAATATTTTTGCTCTAAAAACGGGGCAAACTAAACTTGAATATAAGGGAAATAACATTGAAGAAGTAATTCATCAATTCATCGAAGATTATAAAGATAAACTCAATTCAAACTTATTAAACGATTCAAAAACCAAGTTGCATCCACAGATTCTTATTCTTTTAGATGGAAAAGATATAAAACATAAAAAAAATTATAAAACCAATCTTAAAGATGGGGATAAAATTTATTTATCTTTTCCTATTAGTGGTGGCTAAAATGAATAAAATTATTTTGATTAACCAATTTTAAAGATTTTTTTGAAAATATAATTATTTATAAATCTTCTTTATTGCAATTATTTTAAAAGTAAATATTAAATTATCTTATTACTATTAATATACTTAAATTTAGAAAATCGGGACTTTTATTGAAAAATAATAATTAAAAGGAGGGGACAATTTTGGCAAAAAAAGTTGCTTTTTTAGGGCTCGATAACGCGGGGAAGACTTCATTCATTATTTCAGTAACTAAAAGATTTGGGTTTGAAGAGGAAGTAATGGAATTATTACCAACAAGAAGAATTGATAGAGATACATTCAAATTTTTAGGATTAGAACTCGTGAGCATGGATTTTGGAGGTCAAGAGCAATATAGGGAACAGTATTTAAAAAATCCAGGGAAATATTTAGGAGGGACCGATTTAATTTTTTACGTCATAGATGTACAAGATCCTGACAGATATATTGAGTCAATTGACTATTTAGACCAAGTGTTATTATTTTTTAAAGAAATAAAACAAAACCCTCCAATGGCAGTTTTATTTCATAAATTTGATCCCGAAATTGTTAATGATAAAGATATAAATCAAAAAGTGTTAACATTAAAACAAGCCTTAACGAAATATTCTAATGATTTCGATATTTTCTTTTTTGAAACAACTATCTACGATATAAAATCGATTATGGATGCATTTTCGAGTGGGTTATCTCTCTTATTTAGCAAACTAGAACTCGTATCTCAATTATTCCAAGAAATTAGTAAAAATTACGATGCGATATTAATGGCATTATTCGATGCAAAAGGTATAACAATTGGAGAGTATTATAAGCCTCATCTTCAAATACATGAAAAAATGAGAATTTATGATGCATATCTTGAAACTCAAAAGAGAATAATATCGGAGAATAAAACTATGTATGAATTTTCAGATAAGTTTGAAGATGGAAGGAGATTTTCTGGAGTGGTTGAAGTTCTAACCTTCGGAAATTTAGATTTTTATTTATTAATCATCATTGAAGAGAATAAAGAGGATTTAGGTCAAACTGTAGAAGTATTAAATAAGATTGAAGCAGCAAAACCTGAAATGGAAAACATTATTTATCAAATTATTCAATAGTTTTTTCCTTTTTTCTACTGATTATTTAATTCTGTTATAAATTTCTTCAGTTCATCTTTTGTAGGTGCCTCTTGATGAGATATTTTATACATTGCTGTGAAGGTGGCATATTTACCACATTCTTTTAATTTAGACCTAAACTCTTCCTTCTTATCATTAGATAGAATTTTTCTTAATTGGGTTTTACTTTCAAAAAAATTAGAGAACTTTGCGAGAAATCCAGCGGCATAAGAATCTCCTGCGCCTGTCCTGTCGATAACTTCCACCTCTTTCGTTGGAATGAATACATTTCTAATATAATCTGAAAAAATATAAGATCCATTTTTTCCATCAGTATAAATCCGAATATTTGAAAAATTTTTTAGTTTAGAATCAATTCCTTCAATATTTTGATTCTCAAAAATCAGTTTAGCTTCACTTAAATTGATAAATAGTAAATCAGTTTTTTCTTTAACCAATTCTCTGAATTGTTCACTATTATTTATTTTTTGATATTCAATGGTAATTGCTATGATTTTATTTAATTTTGAAGCTTTTTCTAATATTTCGCTATATTTTTGAGCATATGGAGTAATAAATATAAGTTTTGCATCTTTGAACAAAGATTCCTCCAAATTTTTGCCTTCAAAATTCATCTTTTCTTTAAGGTTTGGAGATAGGTATATTTTCGTGGTGAAAGCAGATTTTATTATGGTACTTATCGGATTTTTCTGTTCGATTTGATATATATTTTCTGTATTGATTCCTAATTGACTTAATTCATCAACCATCCAAGATACTCCTTTTCCAGTTACTGAAATTAATTTAACGGGCATCTCCAATTTTGCAAGACATTCTGCCGAATTATTCCCATTTCCTCCTCTTTGTATATTAGAATCACAAAGAATTTTTTTAGGCAAATCAGAATAAGCTGATTTAACTATTTTATTGAGTAATCTCCGGTTTATAAGATCATCAGGATTATATCTAATGAAATTAATCAATTTATCTACTATTTTATTAACTAAATCCTCATAGAAATTACTCTCATAATATAAATCTTGATGTAATTCACCAACTATTACTAATTCATCAATCATTATTTTCTCTCCTTATATAATTAAAAACGCAGATGGAGGGATTCGAACCCTCGCGCGCTTTCACGCACCGGCTTTCTTAGGTATAGGAACCTCTCGAGGCCGGCGTCTTACCAGGCTAGGCTACATCTGCAATAATTATAAAAGTAAAATATAAAATAAAATTTGTTGTAAGTAATAAAGAGAACAATAATTAATAATGAAATTCTGAAAAAATTTATTAAATCTAATTTTGAAAATCAAGGAGAAACTTTAAGAAGTTGGAATATAAATTTTTAATTTTAACGATGGATCAAAAAGTTTAACGAGTCCTTGTTCTTCATATTTTTCAAGCAAATTTTTTGCTGTTGAAACTCGGATATCATATTTTACAGCAATATCAGAGGCTAATATAGCCTTTCGATTTGTTATATCTTTTTTGATATCATCTTCTAACCCACTTGGAATATAGGCGTCTCTCTCAATAATGTTTACTCTTTGAGTCCTCCCATATTTTCTTCTCAAATTTAGGGTATCTCTACGAACTAAGAGTTTATCTTCTTTATCAGACATAGTGTTTTCACGTGTATTCTAATAATTCTTTATCAAAATCTTAAATTTTATAAGGAGTTAAAAATAATAAAATTTTTGATTTAGTTTATGATTAAAGATAATAATTAAAAGATGTGAAGTATAAACTTTTTTGAAAATTATATAATTATTATCTTTATATGTCATGAATGATGAATATTCTTTCGATGTGAAAAGAGAACGTCCGGAAGAAAAATTTGATAGTGTTTTTGATTATTTTAAAGATAAGACCCTGGAGGATTATGCGTATTCAAAAAATATGCAAAGAATTCAGACTAAGATTACTATAAGGGCTTTAGAAATATTGAATTTAAAATCTACAAATGCTTTGATTTTAGATGCAGGATGCGGTCCGGGGTTTGCTTCATTTTATCTGAAAGAATTAGGTTTTAAAATAGTTGCTTTCGATATTATATCTGAATTCTTATATGTTCATAATTTACAGGATTTGAATCCCATAGTGGCAGATATGTCTTATCCTCCTTTTAAACCAGAACAATTTGATGCTATATTGTCAATATCTGCTCTTCAATGGGTTTATCGAGGTCTCTTTGATAAAAAGACTGAAAAAAATTTTGTAAATCTTATTAAATCATTTTATGAAATTTTAAAACTTGGTTCAAAAATTGTTTTTCAATTTTACCCCAAAAATGATACTATATTAAAAAGAATAAATAGTATTATAATTCAAGAAACTGAATTTGAAGGTGGCTTTATCATTGATAATCCCGATACTCCTAAGAAAAGAAGAATTTTCTTAGAATTGATAAAAGAAATTTAATTCTAAATTTGTTTTAAAAACAATCTTATTTTATGGGTATATATGTTTTGCTAATATAAAGATTTTAATATTTGAATTCTAATTAGTTTTGTAACTTAAATTTTATAAAAAAAAATTGAATTTGTACAATAGATAAAAATACTTTATAACACATTGAAGTATCAATAAAATCTATTTATAAAAAGGTAAGAAGTTTATGAAAAGAAAAAATTCATTTAAAATAACAAAGACATTCTTTTTAGTTCTTTTAATACTGATTATTACACTACCGACTTTTATATCATTGATTTCATTAAATCGTGGTGATTCATCCAATAATTATCGTCCAATTGATAATCCGATTGTTATGAGTCAAGGAATTGGAGAAGATCAATGGTGGAATTATAGCTGGCAATATAGAGTACCCATAAATATCACCTCAACCGGCGGGGATTTATCTGATTATCAAGTTGAACTTAAATTAAATCTAACAGGATGGTATGAAGAAGGATATCTTGATGCATCTGGAAAAGATATTCGTTTTGTTAATTCTTCAAATGATGAACTAGGTTATTGGATCCAAAAGATGGATGTCTCGGGGGGGGAAAGTACTATTTGGGTAAGGGTTCCCTCCATCTCTGGAACTGAAAAAATATATATGTATTTTGGTAATGATGCGGCAGTGGATGAAAGTAGTATCGATAACACCATGGATTCTGGATTAAGATATTTTTACTATGCAGGAATAAATTTTCAAACATATAAGGGTACTGATACCTATGAAGATGTGGATTTTAATTGGGGTAGTGGAACAGTGGTGATAAATTCCGAAAATTCTTGGGAAAACCTAGCCGATTATGTGAGTATAAGATGGGAAGGTTGGATTGGAAATAAAGGATCTGGAAATCATATTTTCTATGTATATACAGATGACGGTAGCCGCTTATGGATTAATGAAACACAGGTTATTGATGCTTGGTTTGATCAAGCTCCACGTGAACATTCGGGATCTTATTCTTTCTCTTCCGTTGTTCCAATCAAATATGAATGGTATGAAAAGGGGGGAGGCGCCGTTTCAAGACTTGGATGGGACCCAGCAGATGGTGGAAAAGTGTACCCTATACCAACAGAATATCTTTGGAATAAAAAATATTCGGAAACTGAGCCTTCATTTTCTGTTGGAATCATTGAATATGCTGAACTTAAAGTCACTTGTGTTGATATTGATGGTTTTAGAATCCCAAATGCTCAAGTATATATCTCAAATAATTCTGAACCATTTCTCAATCAAAATGCATCTACAAATGAATATGGAGAAATCACTTTTAATAATATTCCAACAGGAGTCTATAATATAACAGTTGAGTATACTCAAAATGGTATTATCGGAGGAAAAACCGAAACAGTTGCTTATTTAGAAAATCAAAATAAAATAGAACATGAATTAGTAGTCCAAACTAACTTGTGGACAATTAATTTTAATGCAACAGATTATGATGGAGATGCTTTAAATTATGGATTTGTAGAGCTTTACAATCAGAGTGAGATTGTTGGAAATGTTTCTCTTAATGAAGGTTTAGCAGCAATTAGATGGATTAATCAATCTGCATATAATTACTCTGTCTATTTTGATTCTACTAAATTACCAAAAGGATCTAATTATAATAAAAATCATCTTATGGTCAATACCGGGTCAGTTAGCCGAACATACCCCGATAAACCCAAATACACTCAAGAATCGAAAAATGTTGATGATTTTTCTTATATAAAAGTAATCGATGTAAATTATGTGGAAGCAAATGAAGAATTTTCACCTGATTCTGGCAATTACATTTCACAATTTAATATAAGTTTAAGTGGTGTTGTAGATTATATAACTGAATTTAAAGTACGAGTACAATATGCTGGAGAATCCTCATGGACGAGTGTACATACTAGTGAATTTTCAGCATCAGATAATAAAGATGCTTATTCCTTTGAATATAATTACACTAAAAATATAGAAAAAATAGAATTAATTTTAGAAAAACATGATAGCTCAGGAGCTAATGGTACAGTAAGTTTGGTATATGTAGAATCTACTGATATACATGTTGGGATAAATCTCTCGAAAATCGATTTCAATGTGACAGAATGGGAAAGTGGAGATCCTATTGAGAATGCTCTAGTTAAGGTGTATAATAGTACTGGTAATCCTACTAGTGATACACCCGTCGCAATGATAAGTGCAGACGAAAGTGGTTTAGCACGTTTCTATGGATTTAATAATAAAGTAGGCGAGTGGGGAAATTATACGGTTTTAGTAGAGTTTTATGATGCAAATTACGATTTTGATGTAGAAGACATAACTTATGGACAAAATGAAGGTTATAATATTACATTAGATTACCAATCATTTTATAATTTAGAAGTACGATTAAATATTGAGAATTTCCAAACCAATTTAAATTTGATTTCATTGAATCCTTCAAATTTCACTTCCGATGTATATTGGAGTGATAATATAACGATCACTTTAAATTTCACAACTACAATTAATGTAACTACTAATTTAGCTACTCCTGATAGTATTAATATGCAATTTAGAGACGCAGGATGGAGTCCCTATGGACCAATCATAGATCTTAGTGGATATGAAGAGTTTTCTGGTATATTTGATGCAACCTTAAATACCAGTGAAGTAAATCTAAAAGGAGGAAAGTCATATTATATAATAATAACTGCGGAAAAGACAGGTTATACACCTCCTGATGCACTATTAATACCTATATATATAAACGAAATACCAACTAATATCTCTATATATGATTATGAAACATTTGAACCATTAGAATCTAGAAAAATTGAACAGTATTATGGTGAAGTAATAAATGTTTCCTTAGGCTATTTTAATACACGAGAACATGTACTATTAACAGCAGAAATGTTTACATATGAATGGGATTATGGTTTTGGTAATGCATTAGAAGATCCAGAAAATCCCGGATACTATTACATTAACATTAATACTTCATTGGCGGATGCGGCAGAATATAGAATTGAATTAAGTGTCTCTAGCGAAAGTTATGAGTCAAAAGAGGATTATTTCAATTTAAAGATTTTAGAACGTCCAACAACCATTAATGGAGAAAAACAGATTCAAGATATTCCAGAGATATGGATATTTGAAGCAAGAAATTTTACATTTGAATATAAAGATAATTTAACGGGGAATAGAATATCGGAAGCTCAAACTGCCTATTATGAATGGTATTCAACAAGTGATCAAGGAATCGGAGATTTAATTGAAAATGAGGATTCTCTATATGTTTTAGATTTTGATACAGAAACTAGAGAATTAGGAGAGTATTCCATATGGATTTATATAAAGAGGGATAATTATGAATTACGAGTAGGTCATTATACTCTAAATATACAGAAAAGAGTGATTGAGGCTACAGATCTTCCAAATAAAAAAACAAATATTGTCCAAGGAGAAACCTTAACTATCCGTATCACCTTGAGAGATCCGACCAATGGAAGTCAATTATTAACCAATGCAGATGTGAGTTTAACCATTGATGGAACCAGCTATCCTTTAGATGAGATTCAAACAGGAATATATGAATATCAATTCGCTACAGGAAATATTGATGCATTCTTTATTCCGAATACTTTATCAGCAGAACTAAAC
>JAWOFX010000171.1:0-3251 GCA_046497275.1 Promethearchaeia archaeon | reverse complement strand
AACAAAAAGATCGCAATTCCCCCGCATATATGTCCGATCGAGTAAAAATCTATGAAAGAGATACCAACTTCATCAATAGTTTCTGCAATAAGCCAATTTCCGATCATAATTCTAATTAACTAAAATGATTAAGATTCTAATAAAAAAATCCTCTAATAAATTTGATTACATTTCTCAAATTTATCTATTTAGGATTTAGAGTTCATTTGAAAATTTCTAATAAATTAGGTTAAAGTCTTTTGAACTTCGGAAAAGTTGGATTTATTGCCTACTATGAGAAAAATTCGATTTATAGTTTTAATTCAATTATCGCAGCATTAGAAACGACCCCAATAATTCTGAATGTTGATATATATTATGTTAAAAGTAAAAAGAAACTAATTTCTAAAATTGAGGAAGTTTTAAAAAAAAATGAGATTGTTGTAATTGGATTTTCAATCTTTTCAACTCAAATATGGGAAATTTCGGATATTGTGAGGTCTATAAGAAAAAAATTTCGTCAAGATGTTTATTTAATAGCAGGAGGAGCTCATCCCTCAGGAGACCCAAAAGGAACTCTGGAACATGGATTTGATTACGTATTTATTGGAGAGGCAGAGAAATCCTTCATTAAATTCATTGAAAATATTCAGGAAAGTAAATCTATGGAAGATGTCCCCGCAATAGCTTATATTGATAAACACGGAAATTATATTATCAACAAGAATAAAACTCAGATTGATTTAAATGATTATCCCCCTTTTCCCATAAAAAATACAAAATATGGAGCAATTGAAATTGCCCGAGGTTGCCCCTTCCAGTGCTATTTCTGTCAGACATCATTTATGATGGGGACCAAGGTAAGATATAGAAATGTGGAAGAGATATGCAAATATGTTAGGATATTAAAAAGTGAAAATTTAATAGATATTCGATTTATAACTCCAAATGCCTTTTCTTATGGTTCTAAGGATGGTAGAACAGTTAATTTGAGAATTCTCGAAAAATTACTTTCAAATGTAAAAGAGATTATAGGAGAAAATGGCAGAATTTTTTATGGGAGTTTTCCCTCAGAAGTTAGACCTGAACATGTGAATCATGAAGTCTTACAGCTTATTTTAAACTATGCTAATAATGATAACATTATTATTGGAGCGCAATCAGGTAGTCAGAGAATGTTAGATCTATGTAATCGGGGTCATAATGTAGAGAATATATATGAGGCCGTAAAAATCACAAAGGAATGTGGATTAAATGCGAATGTAGATTTTATTTTTGGCTTACCTCATGAGAATGAAGAGGATCGTAGAGAAACAAGACAAGTTATAAAAGATCTTATTGTTATGGGGGCAAAAATACATCTTCATACTTTTATACCTTTACCTAAGACTCCTTTTTCCAGCGCCTATCCTAAAAAAATAGATAAGAAGAATAAAGATTTTATTAGGAGAAATTTAGCAAAAATTTATGGCGATTGGAATAAACATGAGAAATTAGCAATTAAAGTTTGGAGAGAAATAAATAAGAATAGTTGAAATTTTACTTTCATTTAGAAACAGAGATTCGATTATCTTTTTGCGTTAGAAATCCTTCTTTTTCTAACTGTTTGATTACCCTATTAATTTTTTTAGGGTTAAACTTTAATTCTTCATACAACTCCTCTAGATTTATCTCTGATTTTTTTAACACTAACCTCAAAACCTTGCCTCTTAATTGACGAGAGGATCCTTTGAATTTTTTTTGTTTGCGATAATGTTTAGAACGTTTATTTAATTCGGGATGAGTTTTTTTCAGCATTACTCCATAATCCATGAGGGCATAATACCATTCGCGAGGGTTCTTTTCATCAGCGGTTCTTTTGGAGAGTTCCATTATCTCTTTATCATCTACATCATCTCTCCCAGGAAAGAAAAAATAAATATATACACGTCGAATATTTGTTTCGATAAAATAAGTGGGTTTATTAAAAGCAAAAGAAACTATTGAAGAGGCCGTATTATGACCAATTTGAGGAAAGTTTTTTAATGTTTCAACATCTTGGGGAAGATTCCCTTCATAATCCTTTATAATTATTTCAGCGATATTTTTTAACGCCACTGCTCTACGATTATAACCTAGACCTTGCCATTCTTTTAGGACTTCATCTAAATCAGCATTAGCTAAAGAATTGAAATCTGGAAATTTATCAATAAAACTAACAAATCTCTCAGATACTCTGCTTGTTTGAGTTTGTTGAAGCATTATTTCTGAGACTAAGACATAATATGGTTTAATTTTTTCTCGAAATGGAAACTTGCGACCGGATTGTTTATAATAATCGTAAATAATTTTTTGGAAAATCCTTTTTACTTCAATAGTTAATCCTTTTTCTTTATATAATCTATGAAACTCTGTGATTAAAATAAAATCCACCTAAAATAGCGATTATGATTACAAATATGAGTAAGATAATGAAATTTTGTCTTATTATTCATAAATTCACAATAAAATATTTTCAAAAGAAAGTGACTCAAATAAAAAATATATTGGTTTTCTTAGCGCTCTTTTGTAATGTCCATTTTAAATTCTGTAACCCCTCCCTCTATTCTCCTGACAGTAAGGGGATAATCGGCATTATCTATTATATGCAACATTGCTTTATTTTCTAAGAGGATGGTTCCAGTAAATGATTTATAATTTAATTCCCGAGCTATTCGCACCAAATAATTAAGCAAAAATTTGGTTATACCTAAACCTCTCCATTCAGGATGGACCGCAAACGCAATTTCTGCTACGGAGGGTTGATTTGTACTAAAAAATCCTCCTTCAGCTACGATCTTTTGTATCTCATTTTCTTCATGAATAGCAACAAGAATCATACTTGTGCTATAATCAATCGTTACCATCGGTGAAACAGTTTTATGGCGAAATGCCTTCATTGGAGTGAAAAAACGATAATATCTGTCTTTTTCGTTTAAAGAGTAAAGTAGTTCTTGTACCATTCTCTCATCTGTGGGCTTAACTGGTCGTATTTTTAAAGTATTACCATTAGGTAGATCTAAAGTTGTCTCATATTTTTCGGGATATATACTTATTCTTCCTTCAACAGATTTCGGTAATTTCTGATCAGAATATATATAATTCCATTTCTTGGCTTTTTCCAATAATTCATCTCTGAAATCTGGATGAGCAATATTAATCATTTGCAAAACTCGCTCACGAATACTTTTTCCGTACAAATATGCAATACCCCACTCTGTAACTACATAATGGACCTCATGTCGAGGAATAAC
>JAWOFX010000158.1:0-4206 GCA_046497275.1 Promethearchaeia archaeon | reverse complement strand
GTCATACCAAAACCCTCCATTAGACACTGCATTGTATTAGCTGTTCCCATAATTTCACAAGATCCATATGTAGCGCAGGTGATACAATTGAGTTTATGCTCAAAATCATCATAATTATTTTGTTCAATACCATTATAATCAGGCATAAATCTAACTTCATAAAAGTTTGGACCACCAGGAACACATATTGTTGGAATATCTAGTCTCACAGCAGCCATCAAAACTGCAGGATTAATCTTATCACAACCGGATATTGTAACCATTGCATCTAATCTATGTGCTTCTACCATTAATTCAATAGAATCAGCAATCACTTCCCTTTGTGGTAAAATATAGCGCATTCCTTCATTCCCATTTGCCCACCCATCACAAGGTCCAACCGTACAAAATTCGAGTGGGTATCCTCCTGATTCTATAATTCCATATTTAACTGCTTCCGCAAGAGCTTTAAAGTGCTTATGTCCAGGATTTAGTTCATTCCAAGTATTAACAACTCCTATAAAGGGTTTATTATCTATTTCTTTATCATCAAGCCCAATACCTTTCATAATTCCCCGAGTCACATAATTAAATGGGGTTGTCTTTATATTTTCGAAAATAGTTTTACTCTTTCTTTTCAAATCTTTATTATTTTTATCCATATTGATATATTAACTCCAAATCAGTCTCTTTTAAAACTCAATTAATTTTAGTATATTAGAAAAGGATATAAAGTTTGATATACATTAAAAATCAAATTATTAAACGTATAAAATCTATTTAACCATTTAATTTTAAATAATTGAGTAAAATAAAATGAAAAAAGAAAAATTGGAATTAATTATTGATGAATATTCGCGTTTATATACGTGTGCGGTTTCAGATGCCATTGATGAATTAGGATTAGAACCAGGATTTATTGATGCGGGAATAAGGCCTATGTGGCCAGGGGCAAGAATCCTTGGGTTAGCAGGGACTATGAAGATGATTCCTTCTGAAGAGCCGCTTGATAGAAATGTAATCGCAAAAATGGTAAAGTTTGTAAAACAAGTTCCTGATTTTCCTATTATGTGCGTAGATATGTCAGGAAAAATGATTGCAGCAGGTTTAGGACAAAGTACCAGTAGAATACTTGAAAAACTAGGTTTTAGAGGGGGGTTAGTAGACGGGCCAATTAGAGATATGGCTCAAGTTATAGATCTAAAATTTCCGATTTTTGCAAGAGGAATTATTTGTTCCACAATTAGAGGAAGGATGGTGATTGATATGGAATCAGTAATGAAACCTGTTAAATGTGGCGATAGAGTTATTAACCCTGGCGATCTAGTTTTCGGAGATATTAATGGGGTCGTTATTGTGAAAGAAAAAAATATTGAATTGGTCTTAGAAAAAGCAAAAGAAATGATTTCTACAGATAAATGGTGGTTTGAACAATTAGAAAAGGGAAGAAAGCCTTCGGAAATTGAAAAGGAAAAGCCTTTACCCTAATTTATCTCTTTTTTGAGTTTTTATTTTAATAGTTTTAATCTCCCAGGGTTTCATGTCAAAGTCTTGAGGATCTATAATTCCTAACTCTCTATATTTTAAGTTAATTTCTTCAATGTGCTTACTGATTAATAATCCATCTAATTTCACTTTCTTTAACTTTTCAGAAGGATTAAAAAGTCTAATAAATTGATTGTCTTCTCGCTTCCAAATATTTTCAATCATAATTGATGAACTAACCGATAAAAAAGATTTCAGTTTTTCCATTGGTTCGTTAAATTCACTTAAAAAAGTTCCATATAAATTATAGAAATAAGATTTTGACTGAAAATATGCCTCTGTTATATCAATCTTATAATTTAATAAAATAGCAAATTCATATGTTCCTTTTCCTGTAATTTCATTATGGATTTCAGATTTATTGTGATCTATTTTAAATTTTTGACTACTCTTTTGGATGTATAGTAAGGATAATTTATTGTTTTTAACTAAAAGAAAGTCTAGTGTTTGTATATTATTTCTCTTTGTTTGTTCAATCCCAAAAGGATAATTAATATAAGTCTCTAAAATTTTAAAATTTGGTTTAATAATTATTTCGTTAATCAGTTTTGCATTCAGATTAAATTCTAATTTATTAATTCCTTTATATTGAGAAATTTCTATAAAAAACTCTCCATTTTTGAAGAGTCCTTTAATAACATATTTTTCTTTAAAATCTGTCTCATTATAATCAATAATTTCTAGAGTATAAGGATATTTTGAGTTAAATTCAATTTTATAACTATATTTATTCTTAAATCTTACTTCAATAGTTTTTTTGGAATTTGATATTTTCACAGAATAATCAAAGTCATAATCTTGATGTTTTAATGGAATTGACTTAGAAAAGGTGATATCATATATCTTATATCCAAAAGCGGGAACTTCTGCAATGAACTCAATATCTGAATTTCCTAAGCTATAAGGAATGAATTCATTTTTTTGATTTGTTATTTTGAAATCATTATTGATTTTAAAATTCCATGGAATTGAGACTAATTCCCTTTTTAGAAATGGGGAGGGATTTACTATGAAAATATGAGAAGGATTTTGATGATCTTTAATTTTTAGTTCCTTTAAATAGGATTTTAAAATAGTGTTTATTAATTCTTCACCTTTTTTTTCAATCTTCTTTTGAATTTGAAGACAGAAGTTAGAAATAGAAACTTTTCCTCGATTAATTTTTAGTTTTTCCCGTTCTTCCTTTTCTAATTGTTTGATAAAATAATCCCCACTATGCAAGAAGGGAACAGCATAACTGTCATGAGTTTGAGTTATTAATAAATCTTTCCACATTTGTTGAATATCATTTTCAATATCAATAGAATGACCTAAATTAAACATTGAATTCAAACTCTCTATTGAAATTAATAGAGTCTCACAAATTTTATTATGGTAAAAGAGTCTATTCTCTACGAAAATTTTATCTCCTAAATAAAAAGAATCCCTTATAAATTTAAAAGAGCCTCTTTTTTCGGTTAATTCTATGAAATCTGAACAAAGAATAAAATTACCAAATATTTCACAATAATTAGATACATTCCAAACTTCCTCTTGATAGGGTAAGGATAACACGAAATCCTCAATATTAGAATATAAAATATAATCGTTAAATGGAAAGGATAATGATTGAAATAAAAGGTTAGGAATTTCTTGAAAGAAAGTTCCATGGAAATACTCTCCCGTAAATATTCCCGCTTGATTAGTTATTGTTTGAATTTTAGTATTATCAAGTCCAATCCAATCAATATTGCCTGAAACTGAAGTTGGATTCATTCCCAAGAGTCTGGATCTTAATGATGCACTTTTCATTTCGAAATTTTTTAGGATTTGAGGTAATTGAGGATGAACGGAACTTTCAGAAGCATAAAAAAAATTGCATTCCAATCCAATTTTATTTAAAATATTTAGACCAAATTCAATTTGTTTAATATTGGATTCTGAACCTATTATGAGATTATAAGGAAGACTATATGAAGGATTAATTATTTGAAATCTCCCTTTGTAGAAAATTTCTTTGAATTTTGAAAATTTTTTCGGATAATCATTATTTAGCTTTTCTAAACAAGATACTGCAATTTCAAGATTCAAAGGCATATTGTTCTCCAATGCTAATTCCATTTTTTCTATCAATTTATCAAATGCGTATTTAGGAATATCAAATTCACAAAAACCCATATCATCAATGATTATTCCACCATGATGAGCTAAAATGAAAAAAATTTGAGAAGAAATTTCATTTTGAATTCCGTTTTTTATTTTTTTTAATAGTTTTTTATATTTCTTCAATTGATCATTGGTTTTTTGGTCTAAATTAGATTCTAATTCCTTCAATTGATTTTCAATTCTTTTTAAATTAAATTTCCTCTTTTTAATTAAGATTTTTTTGAAAAATTTATTTGTTAAGATTAAAACTGACTTTAAAGCTGCTATATCTTTTAAAGAAATTTCATCTTTCATAAATATTGACCATTTACAAAAAATTGGAATTATATATTAATTTTTTTAAAGTAGAATATGCTTATTTTAAACTAGATCGTATTTCCTATTAAACATTTATATCGACATAATTTGTGGCGCTTTGGAAAGTTCTTAGAGAAAGTGCAGAGAAAGGGATAAATTTATCTTTCTATCCTTCATAATTATACACCTTTGTGTGGTTCTCCAGGTGCTAAATGCGAAAACCGCAAGTTTTATATTCTT
>JAWOFX010000153.1:0-7224 GCA_046497275.1 Promethearchaeia archaeon | reverse complement strand
AGTAGAACATTTTCGCGCCTTGATTCAATGGATTCATATCTCAAAATAATTAAAAATGAAATAGAGGTTACTGAGAAAAATATTAAAGAATTAATAAAACAACAAAAATAATAATTCTTGTTTATTCTGCGGATTTCCCTAATATTGCCAATTTAATTAAAAAAAAAGAGATATTAAAAGAAAAAAAAGATAATTTAATCTTAAATTATATGTCCCTCGGTTTAACCGTCTTTCTGCCGTTTTTCTTCGCTCGGTCTACTGCTCTGTCAAGTATCTCGATTATACGAGTATTAAGTTTCTCTCCATCGATGACTCCTGAGCTTGTGTTGCAGCCCTTCGATTTGAGATAATCTCTAATTTTTGATTTTACATAAAGCGGTTCAACTTTTTTCTTCGCCATAATTTATTCCTCTTATTTTATTAGAATTTAGTTAGATTTTACTGAAACTTAAATTAATTATTATTTTGTGAGTTTTTAAATCTTTTTACAAACTGATGAATAAAAGCATTTTACTATTTTTCTAAAGAAAAATATAAAGAGAGGATAAAATAGGTGATTCCTCTATATTTAAAAAATATCAAGAAGCGCGACAGATTCAACTCTATTCTATTAAAAATTAATTGTTTGAATTGTTAGTATACTTTTAGCACTTTTTTTATAAACGGAATTTAATTTTAAGGTTTTTAGGCTATATGTATTTATTTTGGAAAATATATAAAGAGATATGCTTATTTAAGTTGATACATTCAGATAAAAACTTAATAAGTTAGATTTATCTTTATTTATGGGTTATATCTAGTTGGGTTTAATTCATTCATTCAAAATTAAAAGAGAAAGTAGCTTTTTAATAAAATAAAAAAAGAAAATTATACCACTGATTTATTATATCAGCTTAGGGTCCACTTTCTGAGCAGCCAGGATAACTTACTCCTGCTGTTGCCAAACTTAACCCATACGCTACAACCAGCATTAAGGCTAATATTGCAATAGTTTTTTTCTTCATGATTCATACCAATTATCTTATTGGTATCTATATTTCCATAATTTATTATTTAAACTCCAATATTTTTTCATAGCATTCTCAATATTTTCTTAAATTACAGAAAAAAGGTCAAAAATAGGGAATATTAATTATTAAAATATTAAAAAAAAGAGTTGTTGATTTCTAAGTATCTAAGTACTTATGTTCTAACTAAGCCATTTTTTTACTCTGGAGGCTTTAATGTTATCTCTATGCTGCTCACGTTGTTGCTTTGACCGTTCTCCCCTTCTAAAGTTTCGGTGCTGAGTTTAATATCTTCGTATTCAGTTCCTTTTAAAAATCTGTTTCGTAAAATTTCGCAAACATCTACTGCATGAGAGATTGCTCTTCCTCTTGCTTTGACGACACAATTCTCTCCTTTATTGAGAATCATCATTGTCGCCATTACATAATTCATTGTGGGCCTGCGACCAACATATACAGCATTTTCATCTTTTGCCATAATATTTTACCTCTGTTGTTTGTATTGGTTTGAATTTTTTTTTGAATATCTATTTTGCTTTACTGTAGTGTGTATCTTACAGTTTTTCGTAATTAATTCGGGTGTATTTCAATTACGATAATTTCCTTATCATATAAAAATATAATATGGGTAATTTAAATAAACTGAAAGATTTTTTAAAGTTTATTATAGGGTAAATAATTCGATATTTTTAATCTAGAGAGGCCAATTATACCCTAATTATGCTATAATTTATAGAGGAAAAATACTATTTTGTGAATTTTTCTGCTTTTGTATGATTGGAATCAGAAAAGTCTTCATTTTTAGATTGTTGTTTCTCTTTTGATTCTTTCATAACATCGGAAATCAAGCTTATGATTAGAATTCCAAATATGATAATAATGATAGGAATTAACAACCCAGACTCTGTGAAAAATATTTTCACCCAACCTATATAAGGGATAACACCAACTACAACTCCGAATATTTGATTCTCCGGTATCCAAGGATCTTCTATAGTGTTATCATCTCCTTTAGTTTTAAACCACCATGTTCCATTTTCAAATCTTTTATCAATCACTCGATGGACAACGGGTTCAGCAGGGGGAAGAGGCCAATATCCATGAGCATCAAATACGATAATATCTCCATTTTTTTCTAATGCAGTTCCATTTCTAATATCCGCGGGATCCTTCCCGTATAGAAACAAGAGATCACCCCTTGATAAAGTTGGTTCCATGGATCCAGATACGACCACAACCATGGGAGAGCTCGTTTTTAAAGACAACTGAAGGATCCAATATATTAGAAAAGGTGAAGAGATAGCAAGAATAATAACTATTACTGAAATAATGATTTTTTTCTTAGAACGAGGTTCTTTGGATGTTGAGGAGGGTTTTTTTTTAGAAGTACTTTCCATTTTAGTTCAAAATTTTTCAATTATTATTAAAAAAATATGATCTGAAAAATAAGTTTCGTTATACATATTAAAAGTTAGATAAAAATTCCTTGAAAATCTATTGGGAGTTATTATATCATAAATTTGCAGATTTACTCTTTTGGTGTTCATAAACCAAATAAATGATAATTCCAACGGAGACAAATCCTATTAAAATCAAGATTTGAAATATAATCTCAGTATTCAAAAGGTTTTTATCTGAGGTCCAAGGAAAATTCCCCCGGTAAGTATTCCACGGTACATCAAGATAATTATTATACACAAATTGTTCAATTGTTTTCCCTGTAGCAGTTAAACTTTCATTAGAGATATGATTAATTGTATCATTTAAAGTATGGTGGAATGGCCAAGAGGGATTATTCCAGAAATTTATTATTAGATCCGCAGATGGAATGTTAGCATCAACAAATGCTTTATGATCATCTATGATTGAGTTGACAGTGGGATTACTAGGAAATGCGTGAGTATAGCCCAAAGCGCGTCCAACAACAAAAATCTCATCAAGTAATGAAGAGGTAGAATACTGTTCATTGATAAATTCTAATCCTGTCCCTCCAATCATATCTAAAAGAATCATGCAATCAATAATTTCATCATTAGAGTTATAAAAATTATCGAGTTGATTAACAAATCGTTTTGAGCCTTCACACCAATCCCATCCATATATCCCATAACTTTCATCAATACCTTGATCTTCAGCATCAAAAAAGAGAAACCAAATTTGAGCACTTAGATTATTCCTTTTGCTATAAAAAATTCTTGCAAGTTCGATTAAAGCTGCGCAGCCGCTTGCTCCATCATTTGCCCCTGGTACGGGTTGATTTATATTCCCACTATCTTTAGTAGCTCTTGCTCTGGAATCGAAATGCGCTCCTAAAATGATGATATGTTCTTTTTCTTTATTTAATTTGAATAAAATATTTGAACAATTAACTCCTAATACAGAAAAATTATGATAATAATATGAGAAATTGGAATCAATCTCATGAAATTTAGAAATAAAAAACCGGATGCATTCCTTACTTTTATTTGTTCCGGGGATTCTATTACCAATATCCATCGTTTGATTCTTGATATAGATATAAGAATTTCCCGCATTATATTGAAGGTCTATATCCAAATTATTTGCTATTAATTTTGAGGGAGAAAGTAAATTATACACTATAATGAAAATTCCTCCAGTAATAAAAATTACAAGAATGACAAAGAGAGCTACTTTTTTCTTTATTAAAAACACCGTAATAATATAATTTGCTAAAATTATCAAAAAAATATATAAAAGTGAAAAAATAAAAATATATAGATCTTTAATTATGCTGGTTCAAAACCTAGATCTACTTTCGTCTCTCCCCTAATCTCTGTTTCTAAAAAGGTGACTTTGAGAGGCATTCCAATCTTAATTTCCTCCGGCTTACTTTCGTCAATGCCTACTAGTTGGGCGCTAACCATAGGTCCTTCTTTAAGTTTGATTACAGAAAAACAATAAGGATTTTTTCTATCATACCCTTTTTCCACAAAATAAGGAGTTCCTACAGTTATACTCGTAAAAGCGGCTAATTCTCCCTCTCCAGACATTTCAACCCATTCCATATTAGCAGTGTTACATTTTGTACAAAGCTTTCGTACGGGGATATACATTTCTCCACAGTTTTTACATTTTGTACCCATAAGTTTCTTATTCCTAATATATTCTAAATAACTCTCAATCGTAAAATCTTTTTCATTTGACATTTTTATAGCACCTCTATTTTTCATAGATCGTGACGACACAAGTACCGCCAGATCCTCCTAAATTATGTGTTAAAGCTCTCTCAACATCAAATTTCACTTGCCTCTTTCTTTCCGCTATGCCTCGCATTTGTTTGAAGATTTCAACAGCTTGAGCCGCACCAGTTGCTCCAACAGGATGCCCCTTACTCTTTAATCCTCCACTCGTATTGATGGGTAATGATCCATCTAGTTTAGATTCTCCATTTTTTACTGCTTCAACAGCTTTCCCTTTCTCATAAAAACCTAAATCTTCCATAGCTAAAATTTCAGCAATTGTAAAACAGTCATGAACCTCTGCGATTTGAATATCTTTAGGACCCAAACCGGACATTTCGTATGCTTGGCGAGAAGCTTCCTTCGTTGCGATGAATGAAGTTAAAGAATCCCTATCATGCAGAGATAATGCAGCGCTTCCATGTCCCGAACCACTAATCCATATTGGCGTGTCTGTAAAATTTCTCGCTACTTCTTCGGATGCGAGAAACAAGCATGCTGCTCCATCAGTGATTAAACTACAATCAAAAAGACGTAATGGATAAGCGATAATAGGATTTGAAGAACTTTTCAAGAAATCAAACTCATCATTCCAATCGGGAACATCTCGTCCTTGTTCCTCATATTTTACCTGCTTACTTTTCATCATATCTGCTATAGATTCTTGCATTTGAGCATATGGATTTTCAGCTCCATTGACGTGATTTTTAATTCCCACTCTCATTAAATCTTCATGGCTAGTTCCATATTTCTCGAAATGAGCAGAGGCGATAGTAGCATAGAGCCCTGGAAAAGTTGCTCCTGCGGGATATTCAAAGAGAGTATCCGAGGCTGTGGCTAATACGTCTGTTACGCCCGTAGTAGGCAGTTCGGTCATACATTCCACACCAGCAACAGCTATTACGTCATGAACCCCAGCAGCTATTGCTAATACAGCTTGTCTTAATGCTATTCCACTAGATGCACAAGCACCCTCAAATCTTGCAGTAGGTTTAGGTGTTAATCCTACTAAATTAGTTAGCTGAGGACCTAAATGACCTTGGTGATTAAATAAATCAGAAGAGTAATTACCAACATAGCACGCGTCAATATCTTTTGGTTCTATACCGTTATCCGTTTTGTCGATAGCATCCAACCAAGCATCAATCCACATATCGGGATTGCGTTTCTCTGGAAAATTCCGTCCAAATTTACACATTCCGGCTCCGACCATGGCAACCTTTTTTGCTAATTTTCCCATTTTTATTCACACTAATTAATTATACACAATTATAATTTTGCTTATTATAGTAATAATTTAAAAAATAAATATTTTGAAGTTCAGAATAATAATTATTCATTCTATAGTTTCTTAATAGTAAAAAAGAATAAGAAAAAAATCCCTAGGATAGAAAAAATTATCCGTAATTTTAATCTATTTTCCAACCTCCGATGGTTAAAACGATAAAACCAGCATAAATTGAAAATCTACCTATTTTTTGAAAGATTGTCATTAGTTCACAGACACTTATACCTAGTGAGATAAGAGCTAAAATTACATATAAAAAGAAAAGCCCAGTAAATATCATAAAGGTATATTGATATTGTTTAGAAAATTTTTCACTTCGTTTTATGGTCAAGGTAGAAAGGATCATGGTAGAAAGTAACGTTATATACATAATAAATGCGATTAGATAATGTGCTAAGAAAAAGACATCCACAGGGGCAAGAAAAACTGCGATATGGGCAATAGACGCGAAAATTCCTAAATAAGCCCCTTTTTCTGATAATTTTTTTCAGGTGTACCTTCCTCAAATATCCTTGGAAATACTACATAGAAAGGGATCCACGTTAGACCAAGCACATTCCATGCAGTTATTAAAAATATCAAGGAAATTAAGTTCAATTCTCCATTATGGGCTACTAATCTCCCCGAATCACTGATTGTATTAAACCAAAAACTATAACTTGGAGCGCTTGGATTCATTTTGGTACCCCTTGTATAAAATATCATAGCGAGGGCACAGAAAACAATAGAAACTAAGAATCCTAAAAGTTCTATTTTATATGCAGTATTATTTGAGATTTTTATATACATTGATTAAGAACGCCACCAAAGAAAAAATTCCATTACTACTATATTTCCTCAACTAGTATTTAATCGTCTCATCCTTAATGTTTGGAATAAAAATTGATTATATGAACTCTTTTTACTTTTAGTATAAAGTTCAAAAAAACCTTTTTATTGTTAAAAAATAATTAATATTATTATGAGTGAATCTAATTTAGAACCCGTTAAGTTTGATGATTACGAAGTAGGCGATTTAGCGAAATTTACGAAAAAAATTACCGAAGAAGATGTCATGAAGTTTGCTGAGGTTTCCGGCGATTATAATCCACTTCATGTAAATCCAGAATTTGCAAAAACACAAATGTTTGGTGAGCAAGTTGCACATGGAGTGATAAGTGTTGGTTTGATTTCTGCCGTTTTAGGAATGGAATTATTCGGAGCGGGAATATTATATGGAGAACAAACAGTAAGATTCGTTAAACCTGTATATTTTGGTGATGAATTGACTGCGGTAGCGACAATAAAGGAAAAATATACTAAAAAGGACGGAAAACTAAAATTTATTCGATGTACCACTCAAGTTTTTAACCAAAATGAAGAGATGGTAACAGACGGAGAAGCTGTTGTAATGGTTATGAATTAATCTTAAAAATCATATTATTCCTTTTCTTTCTTATTTTTAGCTAATAATAAAGGCTTGTTTCTTAGGTTTAATTAAAGAATAGTAGTTAGGTTCCGATTTTGGATAGAATTTAATAGATATAAAAAAAAGAGAAGAAATAGTGTTTTATACCTATTTTGTTGCTTCTTCTAAGATATTTCTTATTTTATCAATAGTGGATGGGTCTTCTATTGTACTTAAGTCGCCCGGTTCTTTCCCTTCAGCTAAATTCTTTATAGCTCTCCTTATTACTTTTCCAGAACGTGTTTTTGGAAGTGCTTTTACAAAATATACAGCTTTAGGTGT
>JAWOFX010000142.1:0-36408 GCA_046497275.1 Promethearchaeia archaeon | reverse complement strand
ACATTTCAAGAGCTTTTGAAAAAATGGTCAAATCCATATTAAAGGAATTTTTTATACTTAGGTGATAGAACATTACAATTGATGAATATACTGACCAAAATAAGCAGAATGATCTTGATGACTATCGTGATAAAGAAATCTTTAAATTAATACCTGATAAACGAATCTTGCGAGTTCTGTTTGAACATAATATTTTCGAACTGAGAGGGATCCAAAAACTAGCAATCAAGAAAGGACTTTTTTTCCGAAAATCATTTTTAATTTGTGCTCCCTCAGGTAGTGGGAAAACCTTGGTAGGAGAGATTTGCGCCGTCCATAATATTTTTCAGAAGTACGGGAAATCTATCTATTTAGTCCCATTTAAAGCACTTGCTACTGAAAAATATTATCATTTTAAAAAGGCCTATACTCGTTTCCACATAGACGTAGAGCTTTCTATCGGAGATTTCGATGTGGATGATAAAAAACTTGCCACGGCAGATATTATCATTACCACCTATGAGAAAATGGATTCTATTATTCGCAATTTCTACGATAAAGAATGGATATTTGAGATTGCCACCGTGATTATTGATGAAATCCATTTCATTGGAGAAAGTTCCAGAGGACCACGTCTTGAATCATTAATCGTACGGATGAATGAATTTTTACACACTCCCCAGATTATTGGACTCTCTGCAACGATTCGCAATCCCGAATTTTTTAACTCTTGGCTTAATAAGTTAGGCAATAATACAACTCTCATTAAATCAAACTCTCGTCCCGTACCCTTACATTATAAGATTGAAGTATCCCAAAACAAAAATGCAACCATTAAAAAAATTCTCAATAATATTTTGGAGAAAAATGGGCAAGTTTTAATTTTTCTTAATACCAGAAAAGCAACGCAAAAGATGGCAAATAGTCTATATTCTACCATTACTAAGTTTCTTGACGAGAAGGAAAAAGACACATGTAAATCCATCGAAAAAAAGTTACGATCAGTCCGGGGAGGGCATAATGATCTGCAAAAAGTAATAAAGCATGGGATCGCCTTTCATCATGCAGGCTTGCTTCCCAAAGAACGAAGATTAGTAGAAGAGCATTATCGAAAGCGAATTATTAAGGTGATTTGCTGTACTACTACATTATCTGCGGGAATTAATATGCCTGCACGAGTAGTCATCCTCAAAGATTTTAAGCGCTATGTAACCTCTGGGTATAATATCAAGAATTTTAAGGGTTTTTTTGAGAATGGGGATGGATTTTCATATTTCCTCCCCTTTTCTGCCAATGAAACCTTCCAGATGTTAGGACGAGCTGGGCGCCCTGGGTTAGATACCGTCGGCTATGGAGTCTTACTTGTCAATAATTTAGAGGAAAAAGCATGGATAGAAGATCATTATTTCTCAATCGATTTTCTGAATGATAAACTCATTCCTCAGTATGAAGATTTAGACTCTGGCCTTAACACCGTCAATACCCTTAAAGAACAAGTCTTATTACGAGTCTATGAAGAAAAGACCATTACGCTTGAGGAATTAACACGTTTTTTTAAGAAGACCTATTTCTGGTATGTCATTACGCATAAAATGAAATCCCCTATTCCGATCGAAGAGTTGTTGATGATTAAAGAGATCACCCCCTTAAACATTTTAAAACTTCATGCAGATCCCAAAAAAGTTAAAAAAGCCAAGGAAAGTGACTATCAAATAAAGATTTCGAAACTTACCTCCTCAAATATTTCTGGGTATATTAAAACTACGTACGGAGTGTTTTTCTGTGAGTTTGATTTGGATAACGGTATTCGGTGCTCGTGTGGGTTTGAGAATGGTATTTCCGATAATTTCGTAAATAATACTTTTGCCTTTGAATTCTGCGGTCATATCACCGCTTTTCTTGTCTACTTAATACAATTTCCCGATAAAAATATTCAAAGAGCAGTAAAGGATATTATTCCCAAATCCATTAAAAATCAGTATATACTCAATTATTTGTTTGAAAAAGGGTTAATCTTAAAAGAAGATGAGGAGAATAAAATCATTTGTTCTCAATTTGGAAAATTAATTATTCGATTATATTTATATCCCGTTTCAGGTGTACTAATCAGAAGCAAACTGGAAAATCGTGAAATCTCATCCTACCAAGACTTATTGAGAGAGTCTTATGATATTCTAATTTCAGAAGGGAGAGTAAGGGATTACAAACTTTTAGATCCGATAATCGAATGGGCAGATGAGGAGGCGATTAACGATATTTTGGAAAGGTATCATATTATGGCAGGAGACCTAATGTCTGTCAAAGAGAATTTGGAACGAATTATCACATTTGTAGGGATTATTGCTACTCATCTAAGTTCCTCGGGAAAGGATATTCATAATGATATGGTGACAATTGCCGAGATGGCAGAAACTTTGCGTATTCGTATTCATTACGGAATCCGTGAAGAATTATTTGACTTGGTAGTCAGATTAGAGAATGTAGCACGGGTGAGGGCACGGATTCTCTATGATGCGGGGTATCATACTTCCTCTCAAGTTGCGAAAGAGTCGCCCTACCGATTGAATAGGAAAACAGGATTAGGCGTGAAATTATGTAAAACTATTGTAGAGAGTGCCAAAAAATATGCTTTAAAGAAAAAGGCATAAGTTGTGTGATTTTTTCTTTATATTTTCTCACTCTTATTATTTTGTAGATCTGCGATGGAATTAGATTCTGATTCTGAAAAAGAAAAAGAGAGGAAATTATCATTTATTATCCCTCAGATCCATCCCCAAAATCCGAATACAAGGAACCAAAAGTTAAAAGTTGAAATTAAACGAGAACCGCAGAAATCTACCCAAGAATATCTAGAAATCCTCAAAAAATTGAATATACTATTGAATTCTCATTCCATTACAGACGCACAACGGCGAGATTATTGTAAAAGCCAGCGGTATTTCATGAAATTATATCTGGATAGTATCACTCAAGAGTAAATTAAATGTAATTTCAAAGATTTGAAGAATTTTCTTTTAAATAGATTCATCGCCTGAGTTATTCATTATGAGTACTGAATCACAAAAGAATAGAAGTACAGAAATTAAAAAAAGAGAGACTCAAACAGAAGAGGATTTGGAGTTTCAATCCTTCATTAAACGAATTGCTATTCGGTTTGATAATTTTCATGTATTGAAATATATCTCTGATCTAGAGTTTTTAGATGATTCTAACGAGAAGGAGCTCACGAAAAAAGAAATAAAAGAGATTCTCAAAAAAGAGCTCTCTTCTTAATTATCTCTTTCTTTTTTTACATTAGTATAATATACAACGAGCATGCGCCCGATTGTTTTTACGGCTTCTAAAACTTCGCACACCTCTTCTAATGTATCTTTTTCATGCTTCGTTTTCTCCTTTTCTGAAATGAGTAGGGAATTCATAATGTATGTTCCTCTTTATGATATTTTATAGAAAAATACTCAAGAATTATAAAAAGAAAAAATCGGTATTAATTTATAACAGAGTATAATAATTGTGATCTAGTTGCCGTAAAACGCCTTCTTTTATGAATTTTCTTAAGAATAATTGTACTTCATTTAAGTCAAACTGACTTTCTTGGGCCATTAATTCAATCATATAATACGGAAACTTTGTATATTGTTGTGCTAAATTGTGTAAAAGATCATAGAATTGGATCTCTAGTTCAGATTCATTCATAATATTTTTGATCTTGTTTACACCAGCATTAGACAAAGCAACAGAGAATTCACCTGATCCTCTTAGGTTTGGCTCTCCCCCTAATGTATTTTGTAATTCTTTTACTCGATTCACCGCTGTAGTCATCCCTTTTACTTCATCTACGACATCTAATTTAGCAACAGTGTGCGTCCTACCACACCTGAGACATTTTTTCTGTTTTTGAGTGGGTTTGACATACATATACTGCTCACACTTGCTACAACGAAAAATTAAATACGGTTTTTCATCCTTTGTAATCCCAGTTTCATCATCTTCCATTCTTCACATCTCCCTCTCTGATCTTTGAGTATTATAGTCGAAGACATTTTTTACAAGGAAAAATAATTCCTCAAGTGTATCAATGGTAACTATTTGGATGTTTTTGTTCTTTCCAAAATCTACAAATTTTTGCTTTAAAAGTCGATTTTCATCAAGGAATGTTTCTTTAAACTCTATAAAATCAATCACCAGAACCACTAACTCAAATTTTGTTTTCCATTCTTCATAGAACTTTAAAAGTTCAGATTTATTGCTCTCACGAGGATCTATAATCTGGATGAGAATCTTCTCAAATACCACGAGGGAATATTCAGACTGTTTTACTAAAAATTCGATACTTGCCGCGTTAAGATTTTTTCGCAACCCATATTTCATATCCAAATTAGAATTTAAAATGATATCTCCCTCTTTTTCCTGTTCCAATACCTTTGTATGATTTTCTTGTTCTTGTGTATTGACAAAATCAACCAAATTAAATTGCTTCTTTTGGGTTCTTCCTTTCACTTCCTTTTCTAATTCAGATCCTTTTTTAACGGTAAAACGAGAAAATTCACTCTTTTTCTTCGTTTGCGGATTTTGCAGATTTCTCTGCATACGTTTTAACTTATTCATCGCAATCTGTAAATAGACTTCATCATTCGTATTGCGACAGTAGAGAATGATCACTCTTCCTTCACGATGACGCGCTGTTCGTCCCTTTCTTTGAATAAGACGAATTTCAGAGGCGACCACATCATAAAAGATCACTAAATCGCATTCGGCAATATCCAAGCCTTCCTCTCCCACATTGGTACTCACTAATACATTAAAGATTCCTTGCTTGAATTTATCCAAAATCTCGATTTGCTTTTTTTGGGAAAGTCCCTTATCATCGTCAGATTTTGTTGCTTGTCCTACAAATCGTACAGGTCGTATAGTTTGAGAAGATTCTAATTTTTTTACGATATTTTTTACGGAAGCTCGAAGCTTTACAAATACTAATATTTTTGATTCTGGGTTTTTACTAAATTCATCAGAAAGCACACTTTTCAATACTTTCAGTTTCGGATGCAATAAGCTGTTAGGCTCAAATTCATAGTGTTTTCGCAGTTCTAAATCAATTCTTCGAATTCGGGGATCTGTTGCTAAAATTCGATTTGCTTTAGAACTATTTTTCTTATGAGCATCTTTCTGGAGTTTTTCCAAATACTTGAGCAATACATCTAAGCCTTGCTGTTCCACTAATTCCAACATATGATACAAAATGAGTCCTTGAGCGTTGATAGATAAGGATTTATAGGCTCCCGTCTTTTCTCCATCCCCTTGAATGATTGCCAGTAACTTTCGATTCAATTCTAGAAGATCTTTTCGAATGATTTTTTCATATAATTTGTCTGTGTGGACCTTTAAAAATCCTAATTGGGAAAGATACCGAAGTCGCTCTTCTAAGATCATATATAATACTTTTCTTACATCTTCCATAAGTGAGGTCAAATTTACTCCGATCTTATAAATATCCATCGGTTTTATGTATCCTTTGACATCGACATCTTTGCGTTTACGAATATGGATATTGTTGGAAGGAATATGGAGATTTAGACAGAGATCATTTATCGCTTGTTGAGAAGATCCCGGAGAGGCAGTTAATCCTAAGATGGTCCCATCTGGGTTTTGCGTTTCATACAGATCTGCAATCATCGTATAGGGATAATCCCCAGAAGCGTGATGTGCCTCATCAAAGATTAGTAAACTTGTATTATCTAACAAATAATTGCCAGACACTAAATCATTCCGTAACGTTTGCGGAGTAAAAAATAGCATTTTATGGGATCGAAACTCTTTAGGACGATCGTCAGGAGAAATTTTTCCCGTCAAAATAGCATATTGATCTTCTGGTATTGTAAAAAATTGAAGGAATGTTTCGTAATGTTGGTTAATTAATGGTCGAGTGGGAGCCATTATAATTACTTTACTACTTGGTGGAGATATCTCTAAAGTTTTAGCAGCAACTAAGATGGCGATGATTGTTTTTCCAAGCCCTGTAGGAATGACCACCAGCGAGTTTTTTGCTATGCATTGTAAGGCAATATCGACTTGATACTTCCGAGGTTCTATCTTATCCTCGTGAAGATAAGTACTTTTTATTTGCAATGGCAACATATTTTCTTGGGAATGACTCATTAACAATCATATCCTATTAAGAGTAGTGAAACTATAAAACATATATATTAAAAGAAAAAATCAATACATTCGCTCATCCTTATTCCTCAATTGTAATTGTACAATCCTCGATAATAAATGTGTCAATAGGGCGATTACATTTTAAATAAGTATTAGTTTTTTGCCCTAATTTGACACCAAACTCTGTAGGATATATATATCCATGACCATTCGAAAAAAAAATGTAAGGGTGATTTTTTCGTAATCTTTTTATTCCTTTTACGATTTCTGAAGAGTCTTCTTTGAGATCAAACCCCCTCCCACGCTTAATATTAGTAAACATATAGACAATATCATTTAATAAAGAGAGATCGCGAGATGAGATTGTGATTTGTTTAGGGTCCTGACTTTTTTTTGGATTATTTTGTAAGGCATTTTTAAAATGTCTACAGACAAGATACATAGTTGAATTGATTTCTTTTACTTCAAGCGAATGAGTGTAGAAAGTAGTATGAAAGAGGGCTTGAAATTCCAGAATAAGTCTGAGATAATCTTCTCTCTCTTGGACAGGAATACTAATCTTATTAAATAATTTTTCGAGGTTAAGCTTCTTGTCATAATTACCATGAAAAATGTTAAGAATTTTGAGAATAGTGTGGATGGTCTCATATATCGTTGATTTTTGGGTGGTAGATCTTGTATTCAGATCTTTGGAGTACTCTTTTTCATCCTTATCTAAAAAGTCAGAATAATTCATAATATTCTCTATTAGATTAGAATGAAGTTGCATAAAAAGAAAAAATCAGAAAAAGAAAAGGTGAAAAAAATTTATTTTAGAGTTTTCAGTTGCTTTTTCTTCAGAAATGTAAATGCAATTGCTCCAGAGGATCCAAATAAGGGGAGGAGTATGATAGGATAGAAAAGAATTAGTGGAATTTGAGGTTCATTTGTTCCATTGGGTTGTGGATCGGTTGGATCTTGTGGTTCATTTCCATAGGAGGTAAAATATTCGTAGATCAGATTCTGGCTTGGATTCAATCCATCATCAAGATAAAGTTCAAATGAATAATTTCCTGTTTGGATCATCATATATGTAGTCTCAAAATGAGTATAAGTGTCGCGGTCTTCTCCAATAAAATTTTTTTGTTGAATATAAGTACCTTCTCTATATATTTTTAAAAATGCTGAACCGTATGAGAATGGTTGGATTTCACTCCCTTCCACCATCATAGACGCGTTGATAATAAAATTAATGGTAGTGTTAATGCGGGAAATTGACACTTCAGAGATCAGTTGGTAGCTATGTTGTGTCATAATTTTTCCAATGAAATGATCGCTTTCGTTAAGGCCATCATTCACGTATAATTCAAAAGAATAGTTTCCGAACTGAGTATATTCATACTCTAAAAAATACTTTGTATAATCACCGTTTTGTTGATACGAGAGACTATCTGTGGCAATATATTCTCCTTCATGATAAATATGCATAAATGATTCTCCATCTGGTAAATTTCTACTTCCTGAGGCGATATTCAATGAACAGTTAATTTCAATATTGATTGTATTAGCATTTTCTAAGAAGTTAATCTCTGAGAAGAGTTCATAAGTTGTGTTAAAACTAATAGGAATCACCTCTTGTTTCGTAGAAAATTCATAGCGCGAGATATTTCCTTCAATTGTAGGATAATTAGAAACATCAAATGGCACAAAAACATTACATCGGAACACTCCTTCACCAAATTCAGTAAAGGCATATTCCCCCAATTGGTCACTTTCGAACTTGAGAGAACCATATTGACCAATGCTATTTAAGATAAGATTTTGTATTTCTACAGTGATCATAGAATATGAATCCAAGAGAATAACATCATCGAAATTAATGTTATAACGGTATTTATCATTTTTAGCCATATCACAGATCCAATATAGTATCTGTTGATTAATCTTATTTTTTTCTGTAGTTAGATAAAAACAATTCAAATCCTCGCAATAAAGTTCCTGGATTAAAGCCTGGACTGATTCAATAGGAAATTCTATATCTAACTCTAACAATTGATCGAGGAGATAAGAATAATAAATGTTTTCAATATCATTGTAGTCAAGATGATCCATAATATAATTCTTGATTTTTTGCGTATCTTGTGTAAATGAGTCAAGAGATTTCATTATATAACTAGCATAATAAGTGTTTTTAAGAATGATATTCACGTCACTGGTCGCACGGGGCATGGAATAGCAATAAGATCCCGGTGCCTCAAAAGTATTAAATATATATACTTTTAAAGCCTCAGAATCCAATAATAATTCCTCTAAGGATCCTAATTCCAAATAATCTCTAAGTAATTCCATAGTACGAATCGCATAAAATGATTGCTCTAAAAATACCGTTTTGTCTTGAAGATCTTGATCAAAATTAAGTAAAAGAGAATTAGGAAGAAATGCTCCAAATTTATCTGAATTGGGATTAATAATTTGTGCTAAAACTGTTTGATCAAGCAATTCATTAAGAGCATAGAAAGTGTCAAAATCATCTAGTTTGTATAAATCTTTTAAAGCTGTAAGGGCCTGATAAACGAATTTATGATTAAATAAGTAATCTATATATTCCAGAGAAGAATAAGTTCCCAAATTGTAATATTCAATAGGATAGATTCTGAAAAATAAATATTTAGCATCCATATTTGTATATCCATAAAAACTTCGCGGTTCATTTTCAGGATCACTAATATATGCATCACGCAAATACACAAATAATTCTTGGATCTCTAAATCTGTTTCTCTATTAAAAATTTTGAATGATTTTGCTATGGATGAAAGAGCAGATATACTCATATAATCGGTGGGTGTATTGCAATAACTCTGGTAACTCTTAAAATGTTCAAGTCCATCTGCAATCGCATCCTTCTCGCCATTTGTGAAATCATTAATATGCCTCGAGTCATATAGAGAGCGAAGTACTTGGAATGTATCAATCAATTCAAATTGGAGATCATTTATTGAGCTCTTCCATACTCCAATATTGTTGCGAATACTTTTTAGATAATTAACTATTCCCATTTCATTGATTTCGTTATAACCAGTGAGCAATGAGAGAGATAATCCAATACTGGTTGCAAATGGTCTGCCATGAGTAGGAAGGTCAGGAAACCATGATAATTCAAAAAAGAAATTTTCTATATTGTATAGATCTTTCAAGAATTGATTGAAAGCGTCAATATTAATGGCTTCCAACGCATTGAAAGTATTAAGAGTCTCCAATGCATAAAACGAGGAGAGCATATTTGGATCTGTTATTCTCAATGAACTAAACCCGCTTACCAGATCATTCTTAAATCCTCCATATTGCGCTTCTTTTGTGATAAATGTTTGGCAATCTTCAATAAACGTAATTAATTGAGATCTTTGAGGATAATATTCATCCCAAGTATCGAGTAGGAGATCAAGTATTTTCACTGCATAATAGGTATTATCTAATGTAGGAATTTTGAATTTAGGATGAAGATCTACATCATATGGTTGTCCTATAAATGCGCCTTCATCAGAATTAAAACAACTCCAAATAAAATCAATAAAACTTTGATTGTTGATCAAATCTAATCGGTTAAGGATTTTTAAAGAGAGAAGCGCATAGCAGTTTACTTCCAGTAAAGTGTTTAAAGGAAGATAAAATGCCTCAAAATCAGTATCCAAATACCGAATCGCATAGTCATCAATAAAATATCCTTGCTCTGTATCATAATGATCTATTAGAAAGGATATAATCTCTGTTTCATTGAGATCACTTATTCTGCCTAATGATAAATAACTTTGAAGTGCAAAATATGTGCTTTGAATAGAAGGTTCATAATATGTAGGAAAATATCCATATTCTCCATATATATTGGTTAAGTCATCCATCACTGTAGAAATAAAATCATAATTGTTCATATCTCCAGAAGGGTGAATATTTTCTCTGAATTCTCCATTTATCTGTTCTCTTTTTGGTTTGAAGTTTAAAGAAGATATTAAAAAGCAACATACTAAAACTGTTATTATTAATAGCGGTTTTCTAGAAAATTTTGGTTTTGTCATAAAAATTATACTTGTATAATTATTTTATTGTGATTCCCTTCTCCTCAGAGTATTTAAAGAAAAAACAGATAATCAATTAAAAATCTCGTATAGAAACAAAAATTAAAAAAACCTTGAAACACTAGATCAGGATTATTTAAGTTTTCCTGAACTTCATAAAACTTAACAATACAAAATCGGGGGACCTTTTGGATAGTGGTAGCGAGATATTTCGAATTTAATCTTTTGTTTTTGTGCTTTTTGCGGTTTTTGTTTTAGGCTATATAAGAGCGAAATCGTGAGGATAGTAGGATCACACGAATTTTCATCTCGTACAGCGAATATGGAATGATCAAAAGGTTGACTAGAATGAGTATCTGGCATCACTTTCGGTAATTCGATATATACTATCTCTGAATCCAAATATTTTTCATCTTCGTTTTGCCCATTTTTCTTTTCTTCATCTTTTTTTGAGAATTTTGAGACTCCAGCATCTTTTTTTGTGAAAAATCCTAATTTCACCATGATTTTTTTTAATAGATCAGCAGAGCGTACTAAGCTCTGAAATCCTGGTACATGAAATTGATCAATGATTCTGCGTTTTACTTGAGACTGTATAGTGCTCATTTGAATGTGAAGGGCTTTACAAATAGAATTTACATTCACTTCATCTTGATAGTGGCATAATGCAACTATTGAACCTACTAACCCCGCCACGACGTCATCTTTCGTACATTTAATTTCCTCCCATAATTTTTCAAGTATCGCTTGTGCTTTATGATAAAAGCCCATATCAAGTTCAAATTCTTCACGAATTTGCATTATGCGATTAGAAATGTATTCTTTTCGATCACGTGAATAATATTCCGGCATAAATTCACCAATCTTCAATTTAAGACGATTAAAATCTTTTTTATCTAATTTTGAAACATCCAGAAGTTGTGACTCATCAAGCGGCTGGCCATTCATCTTTGTATGATAGTACATCACTCCAGGGACTAATTTATCGGGATTGCGAAATTTTGTACCCGAAGCAAGTTCATCCCGTGCATTTTTATACTTTTCTAGTATACTTCGCTTGATATTAGACGACATTTCAAGTCCATTAATGAGTCTGGAAATCTCTACTTTTGCTCTCATATATATGGGATCTTCCCGTGATGAAGTATGATTTATTTTATTGAGTTTATGAAATTTTCGCGAGAATTGATTTTGATACCGTTCACGCGTATTACCAATTTGAGTTCTGTCTAATACTGCGTGCTGTATTCGCTCCTCTTTGTATGGATGATGATATTCCATTTTCTGAATTTCTAATACAAGCCCACAATCAGCACATACATAACCTTGCTCTGTCTCTTTAATTTCTGAAGAATGACATATTTCACATTCTAAGTCTAAATCTCCCACTGAAAAATTTTTAGGATAATCTTGTGATGCCATACTTTTTGAACACTTTTTCTATTTTTTTGATCATGTTTTCAAATTAACTTAAGATAGAAGAGAGTGGGAGTAGTCTTTTTAAATATTACTGTTATTGAATAAATTTTAGAAAATTATAATCAGATTTATAGAACAGTTGAACATTTTTTATATATAATATAAATGGTTCTTAATTTTGTTTACAGATAAAAATATAAAGAATTCTCAAATAAAAACTTGCAGATCACTTAATCTAGACTACCCCTCTTGAAAATGAGAAAAGGATTCTTTTCATAAAAATTTAGAGCGATCTAACTCGAGGTAAATGTTTTCCTTATAATTTTCAAAAATTTGTAGCACTGGTAAATGTTATAATTATTTATTTAATAAGATTAACAAATCTTAATCTATTCATAACTCATACATTTTCTATATCCATCATTTATACTATTATTTTTTCTTTATATAATCTAAGCTTATTTTAGCATTATGTTTGAAGATCTTATCTTATTTCCGATCGTATTTACGTCAGGCTTATTAGTAAGATACTTAATATATAATAAAAATCGCAAACTTACGGTTATCGTTAAAATTTTAGGAGTGCTTGGAATCTTTATACATGAACTCAGTCATTTTGTAATGCTTTTGATAACCGGCGGAACCCCTGGTCGTTTTAAAGTTAGTTATAGACGCTTAAATGGAAGTGTAGAACTAAAAGATTTTAAACGTATGACTTTTCTTCAATCCTTTTTAACAGGGATAGCTCCATTACTTATTATTAGTTATTTAGCATTTTATTGTTTATTCGTTTTTCTTTCACCTGCTTTTGAGGATATTTATAGAGTTATTGCCGCATTTTGTTTGGTTTCTTTTTTAATAGGATCTTCACCCTCAGGTACAGATATATATAACATAGGGAGAGTATTTAATAACGATCCTCGCTATTCCATCTACCAAATTGGATTAGTCCTTTTTTCAACACTGATTGTATATTCGGCTAGTTGGTATATAATCATTCCCTATTATTACAGCTTTCTCTTTTATATACTGATTGGGATTGGATATTATATATTCAAATATTCATTCATTGGAATACGAAAAATTATTGAATACATTAGATTAAAAATCTCAAAACAAGGATCTTCCATTAGATCCTCTGAACTATATCGTAGACGCCATTCTCCGAAAAAGAAAAAATCACAAAAAATTGAACGAGGGCAGTGGTGAGTATGAAGGCATTTTGCTATTTAACATTAGTATTAGTTTTTATTATGTTCTATAATAAAGATCCAACCATCTCATTACTTGTTTTAGGAATTGGTATTGGGCTGTTTTTGTTTTTACGGGCAAGAAAGAAATCATCTTCAGGGGCTAAGACAACGGGATATTTTTCTTTTCGAAAATCCCGTTCAAGTCAGAATGTGATGAGTGATTCACTACTCACATTTTTAATGCTTGAGCAATTAAATACAGGAGACATACATAATTCTCAAGAATCAAGCAACTCTAATGATGATTCTCAAAACAGTATTGATGAGGTAGAACAGATCAAACAAGAAGTGTTAAAGCTATTAGAGAGTGAAGATTTATGAATAAATATGATACGAATACAGAAATATTGCAAAATATCTTAGATCATTTTTCATTTATTAATATTTACGGCAAAGCAGGAACAGGTAAAACTACCTTGGCGCTTCAATTTATCTCTATCTTTCTTAGTCACCACGAAAAAGCACAAAATGTAAGTGTATGGGTTCAAGCTAGCGAAACTTTCCCAAAAAAACGATTAAAGAGTTTATATTTAAATGATCAAGGACTCTTAACCTTTCTTTTTGACCATATCTTTATCATTCCAAAAATCCACCCTCCTTTTGATTATTATGAGCAAAATAAGATATTAGCCGGTATTTCAGATGGCGCGTTGAGAATACCCCCAAAAACTAGAATTCTTGTAATTGATAATATCTCTCACCATTTACGATTTGAATTATCACAATTTCATCTGATCAACGATAAAGTTGCGATTCTCGATGATTTTTTCGATTCTACTATTATTCCTCTAATCTTTTTTTGCGAGTATAATAAGATTATTTTAATCCTTATCCATGAGGTTTCTTATGATCCTACCCAAGATAGGACAGTAATGTTCAATGATCAGCTATTCAGTAGATTGAATGGCCTAAATATTGCTTTACAAAAAGATCAATTTCAAAAAAAATATTTTATAAAATTTCACACCGATACAAAATCCACTTCATATGAATATCTCTTGCGGCAAAAAGGAATAAACATCCTTCCTAACACTTGATAACGATTTAATCTAATGAAGTAAAGATCTTTTTCTTTAAATAAGTCTATATACACTATCATATATGAACTCATTAGCGAAAAATAATAATTATCCCCTTCGATGTGGAATTTGTCACCATATTATTAACAATCCCTCTTCAGTTTATCAATCTAAGATTCTTTACATCCCAGTATGTGAAAATTGTCGAAGAATTTTTTCAAAGGCTGATATTAATTTGATTTTAAATATGTTTCTTGCATATGGTGGTCATTTTGGAAAGTATCCTAAAGAAGAATTCTCACTTCCAATTATACTTAAAAGCTTAGGAATAGAGGGGGAGAGTATGAAAACGCAAGTAGAAGAGATTAATATTCGTATGATGCATGCAGCGTTTCTTCACGGAATCACTCCCAAAGAATATATTTCTCGATTAAGAGAAATCCTTTCATAGTTTATTATTTTTTTCTCCTTTTTTTCAAGATAACTTTTAAAATTTAATTTTTCTAAGTTTTACCACTTAATTTCTCGTTTAAAATGTGTTTGATTGTTTAATAATTAGACATTTTATTTTTTCTTTATATATGATGAGCTTGTAATTTTAATAATATAATTATGCACAGGAGGTGTAAAACACAATATCAGATTTAAGCCAGATTAAAGGAATTAATTCTCGTCATATTAAGCTTTTACGAGAAAGTGGTATTTCTACTGCCGAAATGCTTGCCATGTCGTCACAAAAATTGGTGGCAGATATCAAAGGACTTGGGGATAAAACAGCCAAAAAACTTATCTGGAATGCGAGGAACACACTTGGAATGACTGAATTTATTCCTGCTGCTGAAATCGACGAACATATCGAAATGTTTACCACAGGATCTTCTGAATTAGATCGAATCCTTGGAGGGGGGATGCAGACAGGAAAGCTCACTGAAGTATATGGTCCCTTTAAATCCGGAAAGACAAATTTAGCACATACAATCGCTGTAACAATCCAGCTTCCGAAGGAGAAAGGAGGATTAGAAAGCTCTGTTGCCTATATTGATACTGAAAATACCTTTTCACGGAGTAAAATTAAACGTATCGCACTTAGATTTAATTTGGATCCTGAAGAAGTTCTTGCTAAGATATTTCACGCCAGGATCTATAGTTCTGACCATCAAGATCAGATGATTCTTAAGGCAGAAACACTCTGTGAAACTCGTAATGTGCGTTTAATAATCCTTGACAGTTTAATGGCACTTTTGCGAGCGGAATATGTCGGGATTGGAATGCTTGCTTCACGACAATGCGTTCTCAACAATATGATTCATGGATTATCACGGATCGCAGAGACATATAATGCTGCAGTTCTGCTTACCAACCAAGTAGCCACACAGATGAAAGGTATGTTTTCTGCGGATGATGCGATTGGCGGAAATATCGTCGCACATGGGTGTCATTTCCGTATTATGTTTAAGACGAAAGGATTCTCTGCAAATAGTTCACTCAAAAGAAGAGCAGTGATCGTAGATGCACCCGATCTTCCCCCAGAAGAGTGTGAATTCTTTATCACACATGCAGGTGTTGCGGATTCCGAAGAAGTGGAAATTCCTAATAGAAAAGGATTAGACTTTGAAATTGAAGAATTATATGAAGATAATGATGATGATAATAATGACGAGATCAACCAAGGAAACACTCCTTCTCTCACAGATATCAAAGGAATAGGGAAAGGAACCCTTAATACTCTAAAAGAACATGGAATTGAAACAATTGATGACTTACTGGATAAAGATCCCAAGGATTTAGCTGAAAAAGTCAGTGGAATCTCAAAATCGATGATAGAAGAGTGGCAAAATTACGCCCAAAACCTATAAAAATTGAATTATCCTTTTTTACTATCTCTTTTTTATTTTTTTTCATCTAATTCTATTAATAAAATAATTAAAATTACTTTTTATCTAAAAAATAGAGAAAAAAAGAATTAAATATTAGAGTGTCGTTTGGTATAGATCATAATTATAAGACCTACTAATACTAATGCTCCTACTCCTAGAGATATCCCTACTTGCGCTTCCAGAGGAACCCACATAATAGGTGTTGGAGCAGTAGTTTCGTTGATAGAGCCTGCATCTTCTCCCGCTGCTAATCGTCCTTCATCGGTTATCAAAAACATCACATTAATAAACTCGGGATCTTGATAAAAAGTAAAATTTAACAGATATTCACCCGCCATTGCCGTGCCAAATTCATAGTTGCGTGGGTCCCAAATCTGTCCCAATGAATGATTAGTATAGATGGGAAAAGAAATTCCCTCTACGGAAGGATCCACCACATTATGGTCTAAATTTATTTGGTTTGACCGATTTGCGCTGATGGGAGAGACTCTGCAGAGATAGATGTGATAGCACCATTGATCTTTAAAATAATAATAGGGACGATATGATTTACCGGAAGGAATCCGAGCAAATTTCCGTATTTCATAGACATGATTCGCATCTCCTGACACAAATTCCCGAAAACATAATTCTCCCTTCCGAATGATAATATGGATATTCAGATTAGGACCATCCAATTTCGTGAAATTGAGATTATAGACTCCGCTGAGTGCCGCACCAAAAGGGATGTCAAAATACTCATCATATGTCATTGGCTCCTGCGAACTAAACAGTTCGTAGAGATCACCCTCTGGATCAAATAAATTCACTTCCATATGGCACTCGTGCTCATCAGTCACCACTGCCATCTTAATATTATAGGTGAATTCTCTCTCAAAGGTAAGATTAGTGATAATTAAACTTGGGGAGCCAGAATGAAATGTATAGACTTTATCAATTAAAAGATCATCATCAGAAAGAAAGTCAGATCCTTTTATTACAGGTGAATTGGGATCGTGCTGAGGAAGTGATAGGAGATAGCATAAACTTAGTATACACAAAATGCTAATGATAATAGGGAGATTGTGTTTATGTGTTTTGCCCTGCTTGATCATATCCATACACTCCCAATTCAGTAAATTCTTCTTCTAATTGCTTGACAGGCTCGCATGTGCCCATATGGACGCAGCTAAAACATGGTCTATCTGTCCAGAAATATGCTTTACTGTCTCGTTTTTGAACAATTAAAATAGGATACCCTCGCAAGGGACATATAAGTGCTGAATTATCAATATGCCCTCGTTTGGGAAGAGGGTAGGAATGGCCACAAATTTCGCACTTAACAAACCGCTTATAGTTTGAAGTCTTATAAATCATTAACGAGCAGTCGCAATTAGGACAGATCCCTATTTCTTCAATTTGTCGCATATTTTTTTTCAAATAACTATATTTAATGAAGTGAATATGTTTGGCTATTTAAAGAAAAAATAGCAATAATAAAACTTCCAAGATAAAAACTATTAATTTTTTTTTTATATAGATTTAACAGAATATTAGTACATTATGATTTATAATAACTATTTTGATATGATTGGAGAAGCAATAGAGTTTTTGATCGCTTTCGGCTCGATCATGGGGGTGCTAGGGCTTATCATCGGAGTACTCGGAATGATGACCCTTCCACGTTATAAAAGGAGTAGTATGTACTTTGTGTTAGGCATTTCTATACTCTTAATTGCAGTTTGTGGACTCCAAACAGGGATGAGATATTTTCGAATAGGTGTTTAAATTCAAAATTCATAAATACACTATTTTTTTCTCTCTTGTTACAATTAGATTAAATTAGAAAAAAAGAAAAAGACTAATTTTAATGATATCCAGGATTAGAAACTTCGGAGCCGCCAAAAATTACTCCGAATAAATTTATCACAATCCCTGTAAGCCAACATCCTATCCACAGTAAGAGTGCCCCTATGACCACATTTCCCAAATAGAATTTTTTTGCAACTAGTCCTAAAAATCCGATGGCAATATTTATTCCCCCTAAGAACAAGCAGATAATCCCAATAAAATTAAAGAGTGTATCAAGCATCCCTCCGATCTGATACCGCAGATTATTTCCGAAAAGTGGAAAATAGATTGCAATAAATGCTAAGATCCCAATAAATATGATTTTTACATATTTTTTACTCCTGCCAGGTTCATCATAAAACACTATATCTTCTCCCATTAATGTTCCCTCATTATAGAATATTTTATTAATATAAAGATACAACATTTTGACTTTATTTAAAGAAAAATTTTTTTTTTGGATAAAATTTAATACGATTAATATCGAATTTAAGCATCTATGAAAAAATCCCCTTAAATAATGATTTTAATGAATTAACTCTAATTTAGTTAGATAGATGCTTTAATTGTTGAAATTAACGCCAATTGGCATTTTATAAATAAAATATATTTCTTATATTTCTATTTTTTCTTTTTATTTCTATATTTAATAAAAAATCTATGGGAATCAAATTAGATCCTATTATTCAGCGAAGAAAAATTACTTTCCAAGAATTAAAGGGAAAAATAATTTCTGTTGATGCACCGAACATAATCATGGGATTGCTCAACTTCAGCCATAAAAATCCAACATTAAATACAGAAACTAATTTAATTCTTGATCGTACGCAACGAGTCATTTCTCATTTATACGGAATTCTCTACAGGATCAAATTTTATTACAGCAAAAACATCCTTCCAATTTTTTGTTTTGATGGCAGAGTTTCTCCACTAAAGCGAAAAATTACTAAAAATCAACTTAATGATTTTTTGTTCACCCAAAAGCGATATAAAAATGCTATAAATAGCGGAAATAGAGAATTAGCAAGGACTATCGCTCTTTCAAAAGAATACTTATGGCCGAATATCATGAAAGAATCGAAAGAGCTTCTTCATGCGATTGGGGTTCCCGTAGTCGAATCGCCCGCCTCAGCAGAATCGCAATGTGCCCACTTAGTCAAAAAAGGTATCGCTAACTTTTCTAATTCGCAGGATTTTGATTCATTGCTGTTTGGGTGCCCATTTCTAATTCAAAACTTATCAAAATCTCTGAGGAGAAAAGTGCAAAATAAATGGACATATACTCGTTTAGTTCCATTGGTAATAGATATACAACATAATTTAGAATTGTTAGGAATTGATCGCTTTCAACTAGTTGATCTCGCATTTATGCTTGAGACTGATTATTTCCAAGGTATTAAAGGAATCGGGCCTAAAACAGCACTCAAATTAATTAAAAAATATCAAACTATCGAGAAAATAAAATCGAAAAAGCACAATGAATTTGACTTTTCAAAGTTAGACCGAGATCTTATTTCAGAAGTTCGGAAAATTTTCCTTTTACCTGAAGTATTAGATTCATTTGATTATTTATGTTGGAATCCACCTGATAAAATGAGAATTTTTAAGTTATTATGCAAGGATCATCATTTAAACCCAGAACGAGTAGAAAAGCATTCAAAAAAACTTAATGAGAACTTTTACGAATGCTTACGATTTTTTCAGTATGATTTGAATCGTCCTAGCACCGTTCAAAAGACATTGGATATGATATTTTGAAAAAAATTTCTCTTAAATGAATCTCCTACATTCAAAATCATTCCATTAAAATTTTCATTCTATTTTTTATTTAAATATTCTCAATATGTTAAAAATCCAAAAATAATAGGAATGAAAAAGTTTTTGCGTTCAAGTCATGACCAATGTATTTAGTATAACCATTAAGGAAAAAACTGCCCATGAGTTAAAATACTCTTTATATTTCGGAAAGATTAGGCAGAAAGTATTAAAGACGCTTTTTCGAGGTCATCCAATTACTAAAGACGGAGATGAGACGGTTCTGCTAGATATGCTTTCTGATGATACTTATCGTCAAATCTCTGAAGAATCCAATATTCAAGAGTTTCTGGTTAGGGACATAATAGAAAAATTTTTTGCTCAGTTTTATTACTTTAGAAAATTTTGGAAAAGATCGCATATCCAGTGGAGATATAAACAGAATCGTATTTATTCCAAAGTAAGAATCTATTTACATAAAGTCTATAAATTGGCTCCAGTATTCGATTATCCCCGAGCAAAAACTAACCTGAAAATTCTTCAGCAATTTTTCCAAATTGCGAGTTTTTGGCCACGAATATCCACGCAACTTGCGATAGTTATCTATCTCACTGATTTGAACGATCCTTTATCTACAAAAAATTTGTTAATGCAAAATATCCGAGTGCTTATGGATTGTTCTGCCTATGCCTTTTATCGTACTAAAAATATAATGATTGAAAAAGGTGTATTAAAAAAAAATGAGTGATGCCCAAGATGTATACCAAAAACTGACCGAAGCAGGACTATCAGAACAAGAGATAAAAGAGGAACTAAAACGCAAAGAACTTGAGTTTAAGGGATTTATAACTCCTCAAGGCGCTCTTTTCCTCATCGCAAAAGAAAATGGGATCGAGATTCGGTCAGCTCAAATCGATCCTGAACTCTACGAAGAAGCAAATCAAGAAATTGATTATAATGAATTTATAATCCTCATATCGGATCTACGTGAAAATCTTTCAAATATTGTTCTGTTGGGAAAGATTAAACGTATTTTTCCCATAAATGAATTCATGCGAAAAGACGGTACTTCAGGTAATGTTGGTTCGTTTTTGATATCAGATACCTCAGGAACTACCAAAATCGTGCTTTGGGATGATCATACCAAGATTATGCAGACTGAATTTTTCAAGATCGGAACAATTATTAGAGTTATAAATTGCTATTGTAAGAAAGGATTGAAAGATCGGTTAGAAGTGCATCTCTCAAAACAAGGAAAGGTACAATTAAATCCTGATAATATTCCTAAAAAAATAAAAGTGGAATTGCAAAAAATTGAGGTATCTAATGCCAGAAAAAATGAGTTTTCTTCAAGAGAGGCTCAGGAAGAATTAAAAATACGAGATCTGTATCAGAAGGATGGATTTGTAAAAGAAATCTCAGGCATAGTAAAGATAGATGAGTTGAAAGAATTTGATTCTGAAGATGGAGACAAATCCTTTTTATTGAAATTTATGATAAGCGATGAGACTGGAGCTATCAATGTATTGGTATGGGGAATGCAGGCAATCGAGATTCTCCGCATCATTGAAAATGGAATGCTTATTAAATTAAAGAGTATTTTTATCGAAAAGAATGATTATAATAAGAGAAAAGAACTTCATTTTACTAAAAAATCAATCTTAAAAATGTTTTGAGGAAAATTTACTGTTTCTTGAATATGTTTTTTCTTTATATAGTTTTATTCTATTTTTCTTCTAATCAATTAAAAAATGGAATAATAACATATATGACCATTACCATACCAAAAGTTTTGTATAAGAACAGTATTAGTACTATTTTAGACGAGATTCGAAATAGCTATGGCACGCTTACTCGAAAGGGGTACGTATATGGCCTCATCGCGGTTGATCAAGATGCTAAAATTATCGCAGTCGATTCGCGATTTGATAGAAATCTGAATTATTGGGACCTCTCTTCCATTGGTGCGGCGCTTTATGGTGTTGCGCGACAAGGACAAGATTTTTTCGATGCTGATTATTTGGATCGTGCTTCTATTATCTATAATAATCTACGATTGTTTGTTAAGTCAATTACCAACGTAGAGCTTAATCAACAAGAAAAGCGAGAGGTTCTCATCATCCTTCTATCGGATAATGAAGTGAATATCGGCGTAGCAGTCTTACAAATGCAACGCTTCGCAATGAAAATTAAAAAGGAAATCGAAAACTCAGGTTCGATTAAAAGTACTTTAAAGATGAACGAAAAAGAGCTGAAAGAACACATTAAGATACTAAAAAGTGAAATATTCGGTAATAAAATAATTTCTTTAGATTGAGGGGGTGAATACATACCAATGCTCAGAAATGAAATCGAAGAATCGGAGTATGATAGTATCCATACTAATACAGGGGGGGTGATTCTTGGCAATATGATCCAATTAAAGATCGTCTATTGGGGCCCTGGGGAATCGGGCAAAACCACCAACTTCCTTCGTCTTAAAGAAAAATTTGACAGTCACAGAGTCACTAAAGGTTATTCTATTGAAACTAAAGACGGTAGAACTCTATGGCAGGATTCTATGTTTCTTTCCTTTGAAGCTACCATTAATACGCAAGAGTATATAATCATCGTGCATGTAGTTACTTGCACAGGGCAAGAGCGCTTTCTCTCTACAAGAGAGTATGTACTAGAAGGTGCCGATGGGATCATGTTTGTTGCTGATTCTCAGCCAGAACTTTTAGAGCAGAATAAAAGGAGTTTCCGAGAGTTGCTGAGTTTTGCAAGCCCTCGACGCATACCCTACATAATCCAACTCAATAAGCGCGATATTCAGACTAAGATAAATATTGATGAGTTTAAGAAGCAATTAGGACTTCCAAAAGAGGAAGAATATGCTGATGGAACGCTCGTTGTGTATCCCGTGATTGCTCTCACTGGACAAAATGTTGCTGAGACCTTTCGGGATTTATTGGGTCAAGTGCTGTTCAATTTGTTCAATTTTTCTTAATAATTTTATTCTTCTTTTATTTTTACCTTATGAATTATTCTCCTTGATTAAGGTACACAATGATGAATTCTCCCTCGTTGATATTTTTCCACATATTCTTCTTATATCTCTCATTCGCCCAAAATATGGGATCATCATAGAGACTATTTAAAATTCATCCTGTAGGTTAAGCGCAAAGTGAGAATTATCTTTAGGGAGCCCAAGATCGGGTATGATACCTTCGCTTTGGATGAGCTGTTTGCGAAACTTAAAATTTCCAAAAAAAGCAATTACTTTCCATACTACGTAATAATGGAGATTGGTGTGTTTGATCTCTTGAAGCCATTGTTCATAGCATTTCTTCGAGCAAAAATTGAGTGATCCATTAGAACTTTGCGTATTTCTATGTCGCACTCTCCTTTTGCTCGATCTGGGAAAAATTTTCTTGCAATATTCACACTTCATTTCTCAAAACTTCTCCATTCCCTCATTACACAAGAGGAATCTTGATATCATAAGTAAGAGATTCGAATTATATAAAGAAAAAATTTATAAATTTAACTATAAAAATGAAATAAAGACAACGTTAGTAAGAACTTGATTTTTATATATATAAGTTTGTTTTGAAATCATAGCACTATTTTGTAATTTTTAGATATATAAAGAAAAAGGTGAAGAGTTTTTTTATGATTCTTCTCTTACTTTTTTCTTTTTAAATACCTATCCTCTTTATCAAGTATGGACACAGAGTATGATTTTCTCACACCCGAGTTCTTGCATTTGATCTTTTTTAAACAAAAAAATATTGTAATATTTCCGCATGTAGATCTTAAACATCTAAGAACCTTAGAGATATTTACCGTCGGCTACAACCTTATAGACTTGGAAGCAACTGCTCTTTATAATATCCGAGAGATGATTAGGAGCGACGCAGAGTCCTATTCTCACACTCCAAATTATCACCTCATCTATAATCTTAATAAAAAGAAGGCGAAACAGCTTCTAGATCTTGAGAACGCTCATGCAATCCTTAACATTACTCAAAATGCAACTGATCTTATCGAATCCACCCATAGTAATTTCGTCTTTTATAATAAAAAATCTACTAAATTTCTTAATTATGATTTCGAGAATGTAGATCTCACAATGGAAAGGATGATCCTTTCACTCGCAAAGAATTATAGTATGCTCAGAGACGCTCTTCAAGAGATTAAAAATACTGCCAACAAGATTTATATTGCTATGAATTCAAATCCCGAATCTCTCAATATTGAGGAGATCGCAAGTGCATATACTCTACAAGAACAAGAACGGGTGATTGAATTCACCGAGAACTATTATAACATTATTCTTCCTGAAGATACAAATGATGGTGATTCCATAAAAGGTTCCCGTCTACAATCTAAGGCAGAAGATACTACAGCACTCGATTTTACCAACGAATTTGACATTATCCAATCACAGAATAAACATCTATTTCAAGTCTTTATCACCCAACTCGATGAATATCGGACGAGTAATGTGAATCCGAGTAATTTAGAACTCAGTGAATTATTTACACCCAGCAGACTCTATAATTACTTGCGAAGGCATCACTGGTCTGAAGGATTTCCTAAAGACTTTCTTATTCAATGGAAAGATACCCTTAATAAGAATGGAGAGCTCTCAGAAAAAGAACGTGCGGATTTCCAAACAATTTTACACAAACTCGGAGTTCAAAGCAACTTCATTGATAAAATTATAAATAATGAAAGTAAATATAAACAAAAAAGCCAAGAGTCCTTAAAAAATAGAGACATCAATTCAGTTCTTTCTGAAAAACAGAAAGATTTGTCAAATCATAATTCAATTCCTCCTATCTCAGATTTTATTAAATTTAAATCGTGGATGATCCAGCAATTAAATTTTATTGAGGAGAGATTAAAGAGTCATGATTAATATTTTATGTTCTTCTCTGTTACAATTTGTTCCCACAGTACTCACAATACCGTAAATTCTGCTGATTTTCATTAAGTTTGGATCCGCAATGAGGACAAAAGGTGAAACGAGTCTCCATTACTTTTTTTTGAGGTTTTTGAGAATCATTTTCCTTATATTCAAAATTAAGCTCAACATTTTCAGGAATTATCAATTTTTTAATTGAATAACCACAATTATTACACACTTCATCATTATATCTCATAGAAGCTCCACATTTAGGACATTTAGTTATTAATTGGAATCCACAATGACTGCAGCGATCACTATAAGAACTTACGGTGGCATTACATCGAGGACATTTAATTTCTGGGCGGAAAAAATACCTATTTAGTCCTAGCATTATAAGTGGGGCTATGAACATTAAGAATAAAATTGCCCAAAATAATTGGAAGACCAAAAGAATTAAAAATATACTTAATAATATCAAGGATAAAATGCATGCGTAGCTTAACCTTTTTCCTACTGTATCTGGGGAGTCGACACTCATTTTTGCTTCAAAAATTTTTTATTCTCTAAGAAATAAATAAATTGCTGGAATTAAATTTTTATTCCTTATAAATATTAATTAATAAGCTCATTGTGTTTTAATATCCTTTTTATTTATTTCTGTGCCACAATATGGACAGCGCTCAGCTTCTGTATCTTTTAAAGATAGTTTTTCCCCGCAAGCGAAGCAATTCATTGTATCTTCGCCAAACATCACTTTTTCAATATTTTTTTTCTTAGATTCTTCTTTTACATTTTTCATTTTGGTATGAACTTCTCAATCATTATGATATTATTATTTAAATATCCCTACAATTTTAATTAAAATGAATGGAGTCCAGTTTTTAGTTAAACCATAATCCTAAAATTTAAGTGTTTAAGATTGCTATTTATATTAGAAATAAATTTAAGAAACAATTAAATAATAAAAAAAAGAAAACGAGGTTAAACATATGCCAGGTTCACACGGAAGTTTAACAAAAGCAGGAAAAGTCAAAATGCAAACCCCAAAGATTGAAAAAACGGGCGTAAATTCAACTCCAAAAAAGCCTCCAAGAATGCGTTATCGAGAATTGTATGAAAAACGCATTGAAAAAGGGAAGTATGGTGGCCAACCAGACTCAATTGGAGCAAAAAGATCGAAGTATAAAAAATAATTTTTTTTAAATCTATTCCTATATATCTATTTAGTTTATTGAATGATTTACTAAGGAGAATTTATAGTAAATATCATTTTAAGAGTGATATAATCTCTAATTAGAACCCTAATTCGCGATCAATTCCCCTATCTGTTTTTCTCGGATAAATTTCAATGTTTTTGATCTTTAAATCTATTAAATGGGTATTCTTTCCCTCATAGAATTAAAAATTTTAATAAAAAAGTATGAATTTAATATGATGAGCAAATTAAGAATACTAAGTAGAGGTTATGTTAATTGAGAAAAAAAGTTGTAATCATCGGAGCTTTAGGGTATGATTTTCATGTGTTTAATACTATTTTCAAAAATAATGAAGACTACGAGGTTTTAGCATTTACTATTGCTGGTGAGCAAAATGTTGGAACAACAGAAGAAACGCAGAGATTTTATCCATCTGAATTAGCGGGTGATTTATATCCGAAAGGCATTCCAATGATTTCAGAGGATAATTTAGAAGATTTTATAAGTAAGAAACAAATAGATGAGGCTGTTTTTGCATATTCTGACATTTCTCACGTAAATCTTATGCATATTGCTTCAAGAGCACTTTCTGCAGGAGCAAACTTTCGTCTTATTTCCGAACGATTTACACAAATTAAAGCAAGAAAGCCCGTTATTTCAGTTTGTGCTGTTAGAACGGGATGCGGAAAAAGTCAAGTTTCAAGAGCCGTATATAGGTATTTAAATAGCAAGGGATATAAAATTGTGGCAATCAGGGAACCAATGCCTTATGGTGATTTAATTCAACAAAATGTTATGAGATTTGAAACATATGAAGATTTAGATAAATATGATTGCACTATAGAGGAGAGAGAAGAATATGAACCATATTTACAACAGGGTTTGGTTATTTATTCTGGAGTTGATTATGAAAAAATAATTCGTGAAGCAGAAAAAGAGGCTGATGTTATTGTCTTTGATGGTGGAAACAACGAAATTTCGTTTTATGATCCAGATTTATTATTTATTGTTGTTGATCCTCTAAGACCAGGTCATGAAATACGCTATCATCCAGGTGAGGTAAATGCTCGAGACGCGGATGTATTTATAATCAATAAAATGAATTCTGCAAAGCAAGCAGATGTAAAGATTGTAGAAAAAAATTTAGATGAAGTAAATCCCAATGCCATACGAATATATACAGATTCTGTAGTAAGTCTTGATAATACTCATGATATAAAGGGGAAAAAAGTGGTTGTAGTAGAGGATGGACCAACATTGACTCATGGGGAAATGTCTATTGGAGCAGGTTATATCGCCTCTAAAAACGCGGGGGCTGAGATTATTGATCCAAAACCATATTTAAGTGGATCAATGAAAGATGTTTTTGAAAATTTCCCACAGATCGAAGAAGTCGTACCCGCTATGGGATATAATGATGATCAGATCTCAGACTTAGAAGAAACTTTAAATAAAGCAAAATGTGATTTTATAATAAACGCTAGCCCTATAGATCTTAAAAAACTTATCAATCATAATAAACCTATTCTGAAGGTTGATTACGATATAGAATCTACTAGAGAACCAACAATTGAAGATATTTTAGAAGACTTTATCAAAGAATATCTTAAATAGATACATTTTCTATTTAACCAATAAAATATTATATTAGAATTGATAATTAGCAAGTATTTTTTAAAAAATGTGATTTATTTTGATTAAGAATAACATAAGTTATACATTTAATGAAATCAAGAAGGGATACGTTAATCAAACATTATATATTAATCTCTCAACTAACCAAATAGAAATAAAACCTGTCTCCGAAAAAATGAAAGAGGTTTTCATCGGAGGGAAGGGATTTGATTTATGGTTAATGTGGAACAGTCTGCCAAAAGACGAAATTGTAAAGTGGAATAGCCTTGATAATGAAATATGTATATCCTCGGGACCTTTAGGGGGAAGTGTTTTTTATCCAGGGTCTGGTAAGTCAATAGTGACTACAATCTCACCACTAACAGGCATAATTATTGATAGTAATGTAGGAGGTTATTTTGGACCCTACTTAAAATTCTCTGGATTTGACGCATTAGAAATTCAAGGGAAAGCAGATAAAGAGGTTATAATTTATATCGATGGAATTGATCATATTATCAGAATTGAAGAGGTTAAGGATGGAGAAAATCTTTCAGAATATTCACACCTTTTAACGCAACAGTTAACTAAAAAATATGCGAAAAGTGAAAAAGAAAAAAACCAAATATCGGTAGTCAGTACAGGTCCAGCAGCTAAACATTCCAATTGGGGGATGTTGAATTTTTCTTGGTATACAAATTCTAGAGAATGGGCTTCTAGCAAGCAAGCTGGCAGAGGAGGCATAGGTACAGTATTTGCTGATAAAAAAATCAAAGCAATAGTTTGTCGAGCTCCTAATGTGAGTGTAAAATCGAATAATCCAGATGATCTGGAACGAGCGCGTGAATTTGGAAAAAAACATAATAAAGAAATTGTAAAAAACGATCCAAATCAAAATCGAATGAGAGAAATTGGAACGGGGCATCTTCCTGAAATCATGAGAGCAACGGATTTATTACCTACAGAGAATTTTAGATTTGGAGCATATGAAGAAACAGAAGAAGAAAATTTTCCATATGCGAGTGATGTATGGAAAAAAATATATTCTGGGAAACAAGGGGCGGATGGATGTTGGATAGGCTGTACAGTGAGTTGTTCACATTATTCCGAAGGCTATATGGTTCGTACAGGTCCATTTAAAGGTCAAAACGTTATAGTTGATGGACCAGAATATGAAACAATAGCGGGTTGTGGATCAAATTGGGGAGTATGGGATCCTAAATGGGTTCTTGAGGCAAATTTCTATTGCGATACTTATGGATTAGATACTATATCTGTGGGTACAGGGATAGCATTTGTTATGGAATGTTTTGAAAATGGAATCCTAAACGAAGAAAAAACGGGGGGATTAAATCTAGAATTTGGAAATGCCGAATCTGCCTTAGAATTGATTCATCAGATGGCAAGAGGAGACGGATTTGGTGTTATCGTTGGAAAAGGAATAAAATATATGAAAAAATATTTTTCAGAGAAGTATGATGCAGATCCTCAATTTTTACACGATATTGGAATGGAACATAAAGGATTAGAATTTTCAGAATATGTTACTAAAGAATCATTAGCTCAGCAAGGAGGGTATGGTTTAACTAATAAGGGACCTCAACATGACGAGGCATGGTTAATCTTTGAGGATATGGTCCGTAATACTATCCCAACTTTTGAGGATAAGGCAATTGCTCTTAAGTTTTTTCCTTATTGGCGTACATGGTTTGGATTGTGCGGATTGTGCAAGCTCCCGTGGAATGATATTGTCCCCCCAGATAATGCGGATAATCCCATCAAGGACGAAGATACCGGAGCCTTGGTAAGGGCAACCATCCCAAAGCATATCGAATGGTATGCAGAGTATTTTTCAGCGGTAACTGGCAGAGAATCAACATCAGAAGATCTTATTCGGATGTCAGAGAGAGTGTATAATTTCCAAAGAATCTTTAATATTCGTCAAGGGAAAGGACTTCGAAAACATGATTCAAATCTTCCGTATAGGTCAATGGGACCAGTTACTCCTTTAGAATATAACAGTCGTAAAGAACGATATGATTCTCAACTCAAAGATTTAGGATTTGAAAAAGAGGGGAGATCTGTTGAAGAAAAAATAAAAGTTTTGCGAGAATATCGTGAAAAGCAATATAGTCTTTTACAAGATGCAGTCTATAAAGAAAGAGGATGGAATAATAAAGGATGTCCTACCTTAGAGTTTGTTAAAAAATTAAATATAGATTTTAAAGATGTTTTAGAAATTATATCTCCTTACCAATAATATATTACTTTTTAGAGATGAGCTGTAGAATTTCAAATGAATTATATTAAAGATCATCCAATATTGGATATACCGAAAAGAAACCCAATTAAATTTTATTTCAACGGAAAGAAATATACTGCTTTTGAAGATATGGTAATTTCTTCAGCATTAATAATGAATGATATTCATATATTTGGACATCATATTAAAGATAATTCACCTCAGGGTATTTTTTGCGCAAACGGGCAATGTGCTCAATGTAACATATTAGTTGATGATGTTCCAAAAAAAGCTTGTATGACAAAGATTCGAGAAGGAATGCATATAGAATCTTGCGAAGGATTACCAAATATCCCATTATCTAATAAATTCGGGGAATTTAAAAACCCCAAAACTTTGGAAACTCAGGTTTTGATTGTTGGTGGAGGACCTGCTGGATTATCCGCGGCTAATGTGTTAGCTAAACAGAGAATTAAAATAATAATCGTTGATGACAAATCACAATTAGGGGGAAAATTAATTCTTCAGACACATAAATTCTTTGGCTCACAAGAGGATGTATATGCAGGAAAAAGAGGGATTGAAATTGCCAGCATTCTCAATGAAAAAATAAATGCTTATGATAATGTTGATATCTGGATTAATAGTCTTGCTCTTGCTGTGTTTAGTGATGGAAAAGTAGGAATTTTGAAAAATGGGGGGATTTACTATCTAGTCAAATCAGATCATATATTAATAGCTACTGGAGCACGTGAAAAAATGCTCATCTTTCCCGGTGATACCCTACCAGGAGTTTATGGTGCCGGAGCATTCCAGACGTTGGTCAATCGTGATCTGGTAAAACCATCAAAAAAAATTTTTATTGTTGGAGGAGGTAATGTTGGATTAATAGCGGGTTATCACGCATTACAAGCAGGCATAGAAGTAGTTGGATTAATTGAAGCTATGCCCAAATGTGGTGGATATAAAGTTCATGAAGATAAATTAAGAAATTTAGGAGTCCCTATTTATACCCGTCATACAATTTTATCTGCTAATGGCAATAATAAAGTTGAATCTATTACTATAGCAGGATTGGATGAGAAATGGAACCCGATAGATACGAGTGAAAAAACCTTTGAATGTGATACAATATTAATCGCAGTTGGGTTAATTCCTATTAATGAATTTTATCTTAAAGCAAAAGATTTTGGATTAAAAGCTTGGATTGCCGGAGATGCTCAAGAAATAGCTGAAGCATCATCAGCAATATACAGAGGAAAAATTGAAGGATTAAAAATTTTAAAAGATATGGGATTTGAAATCAAAGAAGATATTGAAGAAATGTATAAAAAAGCTGAAATTATTGGTAAAAGACCTCCAGATCCTATTCAAACAAAAACAATCAAAAAAGAAACTGGTGTCTTTCCAATTTTTCATTGTAACCAGAAAATCCCTTGTAATCCATGTACTACAGTTTGCCCTCAAAATCAGATCGCAACTAAAGATAATTTAATTACAGAATTACCTTATTTTAAAGATGAAAAAGAATGTTTAGGTTGCGGTGAATGTGTCGCAGTTTGTCCAGGATTGGCGATTACTTTAATTGATTATCGCAAAGATAAACAAAACCCAATAGTAACTTTTGCTTATGAAATGGGTGCTTCAAAACTAGATAAAAATGATATTATAACAGTAATGTCAAACAAAGGTGAATTAGGGAAATTTAAAATTAATAACGTAAAAATTCTCAAAAAATATCCCCATACTCAACTTGTCAGCATTAAACTTCCCAAAAATATTGCCAAAAGCGCAGTTGGTATAACTAAATATCCAGACGTTCATCATAAACCACTTAAAGTGTATAATAAACCACATTTACCTGATGAAGCTATTGTGTGTCGTTGTGAACGTGTGAGTGCAGGGGAGATTAGAAAATGGATCAAATTGGGAGTCACTGATATTAATGAATTGAAAGCCCTTACAAGAGCTAGTTTAGGGGCATGTGGAGGAAAAACATGTAAACCACTTATTGAAAAACTTTATCTTGATGAAGGTTTTTCGAAGGAGGATATTATTGAGGGAACAATTCGTCCTATAAATATGGAAGTTCCAATGAAATATTTTGCTGGATTTAAAGAAGATGCAGAGGAGGGAGGCTAAAATTCTTGGATGAGTATGATGTTATAATAATTGGAGCAGGATCAATTGGTGTACCTACTGCATTACGATGTATTCAAAATGGGCTTAAAACCTTAGTTCTTGAAGCCCTACCATCTGTCGCACAAGGAGATAATAAACATGCTATTGGTGGAATAAGAGCAACACACTCTCATAGATCCAAAATTTGGGCATCTCAACGTTCTATTGAAATATTTTCATCTTGGAAAAAAAAATATAGTGATGAAATAGATTGGGAACAAGGAGGATATACATTTGTTGCATCTGATGAGGAAGAAAATAAGTTTCTTATAGAAATGGTTGAAAAACAAAAAAAACATGGACTTGTTATTAATCATATTGATAGAGAAAAGATTAAGGAACTAATTCCTGGAATTAATAACAATTATGTTATAGGAGGGACCTACAGCCCTGAAGATGGTCATGCATCTCCCTTATTGGCTTTAAATGCGTTTTATAGGGAAGCTGTGAGATTAGGAGCTGTATTTCATTTCAATGAAAAAGTTATAGATATTATTACCAATAATAATGAAAAAATTGAAGTAAAATCAGAACATCAATCTTATAAAGCTGATTATATTATAAATGCGGCTGGAGCTTTTGCGAAATATATCGCAAGGATGGTCGGCTTAGATGTCCCAGTTATTCCAGAATCCCATGAAGCAGGAATTACTGAACCAGTAAAACCTTTTTTCTCTACTATGGTTGTGGATCTTACACCGATTAAAGACCCAATTTTTGGCGATTCACAGAATTCTTACTTTTATCAAACAAAAGAGGGTCAAATTATTTTTTGTATCACCCCAGATCCTCCCATATTAGGAACAGATAAACGAGAAACAAGTTCCTTTCTTCCTCAGGTTTCAAAGCGTTTAATACGATTACTTCCTCGTTTAAATTATGTGAAAATAAGGAGAACATGGAGAGGGCTTTATCCGATGACGCCAGATGGAAATCCAATAATAGGTAAGGCTGGACCACGTGGATATATTAATGCAATAGGATTATGTGGTCAAGGATTTATGTTAGGACCAAGTTTAGGTGAATTATTAGCCGATATGATAAGTGGAAAAAAACTTAATTCAAAATCAAGAACCATTTTAGAAGATTTCTCTTTAGATCGAGACTTTTCTCAAAAAGAAAAGCTAAAATGAAAAAAGTAAAAATAAAAATAGTATTATTAATATTCTACAAAATCAGATGTGAAAAAAATGGTAAGAAATTTATTAAAAATAACTGATTTGAATAAAAAAGAATGTAATCAAATCATTGAAAAAGCAGCAGATATAAAAAAAAATCCCGAAAAATATAAAGATACTTTACAAAATCAAACTTTGCTTATGTTCTTCGAGAAGCCTTCCCTTAGAACGAGAATATCTTTTGAAACAGGTATGTTTGAATTAGGAGGACAAGCAATTTTCTATTCTATTAAGGATTCTCCTTTAGGAAGGAAAGAAACTATTGAGGATATGGCTAGAGTGGTCTCTAGATACGCTCATATCCTCGCAGCAAGAGTTTATAAACGGCAGGATATTTGGGATTTAGCAAAATATGCATCTATTCCAGTTATTAATATGTTAGATGATTTTGCTCATCCTTGCCAAATACTCTCCGATCTTTTTACTATAAAAGAAAATAAAGAGAAAATCGATAGATTGAAACTCTCTTTTTTTGGTGATGGTTTTAACAACGTCACATATGATCTAATGAGAGCTGCTGCATTATATGGATTGGAAATGGATGTTGCATGCCCAGAGGGAAAGAATTTTATACCAGAAGAGGTTGTTCTTAAAGAAATATCAGATATTTCTAAAAATACAGGTGCGAAAGTAAGGGTTTTACACGATGCTAAAAAAGCAGCATTAAACTCAGATGTTATTTATACTGATTCTTGGATGTCCTACGGCATTCCAGTTGAGAAAGAAAATGAACGTAAGAATGCTTTCATGCCTTATCAAGTTAATGAAGAAATCATTGAAACTGCAAAATCTGACGTTATATTTATGAATTGTCTTCCTGCTATGCGAGGATATGAACAAACTTCGAAAGTTATAGATGGACCTCATTCAATAGTATTCGATCAGGCAGAAAATCGATTACATGTTCAGAAGGCAATAATGCTTTTTCTAAAGGAAAAATTTTAAATATAATTTGTACTATTTCTTCTTTTTAGAGTTGATTCCATGAAAACGTTAATTGTTGCACTGGGGGGAAATGCGTTAATAAAACCAAGCGAAAAAGGTTCAGCTGATGAAATGAAGAGAAATCTAAGAAAACCAATTAAACAAATTGCTAAACTTTCTAAAGATTATAGCTTAGTTATAACTCATGGAAATGGACCACAAGTTGGCTCTCTTCTTCTTCAACAAGAAGCTACTGAAGAGGTAACTAAAATGCCTCTTGAAATTCTAGTTGCTGAGACCCAAGGTCAATTGGGGTTCTTGATTGAAAGTACTCTGGATGAAGAATTGATGAATTTAGGATTAGATCTTAAGAAATATTTCCTCACCGTACTAACGTATGTTGAGGTAGATCCTAATGATAAAGCGTTTCAAAATCCAACTAAACCAATTGGTCCCTCTTATAGAACGAAAAGAAAAAATTATATAAAAACTGCAAAAGGATGGAGGAGAGTTGTTCCTTCACCAGACCCTAAACGTATAATTCAATGGAAGGAAATAAAGAAATTAATGGAAGAAAATTTTATCGTGATTGCTTGTGGAGGTGGGGGTATACCCGTTGTTAAAGAAGGACATACATTTCATGGAGTGGAGGCTGTTATTGATAAGGACTTAGCAAGTGCAAAATTAGGGGAACAAATAAATGCGGATATATTACTTATCGCCACGGATGTTGAAAAAGTAGCATTAAATTATGGGAAAGATGATTGTCAATATCTTTCTAAACTATCAACAAAAAAAGCGAAAAAATATATGAAAGAAGGGCATTTTCCTTCTGGAACTATGGGGCCTAAAATTCAAGCAGCGATTAATTTTTTAGAGGCTGGAGGTAAAAAAGCCATAATCACTTCAATTGATAAAATTATTGATGGATTACAAAATACTGCTGGTACTCATATTTATTTAGAAAGCAACGAAAAATAAATAATATTATCTTGGATTTTTTTAGACAACAATCACTTTTTCTATGATTGACAGCGCCCAATCGATTTCTTCTTTAGTAATTACCAAGGGGGGAGCAAATCTTATAGTGGTGGAATGAGTATCTTTTGCGAGAATTCCATTATCTTTGAGTTCTTCAACAATTTTTCTAGCATCCTCTTTAAACTCTATTGCAGTTAAAAGACCTTTCCCCCTCACTTCCTTAACGGGTATTTTTGTATTTTTCTTGGCAATTTGATTCAAACCATTCATAAAATACTTTCCTAACTCTTTGGCTCTTTCTGGTAATTTTTCATTAATATGTACATCTAATGATTTACTAGCTACAGCACATGCTAAAGGATTTCCACCAAATGTTGAACCGTGTGTACCTTTTTTTATAACATCTGATCCTATAATTTCCTTATTTGATACTACAGCAGATACGGGATAGACTCCACCCCCTAAGGCTTTTCCGAGTAATAACATATCGGGTTTAACATTCTCATGATCACATGCAAAGAGAGCTCCCGTTCTTCCTAAACCAGTTTGAATTTCGTCAGCAATCATTAATATATTATATTTTGTACAAATTTCTCTTGTTGCTCTAAGATACCCCTCTGGAGGAACCCTAACTCCCGCCTCTCCTTGAATAGGCTCAAATAGAAACCCCGCGATATTTTCGGGTCCTTTTTCAATTATATGATTTTCTAATTTTTCTGGATCTCCATATGGAATAATTGTAAATCCAGGGGTATAAGGACCGAAATTTCCATAATATCTAACAGCTGAAATATCAGAGCTAAAACCTGCTATTGTAATAGTTCTTCCATGAAAATTATTGTTGCATACTAAAATATGGGCTTTATTCTTAGGTATCTTTTTTTTAATATATCCCCATGCTCTGGTAACTTTCAAACCTGTTGAAACTGCCTCCGTTCCAGTATTCATAGGTAAAGCCATAATTCCAGAATTATCAGGATCATTAATATGAGGACCGACTATTTCACATAATTTTTTTAAATAAGGTCCCATCATATCATTATGGAATGCTCTAGAAGTAAGAGTTACCACTTCAGCTTGTTCTTTTAAGGCTTTAATAATCTCCGGATGACAATGGCCCGTATTTTGACTTGAATAAGCGGATAAACAATCAAGATATTTCTTCCCTTCCGGATCATATACCCAAACTCCTTTTGCTTTAGAAATTACAACTGGAATAGGATGATAATTATGAGCCCCATATTCTAAATCCATCTCAATAAAATCTTTTGAAGTTGGCATAATCGTTCAAATAAATGTTTTAAAAGAATTATTATTGATAAAAATTAATTGATTTTTAATTTTTCTTTAAAAATTCTTATAGGGAATAAAATGGGAAAATAAAATCAAATTTATAGTAGTTAAAATTAATGACATGAGAACTTCGTTATCTATTTATCTCTATTCTTCAATTCCAATTACTCTTAATTGATTTCTTAGTTTTTGAGTCTCTTTTATATAATATTGTGCTTTATCTTTTTTTTCCACAAGAAAAGAATAAAAATCGCTCGATAAAAGATTCCAACGAATTGATCTTTTGATTCCATCAATAGTTTTCCTACTTAATAGGTTTTTCGTCTTATTCAAAAAATAAAATGCTTTCTTAGTATCTTGCCGATCATGAATATAGTACTCAGATAATTCTAAAAGCAGATCAGACAATAGTTCATGATATTGCTCATCTATTTTGTCAATTTCAATATTCTTTAGACTCATCTTTAGCATTTTTTGGGCTAATGATAATTTTCCACGATTTTTGTAAAATTTTGCTCGTAAAAGATGATAGAGAAGTTTTATTCGTGTGAATTCTGAAGATAA
>JAWOFX010000101.1:0-7199 GCA_046497275.1 Promethearchaeia archaeon | reverse complement strand
AAATGAAAGGTTTTAAATCTTTAGTTGGGTTCAAAAGAAGTTAATTTCAAATATACTCTTAGGTAATCAAAATGGAAGTTTTAGAAAGAATAGAGAAAATTTTAGATCTTTATACCAAACACGGAAAGATGATAGCGTTCGCAGAATCATGTACAGGAGGTTACATCTGTCATATGATTACGAATATATCTGGGTCTTCAAAAGTGTTTGAACGAGGGATTGTGTGTTATAGCAATGACGCTAAAATGGAATTATTAAACGTTGATGGAACTCTAATTGAAAAATTTGGCGCGGTTTCTGAACCTGTTGCTCAAAAATTATGTGAAAATATACGCACTCAAGCCAAAGTTGATGTTGGAATCGGGATCACTGGAATCGCAGGTCCAAACGGAGGAACTCCAGAGAAGCCTGTTGGGTTGGTCTATATTGGTTTTTCCTCTCCTCAGGAAACAAAAGTTGATAAATATTTAATTGATGCAGGTCGCCTTACATTTAAAAAGAGAGTGTTAGATAAAGTTTTGAGTCTTCTTGAAAACTTCATTCAGAATATTTAATAGGGATTTTATTTTTAATCCATTATTATTAATTAGATTTTCCACAGTTCATACAATAAAAGTTTATATTCTCATTTTGCCAAATATTTATACTCTTTCCGATTCCTAAGGGAGAGTTGATCTTAAAAAATTCACTAAAACGAATTTCTTTTCCGCAGATATGGCACTGTCTGGTTATTAAGCTTTTAGAATCAACTCCTATGTTTTCTAATAAAACAAGGAAATCACTTTCATCCTTAGTTATAAAATTTTTCCATATCTTAACGATTTCTTGTTGCTTGTTCCATAAGCTTTCTGGAGTAATTTGAATAGATAAAAATTTGTTGGGAATATATTCTAATTTCATTCTATTTTTGATTTCTTTTCCATATTCTATCATATTATATGCCTCTCTCAAATAACTATTTTAAATACAAAATTTAACCCGTTTTTATAAAAGAAAAAATCTGTGTTGAATTATTTTTAAATAATTAAAATATCAAAAAAGAAATATATTGAACAAATTTAATAAGAAAGAGAGAAAAGATTTAGTAAAATTGTGATCAGAATCTAAACGTCTTCTTGAATAATCTTCAAACCCAAAAGTTTTGCGCCTATTTGGAAATCTTGTAATAAATCTCCTAAAAAAGTTACTCTATGCCATCCAAAAGACTCCCAATCATAATTTTCTAAAATTTTTTTAGCATTGCCCTCTACTAACATTTTAGAAACACACCCTCCTTTTTTTTCCACATTATCAATAATTTTCCCCTTCCGAATCGCAATTTTATTCTTGGATACACTAACTTTAATTGTGGTAACTGTTTTATTTTTTGGAAATTTAACACGAGGAGATACTCCTATAAGATTTGATTCACCATGATAAACAAGATCATATTTTAATGAAGATTTTCCTTCTCCCTCTAAATTGCATGGTGCTACGCAATGCAAATAGGTTATTCTGTTATTTATCAAATCAAGGGTGTGATTTGAAACAAAACCAGGTTTATTAGCTATATATAATCCTAACATAAAGCTGATGGCCGAATTGGTATCTGATTCGCATATTCCATAAACATTATCTTTACTTAATTCAAAAAAAGCCATACATGGATATGCCGGCATCTTTCCTAATAATAATAGAGTTCCACAATCAGGAGCAAAAAAATTACAATTAAGATCTTCTAATAAGGTTTTTAATGCCAAGTAAAGTTTCGCCGAATTCACTATACTCTTTTTGGAGGGTTCCACAAACTCTGCATTTTTTATCCATTTATTGGCAATACTTTCAGCTTTTTTTTCATCTACTTTATCATAATAATAAAGGATTTTATCTGGATCTTCTCTTATTAACTCTACACCAAAAGTATTTAATAAACCTTCTTTATAATCATTTGGATTTTTTCTCCATGGATGTGCTTGATCTCTTCCCTCTAAATCTATAAAGAATTCAAAATCTTCATCTCTCATTTTGCTTGCTTGATTAAAATATTCAGGATAATTTTCTAATATTTTTTTTCGCTCGGGAGTAACTAAATTTGTAATCTGTTCCCAGTTTCTTTCTCTTTTATCAGAAGCAAAAACTAGAAGTTTTTCTCCTTTAAGAAGTATTATATTAAACAAAATTTTTAGATATTTATCAAAATCTTCAAAATTTTCCGAAGAAATTGGACATACATAATTTTTTTTATCCTTTATTGACGTATAAATTTTTATAAAGGTATGATCTCCTGCATAGATAAGATTGGCTAGAATGCATGGCATCTTTTTATGGTTAATAATTTCTAGACCAGCTCTAATAATACCCGGATCCCCATAATGGCCAATAGTATAGATTAGTAATCCATCAGCTATAGATAAATCATTCTTTATTTTTTCTATCAACTCTTCATTATATGTTGTAATTATTTCATTTTGGAGAAAATTAATTTCGGGGAATTTATTTTGAATATGATTAGTTATACTATCAACAAATTCATTATTGTCAAATCCTAAATAGGGCCAACCAGCTTCCCATTGAGGTTTTCCGATAAAAACAATTGGAATCTGAATTTTATTTTTTTCTGTATTTTTTAACATAATCAAATAATAATGTGATTTAAGAATTTATATATACACTTCTTCTAAATATATATTATTGATCTTTAATAGTATATAAATTAGATAATTTCAGAAAAAAGGTGGATTATTATTAATCAAAAAAGAACTAAGGAGAAAATAAAAAATAGTTCAAAAAAGACTCTTATTTTTAGTATTCCAAAATTTGGCACATCAATTCTGATGGGTTTCGCAGATTTTGCCTTGGCAACTCTTTATATCTTAGGGTATCAAGTATCCTCTATTTTTGTCGGAGTGGCTTTAGGTTTAGGAAAACTCACTATTGCTGGTTCTCAATTCTTTTTTGGATGGATAAGTGATTATAAATACACTCGTTGGGGTAGAAGAAAACCATATTTAATCATATTAAGTCCAATCTTAGGCATTTCTTTTATATTCTTACTTTTACCGGGACTTTTATTAGATCTATCAAATCCGTTTACCCTCTTTTTATGGTTACTCTTTTGGTACCAGATTTTTAATTTGAGTTATGGAATTACTTCTCCTTATCAATCTTGGATGGTGGAACAATTTGACTCTAACTCTCGGCCAAAGGCGTCACAATATCAAAATACAATTGGGTTTTTTGGAACAGCAGTTACCACTATTTTTTCATTTATTGTATTACCGAATTTTAGTGATAAAATTGAGGATAATCCTGGCGTTATTCCACCTGAATTTCTTTATAGCGTTATCTTATTTGGCATAATTGTAATTATTCTTTTTTACTTAACTGCTTTTTTAATGCCAACAGAATCATATCATAAAATAGAGTCTTCTTCAGTTGAACGTTTGAAAGTAATTCTCAAAAATAAGAATTATTTAATGGTAACAGGTATGGTAGGTTTAGCCAGCATAGCCTGGATCATGGTTGGATCATTAGTATTACTTTTTATAGAGAATGTACTGCAATTTGAACAAATTTTCTATTATATTACAGCGGGGATTTTTCTTATTGGGATCTTATTATTTTTATATTTATGGAGAAAATTAATAATCAAATTAGGAAAGAAAAGAACACTTCTTTACATTTTTCTTTTTGCGATTATTACACTTCCCTTTTCATTATTAGGATTAGTTCCTATGAATAATCTATCATTTATATATGGCTTAATTTTTGTCTCAGCATTAACAGGTTGTTTAGGTGGATGGTTTTTACTTCCTAATATCTTATATGCTGATATTGCCGAAGATGATCAAATGAAAACGGGAGAATTGAAGGCAGGTACTTATCAAGGTTTTCCAAGTATTATACTAAATCTTTTCCAAAGCATTGGATTGATTTTAATGGGATTTATACTTGAATTGCCCGAAATTTCAATTAAATCATCTGATGTTTCAATTGGTTATGTTTTATGGGGCCCCATATGTGCTCTGATTTTAATTGGTGTGTATTTCTATTCTAAAAAATTTCTTCTACTTGATTTTGATTGGGAAAGTAATAAAAACTCTTAGTTTGTTCCAAATATAAAAAAGTGTCTTCTTTCTTTGGAATACTTTTTAAACTTTTTTAGTTCAATTTAAAAAATCTGCAAAAGTTAAATTTTAAATAGTTTAAATATGAATTAAATTTAATAAAAACTTAACAGTGCTAAATATGACTAAAAGAAAAATTGTATTAATCAGTCTTGTTTTAATTTTATTCATTCCATTTCTAGCCTCCGTTTATGTTAAAGGAGATATTAACACTCTCATTAGTTATAAGACGAATTCTTCACCTACTATTGATGGTACTTTCACTGAATCTGAATGGTCTGATGCTTATCATACGTCTTTCTTTCATGAACCCACCGAAAACCATCCTGATGATTATGTACATGTTTACATCAAAAATACTCAGAATAAGTTATATATATTGTTTGATGATTTGCCAGATAATACTTCAGATAATGATGACTATGTGAATATTTACTTTGATTGTAATTACGATAATATTATAGATAATAATATTTCTATGAATTTAAGGAGGGATCATGCTCCTGATAGTATGATAGGAAATCAACTTGCACATTGGATAATGGGATTTGGTCCAAGTCCAAATGAAGCAAGAAATCACACGATTATGGAATTTTCCATAAATATCACCTTTAGTTCAGCCTATGATGGAAAATCAACACCAAATGAAATGGGGGATGTTCTACCTGTTGGGAATACTAATACTACCATTAGAATATTTTTTATGGTATCTGTATCATTTTGCGGTTGGCAGATTCCTCAAACGGCAGATGGCGGTGATCCTACTTCATATGCAGATTTAACTTTGAATAGAGTGCCATCAAATGTACCTTTTGGAAATCCTTTACTGATTGCATCGATCATGATGATAGCTCTTTTAGCAATTAGTCTGCGAATTTCAAAGAAAACGAAATCTTACTGTTGAATCTTTTTTTTTATTTATATAAAATGGATGATTTTTTGTAAAAGATTTTTTTTTCCACTCTATAATAATTGAATGATTTTTTAAATATTTTAAAAACTATGCAATATGCACCCTACCATCATCTCTACTATTTATAATACGAAAACGAAATATTTAAATATTGCAATTTTTTTATGTAAATTAGGTATTAGTAAAGTAAAGGTTGACAAAAAAATAGCCTTTAAAAAAATATTAATCTTCAAAAAAAAAACCCAAGGAGGTTGATATTATGTCAGAAGAAGAAAAATCTCGAGAATTATCCATAAGAAGAGAACGACCATTTTCAATTTTCCAAGAAATGGATAAAATGTTCAATGAGCTTACACGTAGATTTGATGAATTTTGGAGACCAACTCGATGGCCCAGATTTGGCTCATTAATGGAGACCGAAGAGGGACCACTGTTCAGAACACCTCTTACAAACATTAAAGACAAAGAAGATCATATTGAAATCTCAGCTGAAATGCCTGGACTTGATAAGGGTGATATAGAAGTCTCTATATCAGATGGTGTCTTAGAAATTAAAGGAGAGATGGAAGAAGAAGAGAAAGAAGAAAAAGAGGGAGAAGTGGTCAGAAGCGAATATCGAACATCTCGCTATTACAGAGCGTTTACTCTACCGGAAAATATAAATGACGAAGAAATCGATGCTAACTTGGATAAAGGAATTTTAACTGTAAAAGTTCCAAAGCAAGAGCCAGAGCCTAAAGAGAAGAAGAAAATCGAAATTAAATAAGCTACGGAATAACTTAGCACATATCCATATAGTCTGATATATTTTTTTCTTTTTTTCTTTTAAGATAATAAACTTTCTTACAATTTTCTTTTTGGATTTATAATTATGCTTTGCAAACCTTAATGAAAAGTTTTTTTAAGATACCATAAAATTAAAGGAAGCGCAATCGTTGCATCCGAAATCACCATAGAGTTCTGTGCTTCTTCATTGACCTTACCCCATGACATTGCTTCATGGAGAGTTGCTCCACTCAAGCCACCTGGTTCGGGGCGATCCATTGTGATTTGAATCGCGTATTTTGCTGAAGTAGGACAGAATTGTAGGGATTGAAAGATGAAATTTTTCGGAACTCCACCTCCAACAATACAGACTCCCGCATTATCGGCATCCCATGCAAGATCAACCATTTTAAGCATATCTTCAAAATGATTTAAGTTTAATTTTTGAAAATGAAATCCTAATTGTAAGGCTAAGCCTGAATCTGTAAAAGCTGGACAAAATATCGGCACGTCTTTTTCAGCAGCTATATTTAGAATAGAATGAGTATTATCTGGGAGTTCTTTTCCTAAAAATTTAAGAAATTTACTCACGGACATCTGCTGATCAGGAATATTTAATTGAGAAATAAAATCCTCAATTCCCTCATAGACTCTATCTGGTAAAAACACATCATAAATTCTATTTATTTTTTCTTGATGGAGTGCTGCATCATCTAATTCATTAGGATTTATTGCACCTTGAAGATGATGAAATCCCAACGTTTCGGCGATATCATGAGTTAAATTAGCTCCGGTTGTCACTAAAATATCGATAAAATCTTCCTCAATAAAATCGTGAATTATACCTTGCATTCCTGCGGGAACCATAGCTCCAGCTAGACCAAAAAATTTCTCGCAATTCTTATCTCTGATCATACTTTCATAAATCTCGCATGCTCTAGCTAATCGTTTCGCATTGAAACCAGTACTCTTTAAATCTTTGATTAAGGAGATAATATCTGTTTTATCGGTTATTTTAAATTGGTTTACATTTTCTAATTGTTCTTCAAAATTCTTTTTTGCCATTTTTCATTCCTAAAATATTATTCTTTATTATTATTTATAATAAAAGAGATAAACTCAATAATCAGTTTAGCGGCAAGATTACGAGTTACACGATTTGGTAAGTCTAAATTTGGTGCGACTTCGATGAGATCAAACCCAATAATCTTAAATTTTTCTGCAATTTCTCGTAGTATTAACCATACATCTCTATAAGAAAACCCTCCGGGAATTGCAAATCCCGTCCCTGGAGCAATAGAAGGATCTAACGCATCAATATCTATAGACACGTAAAGATGAGTTATTTCTGATTTTTGAAAGAATGATACAATTTTCTGAATATATGTTTTTAAGCCATATTCTTTTATCTCGTA
>JAWOFX010000027.1:0-17966 GCA_046497275.1 Promethearchaeia archaeon | reverse complement strand
ATTGTTGGATTAACCACTCGAAAAGCTAAGGAATACCTTGAAATCACTTTATCTGATGGTAGAAAAGTTCAATGTACTTCCAATCATATTATACCTAAAATTGAGAATTTATCTAAAATTAATGAAATTAAAGCGGGGAATTTGAAAGTTGGAGATGAGATATTAATTTTTCATAAAAATCCATTAAATAATAATCCTCCAAAAAAGATTTTTATTCCAAATTATATTCCAACTAATAATTTATGGGTCTCCTTGGAAAGAAAGGAATATAAGAAATATTCATATAGAACAAATGAATCAAAAGATAATCCAATTATCAATTTGATAAATTCAAAGTTCAAATATTCAAAAGTAAGTAAAATTTACAAATGTTTATGGGATGAATTAGAAACCTCTGAAAAAAAGTTAATTGAGAAAGAATCTATAAATTATGATTTACATTTTTCTGTAAAATATGGAGAAGAATCTGGTAAGTGGATATTTTGTTTTCTAGATCTGACAATTGAATTTTTTGGTTTACTTGGTTGGTATATTGCGGAGGGGAGTATTGATAAAAACCGAATCTCAATAACTCAAAAAAAGAAATTGCATCCTAAACGATATAATTATATAATCTCTTTATTAAAATCTCTAGAATATCCATTTACTTATGATAATAAGAAGAATATAAGGATTAATTCAAAAGTGCTTAAGCAATTGTTCATTAGATTTTGTTCAAAAGGAGCAGCTAATAAAAAAATACCATTAGAATTATTGGATTATAAAAGAGCAAAATTCTTGCTTAAAAATTATTACCTCGGTGATGGTAATTTAAAAAAAGGGAAATGGATTCGTTATTCTACTAAGAGTAAACAACTTAAGAATGATCTAGTTTACCTCATTGGGGCATTAGATGGTTATTGCTCAGTTGTTAATCCTAAAAAACCCACAGATATATATCGAATAATTCAAACAGAAGGAAGAAAATATCGAAGAAAAGCTCATGGTTTAGTTAATTTTAACGGAACAACACCAGTTAGGATTAAAGATATTAAGAAAATTGTAAAAGAGATTAAAGTTTATGATATTGAGACTGCTAATGGATGGTTCATTGCCACTAATGGTATAGTAGTGCATAATTCATATGGTGTGTTTGGTAGTCGAAATTTTCCACTTTTTTGCTTACCAGTCGCAGAAAGCACAACCGGGATAGGACAGTATTCAATTAAAAAAACTATAGAAAAAGCTGAGAGTATGGGTGTGGATGTGCTTTATGGGGACAGTGTCATTGGGAGTCGATGTGTAGTAATAAAGGAAAATGAATTAATTGATGTAACACCAATTGAAGAAGTGTGGCATAATTGTAGTGCTTCTATTCAAATCATAAATGGAAAAGAGATTAAAGAACCTATTTCAATGTATACCTTAAGTAAAAATGGAAAATGGCAAAAAATAAAACAAATTATTCGTCATAAAACTAATAAAGATATATATCGCGTGAACCAAAAGAATGGAGAAACAATTTGTACCGAAGATCATTCATTAATTACAGAAGATTATCAACCAATTAAACTAGAAGAGATCGAGAATAAAAAGATCTTATTTCTAAATGAAACACCTTATGAACCTTCTATTTTGAATGAAACAATTGACCTATATCCTTTGGTAAAACATTATCATTATTACTCTCAATATAAAGGGAAGAAAAAGCTCAATAAATGGAACGCTGATGAGAATTACATATGGTTTGGATGGACTAATAGGAAAGATCAAAAAAAAATACATAGATATTGTAACCTAAGTGATCTTTGTAAGATACTTGGCATTTATATTGCCGATGGACATTCATCAATCCATAAAAGTAAATATGGGTACAAATCAGGAGCAGGCATATCAAGCCATGATATTTCCTTTTTAAATGAAATTAAGAAAATCATAAAGCATATTGATTATAACCATACAATTAGCATTATACGCACAAGTAAAGGAATTAGAAAAATTCAAGGATATGAATATGAAGATAAAACTCATAAAATTCAAATGAATAGTACCACTTGGATGGCGTTTTTTAGAAGTTTATGTGGTGCTGGAAGTAAAAACAAACATCTTCCATCTTTTATTTTTAATGTTAAAAAGAAATTTCAAAAGTTTCTTTATCAATACTATTTAATTGGAGATGGGAGTGTAGAACAAGGTAAAAATGCATTTACAACTAAATCATTGAGACTTGTTAGTGGATTATGCTATCTACTTAAATCTTGGAAGATAGATACTTCAATTTATTATTATAAAAAGCGAGATGTCTATAGAATAAGAGAAAGAGAACGAGCTATTGATTCTATGCATCCTATAAAAACAAAATTATCTAAATTGCCTACTAAAGAAAGATATGTTTATGATTTATCAGTTGAAAATACTGAGATGTTTATTGATGCTTGTGGAATGATTTTATTACATAATACTGATAGTGTATTTTTAGCTAATCCCTCAGAAGAACAACTGAATAAAATATCTGAATGGAGTAAGAAAGAATTGGACCTTGATCTTGAGGAAGAAAAAACCTATCAATTCTTAGCCCTTTCAGAACGTAAGAAAAATTATATTGGAATTTACAAAGATTCTAAATATCCCGATATCAAGGGTTTGTTAGCGAAAAAACGAAATACCCCAGAGTTTATAAAGACAATCTTCGCAGAATTAATTGAAATATTAAAACAAATTACAAATGATGATGAATTCAAAGAAAAAAGAGACCAAATAGTAACTATTGTACGAGAAAATCTTAGAAAAATCGGAAAAGAAGGAGCATTTGATTTATCAGATTATGCAATTAATACCGCAATTACAAAAAACTTAAATAAATATAAAGTCACTCCTCAACATATTGCGGCGGCTTTAGAACTTAGGGAAATAACAGGTAAAGAATACCAAAAAGGTGAAATGATCTCTTTTGTAAAGACTAAAACCTCAAATGGAGCAAAGGCGACTGAAATCGCGAAGTTACAAGATATTGATGTAAAAAAATATCGAGAATTATTAAAATCTGCTCTTGAACAAGTCTTAGATGCGCTGGGAATCACTTGGCAAGAAATTAAAGGAATAAAAAAAATGGATGCCTTTTTTTAATCTTCTTTTGTAGGGGCTTCACTATTAAAAAAGAAATCTCTCATTTTATTTTATCACATCGCTAAAAAAAGACCAAATAAACGAATCCCACCATAAATCCGCAAAAGAGAGGATTGAGAATATTATCATCAATATTGAGATTAGATAAATCTATGATGAGAAATGATATACTTCCTATCACCGAAAGTATTATAATTTCTTGAAAATTTAATATGGGTTGAAATAAAAAAAGAGATACAAAACACACGATAAATGAAGTGAGAATACCAGAAAGATACCCAACACATGTTTTTTTACTATCCTTTGGGAAATGTTTTTTTCCATACTTTAATCCCATTAATGAAGCTGCCCCATCACCGATCGTTGAAATTAAAGCTATAGAAGAAAATATGCCAAACGGTAAAAAGAAAATGGGAGTAAACGCAAGAACTAAAGCTACGGGTTTTGTGAATTCGAATATTTCCCTTCTTTTCATTGACTTAGCTAATAGATCTAATACATTGTTAGGAAGAAAATGAAATAAATTCTTTTTAGGAAATATATAGGATAACCTAATATAATCTAGAGCTGCAAATACCAATATGCCTGAATATCCCGCAGTGATTATCAAAAATCTTCCAAATTGTCTTCCTGATATTCCCCAAAATAGATCTGCATTCCAAACTCCATCCCAAATATACACAGCAAAAGTCCATAGAAAAATAATCACGAGCGCTGGAAATAGATGTAATGCTTTTCTATATACATCAATTTTTAGAGTGTGAGAATCCTTTAAATTACGACTATTTTTTTCCCTATCAAACCTGTCCAAAAAAAGATGAATAGTTCTTTTTTCTTTTATCTCAGAATTTTTTCTGATTATTATAAAATATTGATAAAGTATCACTAGAAAAATCATTACAGGGGTAAAAATACAAATAAATAATACTGAGAGCACTTCAAATAAGATCAAGTCATCTGAATGTGGCCAAAAATAAAATGGATAAAAAATTCCTGCGACTATCCATAAAATGAAGGTTAATATACTATTAATAAAATTGTGGTCTTTTGGAAATTTCTTTTTTAAAATAATCGCATAATATAATTGACCGAAGGCGTTGGCAATAAATATCACACTCACTGAAATCAAAAGATAATTCCACGTCATTATTACCTCTATGAACGATTTACTCTTAAAAAACAATTCGCATTACTTAAACTCTTATATGAATTATTTCTTAAAAAAAACAATAAAAAGGATAGAAATAAAATATAAATTAAAATCAGTTATAGCCCGAGAAAGAGTACTTTCTCAAGCATCTCTTGAATTTTTTCTTTGTTTTCTCCTAACATCTTGTCCACTTGAACTTTAGCATTTAATGCTAGTTTCAATCCTTGGACGATGGTGTTTTCTACAAAATCATTAAATACGGAATCTTTCCGTTTTGAGAAGTGTTCAACTCTATGAAGCATTGCTTCTTGATATTCTTCTGCAGTAGTGGCTTTTAAATCAACTAATTTCCTAATTTTTAATCCATCTTTTGTTACAACTTCTTCTTGAGACATTTTTCACTCACCTATTCCTCCTTTTTTGTTCCACCATTATGGGCTACTTCTTGTTGTTGCATTAAATCTTGTTGAGACACTTCCCCTACTTTAATTCCTTTTGAGGTGTCAAACTCATTTTCTACTTTCGCAGTGAGTTTTTTAGCCACCATTTTTTCTATACGCGGTCTGTGTAAGGTATTCATGGTACAGAAGGGGGATTCAAACACGCTCCCATCAGGCATCGCAACTCCAAAATGAACAATACATCTGCTTGTTCTCTCAATATCCATGTTATATGCATCTTGGAAATGCATCGACCCGATTAATAAGCTTCCATGAGTGAATGCACTAATACTCTCCCATTCTCCGTTTAAAAGAATTCTGGTGAACATTTCCATAAGTTTCCCTGGCTTTTTCGTATATTGGAGCATTCCTGCTAAAAATCTTGCTCGTAATTGTTGTTTATCCAGCCAATTTAGTCCTTTATCTAATGGTGCTCCAGCTTCCCCGAGAATACTCTCGAAAAATTTGATTGGTTCTTTCTCTTTGTTTTTAATTTTTTCCCAGAATTTGTTTGCAAAATTTACAATTTTTAATGGATCAAAATATTCCATGATTGGGACCATCTGATCAGTATCTGGATCAACAACCAAGTATGTAGCGAAACCACAATCAGGATGGCATGTAAACTCTACTGGCTCAACGTCGGCTAGATATGCGATGATTCTACCAAGCTCTACAATAGTGCTTAGAGGATACCATGCATTTTCAATACCTACTTTGCCATTTGTTTGCTTATCTACTTCTTTAATAACATCCGCATTCGTGATCCGTATATCCATCATATCTTCAGCTGTAATTCTACCGCATAAAGATACAGGTTGATATACGATACCTCTCACTACATCAATATTGTCAATCGCATATTGAATTACATTTCCAATCTCTAAATCTGTAATCCCTTTCACAACAGTTTGGACTAACACAATAGACGTTAATCCTGCTTTTCGACAATTTTCAATCACTCGTTGTTTATATGGAAATAAGTTTTTAATTCCACGAGTTTTTTCTAATGTAACATTATTTATTCCATCAAATTGTAAATATAATGTATCTAATCCATTCTCAAAACATTCTTTTGTAAATTCAAGTCCGCCCTTTTTCCTTTGAAACCCAAATCCATTTGTTGCGCAGATCACTTCTTTAAATCCATTATCTTTCGCCATTTTACAAATTTCTGGAAAATCTGCTCTTACAGTTGGTTCTCCACCCGCAAACATAATCGCTGGCGCTGGAATAGGTTTTTCTCGAAAATGTTTCATAATTCTATCAAGTTCTTCTAAGGAGGGTTCAATAAGATATCCTGCCTTTCTTACATTTGCATAACAAAAACTACAATTGAAATTACATCTATTTGTAAGGTCAATAAGCAATAATGTACATGTTGATTTATGTTCCTCGCATAAACCACAATTATAAGGACATCCACGAGGATCTTCTCCTATACAATCTGGAGGATTTGCCTCTCCATTTTTCAAAAACTTCCAATCAACATTCCCATTTTTGTCTTTATGGGCATAATGGGTCCATTTGTAATATTTCGCGGATGAGCTGATTTTATCTTTAAAATCTCCGTGTTCTGGACAGGTTTTTTTCATCCAGATCTCACCATCTTCCTCGAACACTTCTGCGTCAATTTTGCCCAAACATTCAGGGCAAACACTCTTTGTTTTATGGTAATATTTTTCTTCTAATATATCCGATCCGTCTAAATGGTACAATCTAATTCACCTAATTTTTTAATCAAATAAATTTCTATTTAATATTTAAAGTGCTTAAATATTTTTAACTCTTTCTTACAATTAATATTATTATAGTTGGTATAAAATTATACCAATTTTTTATAATAAAAATATATAGATTCCTTTAAAAACCTTTCAAACAAATCATACTATTGAACAGTGGTTTTTTGAACTATGTCTTACTTAAGAGGTTTTATTTTGAATAAGATAGTATCTATGAATTAAAGTGGGGTAAAATGGTGATAAAGATATGAAATATATCAAACCCATCGTATATGATTATAAAATGATATAAAATAAGAACTCTATAGAAAAGATCGTTTTTATTAAAAAACCTCGGAAAGTTTAATAAATTTTACTGGACGGTAGTAATGATCTAAAAACCACTATTTTTTTCAATGTATTAAATCATGTTAGTCTAAAATCTGACGAATATATAATTTATCATTGACCATGAGATTATCTCTGGTGATAAAAATTGACCCAAATACGAAATAATCACATAAAAGCTGCCCACGCATTTGCTTTAACAAGTAGGCAAGTCTTTTATAACCAAAATCTTCTATATAGGCTTGAGTGCGCATGAGACATTCTGCCTCCCTTAGAAAGCTTCTTGCAATATCCCGCTCATGAAATTCTACAAAGTACAAGAGATAGAGCAAGGTATCCTCTTTTAACAAGTTGATTGTACCTTTAGCATGTTCATCTAATACATCTCGGAAAATCTCAAATAATGAGAGATCTGAGAGTTCAATTCGAGTCTCTTCGATCTCGATAATCTTAAATTTTTTTTGACTGATCATTATTCTAAATATTTTTTTAAAGATATGAGACTCCAGTCGTATTTAAAGAAAAAATGGAATTAAAAATTCTATTAGAGGGTTTAAGAAAAAAAAAAGTTAAAGATGTTTTAATTCTGAAAGCTTGAAATAGCCAAGAATCATTAAAATGAAACTTGCTAGTCCAAGAATCGCAATTCCAAGACCTGGAATGGCAAAAATCGCGATAATACCTCCAAGTTGTCCCAATGAAGGAGTGGACCCTCCAATGAAGTCAATAATCAATGCTTCGATTTGGGGATATATAAAAATCGCAATTAAAACTAAAATCTCACTAATAATAAGCGAAATTAAAAGATATAGATACGATTTTTTTATTTTCCCCGCCCCTTCTTTAGCTTTTTCAGCAACAATACTTGGGAACAATCCAGAATTATTCTCTAGGAAAAGATAGAAATTATTCCATGCCATAATTAGAAGTCCTAAAGAAATAGCACCTACCGGTACCCCTCCAAATAATACCATTAAAAGAATTCGAATCAATGGTGAAATTTGTTGAAATTCTGGTACTGTAATGGGTGAACTGAATGTAAATCCTGGGATTGACGATATAAATAGAATTCCTATAATGGCAGCAATCACAATGATTAATATAGTTCCAACGATTCCTACGATTACCGAATATATGATGTATTTTCGAAACTTCTCTAACTTCTCGTTTTGCATTTCTAAATTGGCATTCTTGATGTCACTGAGTGCTGCTAACATAATAATAAACATTGCCAATTGGACAATTCCACTGGTAAAAATGCTTATTATGGATAAAATTGCGAGGACATACATTTTAATGCCAAAGTCTTCAAATTCCCGAGTAAATCTTGTTTTTTCCATTTTCTTTTCTTTTTTATTAATGTTTTTCAATAACGCTAATTTATTGTTGTTTAAATATCAACCTTTTATAGTCTATTCACTATGGACCATTGGTTAAAAGATTTAAAAACATGTAAAAGATTCAAGAATTTTCTGAAATGTATGCAGATTATTTCGATTTCATCTTATATTCTGTAATTTTTCTTGACTGAACATAATTCAGAATAACTTTCCAAAGGTACTTCAGACCATTCATATTAAAAATAATAAATACGAAAAAGAATTGAATGAGCCTTTGAGAAAAAAGAAAAAAAGAATAGAAAGGTTAGGAAATTTTGGACTATTCAAAGATTAATTTTAAAGAAATTTGTCAGAGCAATTTTCACATAAAAATATCATACGGGACGAAGAATCATTAAATACCATATATCCTTCTGTAACTTCTTTTCCACATCCCCAGCATCGTTTCTTAACTTCTGTTTGTGATCTATATTTATGTTTCTTATCGAGTTTATCCTCTTCTTTAACTACTAATCGGCTTGACACTTTAAACCACCATGAAATTGATTTTGAACAATTATTGAATAATTATTCACTTAAGAAGAATATTGAGAGATATTTAAATTTTGATACTAAAATCTTTGTGTAATTTTTCCTAAATCGCAAAATTTATGAGAAAAATATATAAAAATAGGCAAAGAGAACTACGTGAAAGTCATTAGTCAATGTCTTTACGATAGGTGAATTTTGATAAGATCAGATTTAACCTCTCCTAAGAAGAAGATAAAACGATTACTCATATTTCTTAATAAGTGAGTCCATAAGTTTATCTAATTTTTCTGAGATTCTTAATTTTTCCACCTTAATTTGCTTTAATTGCCTATATTTCTCTGGGAGTTTATCTATATTATCAGCACGATATTCTTTTATTTCATCCAAACTCGGGAGCTCATAAATTAATTTACCACTTTTCATAATAGGGACAAGCAAGGGAAATGCATTTTTCGGAGGTTCTTCATCTTCCAGCATTAATATATCTTTTGTAAATTTGCCGTACTTATCGAATTTTCGGTAAACTTGCTTTCGACTGGGATAGGTTTTTTTCCCCTCGCTTATTTTTATCTTTGGCTCTCCATTATGTTCCATAAGTTTATATACCGCACTCAGAGTCGGGTCATCACTTGAAGTCACCAATTCTGTCCCAACACCAAAGGCATCAGCAGGAGCGCCTTTGTCCAGGATTTCTTTGATTTTATATTCATCTAAATTTGAACTTAATACAATCTTTACTTCCTCACAGCCATTCTCATCTAAAATTTGTCTTACTCGCTTTGTTTCTTTTGCAAGATCTCCAGAGTCGATCCTCACTCCTAAAATCTTATTTCCAAACTTGGTAGATTTCAAGGTGCCTTCTTTTATATCATAGGTATCAATTAAATTGATAGTATTTTTACCATAATATTTGTAAAAAATTTCAAAACTTTCCATTTCACCAAATTTTTCTATAAAACTATGGGCCATCGTTCCTGACGCCTCAATACCTAGCTCTAAGTCAGATACAACATTACTCGTGCCATCAAACCCTCCGATATAACTTGCTCTTGCAGCATATATCCCTGCTTGGGGACTATGTGCTCTTCGGGTTCCAAATTCTAATACTAATTTATCTTTTGCTGCTTTTCTTATCCTTGCTGCTTTAGATGCTACAATCGTTTGATAATTGATTACACTTAAAATATAAGTTTCTAGCAATTGAGCGTGAAACATAGGACCAGTCACTCGTACAATTGGTTCATTTGGAAAAAATACGGTTCCTTCTGGCATAGCCCAGATATCAAGGTTATATTTAAAATTAGGAAGATATTCATCAAAGAAACTGTCATCAATCTTTTCAAGCATCTCTCTCCCTTTTAAGTATTCAATAACTCTTGGGGTGAAGCGAGCGTTCTGTATATAATGGAGAACTTGTTCTAATCCCGCAAAAATCAGGAAATTCCGATTTTTAGGAAATTTTCGAACGAAGAGTTCAAATGTTGCTATGTCGTCTTTCTCTTCTATATTATTTTCTAAATTATATTGATAATATGCCGCACACATTGTAATTTGGTAAAAATCTGTGGAGAGAATTACATTATCCTCATTTATAAAACAATTCTTTGCTTCCATATTGATTTCCTCTTAAAATGGGTGAAAAACTAATTTAATTTAGAGATATTTTAATTTAGGGTAAGAAAGATATAAAATATTAAGCTTTTTAGGTTATAATTTTTTGAGTTTGGTAGCACGCTTAAGTAAAAACATTTTGAGAAAATTATCTTTATTAACAGTACCATTTAATGTGATTTTATCCCCCTCTGAAGGGTTTACTTTATCAAACGCATTATCACTTATTCTCACGACTAATTTATCGAGGGTCTTGAGGTTGCTTTCATCATACTCACTTTTCTTTTTAAGTTGTGGCCCAAACGTGACATCCTTTAACGTTAATAGATAATAAGTGGTAATGATATCTTGAAATTCAGACGTTTTTTTCTCAATCTCCTCTATTTCACTCTCATAAACAGTTATTCTGGAATCTAAATATTCCATTAATTCAGATGAATCTGTACTTTTATCGATTAGGATCAGCTCCTCCTCTTTTTGCGTGCTTTCGGGAGATGCTTTAATTTGAATTGATTTTATTCTCTGTTCAAAATCTTTCGGTAATTGAGTTAAAGACCAATCAGAAAGACCAAAATATCCTTCCTTTAGGGAAAAAATAAAACCCACCCAAAAATGGCTACAAAACCCCATATTTGAACCTGTTCTACAATCACAATCCCGATCGGGGTTATCTATATTATCATCTGTGATGGAGAGAAATGAAACTGTTTCCCAATTGAATCCTTTGAAGGTAATTTCAATCTCATTTAGATCTGGATTCACTATTTTGATTTCATCTATAGATTCCCGTTCATTGCCTTGTATTTTATCAATCGCAGTCGATATTTCTTTATTAATGATTTCTAATTCACGTTCATAAAGGAAGCGTATATATTCTTCTTCAGCAAGTGAATCGAGAATAAACTGAATTAAATCTGTTTTTTTAAGACCTGAGTATCCAGAGAGTTGAAAATCTCTACATACTTGCTTCAATTCATTTACATTTAATGAATGCATCAAGTACATAAGATAAGTTCTATTATCAACTTCCCTCCCCGTTTCTATCAGAGGTTTTATATCTTCGATTGGAATAATATCATCTTCAATTAATCCCCTTTTTTTCAGAATATCCTGAATATTATTCTCTGGTAACGTTTTTGCGATAAGAGAAATAATTTCTGCTTTTGTAAGATTCGAATATCCACTTATCTCATAATCTCGACATATATCTTTTAGTTCATTTACTCGCAAGTTATTTAATAATTTGATCATGTATGACATAGGACATCACAGTATAAATTTCATCTTTCTTTATATATTAAAATCCAAATAACATTTTATATCTTCATAGTGTTAAAAATAAACTACTAAAACTGCCTTTATTTTCAACTACGAAATCTTGTTAGTAATTTTAAAAAGAGGAGTGAATGATTGATATTGATCATCAAGAATGAAATTTTTATAAAAAATAGTGGTCTTTAAAATAAAAAATGATTAATTCCTAACAACATCAATAAAAATATTATTCTTATTAAAACATTTAAATATAAATTATAATATTTAATCAAAATAAGATTTAATTAAAAAAATATCTAGATAAAAAAAATGAGGTGAAAAAAACCAAAAATGTCTAAATTTGAATTAGGATATCTTTCCAATTTTGGGCGTATAAAATTTGCCGAAGAAAACAATCTCTGCAGCATAGATTACCAGCATTCATTAAAGAAATATTTTAAAGAAGAAAAACATATTCACGGAAAATATAAATTCGGCGAAGTTAATAGCGAACTTTCGGACGATTTTGAAAAATCCCTGGAGAAATATTTCCGTTAAATAAGATTTTTTATCCTAGTTTTATATTTTAAAACAATATTTTCAATTTATTTTTCAATTTGAAATCAATAATTTCATATTTTTTTTAGGACATAGTACCTATCTTTTTCAAACTAACTCATCATTAATTATGTAACTAATTTTCGAAATAATTATTTAAAAGGTGAAAATTAAATATGTCCATCTCAGAAACTCATTATTTGCAACAGTTTGGAGAGATAAAATTTGGGGAAATCGATAATTACTGTATAGAAGAATATGAGGACTTTTTAGAACATTATTTAGAAATTAATGATTCAATTTATCCAAACTTCTTGGATGATTTTGGAGAGATTAAATTCGGTGAAATTAATAATTCATACTTAAACGAATTTGGCAATTCCCTAAGATTCTATTGGAAATAAGACACCAATTAGAAATTTTTATTATTTTAACTTTTTTTTTATTCGAAAACCTTGTTAACCAAGTTACATCCACGAAGCGTCTCCTGTTCTCCATAAATACCCCTTCCACGGTCTTCATACTCTGAAAATTTCATGCATCCCTAACATTGCTATTTGGACCATGATAATTTTTTATTTCTTTCTCTAATTTCTTGGCAAATTTGTATTGCGAATTCTTCTGGAATTGGGGATTGTAATTTTTCTATATTGTAAAACCTTCATAAATTTTAGATGTATTGTAAATCATTCATTACTTCTCTTTAATATTTAATTAGACCAATACTTGAAATAATACCAATGAAATTATAGTATAAAAGAAAATTATTACAAAATTTAGGAGATTGCCCAAATATGTAATTTTTTATTTAGTTTTGAAGAATTCCTCATGAAAATATTTATATGCTAAAAGATATAAATTTAAATTGTTAGATTCGTGTAATTTACTTAGTATTCGTGAATTACAAAAATTAAACACAATTAGAAATTTTATATATCTATAATATTCACACTTAAGAAAATGTCAAAAAAAGATTCTATTTGGACCGTGCAATTGGATTGGCTAAATATCCTTAAGAAATTAGATCTCCAATCTATAAATATGATACCGGAATACAAAAGAGAACGAGCGATTCATAACGTGAGTAAAAATTATAGCCCTGAAGAGCTTTTAAGGTTTACTCCTGAAGAATTGGATGACTTGGTAGCTGATGAACTAAAGAATCTAATGAAAAAGGAACTTAGCCTCAGAGATAAAAAGAGAAGAGAAATGCAAGAGAAGTTCAAAAGTAATATGATCCCCATGAAACAGGGAGGGATTATCAGGATTAATCCTAAAGATTTCAAAGACCTTGATATGGACGGCGATCCAGAGGACATTATAAAATATTTCTATAAAAAGTTTTTTGGTGCTAATAAAGACGATGATGATGACGATAACGACAACATAAATGAAGATAATACTGGCTATTATATCTAACATTTCTCTTTTTGAAAGTCCAATCTTTATGTTCTTTAAATTTGCTCTTCACTTTTAATTTAAAATTATGCACTCTGATTTTATTTTTGAAGACTTGTTTTTAAAATAACAAAATAAGTTAAATTTCGAAGAACAAAAAGCAGTGATAATAATTAGGTATATCAGATCTTAATTCAAAATTGATAATAATAAAATAAAAATAAAAAAATGTAAGCTTATTTCTTTTTCTTCTTCTTCTTGGTATCTATCCTCTTTATGATGAGGGCATCAGCATGTACTTTGCAGTTTTTAAGAATGATCTTAAATCCTCCCATTCCACCAGCTCCAGGAATCGTCATTGTTTGTGTACCCATTGGAACCATCGCGCCTTCTCCTTCCCATTCTTCTTCGTATTCCTCTTCTTCTTCCTCTTCTTTCCAAGTGTTCACTATTGGATGTTCTTTTTCTTTTAAAAACTCTCGTAGTTCGCTCATATCAGACACATCCTTTTCTGTAGCGATCTTATCAAACAATTCCTCTGGAATGTCTTGTTTTACTCTCTCCTTTAAATCACTATTCATCCATACGGTTAATTCGATTCCATGGTCTAATCCTTCCTGCATAGCATCATACTGTTGGTATTTAGGACTTCCTATGTATTGTAAACTGACACCATTAAATCCTGGCATCTGTTTACCTCCTCCAGTTTGGTTTGCCATAGCGGAAAATGCAAGTCCATTAATTGCCACCATATCAGCATTCCTATCAATAATACCGTGGCCATTGACCTCTGGAATGTAGAAATCTATAGCTTCAAAACATCCACATGAGGTATGAGGAAACTCCATTGCTGAATATAACCAAATTCTGTCTACTTCTCCTAATGAACGTTTCTTCGTTACTTCATTTACTCCCTTATATTCTCCAGCGTCTTTATTAATACATTCTCCAGGTGGAGTTTCAAAAATAGGTCCTTTTGGATCCACTTTCGCAGCGGCTCGTGCGTCAAACCAGTTAATAGAACCACACAAGCTTGTTCTGTCAGGTGTGATTGTACAAACGTGAGTTGGAGCGAAACTCTGACATAGAACGCATCCATAAAACATATCTACATCCTCATCGTGTAGTCCTTTGGCTCGTTCATCTCTTTTACTATATGTATCCATTGCCATCTGATAGTATTCATCAATCACTTTCGCATCAGTAATTAAGGTTACTTGGGCTTGTTCTACAATTGGAAGTTCTGCTTTAAAAAGACGGATTAATATCGTTCCTAAATATTCTAAGGTGTCAAATCCCTTCTCAAATGCTTTCGTAGATATTCTCATCCACATGGTATATCTTTGATTGAGATGCATGATGCCATTAACGAAGTTGCAAAATTCGTGAATTCTTCTTTCAAAAACTGCTTCTAAATCCTCTTCAAGTTGTGAACCAGCTACTTCTACTAAGATACCCATAGGATATCGCTCACCTTCCTTCATATCTTTGAGATCTGGTCCCCTTACTACTACTTTGCCATCTTCAATTTCGCTTTCTTTTCTAACCTTTACTAACTCAAATTTTTTATCTACTTTAGGTCCGCCGAGCTCCACAAACATCTGCTTAGAACGGATACGCTCCCCTTCGTAAACTGGCCCAACATCCGTAGGCATATCGGAAAAACTCATAACATTTACCTCTTCAATATTTATATAATTTAATTGTTTATTTTTATAAATTTTCGATTAATTCTTCTAAAAATTCTTTCCATTCAGCATCAGTTATATTTGGTAAGCTAAATCGTGCATTTGGATGAGCAAATTTGTCTAAATCAACTGTCCTAACCCAGTTAGTGAAATTTTTAAGTCTACTTAAAGTTTGACTAACGTAAAATACGAGATGACCGCAAAATATAGCCATGCCATACTGACCTTCTCCGTCTAACCCTTCCCAGTCCTTATCTGCTAATCTATCTGTAAGATTAATAAGGGGCATCTCATATAAGGTTCCATTTTCAAACTTATCTTTCAAATACTTATACACATGTCCAGTTCCCACAACGTCACAGTTTAATTTTTTGGCGATTTCAATAAAATAGTCTACAAGTTTTTTCCCGTCTAGTTCCCATGTTAATGATTCTGAGCCAATAACAAAAACTTTCTTCTTTGGTGCTTTAATTATATTGGCCATAACCTTGGGATCACTTACGGTTGTGCCCATTTCAGGTCCTGGGATATTAGCTTTTTGATATGGTCTTGCCATTTTTTATCACTTTGAATATTTGTAATATTTGCTGTTTTAATTAATCTAAATACTATTATTTAGAAGTATAATGTATATAATAAAAAATTTATTTTTATTACAGAAAGTTTAATATAGTATTCGAAAAAGAAGCCTATCAACGCCTACAAAACACGAGTGAGATTAAGCAAATTGATTGTTATCATAGAGAGTGAAATTTTTCTTTGCGGTGCAATAATATCTAAATTTATTAATTATCAAATTATATTGATCACTATTAGATAGGGATATTGTAATATTAAATAAATAAAAAATTTGGTGAGTTTTTTTGGAGTTCGGACAAATTGAGTTTTTGAATGGGGTTTTTAGTATTATTTTTGTAATTTTGTCTCTAGTCGTGGGAATAAAAATTATTCTAAAATACATATCCCTTAAAAAATCAACATTTATTTATATGGGCTTAACGTGGATTGGAATTACAAGCCCATGGTGGGGCTCTAGCATCTCATTTATCGTAGGATTATTTAATAATGGGCAGGGAATTTCTCTTGAACTTTATTTATTAGTGACCATTACATTAATACCGTTATTTTTCATGTTTTATTTGAAAGCACTTACTGATTTATTATGGCAAAAGACTAAAAAAATTATATTAACATTCTATGGAGTTATTGGATTAATCTTTACAGTTGCTTATGTTTATTTTATCATATATTCTCCCACTTTCATAGGAATATTGAAAACTCCTGTGGATATTCAATATCGTAATTTTGCTTCGCTTTATTTGATTTTTACGATTTTGACATTTTTTGTTGGGGGTATTCTTTTCGGAATTACTTCCTTAAAATCAGAACATCCAACAGTCCGATTACAAGGAAAGTTATTGATTTTAGCGTTTTGCTCATTCTGTGTGGGTTCAGTTCTCGATGCTTCAATAGATTTAGATGTTCTTGGTTTATTTATCACCAGAATCGTTCTCATATCAAGCGCACTTGAATTTTACTCTGGATTTATTCTCCCCTCGTTTTTGATTATTCTTTTCATTAAGTCATAGACATAGAATAAAAAAGGGATAGTGAGTTTTAAATCGAGTAATTCACTTCCCTAAATATTGATTATATTATTATAATTATTCCAGTTAGAGGTCATTTAAATGTGTGAATTTAAAATCTTAGATAAAAAGAATGAAAGCCAACTTGCGGAAGAGATTTTAGTATTATCATATTCTGATGATAAAACCCTTCAGCTTAGGGATATTCTTGGGATCTCTGAGGAAATAGACTCCGCTTTGATATATGAGGTGGATACTCTGGACACAAAATGTAAAATAATTCAACATCCTATTGTGAAACCATTTTTAGAGGTTCTTGATAAACTGAATCAAGATAAAGCAACAGTCCAAGATATCGAAAATCTTATAAATAAATTACAGGATTTGAAAACGAATTTATAAAGAAATAATAAAAATAAAAAAATAAAGAGAATTCACTTTTGCTCCAATAAATTAAATCATATTTCACAAATTTTACCTAGTCTAATTCCCTGGTAAAATTTCTATTTCCATAGCGGATACATTGCTTTTTGAGCCATCTTTATTGGTAACCTCTTCGGTGTTGATTCTAATTTCGCCGTATTTAGCACCTTTGGCGAATTTATTTATCAACAATTCTCCAACGTCGACTGCTCTTGAAATCGCTCTACCGCGAGCGAGAAGCCAAGTGGATTTTCCTTCATTCAAACTTGTCATAGCACTCATTACATAACTCATTGACCTCTTCTTTCCAATGTATACATTTGAATTATCATCTTCTGCCATATATTTATCACTATTCTTTACTATGTTGAAATCAATTTTTTTCTTATTTTTTTAGTCTCAGTTCTTTTCTCTTTAGAACGAACTATAATATAGATTTAATTAAAAATATATTAATTTCGATATAAAGATTATGAAATTCTCAAAATGATACCTTCATCTACGAGAAAAAAGAGTGGAAAAAGATTCAAATAATTTTTTTTCTTATTTACCACTAAATCTGGGATCTCGCTTTTCTTTAAGAGCGTTGAGAGATTCATTGAAATCCTTGGATGTGAGCGTTTTTACCCAATATTTGTTTTCTAAATCCAGCTGCTCTTCAATAATATCTCGAAAGTAATTATGCATTGTTTTTTTCATAAGTCTTATGGATAAACTTGGACCGAGAGGAGGGATTAATTTTAATGCTTGACTTTTGGTATAAGGCATTAACTCTTTTTGTGGTAAAACGTCATTAATTAATCCCAGATCATA
>JAWOFX010000160.1:0-4483 GCA_046497275.1 Promethearchaeia archaeon | reverse complement strand
CAACGTGCTTGAGGCGGGGCCAAAAAACATAACAAACATAAAGAAAACAAACGCTGAACAAGTGAGGCACGGAAGGCTATCCCAACATGGGTAACAAATATAAACAAAAAAAATAATAATAATAATAAAAAAATTTCTATTCCACCATCACAGGTCAATACATAATTTTAATATTTTCTTCCTTAGAACTGATATTTGCCGAAATGATGCCTCAATTTGAATTCTATCTTTCAGCCTATATTTATTTGAAATAAATGGTATTTGGTATCTAATTGAAAATCTAGATCTTTCACAATTAACAAAGGGAATTCGATATGTTCCAGAACACCTAAGAGCCGAAGGAGGGGGCAGAATCAACAGAGATTTTTCATAAAAATAACTACTAGGATCTTGTATTTTAAAATGCCATATTGATATATTAAGTTCTCTTATATGTTTCAGATCTAATAAATTCAAGAAAAGAAATAATGTTTCATTTTCCGATGCATCTCTAAGTTTTGATGGACGATGTAAAAAATTTCCAAGTATTCTCACTGCTTTATTTTGAAGGATCTGTAGGGGTTTTATATGCGTCCAAAAAGTATTTAAATAAATAATTGTGCAATAATTTAAATAAGGAGCAATCAAAGAATGATAAATTATTTTTAAAATTGAAAATGGAAAAACATGTTGCAAACGATACATAGACCCAATATTTTGCGAAAGTTTCACCCTTAAATGATCAATATGAGTTTGAAATGACAAAAGGGGATCAATAAAAACTCCTAAATAACGATATGATTGAACTCTACGTATTTTATGCTCACCAACTTGAAGCTCCTGACATGAAATTTTTTTAGTAGCACGTTTTGAATGACCAAAAACCATAAATTCAGTCTTCTTAAAATTCGGTACTAAATAATTAGAAACAAACCATCGATTAACTGAACTAACAGTGTTAAACAAATTTTGAATCAATGTAGATGAATCCTTCGCTTTAACAGAAACAGCTGTGTCATCTGCAAATAAAATTGCAAGACCATTATTTCCCTGCAAACATCGTGGAAGATCATTAATATACATCAAAAATAAAAGCGGACCTAATACCGATCCTTGTGGGACACCAATATCTTCAAGATCATTTAAACTAGACAAATGTCCATCAACATCTACCACGATTTTACGTCCATAAAGGTATGATCTTATTATTTCTAGTCCTTTCCCTCTTATACCGGAATTTTCCATTTTATCAAAAAGAATTTCATGGTTTAAAGTGTCAAATGCTTTTTTAACATCATAAAAAACAGTAGATACATGATAATTACTATCTAAGCAGTCATTTATTTCTAATACAAGAGCTGCAACTGCTTGTTCCGTCGAATGGCCTGCCCTAAATCCAAACTGATATTTGGTAAAAAAATTTATTTTATCTAGATAATTAGTAATCCTTCCTTTTAAAATTTTTTCCAATACTTTAGACAATGGTGATAAAATTGCAATAGGACGATAATTATTTGTATCAGATTTATCTCCTTTTTTATGCAATGGTATTACACGTGCAATTTTCCATCTTTTAGGAAATGTACCTGAGAAAATACATAAATTTAAAATATGAAGCAATGGTTCAAAAATTACACCTGCAATATTTTTTAGCAAATTAGTTGAAAGTTCATCATATCCCAATGAATTACCATTTTTTAAATTCTTAATGACCTTTTGAAATTCTGCAAAAGTAACCGGGGCCATAAATATGCTCGTATCTTCAGTGGGCGGTAGATATTTTTTATGCGACCTTGGGGAAGAAAGGTCAACTTCTCCTGAAACAACAGATGATCCAATACTAGCAAAATATTCACTAAACTTCTTAGCAACAGCTTGTGGTCCTCTAAATTCTTTACCATTAATATCAAATAACACTTCAGGGTGTAACAACTTTTTATTTCTTCCAATTTTATCTTTAATCAAACTCCAAGTTTTTCTAGGGGAATCTGAATTTCGAAAAGATTTTTCATAATAAAGTCTTTCACTTACTCTAAGGATCCTTACCAGCATATTCTTATAATTTTTAAAACGCGTTATATTTATTTCCGTGGGATATTTTATTCTAATTTTATATAAACGATTTTTCTCATTAATAGATCTCAAAAGTGATTCATTTATCCAAGGTTTTTTTGGGGTAAGTTTCTTTCCTCTCGGGCTCTTATATGGGCAAAAAAGATCAAGCTTTTCATTCATAATATAATAAAATTTATCTAATGATTGGTTCGGATCCTTCTCATCAATTACAGGACTCCAATCAACATCACCAAGCCCTTCTTTTAACCTTAACACATTTTTATGTGAAAAATCTCTACGCTTGGTTTGATTTTTTTTATTATGCGGAAAATTTATAAGAAAATCAGACATAATTATACAGTGGTCAGATGAATCATCAGGAATAATAAATGTATTAACAGCACTATAAGGTGAAAAAATATTATCAATAAGTGAAAATGATGTATCAGCTATTCTAGAGGGCACAAAACATACGGGGTTTAGTCCATAAGATAGTGGGCCCTCCAAAAACTGCAAAATATTTCTATCTATTCTATTCTGATCTGCAGATAGGAGTTTCATTAAATCAATATTAAAATCACCCATAACTAAATAAGGAGTATTAAGACTAGCTAATTTATCCAACATACTTTCAAAATGATTTTTAAATTCTATCTGGCTGGATGACGGAGTACGGTAAATAACTGCAATTAAAACCTTCCGATTATTTGGAAAAGAGCATTCAACTACACAAGATTCAAAAATCATTTCAATATTCATTGGCAAAAAATCAATCCTTATACGTGCTGGTATGCAATTTTTAATCAAAACACCTAGACCCCCTTGTTTTTGTCTTTTCCGACCGATGTGAAAAAATTGGTAATCTTTTACATGTATATTTTCAATTGAAAAATCATCTAAAAAAGTTTCACATAGGCCTAATATATCTGTATCTGAATCCGACAAAAAAGTTTCAATCACATCCTGCGCAGTCCTCCAACCCCGGCAATTCCAAAACGACATCCTACTTGTATTTACATTTTTTCTTACCAGCTCATTCATAAATATATATTGATTTTTTGGGATATCAAAATTACTAGAAGTATCTTCATCATCACCAGCTACAATAGTTTGAAAAATTGACTGAAATGAAAGAGAATTCCGCTCAAATTCTTTTAACCTTGATGATGGAATTTCACGATTATCTCTATCCATTATCAAATATTAATCCCACGTTAAGAGAAACCACACCATGCCCCAAAAGACCAGCAAACCATAATAAAAAATAACAATTAAAAAAATAAAAAAAAATAATCTCCATTCCAAGTCGTTTTCCCTCAGTACGACTAATCTGCGCAACCTTTAATTTAACCTCTATGTGGATCTAAACAAAAAAAAGGAAAGAAAAAAAAATAATAATAATAATACACCTTATATAAACTAAACATAAAAAAAACACTTTCAATTTAAATGTTTTCATTCATATTACTTGGGCACATGAACTATTACTGCAACCCACGACATTACGACATTTGAACATCGACAGGGAATATAACAGGCACTTCCCTTCGGGCGATGGAAAATTTTTTATGAAAATCGTCAATCTCCGGTATGGCATCATTGAATGTGTATTTGGTAATCGAGCCGTCTGGTCTTTTCACTAGCAGATTCGGCTGAAACCCCTTCGATATCCAGGCATCACATCCATGATCTTTTCGTAATTTGTCACGTTTCACTAGAAGCAGCTTTCGCAATTTACGGATTTCAGTTGGGACATCATCACTGATGAACAGGTTGCTGTTGTTTCCAGGGAATGTCTTATCCTTAAGCTTGCTAGCGTTCTTCAATATGGCAAACTTATCGTCTTTTTTATTCAGTGTCACCTTCAAAAATTTACGGTTGCTATCATAATGAGTAACTGTGAAATTTACTTCGGGCATTTCCAGCCCGTGACGAACTACCTCTGTGAATAGAACTTGAGCGTGGTTATTATCCTTACAAGCTGCGTTCCATATGATGACATTATTTTCTAGCTTTGCAGCTTCCATTCTCACAATCCGAAACATATAATCTTCATTTTTCCTTCTTAATTCCATTATTTCATCCGTGCAAGTTTTTATTTGCATTTTGAGGCTAGAGGTTTCATTCTCAATCTTTCCAATTTTCGATTCAGTATTGTTTATCTTATTCGTTTGTAGCGATTGTTCTTTTTCCAAGTTATCCACCCTTGCGGTAAGAGTTCCTAATTGATTGTTGATATTGTCCAACTTATTTCCATTTTCTTTCACAACATCAAGAATTTGCTTAAAATCCGCAGCTAGTATCGATATTTCCGGTTTCGAGCTAGAACTGAGTCCTGAGGTGTCAAATGAACTGTCCATGCCTTCTTGCTTAGCATTTTTCCTTTTACGTCCCATCTAATCACAAATATATCAATAATCCTTGATATAATATTGTCACATAAATTCAC
>JAWOFX010000035.1:0-37750 GCA_046497275.1 Promethearchaeia archaeon | reverse complement strand
CATTATATGATGCCTCATCTGCGAATTATAAAGCCGCTATTCGTTTGGATCATGTCAATAATTCCCTCATTATAGAGAATAATTGTTCCAATAATGGCCACATCGGCATTATCTTGTATGAACATTGCAATAATAATACCATAAAAAGAAATATCATGCATGACAATCAAAATGCTGGGATTTCACTGAGATACAGCCCTCATAATACAATAATTGATAATTGGATAGCGAATTCAACGGGAGCTTTTGGAGTATATCTGCTCCAAAGCCATTATGCAACCTTTTCAAATAACACGGTACTTGGTTCTTCAGCAGGAATTCGAGTCCATGCTACAGAACATATAACAGTATATAATAATACGTTTGAATTGAATCAAGTCGGGATAAGTTTGCGACATGGGCATTATTCGATAATTACTCAAAATAGGATTTACTCTTCTTCGAAGTATGGAATATTTTCAGATACCACCGCCTTCTGTGAAATCTCTGACAATTTCATTTACAATACCACATATGATGGGATCCGCCTAATAGATAATAGTCACGACAATGAAATCTATAGCAATGAAATTGAAAAATCATTTCGCTATGGTGCATATATGTATGACGCAAATGTCAATAATAATACGCTTTATATGAATTATTTCATCGATAATGATGTAAATGCTGTTGATAATGGAACCGATAATTATTGGGACAACGGAAGCATTGGTAATTATTGGGATGACTATACAGGTGTGGATCTCAACGATGATGGAATTGGGGATATTCCTTATAATATTGCTGGTAGCTCAGGTGCTCAAGATAATTACCCTATTTGGGATGATGGTGATGATATTTCTGTGAATGGAGGAGTTATCCCAGGATACAATTTAATCGTCATTCTCAGCATTTCTCTTGTTGGTATTATAGGAATGGGTTATCCCATCAAAAGAAGAAATTCATAAGTTTCATATTATAATTTCAATTTTTTTTTTTTATAATTTCTTTGAGATACAGCCCTCAGAATATTCTTTGAGATATAGCCCTCATAATTTTGTAAATCAGTCATTAAGTCAAAAACTCACTCTTAAAGTAATAAATTAATCTCTTATTATAAGTTATATCTTGAATTACCAATATAACTTTATTTTTTTATTGTAAGTGTTTTTATAAATCAAAAAAGAGGGTGGACATAAAAACTGATTGAAATAATTAAAAAATGAAGACTGGATATTCTATTCGATTCTGCAAATATATATAACTTTTCCAAGGAATTGAAAAAAGGTGATAGTATATTTAAAAAAAACTTCCATTTTTATTCCAAGCTTCCATGAAACTTTCATAAGGACGCATATATATAGAACTGAATCATAGTCAATATTCAATGGTTTTTTTTAGAAATTTAGAAATCTAATAAAAAAATGAGTTGATAAAATTATATGAAAAGTTTTAAGACAAAAATTAAAAGAAAGATTATTTTTCTCTTAGGATTCTCCCTGCTTTTAAGTGCTACGTTTCTAAACATGTTTCCATTAATAAAAGTTGATAATATAAGCGAAAAAGATGGAAACCAAGACCACCGAGAGTTACATGGAGCATATTTTAATAATTCAATGACACCAATTGCCATTGATGGGGATGCGACAGGTCCCGGGGCTCATAACTGGTCATGGGCTGCGAGTCAACCTTGGTGTACTGGCAGTGGAACTCAAAATGATCCGTATGTAATTGCCAATTTAACGATAGATGGAATGGGGACAAATATTTGTATTAAAATAAAAGATTCTAATGCATTTTTTGTAATTAGAAATTGCACCCTTTTCAATGCCACGAATGCATGGGGCATTGATTTAACCAATACTCAAAATGGAAAAATATTCAAGAATAGAATTTTCTCGAATTACAATGGAATTAGGTTAATTGAATCATCGAACAACGAGATTATAGAGAATGACTGCTTCTCGAATACTGTATTTGGAATGATACTAGTATTGAGTGAGAGCAACGATATTCTGAGAAATAATTGCTCCTCGAATGGGAATAGTGGAATTTATGTGGATTATTATAGTAAATATAACAAAATCTTGAGTAATAACTGTTCCGCTAACTTCTATTATGGCATTGAATTGTCTGATATGAGCGATAAAAATGAGATTTCTGGCAATATTTGTAGCTTGAATGGTCAATATGGGATTCGTTTGGACACTTCAAATAATACTATTCTAAGAAATACCTGTTTCTCGAATGGTGTCGTCGGAATTTTATTTTACACTTCGAATTATAGTGAAATCTCGGAAAATCATTGTTATATGAATCGTTATGGGATCTATATTCATAATTCAGTTTATAACGAGATCTCGGATAACATTTGCGAAGTGAATGACTTTGGGATATTCTTGGATTCCACTGAATATAGCAATATCGTGGAGAATAATTTAAGTTTGAATGATTATGGAATATACTTTTATTACTCAAATAATAACGAGATCTCCGAGAATGATTTAAACTTCAATGATTTCGGAATTTATTTGGAATCTTCGAACAATAATAACAAACTTTATCAGAACTATTTTATAGATAATGAAATACATGCCCGTGATAATGGCATAAATAATGTCTGGGATAATGGTATTATAGGGAATTACTGGGACAATTACACTGGTTCTGATACAGATTTAGATGGCATTGGAGACGATCCATATTCAGTAAGTGGAACAGGGGGAGGAGTTGATCACTATCCCATTTGGTTCTTTTACAACCTGAAGCCAATATTTATCGATGGCGATGCCACGGGAGTTGGTGCGCATAACTGGACCTGGGCTTCATATCAGCCATGGTGTGATGGGAGCGGCACGTGGAATGATCCTTATGTCATCAAGGATGTGATCATTGATGGCCAAGGAACTGACAATTGCATAGAAATCCGAAATTCCAACGTACCATTCGTCATACGTAATTCTACTTTACACAATGCCTCACCTCTGAATTATCATGGGGCGATTCATTTCGATCACGTTAATAATTCCCTCATCCTCGAGAATAATTGTTCCGATAACGGTCATATTGGTATAATTCTCTATGATAGTTGTTATAATAATACAATTCAGGGAAATATTATCCATAATAACGATGGATCCGGGATTTCTTTGAGATATAGCCCTCAAAATATGATAACGGAAAATTGGATAGCGAACTCAACGGGAGTTTTTGGAGTATATCTGCTCCAAAGTCATTATGGAACCTTTACAAATAACATTGTACAAGGCTCTTCAGCAGGGATTCGAATCCATGCCACGGAACATACAACTCTCTTAAGTAATACTTTTGAATGGAATCAAGTAGGGATAAGCTTGCGACATGGTCATTATTCTATAATATCTCAAAATACCATTCATCATTCTTGGAATCATGGGATCCGCTTAGACACTACTGCTTTCTGTGAAATCTATGATAACTTTATTTACAATACTACTTATGATGGGATTCGATTAATAGACAATAGCCGTTATAATGAGATCTGCTCCAACGAGATTAGACAATCATATCACTATGGAGTCAATATAGTTGATACCAATGTACATAATAACACTTTCTACCGGAACTATTTTATTGATAATGATGAAAATGCTTGGGATGATGGTTCTGATGATTACTGGGACAATGACATTATTGGAAATTATTGGGACGATTACACTGGTTCTGACACTGATTTAGATGGAATTGGTGACGATCCGTATTCAATAAGTGGATCGGGTGGCGGGATTGATAATTATCCGATCTGGTTCTTTTATGTACTGAATCCGATATTCATCGATGGTGATGCCACAGGTGTTGGAGCGCATAATTGGACCTGGGCAGCAAACCAGCCATGGTGTACTGGCAGTGGAACTCAAAATGATCCTTATGTAATCGCTAATTTAACGATAGACGGAATGGGATCAACTTATTGTATTGATATTAAGCGATCTTCAGAATATTTCTTAATTGAAAATTGTACTCTCTTCAACGCTACGAATGGATGGGGTATTCATCTAAGCCATACTGAATATGGGAAAATATCACGAAACAAACTTTTCTCAAATGATAGGGGGATTGAATTACTTTATTCATACGATACTGAAATCTCGGAAAATGACTGCTTCTTGAATAATTGGTTTGGAATTGACTTGCGGTGGAGTGAAGATAACGATATATTCGATAATAACTGCTCATCTAATGGATATAGCGGAATTCGTTTATGTCAAACAAGTAGTTACAACAAAATAGTGCGTAATAATTGCTCCGATAACTCAATTTTTGGGATTGAATTATATGGTGGTAATTGTGATCATAATGAAATTTTGGATAACAACTGCAATTCAAACGGCCGTTCTGGAATCCGTTTATTAGCTTCTGATGATAACCAGATATCAGGAAATAACTGCAATTCGAATGATGATTATGGGATTCATTTGGAATCTTCGAGCAATGATAATACTGTTTCAGGGAACAACTGTTCTTCTAATGAAAATGATGGTATCAATATAGATTCCTCGAATAATGACATGATTTCAGATAATCTTTGCTCATTAAATGGGTACTATGGAATTCATTTGATCTCTTCTAGCAAAAACACGCTTGCTTGGAATATATTATACTCAAATTATCGTGGAATTTACGTATCCTCATCAAATAACATCACGGTTTTAGGAAATAACTGCTCCTTGAATTTAGCCGATGGAATTAGACTAGATGCCTCTAGCGATAATAATACCCTTTCGGGAAATAACTGTAACTTAAACGAGTGGCACGGAATTATATTACATTCCTCAAATGAGAACTTAGTTTTAGAGAATAATTGCTCCTCGAACCTTTATGGGATTTACTTATATTCTTCAAATAACACTATTTCAGAAAATAACTGTTTCTTAAATAATTATAGTGGAATTTACTTGGTTACTTCAAAAAACAATACAATTAACAGGAACCACTGCTTTCTGAATGAAAATAACGGTATTCGCTTATATTATTCAAGCAATAATAATATAATTTCAGAAAACAACTGCTCCTTTAACAAAAATGATGGAATTAATATATATTATTCATGTAAAAATAATACGATTTCAGGAAATAACTGTAACTTAAACGAGTGGGGCGGAATTGGATTAGATACCTTAAGCAACAATAATACTGTTTTGCTGAATTATTGCTCTATGAATCAAGAAAATGGGATTTACTTATATCAATCCAGTGCTAATAACATTACGAGTAATAACTGCTCTTCCAATAATCGTGGGATTTATTTAAGAAATGCAGCTAATAATAATAAAATTCTGAAAAACATACTTCTCTCGAATTCAGATGGAATTTACTCAGATTCTTCAATTGATAACAAGATTTCCAAGAATCAATTATCATTTAATGTTCATAATGGAATTTTGTTAGTATCGTCTAACAATACCATGATCTTCGATAATGATTGCTATTTAAACGGTTGGGTTGGGATACAAGGCTATTACTCATCTAATAATACAATTTTGAATAATAACTGCTCCGCGAATTCATATGGAATTAGATTCTATTCCTCGAAAAATAACACAATATCGGAGAATGTGATTTCTTCGAATGTAAATGTTGGAATTTTCTTTGAACATTCAGGTCCAAATAATGTAATAACAGAAAATACTGTTTTTAACTCTTCAACTGCTATTTATTTATATCAAACAAATGATACTTCGATTTTCATGAACGATCTTATCGATAATACTGTTCAAGCTCTTGATAATGGCTTTAATAATCAATGGGATAATGGAACAATAGGAAATTATTGGAGTGACTACTGGGAAATGTATTCAGGCGTAGATCTCGACGATGATGGAATCGGAGATATACCCTACAATATTACTGGGAGTGCGGGAAGTCAAGATAGATATCCGATTTGGGATGATGGACCTGGAGAGAATCATCCTCCAACCTGGGATCAAATGCCAACCAACCAGACTTTAGAATTTGGAATCACATTTTTATATGACATAAATGCTTCTGATACCTCGGGAATTAATGCATATTGGATTAATGATACAAGTAATTTCCAGATTGATTTAGCTGGCATAATAACTAATATCACGACTCTATTTGCGGGAGAATACTGGCTTGAAGTATCAGTCAATGATACATACGGTAATATCCTCTCAACTACCATTAAAATTACCATCGAACCAGCCTCGCCTCCAAGCTGGGATCCCCTCCCAATGGATCAAGTAGACGAATTTGGTACGAACTTTGCGTACGACGTGAACGCGTTGGATCTTTCGGGTATTGATTCATACTGGATAAACGAGAGCACATACTTTCAAATTGATGATAATGGACTAATTACACATCTTATAGAGATTCCTGTTGGTGTATATTGGCTAAAAATCAGCGTGAATGATACTCTTGGAAATTTAAATTCTACCGTGATTAAAATTACGATTCAAGATACAACACCGCCCGATTGGGTTTATATCCTTGAAGACCAAAATCTTGAATATGGAGATTCTTTAAGTTGTGATGTGAGTGCCTGGGACGCTTCTGGAATTGATGCATATTGGGTCAATGATACAAGTAATTTTCAAATCAATAGTAACGGATTGATTACAAATTGCTCATTACTAACAGTGCAGGTATATTGGCTTGAGATTCACGTTAATGATACGATAGGGCTGATCACAAGTAGTATTATTAACATCACGGTGGAAGATACGACCATCCCTAATTGGTTGGAAAGTCCCTCTAATCAAATAATAGAGTTTGGTATTCCCTTTAACTATGAGGTAAACGCGTCCGATCTTGCAGGCATCGACCACTATTGGATCAATGATACGACAAATTTTCAGATTGATGTTAATGGAGTCATCACAAACGTGGGAACACTTTCTTCAGGAACTTACTCGATTGAGATTAGAGCATATGATCCTCATGATAATTTCTGTTCAGCTACAATTGAGGTCACAGTAGAGTCAGAACCGGTTTCACCATCATCAGGAATACCTGGATTTGATATTTTCTTACTATTGATAATAACAGGCATTTTAGGAGTCTATCTCATGATTCAAATAACAAAAAAAAGAAGATCAACCTAATTAACTATTCATTTTTTTTTATTTTATTTCTGTATTTTTCTCCTAAATTAGTTCTCATCATTATCTTAAATCAGGTAATCAATTCGGATAATATTAATTTTATTTATATTATTTTTATTAAATTTTAAAAAAGCTTATAATAACTTTTATATCTCTGTTTAATTCTATGTTTAGAGTAATAAAATTTATAGTTATGATTTAATATAATTTCATAAGATAATTTAAAGAAATCGAGAAAATGGCAAATAGAATTAACTTATTGCGATTAGATTATTTATTCAGTGTAATAGTTCCATTGCTCATCGCAATTTACTTAAATGATTTAAATCCACTTGAGCATATTGATATTATATTCGGATTTGGATTGTTAGCGATTACTGGTAATACTTGGAATGATGTGACTGATATGAAAAATCCAGAAGAAATAGAAACCCTAAAAAGAATAGAAGGATACCATCCACGCGAAATATTTACTATTGGGTTAGGGAGTTTTGTTTTTGGAATCACTCTGCTTTTGAGAACGTGTATAGAAAATTATATCAATGGAATTTTTCTTGGAATAATAATTGTAATGGTGATTACATATTGCATTTGGATTAAACCCATTCCGATTATAAATCAAATTTTCTTAGCTTTATCTCACGTTATTTTACCCTACTTTATAATCAAAATCGATGCTGGTTTATTTTCTATAGGATTTGGGGAATTGATATTTCTATCAGCATTTTTTACATTTGCTGTTTTAGGACAACTCGTCCATGAAGTAATTGACCATGATGCTATTAGAAAGCATTTAAGTTTAAAGCAATGTCAAATAGTTATCTGGATTTTTTCCATCTTGACAATAATTTTAGCAATGTGGGCATTCTTTCTGATTCTGGATTATTATTTCTTGCCATTTTTATTTGTTCCTTTGGGAACAATATTTACATTTAGACGCCCTACAAAATCAACGCAAGGCGTTAAAGATGTGGGAATCCTTATAGGGAATTTTCTTATGATATATTTTATAGCACTAATTATTATGAAAATGTTATATGTATAAATTCAGATTATTGCCCTTTTCTAAATCTTATTTTTAAAAAGTTATAAGAAGAATTGTTATAAATGCTAATAATAGATTTCCAATTATAATCCCTATATCCTTGATAGAAGTTGCATTATGGGGTAGATTATGTTTTGATCGAGCCATATACAAAACTCCCAAGGGAATTATTAACACAGGGGTGAGAAGAAAGAGTTCTTCAGTAAAAAGGAGAATTGATATAATACTGAACCCAATAGCACATATAGATACAAACCAAATGATAAATTGTTGATATCTTGGTTTTAAACGCGTAATGGCATCATTATCGATGACTTCATGAATAAGATTACCTGATAAAGCAACAAGAGACGCAGATACTAAAAAGAACCACTCATATATTTCTAAAGTAGGAAAAAATTCTGTTATATTTGCGTTTAATTTTATTATAAAGTATGGAAACCAAATATGAGAAATCCCCAATAAGATCCAATTTATACCTAATATTTTTTTCAAAGCAATACAGTATAATATAACCATAATAGCTGTTAAAAAGACATATAATGAGATTATAGGATTATCTAAAATCGGATTATAAAATAATGCAATCCCCAAAATGAAAGAAGATATCGCCAAAACAGCAATTTCTTTTTTTGAATAACCCATAATTCTTTCCCTCGTTTCTTTATCATCTGGGTTTTCCATATCTTTCAAATCATTTAATGTATTCCCTGTTATTGCCCAAAAAGCAAAAGCTCCTATAATTGCAATATTATCTATAATCGAGTAATTATTTAAGTAAATAGCGATGAGTAGTGGAATTAACACAGTAAATAAATATTCCAACCGTAATAATCTAAATCCTTTGCTCATAATTTTATCACTTAATTATATTTAATACTAATGGTTAAATATTTTTGATTTAATCTCTCAAGAAGCTTAAATAAATTATGCTATAATATTATAAACTAAATCTTGCTTTTATTTAGTATCGCTTTTCTTTTTAATTCTACGGAGTGAGAAAAATTCTGATTAAATTTATTCGGAGGGTATTATAAGATAAATATTCAATAACCAAATTACTATATTAAATAAAGAAGTCCATTGCCATAGTGGAGGTTGAAAAAGTCTTTCATCTAAATTCCACTCATCAGCCAGAAAATCTAATTGAGGAATTACAATTGTTAATATTAGAATAATAAAGAAAATTCCATATACAATTCCCACCTTTTTTATAGAAGGCCAAGCTTGCTTTTTTTGAATTTTTCTAAGCATTATTATTAGAAAAAGAAAACTGCTTAAATAGAAGGAACTAAATGCTAAATCAGCGAAAAAATTATGGACTGACCAGCTAATAGTTCCTGGTATAAACCCTACAACAATAAATGAAATACTCGCTATTACACCGAATGCTGTCGATAATATGAGAATTGGTTTTAAAGTTGGAGAATAGTTATTATAAAGATATATAAAATGGAAAATTAAAAATATACCAGAAATCATACAACCTACTGTGAAAAATAAAAATCCCTTAGGATTTAAATCCGGTCTTCCTTGATTGCTTATATGATTATTAAGAATAGAGTATTCTCCTTCGAATAATATTTGCGCACTTAACCATAATACTGCAACAATGGATAAAACCAGACCAATGATAATTCCATGCTGCGTTTTAGAAGCCTGACCTCTAAAGAATTTTTTAATTATTCCTACCTTCATTTAATAATAACCTTTAGCTTTATTAATAAATATTCTATTGGTTTTAATCTTAATCCATTACTCAAAAGTCTATTACTTCAATATTTATTATACTTAAGAATTATTTTATATTGCAAATTAAAAATTTTTATTTCCTATTACTCAATTAGTAATATAAAATGAAAGAAAAGATAGAACCGATCGATATTAGTTTTTTTGATCCTTTTAATAGAGAAAGATGTAATTTATGTGGTGAATGCCTTCTAAACTGTCCGATCATGGATATCTCGAAGGAAGAATCTGTAGAGGAAATGAAAAAATTAATAAACGGAGAATCCTCAGAGATTTTGGAGAATTGTCAAAGCTGTTTCACGTGTAATTTTTATTGTCCCCAAAATGCTCATCCTGCTAGTTTAATTCTAAAAAGATGGAATGAGAAGTACAAGGAAGAAGGCTTAAAAAAGAGAGCTAAGTATTATATTACACATTATCCTCAATATCCAAATTTTCGTAGTTATGTAATGGAACATCTCCCAGAGGATACAAAGAATCTTGTGTCTGAATGGGCTAGTTTAAAACCATTGAAAAGTGATACTTTAACTTATCCAGGATGTAATGTGATAACTTTTGCTGAACTTACCCAAACTTCACTATTTAAGGATTTAGATATACGCGGAAGATTGGAATATTGTTGTGGAGAGACGTTATTTCGAACAGGATTCGAAGATAAATTGAGAGAGGTGACACAAAGATTAGATAGATGGTTTAATATTTTGAAGCCTAAAAATCTTCTAGTCTTGTGTACTGCCGGAACAAATGTTTTTAAAAATATTCTCCCCCATTATGGTTTAAAATATACATTTGATTCGATTAAGTCTTATATTCAGTATTTATGGGAGAAACTAGAGAATAATGAGATTGTAATAAAAAAAGAATTAGATATGATAATAACAATTCAAGAATCTTGTTATGCCAAAATGTTTGGGGATGAATACATGGATTTACCAAGAAAAATATTAAATTCTTTAGGATGTGAAATAATTGAAATTGATGCGTGCCGTGAAGATATGAGGTGTTGTGGGATTGGTGGTGGATTTTCTGTTGATTCCTCATATAATCCATTTAATCTTATGCGTTCTTCTTTCAGAAATTTTAAGGATTTTAGAAAAACGGAAGCAGATGCTATATGTGTTTATTGTGCGGGTTGTTTAGCAACTCTAACAACTGCTCAGAAGTTATATTTCAAGAAGCATATGAAAATTTATCATATTATAGAATTGATTCAAAAAGCAATCGGGGAAGAACCAGCTATAACGGAAGAAAGAAAGAAAGAAAGAGCTAGTGGCTTTTTTTGGGGAATTATGAAAAATCAAATGCCTATGCTTCTCTCCAGAAAAAGATTTAAAATCGAGGAAATCCCCAAAAAACCTCCTGAATATAAAAAAGCATGGTAAATTATAAAAAATTCAATTTTAATATACACTAAAATCATAAAATTATTAGAGTTAGTAAATAAGTGGATTTAAGAGATGACCGAGTTAAAAAGAAAATCAAAATTTGACGAACAGGCATGTACTAGATGTGGAATATGCTTTAATAAATGTCCTGTTCTTAAACTGCCAATTGATGAAGCAAAAACCGAAATAATTCGATTAATTGAAGGAAAAGAACCTAGTTTGGTTCTTTATAAATGCAATACATGTTTTTCCTGTAATATCTATTGCCCAGAAGATGCTAATCCTTATCAGCTAATATTGGAACGATGGAATGACCTATATTATATTCGAGGTGCTCCAGCTCTTTATACATTTGTTTGTCCAACAAGGGAGCCAAATATTTGGCAATTGCTAAATATCTTTTTATCCCGAAAAGAAATAAAATGGATTTTGAATTGGATGACTAATACCCCTCAACCAGAAGACATACCTCTATTGATAGGAAATTATACTCATCTTTTTCCCTTTATCATAGGAGGGAGTAAAATTTTAGATTATTTTATTCCTGTGGATTTAATTGATCACTGGGAAGGTGGAGCTTATTTATATCAAGGAGGGTTTTTGGATGTTGTTCAAAAGATTGCACAAAAAACTAAAAGGGATTTTGATAAATGGGAGAGTAAAGAAATAGTAGCTAGCTTAGATGCAGTTGAATATATTTATGAAAAGGCTCATCCAGAAGAGATGGGGGTAGAACATTCTCACGAATTTGAGAGTCTTCAAGAGTGGATGCTAGATAAGATTAATTCAGGAGTTTTAGATATCAAAAATAAATTAGATATGACGGTAACCATACATGATAATTGTTATTCGAAAGTTTCGAACGGTAAATATTGGGAACCCCCACGTAAGATTGTTGAAAAATGCGGTTGTAAAATAATAGAAATGAAACACAATCGAGCAGATTCCTTATGTTGTGGATTTGGAGCGGGTGCTTCATGGGTAAGAAACATTTCTATTCCATTCGATATTATCCATGAAGGAATCAAAAAGTTTGATGAAGCGGAACGGACTGGGGCAGAGGCTTTAGTTTCTTATTGTGGGGGATGTATCTATTTATTATGGGCTACAAGAGAACTGTTTGGAAGTAAAATAGATATATATCATATTATTGAAATAGTTAGAATGGCTATGGGAGAAAAACTTAATTATCCACAAGATCATGTTAAACGTGCATGGGATATAATTGCGATAATTTCATATGAGTGGTTTATATCTTTATTCAAATCAAATTTTTTTATTGAAGAGGTTAGTTATGATTTGGAAAAAAGCACATTTAAACCGAAAAATTATACACTACTTAAAATTATAAGACATTTATTTAATCTCTCCATTGTTAGAAAATTTTATCGCAAATTTTTTCTTCTTATGATGAGGATTTTTACCACAAGATAATTAAATTAATTTTTAGATTCTTATATCTCTCATTTTTTAATATTTTTTATTATCGTAGTTTTTATACTTAATCAAATATGGATAATATAACTATTTTCGAAAAGAATTATCGATTAATTATACCATAAGACGTTTAAATTAGGATATCAAATCTGTATAATTTAATAAATTATAGATATAGTAGATAAGAATACAAAATGCTAGCATCAAAAGAAAAAAGTAGTTTAAATTATATTCAACAAAAAAATGAATTCGATTATCTTTTTGATTTAATAAAATCTCTTGAGAAAGGAAGCTGCGCAGGAATATTACTTTATGGCCCTCCTGGTACAGGAAAGACCTTACTTGCTATTTCTTTAGCAAATCGTTTTGATTCTCAATATTTTATTATTGATGGTTCTCCGGATTTAGATCGTCGAGATCTTGAGGGATATTGGGAACTAATTCAAGGTGGTACGAAATTTAATTATGGCCCGTTAACGCAAGCTATAAAAATAGCTAATGAGAAGGGTATTTCATTTATTATTATTAACGAAATAAACGCTATACGAGATAGTGAGCAGATTTCACTTAATTCTCTTCTTTCTGAGAACCATATTAATTTAATTTCCAAAGGATTCGAAAAATTCGAATTAAATCAGGAAAGTAAATTAATAATTATTGGGACTATGAATAAAGGAGTTATTGGAGTTAATCAATTACAATCTGCCTTTGAAGATCGTTTCGTAGTTTGTCCAGAGTTAAATTATCCTAAAAGACAGAAAGAAGTTTTTATAACTACAAAAATAACGAATTGTAAACAACAACTAGCAGAGTTAGTTGTTGATGCCGCTCAACAAATAAGAAAACAAGCCATTGAAGATTTCACATTAACGAAAATTTTTTCAACAAGATTAATAGTAAATTTTTGTTATATTATTTCTAAAATGCCACCAGAATATCTAAAACAAAATATTGAAAATATAATCATAAATAAACTTGGTGAAAATCAGGAAGAGAGAAAATCAATTGCTATGATTTTAGACGGAAAAATGTTCGAAGAGAGACTTAAAGATATTTTATCTGGAGGAGATGGAAAAAAAAAGCAACATCAAGCACAAAATCATAGTAATAATAAAACAGAGAAATATTTAATTGAGGATATGAAGAAAGCAGTAGATGATTATTTGCATATACATAAAAGAAGATCCATCTTTGAGCAAAAAGGAGGAATTTTATGGAAATCTATTTATTGGTTATGGAAAAATCATAAAAAAGCACTTCAGAGGTTTTTTAGATTAACGGAAAAATTTGGTTGGCATGATGATTTCAAAAGAAAGACGGGGAAGACTCATATATATGCAGGAGGCCTTACTTTAACTTATATTAAGTGGGTTTATAGTAATAAAAATAAGGAATTAGGGGAATTCTTGAGTGGAAAATGCCAATTAAGCTATTAAATTTTACTTAAATATTTTCATTTTTTTAAATTTTAAATTATTAAAATTAAGATTAGAAATGGATGGAATATATAAGCTTTATGAGCCAGACTTTTTTACTGATTTGTCTGCGTTGACAAGTCTAGCAAAAAGGATAAGTGGAAAAAGAGATATAAAAATCCAATATTTAAACACATCTTTAATCTATACTGATGGTCCTTTTATATATATACCTATAAAATTTAAAAAAAATATCACTTATTCTCAAGGATTTATTGCTCATGAGAGTGGACATATAGGATATGGTTCCTTTGAACTCTCTATTTTGAATTTAGTGAGAGTTTTATCAAAAAAATATGATTTACCCGGGAATTTAGTAAAAAGGATTGTAAATATTGTAGAAGATGTAAGAATCGATATGATAAACAAACAGAGATTTCCTGGTTTTTATTATTATTTAAGAAAATATACTCTAGAAATATTACCTCAGCTTATAAAAAGAATGCAATTATCAGGAGATATTTTACTTTATATCAATCTTTTTATGGAAGATTATCATGAATTCCAAATGAAACCTGTTTTTTCAACTAGAGAAATGAAAAATGAAGATTGGGAAACAATTAAAACCATCAAGAAGCTTTTATTGAAATCCTTAACTCCCAATACTTCGATAATCGTAATAGATCAATTCTGTAAAATATTAAAAAAGTATTTTCGAAAAAAAAAGGTTATAATGAAACCAAAAGGAAGATCTGGTGCACATAACTCTATTAGTAATAATTATAATCGAAATTGTAGAAATAGATCTGATTATGTTATTTTAGATGAGGAATCCATTGATGGTAATCAAAGAGAGAAAGAAGAATTCGAAATATCATCTCTTGATGAACCAAACAAATTAGCAGATCCTTTTTATTTAGAAGATGAAGATTTAGGAAGAATAGGTCCTATAAACATTCAAGATAATGAAGAATTTCTATCACAGGTCGAGAATTTCTCATTTCGAGAAGAAAAGAGGGAAAAATCGAATATTGATAAATCAAGTGAAGAAACTATTAAAGAACTTGAGAAAAACGATCTTAAGCATGAAGATTTGAAGGAATTATTAAATAAAATAGAAATTAAGGAAGAAGAAAATCAAGAGAATCCTACTGAAACTGAAGACTTTGAGAAAATGATCGATAATTTTAGCAAAAAAAGTCAAATTCTTGATAGTTTCGAATCTAAAGAATCAGATGATCATATGGAGGATTTGGTTGAATTGAAGGATTTAGAAAAAGATTCCGAAAAAATAACTTATATTCCTATTGAAAATGAAGAGAATAGCTTGGATCGATCTAATGCCAAAAAAGCGATAATTGATGATATCTTAGGTTTAATTGAGACTTCAGATGAGGAAATGAAAGAAAGATTCATAAGATTAGAAACCTTAACTCTTAAAGATGAAAAGAATAAAAAAGAATTATCGTGTAAAGTTATAGATACAAATATAGAGGATGAAAAAATGAATCCTATTGATTTAACTTATAAAGAGATTCTCTCAGTGCATAATAACATGGTAAATAAAATAAAGAACATCTTTAGCACTTTAAATAATGAAAAAGAATATGATGCTTTTCAAAATATTGGGCGATTGAATAAAGGATTCATTAAGGCAATAACCAGTAATTATAATTACAAAAAATGTTTTACAAGGAAGTTAAACCGCAAAATTCTGAAAATATTGCTCATGGTGGATATCAGCGGGAGTATGAGGGGTATAAAATTAGAAGCTGCGAAAATAGCTATGATATTATTATGTGAAGCTTTAAAGGATATTGCTTTCTTAAGAATCGTATTATTTACTGGAGAACGGGATGCAAGAAATATTCTAGTAAAAGATTTCAATGAACAAATACAAATTAAAAAATTAGATTTATTTGGATGTCATGGATATATCAATTCAAATTTAGATGGTATATCTATTCAATATGAAGCCTCTAAACTTGAAGGTAATGAAATAATTATAGTTATATCTGATGGACAACCTGCAGGTACGGGTTATGGATTGAATGATGCTATTGATGAAATTCAAGATGTTAGAAAGAAATTTAATGTATTTGCTTTTTCGATAGATGCTGAGGGGGAGTACTTAGATAAACTTTATGGAAAGTATTGGATCTTAGCAAAATCAAGAGAAAAAACGGATCTTGGAGAAAAAATGATTCAATTCTCAAGAATTATCGTAAAAGAATATTTTATTTAGCTAAAAAATAATAAGATTAGACTTAACCTAAATAAAAATTTAAATATTCTTTGAAATCCAACCGTTTTCTTTAAGAGGGGATATTTTAGAGATTTAATATTTATAAAATAATTTATATCTAAGAAAGAGGTTATTATAAAAACTTAAATATCTCTAAATAATTTTGTTTCTATAATATTCAATTAACCTTAAATAATTAAAATGAGCTCAAAAGTAGATAAAATTAATGTAAAAGATTGGATTGTACTTTCAACAACTATGATAGGAATTGTCTTGACTATTTTGGCTTTAATTTGGCAAAATGTCCCGAGTAATGGTATTGTTATCGCAACATTTCTATTAATGATTGCTTTTATATTATTCGTTAATTCAGTTTCTGCTAATTCATCAGCGAAATTTCAAATAAAACAAGGCGATGCTGATATAGAAAAAGTTAATAAATTTGTTTCTTTTGCGGAATATTCATTTGGATTAGGATTTACATTTGTTATAAATGCTTTCACCTTCTTAGGATATAAATATTTAATAGATTTCGTTGGAAAAAATTATTTAACACTTGCATTACCAATTACATTTCTTATAACCGCATGGATACTGATTTTAATTTATAATAACATCAATTATTCTGGAAAAAGTCTTAAAAGTTTAAGAAGTTTGAAGAGAAATCTGTGGATTCTTCTCGAATTTATTTCCTTGATTTTTATTTTATTGGATTTTTTTGGTTTAATTATCATTCCTTAATATTTAACTTAATTTTCTTTTTATTTCTTATTTTTGTGAGGATAAAACGGTTTAAGAAGAACTAATGTTGAGAAGTTTTTTCAATATAATTATAAAAAAAAGATTTTTAATATTTATAGCAACTTTGGTAAAATTATAGAGGAATTACATGGATTTCCAGCGAAAATAGTATTATTTGCGATATTTCTTTGAAGATATTGATATGAATATAATTTTGGTTCTTCTCCTGTATTTGGATTTATTCCAAAACGAGGATAATTTGAACTCGATATCGAAACACGGATTTTATGTCCTGTGTTGAATTGGTAGGCTGTAGACCATAAGTCAATAATCACTTTCTGAACTCCACTTGCATTCAAGTCTGGTGCTGTTTTATTGAATCCATCTCTCCTCGCAGCATTAATAATTCCATCAGTAATTAAAATTGACCTCCCATCAGGATATACATCACATAATTTTACTGTAAAATCAGTATTTGTGCAGTTGGATTTCACAAAAAGCTCTGCCCACATTCTTCCTACGATCGTATAAGGTTCTTCAAGAGAAGATGAAGTAAAAACAAGCACATCATCTCTTGTTTCCACTTTTCTTTGATCATAAGGTCCCGAATCTAATAATAAGTTATTTCCTCCAACAGTTGGAACGGGGTGTCGAGGATCGAAAAGATATGAATGATTTAAATTAATCGAAGGTATAGTTCCATTAGAAAATCCAATCCCACTTGTCGAATTTAAATACCAAGTATTATTCTCGTAAGGAACTGGCCAATCTTCAGCAAATTTATATTCATTAGCAGTTATAGTTTTATCATCAACATCTCCCATCAAATAATAAGCAACTCTATTCCCCGACCAATCAAAAGGTTTTCCAAATAAGACATGATCTAATAATTTCTGTTCCCAATCTAAATATAAATTAAATCCATTATAGTTTGTTGTGGGAAAAGTCAAGTTTCCGATCTTACCTTCTCTGGGCATTCCGTGAGTGGAGGGTGTCATTATTAAAAGTTGCTTTCCTTGAGCTTGCGATTCATCATCATATCCCATATACCCATCTAGAGTGCCTTGCTGGAAGGTATCATACCATCCACCAATATGAATCGCAGGAACGCTAACATTTCCGAAATTTGGACCCGTTTCCATAAAAAGTGAAGTTGAGTTATATAAATAGTCTTTTTTAGGGTGACTTATGATTGTTTGAAGTTGTTCTTCATAATTTTCTGGTGCGACACCTTTAATCCATTCAAGCACTAAATTTTGCTGAAAAGCTCCTCCACGAAAAATACTTGTTTTATATAAATCAGGTGTTCCAATCATAAGAGATTGTCCAACAAGTCCATTCGGATTCATTCCGGCATAAAAATATTGATTGATGCAAAGTGCAGATGGACCAACACTTGCTATTTTTCCATTGCACCAACTCTGATTCATTATCCATTCAATCGTATCCACTCCATCGCTAAATGCCTCCATAAATATAATAAAGTCATCTTTACCACCTGAATCAAAAGTTCCTCTACAATCTTGAACAACCATGTGATATTTTTGGGTATTATATAACAGTCCATAATATTCACCCATCGCATTTTTTCCGTATGGCGTTCTTACTAAAATTACTGGTCTAGGGGAGCCAAAAGATCCGGGAGCTAGATAAACATCTGTGGCTAATTCCACACCATCTTCCATTTTAACCATTCTAGTAATTTTTTCAGGAGGAGAATATATTCCAGTGATTAAAATGAAAGAAAAGGGAAATGATATCAGAAAAAAAAGCCCTATAACCTTAATTATTGTACCTGTTCTCCCCATTTTATTTATGCGTCTATTTCTATGCTTTTCAACATATTCTACTAACTTAGATAAATAGTTTCTTCGATACTTATAAAGGAAGAGTATTAAACTAAAAGAAGTAGCTATTAGCGAAAATAAATCATTTACGATACTGAACCATAATAATGCTCCGGTTGGAAAGAAAAAAATTATAAATTTCCCACATATCTCAAGTTTATGTGTTCTTTTTAATGTTCCTCTATTCTCAAGAATAAGCCCTACTCTCATAAGTGTGTATAGAGTCAAAAAAATCGTTATTGGGGAATAAATTATACCAAAGAGGAGGATAATTATTTCTTTTAGAATTCGATATTTTTTATTTTTTTTAACGAAAGACATTTGATCTTTTGTTAGATCATTTGGATATTCTTCTCTATGGCTTAAAATAAATGTACTAATGAGAATTAAACGTGATATTAGTAATATTGGAAAATTTACGAAAAATATGCTATCAATAGTGATTATGTTATTGATATCCAAGAAATAAAAAATTAAAATAATCCAGTTGATCATAGATTATAATTTGTCATAGTGGTATTTATATCAAATGATTTTGTGTGATAAAAGTTAATTGATTCTACCATTAAATAAATTGCAAACATATTTTTTATATTCCATAATCGTTTATTCTTGCTAGGAAAAAATGTCGGCTATTCATGAGAAATTCTTAAGAAAAAGCAAATTTCAATTCAAAATCAATGAAAATCTTTCACAATGTCTCACTTGCGAAAGAAAATGTAAGATTAAAAAAGATAATACGGGATTTTGTGGGACTCGTATGAATTTAGATGGTGAAATTTATACAATTGTTTATGGAAAGATCCCAGCAGAGTCTATAAATCCTATTGAAAAAAAACCCTTTTATAATTTTCATCCTGGCACGAAAGCCTATACAGTGGGAACCTACGGTTGCAATTTTGGTTGTTTTTGGTGTCAGAATTATCATCTTTCTCACCCTGAAGCTCCAATCAGAGAGAAAGTAAAAAATTTAAAAGATTATTTATCTCCAGAAGAATTTATAGAAAAAGCTATACAAAATAATTGTGAAGGGATCTCTATTTCATTTAATGAACCAACTCTCTTGTTTGAATATTCTTTAGATGCATTTCAATTAGCAAAAAAAGAAGGGTTATATACCACTTATGTCTCTAATGGTTATATGACTGAAATGGTTGTAAAAGATTTAATAGAGAATGGTTTAGATGCAATTAATATTGATATTAAAGGCGATTCACAAATGGTTCAAAAATATTGTGGGGCTGATGTGGATAAAGTTTGGAGAAATGCTAAACTTTTTGTCAATAATGATGTTCATGTTGAAATTACTAATCTCTTAATAGAAGATTTCAATACAGACGAGAAAATAGTTCAAGGAGTAATAGATCGTATAAAAGATGACTTAGGAAAATCAATACCATTACATTTTACCAGAGCATTTCCGTATTTTAAGTCTAAGGATTATGGTTTCACATCCAATACTAATTTAGATATTTTAGAAAAAGCATTTTATATGGGGAAAGCAGCAGGATTAGATTATGTGTATCTGGGAAATATTTTAGGTGGCAAAGGAAGCGATACAAGTTGTCCGAACTGTGGAGATACAGTGATTAAAAGATCTGAATTTAATATAGTAAAATTGGATATTGATGATACAGGTAATTGTAATCATTGTGGGTATTCTGTTTGTAGTAGATAACTTTTAGTGCAAGAATTAGATTATAATCGTAAGAGATTTAATTGAATAATGAATTTTTGGTAGTATGGTAAATCTTAATCTTATTCAAGTAGATGCTGCTTTTGAAAAAATCTTAAAAAATCAAGAGGAATTAAAAAAAAAGGCGACATTTGAGTTTGCAAAATTGAAAGATATTCCAGTTGAAGAGGCAATGGAAATGAAGGGAGATTGGAATTTGATTTTAGAACTGGAACGATATACCACTGAATATGTTGGAAAAGTTATGAAAAATCATATCCCCGATAACGTTATATCGGATCATTTTAATATTAAAAGAACTGAAGCCGAATGGACGATACTTCCAAATAATCCTAAAAATAAAGCATTTCTTTATTTTTTTGGAGGTGGTTATGTTGCGGGGAGCTTAAGCGAGAACAGCTATGTGCGTTATTTACTATCTAAATATATGAATCTAAATGTTCTTGGAATTGATTATTCTCTTGCTCCTGAGAAACCATTTCCTGCTGCCTTGGAAGATGCGATTAAAGGTTATGATTGGCTCTTATCTAATGGATTTGAATCGAATGAAATATTTATCGGTGGAGCTTCAGCAGGTGGAGGACTTGCGATGGCAATGCTTCTAAAAGCTAGGGATTTAGGTTTAGAAATGCCCAGAGCAGCAATTCTAATCTCGCCTTGGGTTGATCTTAAATGTAGAGCTAAATCAATTAAGAAATTTAGAGATTTAGAACCTGAATTAGGGACCGGATTGAAACCAATATCATATTTATATTCCAAAGGTGAAAGCAAAAAAAATCCGTATTTATCACCCTTATTCGGAGACTTAAATGGGCTACCACCACTATTAATCCATGCTGGAAGCCATGATGGTTTACTTGATGATGCAAAAAATTTAGCTGAAAAAGCAAGAGATCAAGAAGTTGAGGTTGAACTTAAAATATGGGAGAATATGCCACATGATTTTCATAAATATGGTGATAATCACCCTACTGGCAGGCAAGCATTCGAAGAAATAGCTGCTTTTATTAACAAACACTTATAATTAATTATTGTATTAAGAACGGAAGAGCTCCAATATTTCTACGAGAATAAAAGGATTGATGATTTTAATCTAGAGAAATTAAAAAATAGATTTCAAATTTAAAATGACCGAAAAATTTGCATTTATAGATGGAGTAAAATTATGTTATAATGATTTTGGAAAAGGGAAGCCTATTGTTTTAATTCATGGGATAGGAGGTAAAAAAGAGACTTGGGTTGCTCAAGTAAATGAATTAAGTATGCATTTCCGCGTTTTAGCATTCGATATGAGAGGAGTGGGAAAATCAGACAGACCAAATATACCCTATACCATGGAAATGCTTGCAGACGATATTGCTGGTTTGATGGACTACATAAAAATTGATGAAGCCCATATTATCGGAAGATCTCTAGGAGGAATGGTTGCTCAACATTTTGTCCTGAAATATCCTGAAAAAGTTGATAAATTAGTATTAATGACTACAAATCCTCGAATACCCGATGAAAACGCAGTAGAATTTATAAAAAATGGGCGAACTGAGGAAGTCAAACTACTTCAAAAAGATCCTGAGAAATCTTTTTGGAATAAGTCTCGAAATTTATTTCATAGGAATTTCATAAAAAAGATGAAGAAAAACCCTGATAAAAAATTCTATGGAATTTTTTCGGCTAATGATCTTATAGAAGAGTCTATTAAAAATCCTTCAACTCCTCAAGATATTGAAAATTTGAGTAATACTCTCAGATCCCATAACATTTTAGATCATTTAGAAAAAATCCAACAAGAAACTCTATTGATTGCTGGTTCCCATGATAGACTAACACCTAAGATTTCAATGATGGAAATACATAAGAGAATACCTAAAAGTAGAATTCAAGTGATCGAAAATTCTGGACATTTTCTTCATCTTTCTCACGCTCCTGAAGTAAATAAAATTTTAATCAAATTTTTAATACATTAAATTTAAAGATAAAAATTTATAATAAAATTCAATATAAGATTAATTATGAGTGAAGAAAAATTTGCTGAAATAAATGGAATAAAAATGTGTTATGAAGTTAAAGGTGAAGGAGAGCCTTTAATTTTAGTTCATGGATTCGGAGCAGATAAAGAAGTATGGATAGCACAATTTGAACCTCTTTCCAAGTATTTTAAGGTAGTAAGATTTGATAATAGAGGAGCGGGAAAATCAGATCGACCAGATGAACCTTATAGCATGTATATGTTTGCCGATGATGTGGCAGGATTAATGGATCATTTGGGAATTGATAAAGCACACGTTCTTGGTTGGTCATTAGGAGGTATGATCGTTCAGACCTTCGCAATTAATTACCCGGAAAGATTAAAGAAATTAATATTAATCAATACTTTACCACAATGGCCTGGAGATAAGTCAGGGTTAGAAATGTATAAACAATCCCAAATTGATAAATATCATAAAATGTTAGAAGATCCTAAAAGTTCATTTTTTGAGGGTGCTAAAATGGGTTTTGATCGAAAGTTTCGAAAAAAAATGGAAGAAAATCCTAAAAAGAAATTTTATAATCTATTTTCAGCAGAAGACTTGATAGAAATAAGCAAAACTAATCCCTCAAGACCACAAGATATTAAAAACCAAGCCCATGCTCTGGGTATTTATGATGTCTATGATGATTTACCGCAAATAAAAGCTGAAACACTAATTTTAACTGCTGAGAAAGATCGTCAAACCCCAAAAATTATGAACGAAAAAATTCACAATCAAATTCCAAATAGTCAACTAATTGTAATTGAAAATGCTGGACACGAATCTCCGAAAGAAAAAGCCCCAGAAGTTAATCAACACATCATAGATTTCTTAAAAGTCTAGAAATTTATCTTTTTTTCTTTTCTTCTTAAATTTTTATCAAAAATAACTGAAAATTTTTAGTAGAAACATCGTATTTTATTACGAAATCTTATTTAAAAATAGGAGTTATCTTAGATTATATTTCAAAATTATTGTGAATGTGATTAGTGTTTGTCTGATCTTTCAGAATCTAAGTGGAAAAAAACTAAAATTAATAGAGTTGTAAGTTATCCAAGATTATTTCCCTTGTGGGCAGCTGTATTTGTGGATATTCTTGGTTATTATCTTATAATTCCCTTTCTGCCTTCATTTATAGAAATTTACAATACAACACCATGGGTGATCGGAATTGTTATTGCTATAAATGCGGTATTTACTTTGTTTTTCGCACCGTTATGGGGAAGACTAAGCGATTCATATGGGCGTAAACCGATGCTATTAATTTCTCAGTTTGGTACATTATCTGCATTTATTATATTAGCAGTTTCAGATTCTCTTTTCCTAATATTTCTCTCAAGAGTAATCGATGGTATATTTGGTGGAAATTTTCCTATAGCAAAAGCTATTATTAGCGATATTGTACCTCCAAAGGATAGAGGTGTTCAAATGGCTAATATTGGGGTAGCACATGTACTTTCTTCTCTAATTGGTCCGGGATTAGGAGGAGTTCTTTTTGCATTCGGAGGAGTTCTTTACCCTGGTCTTTTAGCATCATTATTATCATTATTGACAATTATTTTAACTCTAACTTTATTGGAAGAATCTTGGCCAGAATTTAAACGTGAACGCGATAAAAAAGAAGAGCATAAAAAAATTTCAATTTTGAAAGATAAAAACGCATTGTATTTGTTAATTCTATGGGGGTTTCATACTATTTCTTTTACTTTACTCATGTCGAATATGTCTTTATTTCTTCAAAGTATCCTTGGTTTAGTTGCTTTAGAAATTGGAATTATTCTCATGATTTCAGGAATTTTCAGAGCTATTACTCGTTTTGCATTTTTCAAGCCAGTTTTAAGATTAATTGGGGAGAAGAATATGATTTTAATGGGTTTAAGTGTTTTTGTAGTAATGTTTGCTCTTATCGCTTTATTTGAAGATCCCATCATAGTAATGATTCTATTAATTGTAGTAAGTTTTGCTGCTTCTTCAGTAAGAGGAAATCTTTTAAGTGTGATATCTAAATCTGCAAGTGTAAAGATACAAGGAAGGATAAATAGTTACACCACATCTTTAGACAGTGTTGCGCAAATAATTGGTCCGATAGTAGGAGGAGCAATTTTTGAATTAACTGTCCAAGGTTTGACACACCAATATTGGTGGAGTGTAATAATGACTGTGAATGGTGCAATTGCATTAATTATGTTTTACTTAAAATATAAAATTAATCGAAATAAAGATTAATAACAATATATCTTTATTTCAAATATCTTTTAGAAATATTCATACATCTTTTCTTCAATGTGAAAAATATGGTCAATTCAGATGATAAATACGACTGGGAAAATCCAGAAGTTATAGGAGTTAATAAATTAGATGCACATAATACCTCAATACCTTTTGAAAATATAAAATCCTGCTTTAATCCAAGTAAAAAATCTGATTTTTACCATTCTTTAAACGGAAAATGGAAATTCAAATGGGTAAAAAAGCCTTCTGAACGCCCAATAAATTTTTTTAAGAGAAATTATAATGTAAATTCTTGGGATGATATTGATGTTCCAAGCAACTGGCAAATGAGAGGGTATGGGATGCCAATATACACAAATATAAAATATCCATATAGTATCAATACGGAAGAAATTCCTGGGATAGATCATGAAAATAATCCAGTTGGATCTTATCAAAAAAAATTTGATCTTCCGGAACATTGGTACAGAAGAGAAATTTTCATTCATTTCGCAGGTGTGAAATCAGCATTTTACTTGTGGATAAATGGAAAAAGGGTGGGATATAGTCAAGGAAGCATGACTCCCGCAGAGTTTAACATAACTGAGTTCATTGAAGCAAAAGATAATGTTATAGCAGTGGAGGTTTATAGATGGTCGGATGGGTCCTACCTCGAGGATCAAGATATGTGGAGATTTAGTGGCATTTTCAGAGATGTATATATGTATTCTACACCGAAGGTTCATATAAGGGATTTCCATCTATCTAATGAGTTAGATAAAGATTATTTTAATGCGTCTTTATCACTCAATTTAAAAATTAAGAATTATGAAAAGCAAGAAATTAAAAAACTTAAAATTGAATTTTTACTGGTTAAAGATAAAGATAATTTACAAAAACCTGACCTTAAATTAGAAAAGGATTTTAATATTAAGGAATTTTCTGAAATTACTTTAGAATTAGATGCAAAAGTTGAGAATCCTAAACTCTGGACAGCTGAAACTCCTAATCTCTATTATGCGATTCTAATGTTATATAATGAAAAAAATGAATTAATTGAGGTTGAAGCAAACCGAATCGGCTTTAGAAGCGTAGAATTGAATTCTAAAGGTGAACTCTTGATAAATGGTAAGTCTGTAATATTAAAAGGTGTAAATCGACACGAACATGATCCTGATAATGGAAGAGCTGTGTCATTTGATTTAATGGAAAAGGATATTCATATAATAAAACAAAATAATATTAATGCTATTAGAACAAGTCATTATCCAAATCATCCCGATTTTTATGATCTTTGTGATGAATATGGAATTTACGTAATTGATGAATGTAATTTAGAAACCCATGGGTTGAGAGATAAAATTCCCAATAGTGAAATCCTATGGGAAAAAGCATGCTGCGATCGGATGCTTAGGATGGTAGAAAGAGATAAAAATCATCCTTGTGTAATAATTTGGTCTCTTGGAAATGAAGCAGGATTTGGCGATGTCTTTAAAAAAATGAAGGAAACTACTTTAGAAATAGATAATACACGTCCAATCCATTACGAGGGAGATTATTACAATGAAATCACAGATATCATTAGTTATATGTATTATCCTCCAAGAACTATAAAAATGAACGCAAAAAGAAATCTTAAAAAAGATGAAAAACGCCCAATTATGTTATGTGAATATGCTCATGCCATGGGTAATAGTCTTGGGAATTTCCAAGAATACATGGATCTCTTTGAAAAATATAGCAATCTCATTGGCGGGTTTATTTGGGATTTTGTAGATCAAGGTTTGAGAAAGATCTCTGAAGAGGGGAAAGAATATTGGGCTTATGGGGGTGATTTTGGAGACGAACCAAATGATAGGAATTTTTGTATTAATGGAATTGTTACGCCTGATCGTAAACCTAATCCCTCACTTTTTGAAGTCAAAAAGGTCTATCAGGAAATTAAAATTATTCCAATAGATCTATCTGATTATAAATTTGAAATTATCAACAAATATCAATTTAAATCTCTTGATTTTGTTAATATGAAATGGGAGCTAACCCGAAATGGAAAATTTATTCAAGAGGGGTTAATTGATAAAACAATTATTGGACCCAGTGAAAAAACACAAATAAAAATACCGATTCGAAATATTGAACACAATGAATTTTCAGAATACTTTCTTAAAATTACATCATTCCTTTCAAATGATTGCCTATGGGCTCAAAAGGGTCATATTATTGCTTGGGATCAATTTAAACTCCCAATTAGTTCTGAATCCATAATAAAAGAAATGAATGGCGTTTATCCTAAAATTGACCTTCAAAATAGTGATGAAACAATCCTTTTAATCGGGGATAATTTCAAACTTACTATAGATAAAAGTTCTGGATTGATTGAAGAATTATATTATAACAGAAAGAGAATTTTAACTAAATCTTTAAAACCTAATTTTTGGAGAGTGCCAATTGATAATGATATCGGTTTTGCAGATGAGGATCTTGAAGATTTCAAAACAACAAATATTGACTATAGTTGGAAAAAAGCTTCAGAAAAAACAGAAATTATTGAATTGAGTACCGAAAATTCAAATCCAGGGCTTAAAAAGATTTTTACTAAGTTTAAAGTACCAAATTCAGATAAACCAATGGAAATTATCTATAATATATTTGGAGATGGAACTATAGTAATAATAAATAGTTTTACTCCGAATAAAGAAATGATACGATTTGGGATGCAGACTGAATTATCTGGTGAATATAATAAAATGACATGGTATGGGCGAGGACCACATGAGACAATGTGGGATAGGAAATTAGGTGCTTCAATTGGTATTTATTCTGGTCTTATTGAAGATTTAGTCCATAATTATGTTAGACCTCAAGAAAATGGAAATAGATCTGATATTCGTTGGTGTAAACTCACAAACGAACAAAACGAGGGAATATTGATTAAAGATATGGGGGAACCATATTTAAATATAAGTGCGTGGCCCTATACTATGGAAGATTTAGAAAAGGCAGCGCATATCCATGAATTACCTACTCGAGAGAATCTTACATTAAATATTGATTATAAACAAAAAGGAGTGGGGGGAGATCTCCCAGGATTTCCATCTCTCCATAGTGAATATCGATTAAAAAAGAATATTTTATATCAATATAATTTTTCAATTGAACCATTATTCTGAGTTTAAATTTTGACCCAATAAATCAGATTGAAGAGTTCTTTTTGATTTTTTTAATTTTATCTAATTTCTCAATTTCTGCTTGATATTTGCTTAGATTCATATCAGCTAAGATAATAATTATAACAGCTAAAATGAACAATCCAATATTTTGGAAGTTTTGATTAAAAATAAATATACCAACTATAATAGGAATTATAATTGATAAAGAATTTATGATAAGATACATTGTCGACGCCTTTCCTTTTTGGAATCCACTTTGATAAAATATAAAACCTATTAAAAAAAAGATTGCAAGACCCCAAAATGAAATAAATGCCCAAAAGTGGTAATAATCAAACCAAAATATTCCAAAAATTACCTCTGCCCAACCAAAACATGATATCAAATTAATATTTGCATCTTTAAGGGCTTGAGACATAATATTTGTAAATAAAATAGCATTAGCATTTAAAATTACACCTGTTATTGTTAGAAATGTAGCTTCATATCTCTTATTATTCATTTTCTTTGAAATATAAAAACTTAATGATGAAAAGATTAAACTTAAGATAAAATAAATTAAGAAACGAACTAAAAATTCATATAAATTTATAGATACATCAGTTATTCCCGCAAAAGTGATTAGGAGAGGAGCAAAAACTAAAGATCCAGCAGAAATAGTTTCTATGAAAGAAATTTTTTCATTCAATAAAATATGAGAAGCTATAAGTGATACAATTAAGCCTACACCAGTTAGAGGTTGGACAACCACAACTCCTACTAGGGATACGGCGATCATAAATGGGATCCATCCAATTAAGCTTAATAAGAAGCCTGAAATCCATAATTTATTCCCAAAAAATTGTAAAAAGGATTTGAGTATTGTTTTTATTCCACGATTAAAATGAAGCTCAGGTAAACCTTGTAAAAGCCCCATTTTTTGCAACACAAATCCTATCGCATAGCAAAATGTTGCCACTAAAGATAATATTATTCCGCCAATAACAGTGAATATGTCAATCATATGAATAAAAAATAATTTTAAGATTAATTTTTAATAATAGTTTATAAATAATAATATTATGGAAGCTAATGTAGATAGTCAATTAAGAAAGATGAATGACAGTGATATTGAGAAGAAAGTGGAGCTTCCTATATTAGAATTCTTTCTGATTAATTTCATTTGTTTTCTATTTCCTTTTTATATTTGTTTAGGATTATTTTTATTATTTGAATATGTTTTTAGAATTTTATTCGCAATTAATTTGCTTTTACATTTAGTCTTATTATCTTTTTTAATTCTATTTCTCTATTATTTATATATACTTATATTGATAGAATTTTCAGCATTCTGGGTTAAAAGATGGAATAAGAAATCTGCTCCAAAGCAAGGGGTTTTTAAGAGGGTTTTAAATGATTTGGAATCAGAAGAGGGAAAGATTTTAAAATACTATCATAGAAGAGGCTTTATTATTAAGTTTCCAGTATGGTTAAGTTCAAAGTCCCCTTTTCCTTGGTTAGTTAATCATGCATTAAGAAAAATAGGGCATAATAAAATTGAGGAAAATGTTATATATTGTGATAACTTCGTTGGATTAGAATTTACAGATATTGGAAAAAATTCTTTTTTTTATCCAACAGCAGCAATTTCAAGTCACGCAGTAAATACTATATTTGGAAAAATTAGTATTATGGAGATTAAACTAGGTCAAAATACTATATTCTATCCTGGAGTTATAGCTGGGCCAAATGCGGAAGCGAAAAGTAATTATGTTATATATCCTTTATCTGTTTTGCATAAAGGCTGGAGAGGGAAACCAGATCAAGGGTTTTATTCGGGAAGTCCGGCTAAACCTTTAATAAATGAAAAAAAATAATTTTAATAAATTTTACAATATTAATTAAACATAAGTTTTACAATTATAAAATTAAAAAGAAAGGGAGACGATTTCAACTGAAGAATTCTGATGATTTGAAATCAGAAAAATATGAAGAAGATTATTATATAGGATCGGGATCAAACTACGCTAAATTACCAGGGGGATATCTCTTTCTTAGGAGAGAAATATTTTGGAAAGGCAAAATAGATCTAATAAAAAAATATGTTCAAAGTGGCAAGGCTTTAGACATTGGATGCAGTTATGGATTTATGCTTTATTTTATGAAAAAGTGGTTTGAAATCTATGGATGCGACATTTCTAAACACGCGATTGAAATGTGTAAGAAAATTTTACCAGATTTAAATGAAAAACATTTTTGGGTTCATGATATCACAAAGGAACTTCCATATCCTAAAAATTATTTCAATGTAATAATATGTATGGATGTTATAGAACATATTAATAATATTGAGGCACCTCTAAGAAATATACATAAATGTTTGGCAGAAGATGGCATATTTCTACTAAGAATACCAATACGCACTCAATATAAAATAACAGAATTTTTAAGATTTGAAAATGATCCCACACATGTTTCTATTCTTCCTGAAAGAGTTTTAATTTCTAAATTAAAAAAAATAGGTTTTATAATTCTTGAGAAGAACTATTATTGGATGGGCTTTATTCCACTCCCGAAATTTATAAATTTTGGCTCAGATATTATGATGATTTTAAAAAAATACAAAAAATAAGGTTGAAGATAAAATATGAGAGCAAATATTTAATAAAATATTCTAATTTTTTGGATATTTCCCGTGCGCTTGTAGGAATTCTCTATATTTATTCATTTGATCAAGAACAGTTCCGATTAATTCGAAATTCTCATATACAGGCACATTTCTATTGAGAAGCTTTAGCTTGAATTTGTAGCGGCTTTTATATTCTTCAAAACCCTCAGATATTTTAAGCATAACACAATACATCGGTTTATCACATACTCTTTTCGCTTTAGTTATGTATTTTATAAAAGCTCTATTTAAATCCACACCTTCCTTAAATCCCATTTTCGAAATCATTGTTTCTTCTAAATTTTTAAATCTTTCTGGATCTTTTACAAAAACTATTGAAGAGATATTAGGGTCTTTATCAAGAGTTATAATAGTTCGATAATATAAATGAGGCATTGCTCCTAAAGCTCCGAGGTCTAATGGATTCTTCAAATTAGTATTCACTTCTGGAAGAAATCTTGCCATTATATTAATAGTTTTTTTTGTTAATTGAGGTATTTTTATATTATACTTTTCTAATGTGTCACTTGCCTCAATTGTAGAGCCTCCTCCTATTCCTATCAATCCAATGTTTCTTGAAGAGGGTAAATGAGTTAATTTAAATGCCGCAGCAAGAGCAGAAAGTTCAATGGAATTATTGACCAAACAACAACCTGTTTGTTTTGCTACTGCTTTCCAGATTTCATTATTTCCTGCCAAACCTCCTGTATGGGATTGTATAGCTTTTTTAGTTGCCTCTCCGTATCCAGCTCTCCATAATATGACAGGCTTTCTGTTTAAATTGCATTTTATCGCAGCATCCATAAAACGCCTACCATATTTCTGGTTTTTCAAGTTTTCTAAATATAAACCTATTATTGCTGTTTTATCATCTTCCAAAAAATATTCAAGAAAGTCTGGATGGGAAAGATCAATCGCATTTCCGATTGAAATCATTTTCGATATATAGCACCCATATGCAACAGCCAATTGAGATGCATTTACCGCAAGACCTCCAGATTGGAATACTCCACCAAAATTTCCTGTTTTTTTTGATTGATCCCTCCCAAAATATAAATCAGATTCGGGACAGTATACTCCAATGCAGTTTGGACCGATAATTCTGACCCCAAATTGTTTAGCGATGCTTAGTACTTCATCCTCTAATCCCTCATTTCCAACTTCACTGAACCCGGAACTAAAGATAGTTACAAAAGGTACACTTTTTTGACCGACTTCTTTCATTATTTTGGGAACAATTTTAGCTGGAACTGCAATAATTACGTAGTCTATTGGTTTGTCTTCGGGAATATCTAATATTGATGCATAAACTTTTCTACCATAGAGCTCTTTTCCTCTCAATCTTGGATTAAAAAGATACATTGGTATGCGTAATCGATCTTTCATAACTTGGACAAAATAACCCCCTCCCGTAGGATTGTAGGAGGCACCAATTATTCCTATAGCTCTAGGATAGAATAGTTTGTCAAAATCAATCTTATTAGTTATTTCTATAGTTTGAGAGAACATTTTTACATTCTTCTCTTAATAAATTCCTTATTGATTATTGAATTATTAAGTCGTAATTTCCTAAAATATTTTATTAAATTCACTTTAGAACGTAGATTTTAATTAATTTATGCATTTCCTAAGAAAAAGATTGAAACTAATTGATATCTATCGATTTAATATTTTTTTCGCTTTTCTGATATCATTTGTTATAATCCCATCGACTTCTTGTTCAATTAATTTTTTTATGGCATTTATTGAATCAACTGTCCAAGGAATTACACTTAAACCTTTTTCGTGAGCATAATCAACTAAATCTTTTGTTATAAGTTTATATAGTGGATTTATGCCAAAAAATTTGTTTTCTTTAGCATTATCAACAATTTTTTTCTTAGAAACCCAATCTGTTATCCATCCTGATCCAGTTGGTTCGAGCGCAGCTAGTTTTAAATCGCTTTCTAATCTTTGCACTTCTTTTAGTTCTTTATGATTGAAAGAACTGATAATTGAAGAAGTTATTAGATTTTCTTCTCGAAAAACTTTTACTAATTTATCAGCTAAACCTTCTGCCTTTATTTCACATTGTAAATTTATTTTCCCCTTTGATAATTCTATCAATTCTTGAAGAGTAGGAATTTGCTCTCCTTCGCCACAATCTAATTCTTTTAATTCTGATAAAGTCATTTCTTTAATTAATCCTGCATACCCTGTTGTGCGATATGTATTCTCATCATGCATAATAATAATTTCATGATCTTTGCTCATATGGACATCAAATTCTATATAATCTGCGCCAAGTTCTATCGCTTTTTGAAATGATTTTAAAGTATTTTCAGGTGCCTCCTTATTTGCTCCACGATGCCCAATTAATAATATATTTTCATTCATAAAACTGATTCACACCAAATTTAAATTAAATAATAAGTTAGGTCTTTTTATCATTTATGTTATTTATTTTCATATTTTAATTTTTAAATAGTTTAAGAAAGAATTGAATTAATAAAATTTTATTTAATTTGATTTCCAAACGAGTTCTATTAATTTGGTTATTTTTTCCGAATCAATATCATTTAATTTTTTAAATTTCAAATGTCTCATGGTTTTTCCAGTTCCTTGGAATAAAGAGATCTCACTCTTCTTTAAACCTTCTATGGAGAATCCTAAATTTACACTATCTTTTAAACCTACAATATAAAATTTATCATTATAATTAGGGACACCCCATCTAATTTTTTCATTAATATTTGGAAATCTTTTTATGATTAACGTTCTTAATTTAAGACATATTTCTTTTTGGGGAGAGAGCTGTTTATTAAAGTATTCCTCAACTTTTTCATCCATAATATAAAATAAAGAATAGTATAATTTTAAGATTAATTTGATTATTTGAGTAAATTTATCGTGTATTAGTTATTGAGAATAAAATCACCCATAATAATGGATTCCAAAACTTTTTCCTTGGAATGTTTAAAATGAAAAAGTAAAAGAAAATAAAGCAGAATCTAAGGATAAATAATTAATTAATAATTCCTTAACAAAACTTTTTAATAATTGTTTTCTTGGATGATTATAACATTTTGGATTATAAAAAGGTTTATATACCTTTATTTATTTTATGATTAAGTTAAGAAAAATTTACTACAAAAGGATCTAATAATATGTAATATAAGGATCTAAAAAATAGTAAGAAAAAAATTCCTTGAATCACAAGTAAAAAATTGATAAAGATAGAACTATAGAAAAAGAAAAGGTGAAAAAACTGTGCGCTTTTGTCCAAATTGTGATAATATTCTAATTCCAAAGGATAAGAAATTATATTGCAAAGCCTGTGATCAATATTTTGAGTTTAGTAAAGATGAAAATGATTATAAAATCATTAAAAAAATCAGGCACGACGATAAAGAAATATCACCAATCGTTATTAAAGAGAGTAAAGCAGATAGGATATCTATCGAAGATAGAAAAGCCTATGAAGAGTTTTTCACAGGCAGCGAGGAATCTGGGTATTAAAGCTCATTCTAAAAGAATTTAAGGTAGTTCATATAATATTCTGTGATTTAATTATACTTGATCTAAAACCATTAGATAATTTCATAGTTTAAAGATTTATATTCTTTCCAATATAAAAGAATAATTAATACAATTACTATAAATTAGAAGTTTAAAAATGTCTGATAAAAAATTACGCGGATTTGCTAAGATAATTTCTCAACAATTTGAACCTTTAAACGATAATGAGAAATTCAAGAAAAAATTTAAAGATACAGATCTTAAAATTCTATTGAATGCTACGGATGGAAGATATGCTGCTCTTATTAAAATAAAGGATGGACACGTTGAAGTTGATGGTATTAAAAATGATGAAAAGAAAAATCTCAAAAAAGATGTATTGGGATGGGATGGGAAGTTAGCAACTAGTACTGAATTATTTTTAAAAATTGCAGCTGGTAAACTCTCAACACTTTCAATGTTAGGCAAAATTATAACAAGAAAGATAAAAATCAGAGGAATCTCAAAAGTATTAAAATTAACAGAATTATTTGATTTGTAATAGAAATTAGTTTTGGAATAATCTAATTCGTCGCTTTTATTTATTTTTTTATTTTTTAGGAAGAATTCTGTAAATTTATTTTATTCAATATCTTCAATCTTAAAAATTTTAATAAGAGACTCCATTTTTTCATTTAATTCATCAATACCCGTATTTTTCAAGGATTTTATAACAACATTTTTGTCTGATTCGGAGATATCTATAAATTTATCAAGAAACTTACGTAAATAAAAGACTTTTTTAACTGGATTGACTTTAATGTTTTTAATTGTGGTTTGGATAAAATTATGGATCTTTTTTGATTTTTTATTGGTTTTTTCTATAAACATTTCATCCTTTAAACTTCCAAATTCTTTGAAAATGGGGTGGTCCATTATGATATTTTTATGAATCTCTTCAAGAATAGAATCACGAGAAGGAATATTTAAACTGGAAAGATATTCGTGTAAATTAGTATATTTTTGTTCAATATTTTTTATTTTAGAGATTATTTGCTTCCAATTCTCTTCACTTTCCATATATTTATTAGTTTCTTCTAAATTTTTAAATCTTTCTAAAAATTAAGATAATAGATGATTGAAGAGAATAAAAGTAATGGAATTCAAAATAAATTAGATTATGTGTTTAGTGATAAGCAATTACTAAAACAGGCATTAACAACACCACAATATGGACATGAACATGGAGTTAGAGATTATGAAATATTAGAAACATTAGGAGACAGCGTGATAAAATTGATATTTATTTTAAAAAAATATAAAGATGGGGTTCGGTCACCAGGAAAATTAACTCAATTAAAACAACAATTAGAAAATGATGAGATGCTTAAAAGAATTGCTCGAAAATATTTTAAATTAGAAAATTATATTTACAAATCAGAAAGCCAAAATATAGAAGGAACAAAAATTCTTGCAGATGTTTTTGAGGCTTTATGTGGGGCATTATTTTTAGATTCCGGAGAGAATTTAAAAACGGTCGAGAACTGCATCATTAACAAATTTTATGAAGATTGGGATAATATCGTAAAAGATTCCCCAATTTTAAACAAGAATAAACTTTTGGAATTTTTACAAGCAAAATTAAGATTCACCCCAATAATTAATACTAATTTTGAATCAATAGGACCTGATAATAATCCAATCTGGATTGCCAAAAATCCTCGAATTTATAATCAAGATAATGAGTTATTAGAAAAAATAAGTTCAATAATACATAATTTAGAATCCAAGAAATCAAGAACTAAAAAGCAAGCAGAACAAAATCTATATTACAAAATGTTAAAAGTTTTGAGAAAAAAATTTAATTTATAATTCATATTTCCTATTTTATATAATGTCCGATAAAGATTCAATTGTCAAACATTACCGCTGTAATTATTGTAATAAAACGCATGAAATAAAGATTTCAAAAGAGATGTTGGAAGGTCGGAATAAATATCCTTTTCCTTATGTTTTTTTACATGATAATATAGAGGGTGGAGAAATAAGAGAATTACTTACAATACTCTATATAGACAAAGAAGGGAAAATCCGTGGTCAAGAAATTCAAGAGCTAGATAATGATAATCTATTTTCAAAAGAACAACTGGTTTCAATCGTGAAACCTTTATTTGAGGAAATTGAGAGATTGAGAGAGGACAATCTTTTATTAAAAAATAAAATTGAAGAAGCAAGAAGAAAGGATTTGTAAATAAAATTTCTATCGCTCTTCTTGAAATCTTGTTTCTTTGATTAAAATGGTTCCTTTTATAGATTTCTATATCTTATAAGATATATTGTGTTATTTAAAAGCTGATTTTGATAGATTTATTAGTGTTTAAACAAATTTTTCTATTTATTTGGATTAACACTTAGGATATAAACTTAAATTTGGAAAATTACAATCAGATAAATTTATGAATCAAGATATGAGAGATTCTCAATTTTATTTTATTATAAGACATTTTTTTAAAACATTCTACTCATATAGAATGTCAATATTTAATATAATGGCTAAATTCAAATAGAAAAGAAGTTTAAAATTTTATGAGTGAAAAGTTTTAAAAAGTTAAACATAATCTATTTGAATATATTAGAGTTATTAATTTGAACTGAGAATATAGAAATGACAACTCAAAATCAACCTGAAAAGACATCTTTAATGACGGAATATGAAGAAGAGACTGGTAATTTAGCCATTTGGAACGGTGAGATCACAGAAGGCTATCATAAATGGAAAAAGAAAAAAGAAAAGGAACAAATTAAATCTAAAAAAAGAGAAAAACTGTTATATTCTAAACGAGAAAAGCAGAAACTTCAAAAAGGATTTGATGAGGGGAAAAAAGCGGGGAGCGATTATGACCATCTTATTGTTGTTGAGAATCTTCATAAAACTTATCTACTTGGAACTACTGCAGTAGCAGCGTTACGTGGAATTGACTTAACAATAGATAAGGGAGAATTCGTGTCTATAATGGGTCCTTCCGGAAGCGGAAAAACTACTCTTTTGAATTTAATTGGGGGTCTTGATACTGCTACGAGAGGGAAGATTTTTCTTGAAGGTCAAAATATCTCTATGTTATCTGATAACAATTTAGCGGATATTAGGCGAGATCGAATCGGATTTGTTTTTCAATTTTATAATCTTCTTCCTCAGATGACTGCACTTGAAAATGTAATGGTTCCTCTTCATTTTAAAGGTAAATTAAGCAAGAGAGGAAAGAAAAAACGTGCAATGGATCTTCTGAATTTGGTAGGCTTAGAAGAGCGAGCACACCATACTCCGAGTGAATTGAGTGGGGGAGAGCAACAGAGGGTTGCTATCGCCCGTGCATTTGCTAACGATCCTGCAATTTGTGTATTAGATGAACCCACTGGTGATTTAGATTCTAAAACTGGAATACTTATTCTAAATTTATTAAGAGACTTGAATGCAAGAGGTGCTACATTTGTGGCCGTAAGCCATGACGCGGCGGTTTCAGAATTTGCCAGTAGAACCCTCCATATGCGAGACGGAAAATTAACTCATGAAGGAAAAGTGGGAGGATTAAA
>JAWOFX010000022.1:0-25481 GCA_046497275.1 Promethearchaeia archaeon | reverse complement strand
GACTGAATATTTTATTTTTTAAAGGAAATACTATTTTTTAAAATTTAGTTTATAATTTCTTAATATTTTGCTGCAATTTGAAATAAAAAGCAATTAAATTTAATTTTTAAACTTATCATGAGTTTTTCCTTTGAAATTAATATATAGATTATAAAGGATTTAGATTTTCATTTAAAAGAAGAAAATTTATTCTGAAGTTGAAAAATGGCTAAAATTTCTTACATAAATGAACTTAATCAGAGCCTCCTCTAAAATTAAAAAGCGAATGATTTTTTTCAATCGTTATTAATTTGAATTATTATTCGGGTTCAATCGCTTTCATTCCTATCATTTCTAATGCTTCTGTTATTTTAAATCGAACTTCTATTTCATATCTGTATCCCGGAACTTTGAGATAATTTGTCATATCTTTTGATTCGAGTAGTAAAAATTCTTCTAAATTTCCTTCTTTTATATCATGAATTCCAGTGACCTCTATACAATCCTTACGTGCTATTACCGCATTTACAATTTCTTTTGACAATCCTCTTATTTTTTTTCTGAACTCTCGGATTGTGTCAAGATGTATTTTTGCGGCTTCTTCAACTTTTTCATTCGGGATATAAGAAGTTATAAATACATACGGCATAATATCTACTTTATTTTAATTATTCTATTGAATTTATCTGGTTTTTCTTAATATAAATTAGATTTCAGATAAAATGATGAAGGTTTTATATTTAAATATTTACATATAATAAGGATTTTTGATTGATTTAGATCAAGAATGATATTAATATTATTGAGAATGATAAAAATTGTTTTTTAAGACTCTCATTTTATACTTTTACAGAATGAAACAATTATTTATAATAAGGTTTTTTAAATAGGCTTTTCTTAAGAAAATGCTACACATAAAACATTTTAATTTGAAAATTTAATATAAAATGATTGCAAAAATCTATAAATAAAATAACCAACAAAAAAGAAAAAAAAGATTTTTTATTATCCACCTGCGAGAGGTGGAAAGATAGCAACAATATCGCCTTCTTTTAAACTTGTTTTTTCGGTCTGATGAGGTTTTCCATTGATCAAGATTATCAATTTCATTTCATTTTTGGGAATATCATATTTCTCTAAGATATCATTCACAGTGCTATTCATTGGAAAGTATTCAGTTGATTTTTCAGGTCCATATTTTTGTAAATTCGCAAAAAATTTAACTGTGACCTTAATATTCTCTACGCTCAATATCTCCCTCTCGATTAAAGTACCATTTGTATAATAATGCCATATCTCGTGGAAATATTGCGATTGTATCTCCTTCTCTAATTTTTCGCTTAAGTCCAGCGTAATCTCCGTTAACAAAAATATGGCTAGTTTCCTCTATATCAAGACTTAATTTATCGAAAAGGTCTTTTATTATCGCCGAATCATTTTCAAATTCAATATTAATTATAGTAGGAATGCCAGCACCATCATCTTTTAGATCTAGTTTTTTCTTTAGATTCCCAAAAATTTTTACTCGAACATTCATAGCTGCTTTTTATTCAGCAAATACTTTATCTAATTCTTCATCTGGAACATCAAAAACCTCTCCTGAAGGTGGGAATTTCTCTTCTCTAAAAAATTCAGGAAGCCTATCATCTTCTTTCGTAAATCCAGCGGCTTTATTAAAGTCCCTTTCGGTTTTGAGAATTGACATTCCAATGGTTCCAATATCATCAACAGTTAAATTAGATCCCAGAACACCATTAACACTTTCAACCATTCCCTCTAATCCTTCTGGAATATCAAGCACCGCAAAAGCAGTGAATAAACAATATCCTGCTGTGTCTACCACTGCAGTAGCAGCTTGTAGATTTCGGGAAAGTTCAGATTTATTTGTATCTAAGGGATCTGCTTCTCCGCCAACACCCATAATCTCTGTGGCAATAGCATAACCTGCAGTGTGATCTGCACCCATAGGACTGGTAGCATAAGTTACTCCGATACCTTTAATTGCTCTTGGATCATAAGCTGGTAATGCTTGATGTTTAACAACCGGAATTCTCGTCACACCAAATGCTTTTCCAGTGAATTCTGTTCCATTTGCTAGAATCCTGCCTAACGGAGTTTTATTTCTTATTTCATCCATAAGTTCCAGAGCTCCTTTACCATCTCCAAATTCAAGGAGACCTCCATCCATACTTACTGCGATTGTATTGCCAGCTTCAATTGTATCCATTCCTAAATCATTACACGCTCGATTTAATTCACCAATAATATCTAAATCATAAATTCCAGAATTTGGACCTAATGCCCATACAGATTCATATTCCAGAACTCCAACGGGATTCTTTCCTTGTTTATCAGTCCATATTTCGGAACACTGCATAATACACCCGGGATGGCATGCATGTGGTCTTGTACCCCCTCTCTCCTTTACAGCCTCCGCTTTAGCCTCACCAGAGACTTTTGCGGAATCTTCTGATTGGCCTCGTTGAAAATTACATTGAGGCAATCCACGAGCTTCGTTTATTATATTAATTAATACACTTGTTCCATATGAATTTAAAGCACCATGGGGTTTAGTGACATCATGACTGGTAAGGGATTTCGCAAGTTTCTTCGTACCTTGTTTAAAAACCTCTTCATCTGCCAATGTGACTCCAGGTGCTCCCGTTTCATCAACAACCACAAATTTCAATCCTTTAGAAGCCATTACTGCTCCCACTCCACCTCTTCCTGCATATCTACTAGGCAATCCTTCCGGGTCATTAAATGAAACTCCGCTATTTGCAGCTAACATTTCAGCAGCAATTCCAACTCCCGCAATACCAACATGCTCTCCAAACTCATCAAATATTTCCTTATAAACTTCATATAAGCCTCTATTCGCCCATTTATTAGCATTAACTAAAGCCGCACTGTCTTGCGTGACTTTTAGAGCATAATAATCATCTCCCTCATTCTTATCTTCGATGATTATTGCCGCAATTTGCATCCTACCTAACATTTGTGCAAATTTTGTGCCTGCGTTCGCTTCTTTTATTCCTCCAGTTAACGGTGATTTACATCCTACTGAAATTCGACCAGAACTAGGGGCTTTTGTCCCAGTTACGATACCAGGAGCAAAAATTAGTTTATTGTGTGGACCTAATGGATTACAAGTTGGTGGCACTTCGTCAGATATTATAGTGGATGTTAATCCACGACCTCCTAATGCAGCGTATTTTTCAGGAAAATCCTCAAATTTAGTTTCAAGAGTCTTCATATTGACTCGTAATATTTTTTTAGTCATTTCATTCAACCTCTAAATGTTTATATATATCTTAGTTGTACAATATTTAACATTATTCCTTAATATTTAAAAAATCATTATGTACGCCCATATATTACGTATAAATCGATCTTTCTCAAACTTAATTTAATAATTAGGAGTTTTCATAAAATTTTAGTTTTCATTTAAGTTTCGTTGTTTGTAGAAATATCAGAGTAAAAATTTAAGGGATATAAAGGAAATATTGATGTTAATCCCTAAAAAAAGAATCCTTTTAAATGTAAATCTTATGAAAGATAAGAATTGTAAATCATGATTTTAAAATTATAATGAATAAACAAGAAATCTAAATTGGAATTATATTATAATGATAATTTACAATGTAAAGCAGATTTCATTTATTTTATTAATGCTTGTTTTTGAACCAGTCTTCCTTTAGTAAATAATACTTTTTAGCATCAACATATTGCCCATCCACATAAAACTCATCTTTTGTTATATTCTCAAAAATAAATCCTACTTTCTCGGCTACTTTCCAAGACCCAATATTAGGTACTGCGATATTTGCATAAATCTTATTTAGATTAAGTTCTTTAAAACCATAGTCTAATACCAATCCTGCCACTTCTGTTGCAATTTTCTTACCCCAATAATCAGTTTCACCGATATTAGCAAACATATTGGCGTGGCGAGCAAACCAATTAATTCGATTTAATCCAGCAGTACCTAATGATTTTTCATCCTTATTATGATAAATCTCAAATACAATAAACTCCTTATATCGATTCTCGGAAGGCTCAAACCATTTTTTAATTTCATCCAAGGAAAGAGGGATCGTATTTCTTGAAAATCTCCTCACATTGGGATCATTCATCCATTTTAAATATAATTGGATATGTTCCTTATAAGAGGGTATAAGACTTATTATATCTCCTTCCAAAAATTTCCCAATTTTGTCTTTATCTTTCATAATAATAACCTTTATGCCTTTAATTTATTTTTTTGACTCAACCATTCATTTTTAAAAATACTATATATTAAATTATCCACATATTCCCCCTCTATATATGTGTATCTACTTAACTCAGCTTCACGCCTCATCCCCACTTTTTCAGCAGCTTTCCAAGAACCAATATTTGGAGAAAAAATATCTGCAGTTATTTTATATAAGTCAAGTTCTTCAAAACCATATTGTAATAACAATCTTACTGCTTCGGATGCGAGGCCTTGATTCCAATATTTCGGTTCTCCTATTCCTAATCCGATATTTCCCCGTCTATCTACCCAATCTATTTTATTAAAACCACAATCTCCAATCGATTTTTTGTCTTTTTTATGGTATATTTCAAAACTAAAACTATCTTTAATTTTATTTGCTTGGTTCTCTATGTATTTTTTTATTTCCTCTTTAGTGGTTGGAATCATTGAACGAGCAAATCTTCGAACTTCAGGATTATTCATCCACTTCATATATAAATTTACATGATTCATATTTATTGGAATAAGGCAAATTTTTTCACCATCTAAAAAAGGGACAACCTCGTCAGTCTGTTTTTCATTTGTAATCGTCAGTCACAACCAATATTTATTTATTCCTTTTTATTAAGCCAATCATTTTTTAAGATGTAAAATTTTTTCACATCTAGATATTCCCCATCAACATATGCCTCTTCTTTTAAGGTCGCCTCTTGAATAAATCCAACTTTCTCAGCACACGTCCAGGAACCTACATTTTTAGAAAGTACTCCTGCATATATTTTGTGTAAATTAAGTTCCATAAACCCATAGTCTACTATCAGTTTTGCTGCTTCCGTTCCGATACCTTGACTCCAGTAATCCATCTCACCAATCTGCATAAAAATATTAGCAGTTCTAGCGTACCAGTTTATATGATTCAACCCCCCGATCCCAATTAGTTTTTTATCTTTTTTATGCCATATCTCCATCCCAATATGTTCTCGAGGGCCTTCTTTTGGTTTTTCATGTCTTTTTTTCATCTCTTCAATAGTTCGGGGCACTTCATTACGAGCATATTTTCTTATTTTCTCTGAATTAGTCCATTTAGCATAAATTTCAACATGTTCGGAATTAGTTGGTGTTAAATCGATATTTTCTCCTTCTATAAATGTGTATATTTCTTCTTCTTTTTCACTTTCTTTTTTTTCTTCATTTTCTGACAATAATATCACCAATTTAAATAAAAATCATCTAAAAATTTGATATAAGGATAAGAATTACTTTTCCTTATATTCTAAGTACAAAATAAGGAATAATTGATAATATTCAAATTTTACGGATAACTGAATCTTAATTCATAAATTAAGATGGGGGAATCTTTATTATTATAATTTTCTAAAACTAAAAATAAAAATTTCAATAATTTAATAGATAAAAAATAGAAAGAACAATTACATTTGCTGCATAATTTTCTTCGCTCGAGATTTTATAAAACTGCGTTTTTGAGCTTTACTTTCATAACGTTTCTGAGCTTTCGCTCGCCAACGCTTTTGCCAAGCAGGGAACCCCCTCTTAACAAATCTTTCTCGATTAGGAAAATCTTCGCAAACCCAATTAAATAAAATAAAAAATCGTTCTTTTCCAGCGGTTTTTGATAACCTCCCAGACTTTATTCCGAGTGATCTCAAATGAGAGAGAAATCTTCCCTCAACTGCGTCTTGCAGTTTACCCTCAACAATCGCGGGTAAATAGTTTAATTCCTCTTGTTCAAACCATTCTCTCACAAGGTCAAAACAACTACCTCGACAGAGAAGGATTCGATCTTTTTCTTTATTGAAATTGAGGCTTTTTAAACCATCTTTCACAGCTTCAAGAATTGCCTTTTTTGGACCGTCTTGATTTCTATTTTCTTCAGTATAAAGTCCAACAGGTATTCCTCGAAAGATTATTTTTCCTGTAGGGACATCGTGAAATCCAATAAATGCATCTCCTACGATATCTCCAGTGCCAGAATCATCGATTTCGATTGTTCTTCCTTTCCATTCTTTTACATCTTCAGTTGATAAACAATTCATAACTTACTACTTCGTCTTTTTTGTTATTTTCATTATTACAAGTTTCGCTTGTCTTTTTGTCTCTGATTATAATAAATAATTTTTACCATTTAAATTTATTTAAAATTCTTTGAGTTTGGACCAAATAGGTATCATTTTCGAAGATTTCAATCTAGTTGAAAGTAAAAATCATACTTTTATTTATCAAAAAATATTATAGATTAAAAATGAAAATAAACCTTTGTTTGTTTTACAATCTTCATTTTTATTTTAAATAGAATTTTACAGTTGTTATTCCTTTTAGTATTTTTAGATGGGATGATGATTTTAATGGTTCAAGAAATAAATAAAAAAAAATACTGGTTTGATGAGGAAAACTTATTGAAACCCATAGATTGGGAGTATTTTAATACCCTTTCAAATAGAGTAAAAAGTGCTTTAGAACTTTATATGAGAGGAGAGATATCTATTGGTAGAGCATCTGAGATCGCACGAATGTCTTATAGAGAATTCGATCTCATTCGATCAAAAGCTAGAATACCAATACACCATTAAAAATGAGATGTAATGATTGTCATATCAGATGTTGCCCCAATTATTATTTTTTGGGGAATTATTTAAACACTCTCCTAAAAAAACTTTATAATACTATTTATTTGCCTATATTTGCCTATCGAGGTTTGGAAAGAATTAATATATTTAGCGACAAAAATGGGAATTAATACAAAATGGACAACTGAAGTTCTTCTAGATGCTATACCTAAAAATTTTATAAACACATTTAAGGAACTTCTTGATACAATGATATAATGGTCTCTGGATTGAAAAAGACTTTTATAATAGTTTAATAAAAGATGTTAAGCGAATTTTTGATGAATAATCTAAATAAATAGCAATTTTTAAAATTTGTTTAATTAAAAAATATCAAGAAGATTCTTTTTGTAAACATCAAACTTTTCTTGTAGGTTCATAACAATATTTACACATTTTACTTTTTTATCCAAAAATTTGTTTAAACATCCTATAGTTAATTTAATATTAATTTTTAATGCAGAAACTTTAAATATAAGAAAATAATTTAACATGATAAAATTAATAAAAAATAAAGGTGTTAAATATGAATGATAGACGACAAAGAGATTCGAATGAATTGCTAAACGTTTTACTAATAATACTTGGAATACTCTATGTCTTGAGAGGATTTATTAATGTTCTTGGTTGGTTTGGAATAATAGCACCAGAGTGGTTAGGCGCTGCAGCAGTTTCCTTTTTTGGAGGTTCTGGCTTATTAACTGCAGTAATGGGTGTTTGGTGTATTTTAGCAGGTATATTTATGTTTGGGGAAAAAGAATGGGCATTTGGAGTAGCCATAGTTATCCTTTCATTGATGATTGTTGAAGGTTTAGCAATAATACTAACTTGGATAGGTGTTGGGACAGTTGATCTTACAAATTGGGTGAATTGGATTACCATTATTGCATTTCTTATTGGAGTCTTCGGATTTTTCTGGTTAATCTTTACATCAGGGAGATATCATTAAATTCTTTTTTTTTTTTCCTAATTTTTCTTTTGATTTAGATGACTTTAATGGATGATTTTGATGATCTTTTAAGTCTTTAAATTTAAATGATTAATTTTTAAGAAAGAATAAGTCAATGTAAATTTGGATATAAAATAAATATTTTATTAAGCTATAAATTTTAGAGTTGAAGAAAGAAATTATAAATTTTTTCTTTAAGTTAATTAAATTGATACCTAAAAATCTGCCACGATTTATCAAATCTGGATTAGCAATCATAATTGGTTATGTGATTTATCATGTGATAAAGTAGCAAGTAAATCGTTGGAAACGAAAAGAAAGCATTGATAAGTCGACTTCTAAAAATTTTTTTAGACTTTTAAAATTAAGTTCTTATGTAATCATCCTTACAAGAATCATAATTCTGTCTATTGAAAATTTAAGCATTTTAGTTGGGCTTATTAATGTTGCTTCTGAAACAGTCATTAATTTTGCCTCTATGAATACATTAGGGAATTTGATAGCTGGAATAATCATCTAGATTTTCTTAAAATATACCCTATATTCATCGCTTTTTCAATAGATCTATATTTAAAATCTAATTTCATGAAAAAGGCAAGAGTTTGCACTACGAATATCCAGATTTTGTTAAACTAAGATTTAGTTTGAAAACACGATCTTAACTTTTTTATATTGATTTCTACCTTCTTTGGACTGAACCCTTGAAATTCGGTGTTTTTAAAGAAGGTTCCATAAATTCCAAACGATTTACAATTTTTAGATTATGTAATGAATAGACCGACCAATTCACAAAAATGCTAGAATACATTATTTTTAAAAATTCTATTAATATGAGAGGACAAGTTTTAGAAATAAAAATAATAAAAAAAAATAAAAAAAAATTAAAGAAATTGATGATAAATATTTTTTAGGATAAATCTATTGCCATATTCATATCTTCGATTGTTAATTTCTTTCTTCCAGCATGTCTGGTCATCTCAAGAGCTTTATTCGTCATAGCTTTAGCTAGCTTTTCTAAATAATCAATTAGGGCATCTACAGCGTCGCGGGCTACCATTTCTGCGCCATTATCTTTCATTAACTTTCGAATTGGTGACCAGGCAAATACTTTTTTAGCCATTTTTTTTCATTCCTCCACTTATTTGTTTTTTTAACAATTTTTAATTTTCGGAAGTTTACAAATTTTTCAATAAACTTCTTTAACTAATAATATCCAATTCAAATATTTAAAGATTGCGTTAAATCTTCCAAAATTTATAATGGGGTTAATAAATTGATAAATTTCGCTTGATCGACAAAAAATTGAAGTCCCAGAAGAAAAGTCGGGAGGTACCCTCTGAGCCCTCTCCCATGAGATTTTTATATAAATGAACAGATGAGAGAGATTATAACACTCTAATATTCTTAATAGTATAAAAGAAAAATAACAGTAAATATTTCAATTAGATCTCTGACGCTTTCATATTTTACCTATAATAAATGGAAATTTGAGGTTTAGCTTAGTTTTTCTCCATTTAAATATTTTTATAACCTTACAAGCTAAAAGGAAAACTATTATATCAATATATCAAGCCAACCTTAAAAATTGAGGGGAAGTTCCTATAAAAAACTATTAGATAAAAAATGGAAAATACGAAGATTTAATTAGTTTATTCTTTGTTAAATTATGATAAAAAGGTTAATTTATAAAATTTTGATAATCAAATTGATTTAATCTTAAGTGAGACTAGCCCATGTATGAAGAAACTAATATAATTCTCTGGCAGATAACAGGCTGGGTACAATTATTCCTAACCGCTTATTATATTATGATAATTGTATCATCTAGTAAGCAAAAGGACAATATTAAGACTCCTAATTACCTGTTCATATATGGTATCTTTGGTGCACTTAGTTCTGTGTTAGGATTTATTTTTACTGTTGGTACTGAATATATCATGCCTATTAACTTTATTTTTAATAATGTTGAAATTATATTTCTTGCTATAATTCAATTTGGATTAACTTTAATTGGTCTGATTTTTTTTATTATTTTCTCAGCCAATAATACAATTAGATTCAGATTTTTCCTCCTGATTACTTCAATTTTATTACTTATAGAATTAATCTTAATGCTTTTGCTAAATATCATGATAGATTGGTTTTCTGTTGATTTTTTCATATTATTAGATTCTAAGAAGAAAAGCCTAATTTCTACACTTATCGTTATTATTGCAATAATATTTTTAGTTATTCATGGATTTCATAATAAAGATAATTATATCATTATTGGTGGGTTTTTATATATAATGGGTTCATTTCTATGGTTTATTTATCTATTAACTTGATCAAGTTGTCAAAAAAATTATAAAAAATTAAGAAGTATTAAATCTTGATAAATTTTCTTTAAAGAATACAATTTTAAATTTTCCAATTTCAAACCTTTCAAAAGTATTCAGTTAAGAAAAAGATTTTTAAATGATTATTGGCGGGTTTTTATATTTAGGAGGAACAGTTATATTGGTAATTCTTCACGCATTTCTATATAGTTAATTTAAAGGACACAATCTCAAATTTTCCAATTTCAAATTTTAACACTTTTTTTATTTCATCCCAAATATACTCCTTCTCAACAGTTCTTTCTAAAAGATCTATTGATGATATCGAAGAAAATTTCTGAGTAATGATATTTCCAAATTTAACTTTTGTTTTTGAAGAAATTCCACAAACTTCATGAAATCTTAAGATAATTGAATTATCTTGATCCCACTCCTCTTCTTTCATGACTTTTAAAAACACATTTTCAGGTGTTAATTCTATAGATATGTCCCTTTTAAAAATTTTGTTATCCAAATTGATATTTTTCTCTACATGAATGACCATGATGGGATTATTGAATTCCTCAGCTTTCTGATTTACCACCACATTTGGAGAACCATCAGAATTTTTTAAAGCGCTACCTTTATGAGGGAATAATGCATAACGACAGCTAAAAGGACCTAGTCCGCTATATTCGGGAACTCTATGGGAAAAATATTTCTCATTCAATTCTCTCTCTTTATTAACCCATGCTTCAGGAGCAGTTTCTGGATATTTGCATGCTCGTAGCATTGTTAAATTCATATCTCCATCTCTAACATCGAACGCATATTTATCTTCATTTATAAGTGCCATCCCCCAGCTTTTTTCCGGAGTACTAACATCAAAATATTTATGACAAATTTTCTCGAATCTGGCTTTATCGCAAGGAGTTTCCGGATTCATTTTAGCAGAAACTGCGCAATACATTCCATCAGCAATGACTTCTTCAGCAGCTAAATTGGGACTATATTTAACTTTTAACATTATATTTTTTTGGTTCCAATCTGCCATATAATCCAAATAAAGGAGAGGAGAGTCTTTAAAGAGGGTTAGTTTTTGGATTACTGGATTTTTTCCTAGTTTTCTTTTAATTTGAATAGTGTTAAATATCGGCCCGTTTTCAGAGAGTATAATTTCGACATTCTTTTCATTTGATAATTCAATTGGTTGATTCCAATATTCTGGAGTTAGATTCCAGGCGTGATATTGAATAGGAACATCATCAAAAAATCCAAATGTCAAATTTGAAGAATCACCCTTGATTAAGTTTTTCTTGCTATTAATTTTCCGTGAAGAGAGTTTCAAAAGAGCACCAGTCGAGGGATCAATTTCTAAATTTATATCTCCATTTTTTAAGGTAGTAGATGATGCTTCCAATTGGCTTTTACTGGTACCATATATTTTATGAATTTCTTGATCTTGAATTAATTGAATTTCACCAGGTATTATACTTAATTTTTCTATTTCTAGTACCATCCACCATCCAGCGGGTTTGGGATCAATAGTGTTAGGATCCTCAGCTGAAACGGGTTGACAAATGTATTCCTTTTTATTTTCATTTAAAATAATGAATTTAGCATATGGTGGTTTTTCTTTATCATCAAACTTAATTTTTTCATCAAAAATATCAATTGGAATAAAAACTCGTGCGGTTCTATTCCAACTCAAAGAGTTGAATAATATTACTTTTTTTGAAGGATTATTTATTCTCTGAGACTGTTCGGTTGAATATAATTTTCCTAACTTACTGATTACTTCATTAACCATACTATTTTGAATATTCCAATCTTCCCAACAATCGTCATAGACTTCAGGAATTGAACTACCCGGTAAAACATCATGGAATTGATTCTTGAGAGTAATTTTCCATAAATTCTCAATCTCTTTTTGAGGATATTTATAATCAGGAAACATTAACGAAATTAATACTGCTAATTTTTCAAGACTTGGGAGTAAATTTTCATATTTTCGATTGTATCTTTTTACTTGTCCATGATTAGAGAAACACCCTCTATGAAATTCCAAATATAATTCATCATTCCATACTGGAAAATCATCTGAATAATACTCAAGTTCTTTGAAAAAATTTTCTACACGACTCCATTTAAACCAAGTTAACTCAGAGAGTTTATTCGCTTCAGCAACTTCGCGATGAGTTGGGCCATGACCTCCATCACTTTGTCCAAAGAAGAACCCAACATGAGGACATATTTCATTTTCTTGAACATGATTTTTTAATAAAGAGTAATCATCAGAATACTTCCATTCTTTTTTCCCGTTTGGTTTTAAAAGATGCCGTCCTATTTCATATTCCTCCCATGTTTCTAATACCTGTGGATCATAATGAAAGTTCGCAGCTAATAATTGAGTCCCATCAGCACCTTTCCACCAGAAATGAACAAATGGAAATGTAGTTTCTCTATTCCAAGTCATTTTACTAGTCCAAAAGTATTTCGCTCCAGATTTTGCGAGTATTTGGGGGAGCCCATAATTAAAGCCAAAAGAATCAAGGAACCATTCTACTTTAGGCAATTTTTTAAAATATTTTTTATAAAATCTCATTCCATATAAGCGCTGTCTTATCATAGCTTCACCAGAAGGCATCATACAATCTGGTTCTACATAAGAGCCCCCAACAAGTTCTATATTTTTATTATTGACTTTTTCTTGGATCTTATGAAATAATTCTGGATTATCTTCTTTTATCCATTCGAGGAGTATTGGTTGACTTAGCGCGAATAAGAATTTATTAGGGAATATATTGGAATGAAATATTGCTTTACTGAAGGTTACTTGCGATTTTTTGCGAGTCTGTTCATAGCGCCACATCCATGCACAATCAATATGAGATTGTCCAACGAGATGAATAGTTAAATTTTTTGGTTTAATTGTTTTCAAAATGTTATTGCGCCATCGCTTTAACTTTCTTTTTATTCTTACTTCACGTTCTCCTTCTATCCATTTTATCTTTGTCTCTTCATCATCAAATCGAGGTTCTTGACAATTAGAAACATCTAATCGTCGATTCCCAGAATAGTGTCCAAGCTTTTTTAGTAATTGTTTTTTATCCATCTGATTAATCAATAATCAATTTTTAATTAATTTTGCTATGAATAGTGGCGGAATGCAGAAATATGCAATTGAACAGTTATTAGGATACCGCCTTTTGGCATTTTCAATAGCTTCATCTAAATTTTCTGCATATTCATATCCTAAGACTTTTAACACATCTTTATTTTTAGCCCCAGCAACTATAATATTTTCGATTTTCAAGAGTCCCCTTACACCCCAATAATATACAATGGGAGCATGAACTGGATGGTAGGCATATTGATTTCTGTATTTTTCAATATATTTCTTATTATCCAAATATTCATATTCAACTTCTTTTAAATTAAAAATATCATGATTTTTAGTCATAATATCATAATAAAAATCTTTATAAGAAACATGTTGTTCAGAATCAAATTTTTCATACGCTGGATTTGAAATAATTAAAGTGCCGTTGTTTTTTAAAGGGGATTCTCCTTGATGCATATTAAAAAGATATCCAGAAACAAGATTATGTAGCAGTAATGGATTCATTTCAGAACCTACATTATAGGGAGTAAGATTAGGGACTCCATATATGATAATATCATATTTTTTTGAAATTTCGACATTTAATTGAGTATTCATAAGTTCTAATGATTTTTTATGAGTTTCCTCAATATCTCCAGCAAAAACATCTATCAGTTCGTAATTCGCTTTAAGATTTTTCCTAACATATGCTTTTATAAATTTTGGTAAGGCTTTTAACGTTGTAAGCGCTAATCCCCTCCATAAAGATGGTTTTCTCTGAGTAGATTTAAGTGGTTTATATATTCTTTTATATATCCCACTATAGAAATTATTATTGATAACCATTTCAATTGTAAACACTTTAAGCTTATCTTTAATAAGATCTCCCATCTCCCAGATAATATGGTGTAATTCTGATGATTCCGGATCCATATATGATCCCTGCCTAAGCGTTTGAGGTGAGTGATGAGGAATGATGGTATTATAACTTCCTAATCCAACTATTATAGACTTCCAACCACCATTTAATGGTACAAAACTAATATTCAGATATATAATAAGATCTGCATCAGTTGCTAATTTATTAATCTGTATTTTATCTCCCTCTTGAGTTTTTCCAAGAGTTTTTAAGTTAATTTTATCTTCTGCATCATGATTAAATATGCGATCTTTATACTTACGGTATAATTTTTTACCTAAAAGATATTTTAATTCTTTAGGTTTACATTTTCTGTGTAAACCAGTAGCACATAAAAAATATAAATTTTCATCTTTAACACCAATCTCTTTAAGAATTTTTAAAACAATCTCAGCGGCTATTTTTCTAATTTCATTTTTCATAGGAGGTAAGGGGACGCTTATATCGTCAAAACAGATTGCAATAGTAGAATTAGAATTAATCAAATCTTGTAATTTTGGTGAGTTTATAGGGTTTTTAATTGCATGTTCGATTGCCAATTCCTGATTTTTAATAGGAGTGATAGGAGGTTTAGCGTAGTAAATATCAATATCTTCAGGAAATTCATAAAAAAAAGCATCATCACCGTAGAAAATAATTTCTTTCATAGTGATATATTAAAAGATTGTTCCTATTAAACCTAAAACTATTTTAAATTTTTTAAATCAAAAAGCTTCAGTCCTAACTGTTCAATATAATCCTTATTTTCAAGTCTTTGAATCCATTCATCCGGAATGAACTCTATACCTAAGTAGGATCCTAATAAGCCCCCAACCATAGCTCCTACTGTATCTCTATCTTTTGATATTAAAACAGTTTCTAATAAATTCGTTCTATATGATTCGGGATTATTTAAAAATGCAAAAATACTAAACGGAACTGAAGTATAAGCTAAAACATCTGAACCAAGGATTCGCTCTGCTGTAATCAATCTCTCATTGTTAATGATTAAATCCTTAATTTTTTCTAATTTTTGTCTATATTCACTAGTTTTTGAAAACTTAATTAAATCATTTATAATATTCAGCTTTTCTTGAATAATTAATTCTTTGGGTTTTCTCGTAATTAACATGCTATTTAATTTAGCAAGAAGGGCGGCGCCATCAATCCCTAATGGATGTATATGTGTTACAATTGCAGATTTTTTAGCGATTTTATAAATTTCTGGATGATCATAGTAAAATATTCCTAAAGGTGCAATTCGCATAGAAGCACCATTACCAAATGATCCTTTTCCCCCGAATAATTCGCTTGCGACTTTATAATATGATTCGTTCGTCATTTCTACAGTCCGAAATATTTGAGGAGGTCCACGACCATACCCACGATATGGTTCTTTATTAAAATTTTTATGAAAGGTTTTTCCCAGATCTCGAGAGTTCCAATCGCCATTGGTTGAGACTATTGTTTCTGCAATTCCTAAAGCCATTGCAGTATCATCAGTATATTGTATTACGTTCCTATTGTTAATTTCTTTAACCAGATCTTTTTTATTTCCGAATCTGAATGCTAATTCTCCTATGCAATCGCCCAGTGCACTTCCGATCATACCTCCTAGAAATTTAGATTTTATATTAGGAATGGACATTGCAAATCAATTAGGTTGATAATCCTTTTTAATGTTAATGCATTAAAACCATAGAATTTCAAAAAAATTTTTTAGGATTTGAAATTTGCAAGAATAAATTAATACTATTTAATACGGATGGAGAGTATGGAAAAAAAGGTTTTGGCTATTACGAGGGGCGATGGAGTAGGGCCTGAAGTCGTAGAGGAAGGTGTAAAAATCTTAAAGACCATTAATGAATATTCAGATCTTAATTTTGTTTTTAAAGAAGCTCCAGCAGGAGGAAAAATCTGGAAAAAAACGGGTAATAGCTTACCAGAAAAGTCTTTTAATATCATAAAAGAATCTGATGCTTTACTTTTTGGTGCTGTGGGGCTTCCCGATCTTCCACAAGGGGTAGCAGAATATGCAATATTAAGGATACGACAGGGTTTGGATTTATATGTAAATATACGACCCATTAAATTATATGACACATTAAAAGACAGATGTCCATTAAAAGAAGAATATATTGGTAAAGGTATAGATTTCACCATAGTTAGAGAAAATACTGAAGGTCTTTACGTAGATGTCGGGGGAATTATGAAAAATGAAGTAGCAATCAATAATATGATATATACTCGAAAAGGATGTGAAAGAATTATTGAGTTCGCATTCCAATTCGCTAAAAAATATCATCATGAGAAAATAACATCCGTAGATAAAGCAAATCTTTTAAAACCTAGTCAACTTTGGCGGGAAGTTTTTGAAGAAATTGGAAAAAACTATCCAAATATACAAAAGGAAAACCTCTATATAGATGCATTTTGTCAATGGTTAATTCGAACACCGTATGCTTATGAGACAGTCGTAACTGGGAATCTATTTGGAGATATTATTAGTGATGAAGCAGCATTTTTAATTGGAAGCATGGGGATGGTCTCTAGTGGTAATATTCACCCAGGGAAAGTTTCTATGTATGAACCAATTCACGGGTCTGCACCTGATATAGCCGGTAAAAAAATAGCAAATCCCATTGGGACGATATTAAGTGTGAAATTAATGCTCGAAGAATCATTTAAACAAGAAAAAATCGCTCATGATATTGAGCTAAGTGTTGAGGAGGCGCTTAATGAAGGGCGTACAACTGATATTGAAAATAATAAACTTGATACTCTCACCACCGATCAAATGGGTGATTTAATTAATGAAAAGTTGAAGAATCACTTGAAAAATTAGAATTTCCTATATAAGAAAAACAGATTCAATCGTACTAAACATTACTTTTAATTGATCAAAAATTTCCAATCGATATTCCTCCCCAATTCTAAAAAATAAAAAGGATATCATTTTCTTCTCTAAATATTCATTTATATTAAATTCCTCCATAATTTTGGACCAATCAACATTTTCAGAAACCCTAATTCCGACTAAAACAACTTTTTTCTCATCTATCGTTTTAATGATTTCAATAATAATATCTCTCCATTCAGGCTTAATGGAGTCCCGATTCCTTGCATCGAAAATACAAAAAATTCCATCAGAATTTTTAATCTCCATTGAATCATATGAATAATTACGTAGACATATTCCATTTTTATATTCATAAATATGCCTATTTTTTTCTTCAATTTTATTAGCTAATTCAAATTCAGATAATATTGAATTTAAAATTTGGAGAGCTGGGCTCCAATATTTGCTCTCAGTTAAAAATGTAATAGTTAAATTCTCTTTTAAGGGGATTATACTATTAATTTCTTCTAAAACATCTGCTTTAAGTTTATTTTCCTCGATTTCTTTACTTTTCATAATATAATGATAGGATATCAATCTGAATGCATCATTTATATTTTCACCTGTGAGTGCACTTGTTTCGATATAAGAGATATTTTTTATTCCTCTCTCAGATAATGAATTTGTCAATTCTACCCCTTCTTGATAATCCACAACTCTTTCATCTTTTAAATCTGATTTATTTCCAACAATTATTATAGGCAAGTCTTCTGTGTTTAGAAACTTATCAATTTCTTGAAACCAAGTTATTACATTCTCAAAAGATTGTCTTACAGTTAAATCAAAAACAATGAAAGTCGCTTGTGCTCCGATATAATAAGTATTTCTAAAACGACGGAAATATTTTTGAGCTCCAATATCCCAGATGCTTAATTTTACATCATTATCAAGGAAGTTTATAGAATGTGTCAAGATATTCAAGCCGATTGTAGCACGATAATCATGTGTAAATTTATTCTCAACAAATCGGCGCACGATTGAAGTTTTTCCTACTTCATGATCCCCAATAATTATGAATTTAAACCTGAACTTTCTCCCCGTATCAAGTCGCAGTTGATATATTTGATTTTTAAGTCTTTTTGCTTTTTCCGCTTCATATTCGAAGTTTGGAATATCTAGCTGGATAACATCATCTTCTTCAGCATTTAAGATCCTTGCGGTTTTTTCTGCTAAAAAATATGCGTAAGGAGATACTTTATCTATAGATGCCATGGTATCAATCACAAGACTTAATGTAATTTTTTCATCGATTGAAATAAAAAGCAATCTATGTATTTCTGTGTCAAAGGAGGCAGTCCCAAATTGTTGAAATGCAAATTCATCTCGGATTCTCTCTAAAACGGGATGAACTATTGAAGTGAGAACAGATACTATCTCAAGGTCCACTTCCTCTCTTTTCTCACCAAAAATAATTAATCCATCAACATCAGAAACAATAATCGCATCAATATCTTGATTCACTTCAAAAAAATTATTGCATAAAGTTTCAAATAATTCTGTTAGATTTATCGACAATAGATATCCCTTACATATTGATATTTATTTAACAACTATAATAATATATCATTTTAACCTTTTTTGGAAAAGGACAATTTAAAAAAACTTGATTTTTATAATTATCTAAAGATTCATATTTTGCAAAATAATTCTTAAAAAGAAACGAAAATATTCAAATGCCACCCACATGTATAATTTGCCATATGCAAATTTCAGATTCATATGAAGAGTGCCCAAATGGTCATGCTGTTCATATATCTTGCCTAAGAGAATGGTTAACGCATTCTTTCAATTGTCCTTTGTGTAATACTAAATATAATGAGAATATAATAAATAGATTTCAAGAATACATAAGAGAGAAAGAAAAAGAAAAGGAGGAAGAACTCAAAAATCAATTAGAAATCGAAAATGTGAACAAAATTCATCAAATAGGAGAGAAAATGATTTTTTTGAAAGGATTAGATTTAGTACATGATTTTGTTAAACAGAAAGAATTTAAGAAAGCTCTTGAGGTCCTTGATGAATTTAAAGATTATAAAAATAAAAAGTATGAAATTATGTTTTTAAGAGGAAAAATAAATTATCTAAGGGGGAGATATGACATGGCAATTAATCACCTTTTCAAACTAGTCAAGGAATGCTTTGATTTTCCAGATGCATTTTTATACTTAGGCAGAGCTTATAAAGCATTGGGCTTAGATGATAAGGCAAAATGGGCGTTTGAAAGAGCTGGGTGATAAATGCGAGATGATTGGCTTTTTATAGATAATTTCATTTTTATAAAAATAAAGATAAAGATGATGATAATACCAAATCAATGATGAATCTCAGATTAAACGCAATAAACCAAGTTAAGGAGATTTATGATTATTTTTCAAGTTTAAGAAAATTTAGTTTATTAATCCCAGAAGTCCGTACAAATATTTCTGTGGCTATTAAAGAGGCAAGATCTGTAGAAGATATAGCTGCTATTGAAGGACGGATAACTGTTATCGGAGGATATCCAAAAGCTGTCGGAGATATTAAATTCGGGGTTTCTGATCACACAGCTAGACTCATTCTTACGGCAAAAGAATTTGATAAAAGTATAAACGTTGTAATGAATCTGAAATTTCATCCCGAATTAACCAAAGGCATTAGTGAAAATACTAATCTAGAGTTACGTGAGATAAGGAGAGATGAGCAACCAGAAAAAGTTAAAAATCGAGAACATTCCACAATGCAGTGGCTAATTAAAAACACAGTAAATGAATTAGGTAGAGTACCAGATATAATATGGGATACGGGAGCAAAAGGAAAGGAACCTATGATGCGGATCTTCAGTAAATCAGCAGGAGATATGATAAAAAAGTTAGAAAAGATATTAAAGCTTATATAGCTTCTCTTTTTTTCAAACTATTATATATTAGCTATGAAATGTTTAATAGGATTTCTCCTAGGACTTAGGCTTATTTTTAAATAAGATCATTTATCTCTTATTTATATTAAAAATAAATTTTAGATATATTATGGGAAAAAAAAATTTGTCTTTAAGAAATAAAATCATTAATATAAAGGATGTCAAAAATTATATTATAATTATTATAGGAATAGTTGCGATATTTGCTCTCATCTATTTAATTCTAACAAGTTTTATAATAGAATCTTGGTTTAGAAAATATATTGTGTATGCTCAAATTGGTTCTTTCTCTCCATATTTTTTCTCACTAGCAATTATGATGTTCCTTTTTGGTTTATTGATAATTTATCGTGCTGTAAAATTTGGATTAACTTCACTTATATTTATGGTAATTGGTCTGTTTACATCCGCTACCTCATATTTTTTTGGTTGGTTAAACTGGAATCCTGCTGGAACTGTCCCTCAAACATGGCTATTTGAGATCCAACTTTTAACTTCTACACTTTCTATTTATTTTTTGTTTTTTCATTTTGAACTCAATGATAGAGATAGTCCACGTTCTTGGTTGAGTATTTTGATAACTTTCTGCTTAATTCCTTATTGTTTAAAGAATTTGTATTCATTACTTACGTTGGATTACGGAACAAATACTTTATTTCAAATCTTATTGAGAACATTAGTACAAATTGGAGCAATTATTGTCTTTTTTTCTGTATTTTTGATAGGGATAAGGATGTCAAAAGCTTTTTTCGCTCATAGCCGTCGAGCAAGAATTTTAGGTGGTATGCAGTTTGCTGGAATAGTTCTTTTATTCATAAATGTGATTTTTGAATTTTTAGAAGGTATTCTGGAAGTTGCTGGAATTGAATTTTCTACCTATAATACTCCCGTTTTTGTGTTAGCGTTACTATTGATAAGTTTACCCCATTTTATAAATCCTGAATTGATTGGATTAGTACCTCCCAATGTGCAAGTAGTAAGTTTAGTTGATGAAGCTGGCATCACACACTACTATAAACCTCTTTCTGAAGAATTTGCAGATTTTGGAGAAAGTGGAGCTAGTTCTCAGCTAATAGGTGGCTTAACTATAGCTTTCTCAAATGTTTCTGAAGAAGTTGCCAAATCAAAAGCCGGGATAGATTCTTTAAGATTTGGAGATAGAGCTATAATCGTGGAATATCTCAGCCCGTATTATTTAGTAATAATCGCTCAGAAAGGGACATATTTCTTGCAGCTTGAAATGAGAGAATATGTGAGACAATTAAAGAATCTTTATAAAGAGCCGCCAAAAGATGGGTCTTTAATACCTGAGGAAGTTTTCAAGGATTTGAATCGAGAATTTTTTCCAATTCTTACACCATATTATTTTGATGGATTAAAAGAATAAATTGGGATAGAATTTAAAAATATATGGTGAACTCTTTTCTATTATTTATCGAAAATTATTCTTTTTTTTCTCTTCCAAAGCCTTGCGCAAAAGTTTTATTGCACAAAACTCTCCACACATTGAACATTCTTCATCCTCTAATTTTTCTCCAGATCTTAAGTGCTTTTCCTTTGCAAGTTCTGGATCGATTGCTAAGTTAATCATTTCTTTCCAATCTAAATTTTTTCTGGCAATATCCATTTTATAATCCCAACTTGACACTCGTTTTCCATATCTCGCAATATTGACTGCATGTGCAGCTATTTTTGAAGCTATGACTCCTCGCTTAACTTCTTCTTTATTCGGTAATCCTAAATGTTCTGAGGGGGTGACGTAACAAAGATAATCAGCTCCCGCTAATCCTGCTAACGTTCCTCCGATAGCACTAACTATTTCATCATACCCTGGCGCAATATCAGTTACTAAGGGACCAAGGACATAAAATGGAGCCTCATCACATAAGGATTTTTGAATTTTAATATTTTGTTCTATTTGATGTGCTGGAATATGTCCAGGACCTTCTACCATCACTTGAACATTATTTTCCCATGCTCTTTTAACCAAATTAGAAATTTCCATTAATTCTCTTATTTGAGGATAATCAGTCGAATCAAATATCCCTCCTGGTCTCATTCCATCACCAAGAGAGAGAGTAAAATCGTATTCTTGAGCCATTTCCAATAAGTAGTCATATTGTTCATTGAAGGGGTTTTCTCTTTCGTGATATAAAATCCATGCTGCTAAAAATGTTCCTCCTCGAGAAACTACTCCCATTATTCTAGGATGATCTACTAAATAATTGACTATCTCCTGAGTGACTCCAACATGTACTGTAAAAAAATCAACACCCTCTTTTGCTTGCTCTTCGAGAACTTTGAATAGATCATCCTCATCCATATGAATTATCGCACCTTTGGTTTCAATAGCATGTAAGGCAGATTGATATATTGGGACAGTTCCTAATGGTATTTTAACATTATCCAAAATCATTTGCCGAATGTGTTTTACATCAGATTCTGTTATTCCAGTACTTAGATCCATAATAGTATCAGCACCATATTTTTCCGCAATTTGTGCTTTTTCTAACTCATTATCTGGATTATAAACGGTTTTAGAAGAACCTACATTTGCGTTAATTTTTACGAGTAATCCCTTTCCAATACCTATAGGAGGATCTAATTCTCTTCTATTGGACTTCGGAATAATAATCCTTCCTTTAGAGATGCCACGACGGATAAATTCTGGATCGACTCCTTCATTATTAGCAACGATCTCCATTTCTTTAGTAATTTTTCCGTCTCTGGCTTCTTTCATTAAAGTAGACAAAAATTTTGCCTCTAAATTATTTTAAAATTTTTTAAAATTAAGTTCAGATTAAATAAATGCTAATAGAATTTTATTTTTTGCCTTTATTTGACTAAAGTAAATCTAAGAAAATTTTTATAGATTGTTTATTGATACCCAATTTTTAATTGTTTCAAGAGTTCTACCAAAGATGTTGTAAGATTATAGGATTTCAATTCATTGAAAGGAACGAATCGAGCGTCTAAAGCGTCATCATCTGCAATAGGTTCTTGATTTTCATTACCTTCTATTTGCTCAACAAAATAATTAAGTAAGACATAATGATATTCTATATTTCCCTCTTCATCATACATAATTTTATCAATTATTCCAGCTAATTTTGTTGCCTTAACTTTAAAACCAGTTTCTTCATAAGCCTCTCTTTCAGCTGCTTTTCTAACCCTTTCACCAAGATCTAAATGCCCTCCAGGGATACTCCAATAACCAGCATCAGGATTGTACTTTCTTTTTACCAATAGAAGTTTTTTATTCCTTATTAGGAGTACTCCAACGCCTACATGAGGTCTGACAGGAAATCTTCTTGTATCGAAAGCTGTTAGTTTTTCTGGATCCATTTTTCAACTTTAAATTATAGTTGATTTTAGTTTTAAAAATGAATTGTTATATAATCTTAATTTTTAGAAATACATTAATATTATTCTCAACTAAAGTCTCTTCCTTAAGTCTAAAAATTAATTTATTACTATTTTCTTATGATTATTGAGACAGGAATCCCCCAGATAATAAGAACAAAAAACATGCACCACTCTAAAACTGATGTCGCTGCTGGAAATATAGGTATTAGCACGCAGACGAAAAGATGGAGGAAGATCATAGAAAAACCAATGATTTTGTTGAAAATATTAAATTTGATGACTAAATAACCAAATATAATCTCTCCTAAAAGTAAGGAAATAAACACTGTAGCAGCGAAACTAATATGAATGATATATGATACATCTACAGAAAAGATACCTACGAAAAAGAAACTAATATTTGAAACAACAAACATAATGAAGCCAAATTTACTAAGACGCTTATGAAATTCAGAATCTATAACACTAGAATGGATTTTTCTGAAAAATACATAATAAAATGTGCCTAATAATAAGGATGTAATAATGAATGTGAGATTAATTGCTTCCGGAAAAGGAGTAAAATGTATCGATCCAAGTTCACTAATTGTATTGAATAAAAAAGAATAATTTCCATAGTGCATCCCCAAAATAAGAGAAATTATTAAACCCAACATAAAAAGTGGAATAGGTATTAATGATATTCTGTCAACTAATATACTATATCTAAATTTTCGGTCCAAAACCCAAACCCATTTTTTAAAAATTTTTACTGTTAATATCTAAGACAATTATATCTATAAAAATTTATAGGTTTTGTAAAAACCTTATATTGTTTAATAGATAATATCCTTGAAAGTTTAAGAAAAAATATATAATGCATTATTTTATTTTATAAATTCATCTTCCATTATTTCTTATGTTTCGAAAAACGCTTTTATTTTTATTAAATCCATTTTTATCTATATTAGAATAAAAATGGAAAAAATAGTTCTTATTGGAGCCGGTTCGCTGCAATTTGGTTTGGGATCTGTTGGTAGCATTTTGGAAAGTGAGATTTTAAAGGGATCAACTATATCTCTCCATGATATTGATGCTAAATCTTTGAAACTTGCTGAGGAAGCATGTGAATCTGCTATAAATCAGCGAAATTTAGATTTCACTTTACAATCTACAACCAATAGGGAAGAAGCTCTTAAAGACGCAACTTTTATAATTAATTCTATCGAGGTAGTGCCTCGATTCGAGTTATGGGATCAAGACTTATATATCCCACATTGGTTTGGTAACAAACAAGTTTTTGGAGAGAATGGAGGTCCAGGAGGGTTATTTCACTCTTTAAGAATTATCCCTCCTATTTTGGAAATTTGTGAAGATGTGATGAAATTATGCCCAAACGCATTTTTTATCAATTTTTCTAATCCAATGAGTAGAATTTGTTTAGCAATAAAACGAAAATTCCCAAATTTGAAATTTATTGGATTATGCCATGAATTGGGGCATTTTATGATACATTATACTCGAATACTTAATACTGACCTTTCTAACTTAGAGATAATTGCGGGAGGATTAAATCATTTTGGCGTGGTATTAAAGATCAATTATAAAGATACTGGAAAAGATGCATATCCAAAAATTAGAGAAAAGGGACCTTCCTATTTAGAAGGGTTAGATAATCTTGATGTTGATTTGAATAAATATATACTTGAAAAATATGGTTATATACCATATACAACAGATTCTCATTTTGGAGAATATATCCATTGGGCATGGGAAATAGCCGATATTTCAGGTATAAAAGAATTTAGAGATACGTATATGACAATAATAGATTATGAGGGGAAAAAGATACGAAGACTCATCAAGCGGGGTAAAGGTGCACGACTTGTTCAACCCGATGAAGAAAGAGCAATTCCCATTATCGAAGGAATACTAACGGACTCAAATCATACAGAATTGTCTGTGAATATTCCAAATGACGAAATTATAACAAATCTTCCTGAAGATTTAGTTGTAGAATGCCCTGCTAAAATAACTAAGAATGGAATTGAGGGTCTAAAGCTTGGAGAGTATCCTAAGGGGTTAGCGGGATTATTAAGAAATCAAGCAACCGTTCAAGATTTAACTGTAGAGGCAGCAATAAAAAAATCTAAAAGTATTGCTCTCCAAGCACTTTTGGCAGATCCGGTAGTTAATAGTTATTCGGAAGCAGAAAAAATTCTAAAAGAAATGTTAAAACACCAATCTAAAT
>JAWOFX010000127.1:0-4288 GCA_046497275.1 Promethearchaeia archaeon | reverse complement strand
ACACCTGATGATATTGCATTTATCCAATATACTGGTGGGACTACTGGACCTCCGAAAGGTGCGATGCTTACCCACAGAAATATAGTCTCTGATATTGTGATCTTTCAAAAATGGTTAGACTGGGAGAGAGGAGAAGGCGTTGTTCTCTCTGGATTTCCCTTCTTTCACATTGCGGGAGTTTTTACTTGTCTTAATAGTCTATATTTGGGATGGTCTCAAATTTTAATCCCGAATCCCAGAGATACGGATCATATCATAGATGAGATTAAAAAATATCGCCCCACAGCGCTCGCAAATGTACCCACCTTATATCAAATGCTATTAAAGAATCCTCGATTTACCGAAATAGATCCAGATATAGTTCATGATGTGATATCAGCAGCAGCTCCTTTCCCCAAAGAATCTCAAGAAATCTTAGAAAGTGTGATTGGAAAAGGGAAGCTTATAGAATTATATGGAATGACAGAAACATCACCTTTAACAACGGGAAATCCTTCAAAAGGGAAGAAAAAATTGGGATCTATCGGATTACCTTTAACTAACACAGATTTTAAGATCTGTGATCCAAATACTGGGGAGCCAGTTCCTATCGATGAAGCGGGTGAAATTTGTGTAAGAGGACCACAAGTAATGAAAGAATATTATAATAAACCAGAAGAAACAAAAAAAGCAATCGATAAAGATGGCTATATGCATACTGGTGATGTGGGAATCATGGATGAGGAAGGCTACGTGAGAATCGTTGATAGAACGAAAGATATGATCATTGTTGGAGGATATAAGGTCTTTTCGACTAAACTTGAAGATAAATTGACAGAACATCCCGCAATAAACATGTGCGCCACGATTGGAGTTCCTAATCCAGATCGTCCTGGCTCTGAGATTGTGAAAGCTTTCATTCAAATTGATCCTAATTTTGAGTTTGATGGAGAGGAGGAAGCTTTAAAGGAGGATATAATAGCATTTGCTAAAGAAAATTGCGCTCCTTATGAGGTCCCCAAAATCATCGAATTTGTTGAGGATATTCCTCTCACAGCTGTAGGTAAAATAGATAAAAAAGCACTGAGAAAATAGAATTAAAACTGTTTTTTTTTAATCGTTTTTTTTATTTATATTATAAAAAAAAGAGAATTTTAGAAAACAAAAATAAGTTTAATTAAATTAATTTATTACTCCATTTCTTTTCTTAAAGCTTTCTTTTCAACCTTGCCTATTACTGTCTGCGGCAATTCTTCTCTAAAATCCCATACTTTGGGAACTTCATATTTAGCTAAATGTTCTTGTGCGTATTTTTTGATATCTTCTTTAACTTTTTCTGTGGCTTCAATTCCTTCTTTAAGTTGGATGACTGCCTTCACTATTTCACTTCCAGGTCTATCTTCATCTGGTAAACCTATGATGGCCATTATTTGAATGGATGGATGTTTTGTAAGAACATCTTCAACATGAACGCTATACACCTTATACCCACTCACACTCAACATATCTTTGGTACGATCCACGATTTTGATATATCCATCCTCATCTAATAACCCTACATCACCAGTATGTAACCATCCGTCAATCCAGGTTTTCTCAGTTGCTTCTGGTTTATTATGGTATGATTTAGTTACTTGAGGACCTTTTAATAATACCTCTCCAGGTTCTCCGATCGGGACGGGTTCTCCAGTCTCAACATTAACTATCTTTACATCAGTATCAGGGAAAGGGATTCCAGATGTCCCAATCCTTTTCTCTCCATGCGCCGGATGAGCAGTGACTAATACTGCAGATTCCGTCATTCCATAGACTTCAACAAATTTATTTTCTGAATGGAATTGCTTCTCAAAGTCTTTAATAGCCTCAGAAGGAAACGGAGCGGCACCAGATACATATAAAGTAATATTCTCTAATACTTCATCTGGAATATCTTTTGAATGTGGATTTTTTTGGACCATCATATATAATGTGGGTACATTTCCGAATACTGTTGGTCTTAATTCGATTATTTGATCTATCATATAATCTGTATCTCTCGGATTTGCGATGATAATATGTGAAGAACCGATATATGTAAGATAGAGTCCAACAAAGAGACCTGCAATGTGGAAATATGGAAATGCAGATAGCGTTATATCTGTACCATCAACACGATCCAACCATACATGAAACTGATGCATATTAGACACAAGATTAGAATGAGTGACTTCTACTCCTTTAGGACGTCCAGTAGTTCCTCCAGTATATTGTATTAAGGCTAGATCCTTTTGATTATCTATTGTAACATTTTTTAGGTTAATTTCTGTCTTAACCGCATCTAAAAATGGAACCACACTTTTTCCTGGAAATGGATCCATTTTTCCTTTTGGAATTTTACCGATGAGTTTACCCATAAATACTTTAAATCCCGAAAATCCCATAAATTCTGAAATATTTGTTGGGATAATGGTTTTAATACTGGGTAGTTTTTCTAGAATTTTTGTAAGAATTTTTTCATATATAATATCCATGGTAACAATAAATTTTGCATTACAATCTTGTAATTGATATATCATTTCTGGAGGACTTAACAGAGGAGATAATGGAGAAGCAGTACCACCAGCAAGAAGAGTTCCATAAAGTGCAATTAAAAATTGGGGAGTATTTGGAATACATATTGCAACAACATCTCCCTTTTCCAAACCACTTTCTTGTAAGAAGGTCGCAAATCTCTTTGTTAGATCCTGAACTTCGCTAAAAGGCATTTTTCTATCCATGAAATAAAACCCTATTCTGTCAGAATATTTATCCATAGAACGATTAAGCAAGGTCATGACATCCTCTGTAGGATATGTAAGAGTAGGAGGGACATGTTTATCATAAGATTTAAGCCAAAATTTTTCTCTTGTTATTTGAGTTATTTTTTCTCACCTTTTTTTCACTTTCTATTAAATTTCAATATATAATTTAACGATTTTCTTAATAAAGCTATCATCTTTTTTATGTTTCAGATAATTTTTTCCAAAACTGAAAAAGCTTACTAAATGTTCTATAAAATTAGTTATTTGAAAAATTTAAAATTTTAAGGAAGTTTGAAAGAAGTTAAACTTTCACATAAATGTCAAAGAAAAATCAAAATGAATATTTTTTAAAATGAATGCTGAAAATAACTTATCATCGGAATATTAATTGTTATTGTTATTCAGTTTTTTGTTAACTTTTTCTACTATTTTGGGAAGCACATCACCAATCTTACTATGGATCACAACTTCTGCTGCTGAATCGAGATCAGTACTTTGTATATTAATGATTGCGAGTTTTGCGCCAGAGGAGATCGCCTTACGTGGATAGAATGCAACGGGATACACGAGTAAAGAAGATCCAAGCACAATTAACAAATCACAGTTCGCGATCATCTTATCCGCTTTCGCCAAGACGTCCGAATCCAGCGCTTCCCCAAAAAAGATTGCATTTGGTTTCAATAAACCATTACATTTTTGACATGTGGGCTGAGTATTTTCATGTAAAACTTGATTTATAAGAGTGGTAATAGGATAAACAGTATTGCAACGCATACAAATCGCCTCGTTTGCAGTTCCATGAAGTTCAACTACATTTTCTGTTCTTGCGCGCTGATGTAATCCGTCAATATTTTGGGTCATCACACCTTCTAATTTATTCATTTTCTGGAGTTTTGTTAATGCTTTATGTCCCTTATGCGGTTTAGATTTAAATATATTCATTCCCATCTCAAGCATAAATTTTAAATTTTTACTGGTATCTGACACATAAGAATGGACGCTCGCCATTTGGTTCGGATCAACCTTCGTCCATAAACCCGTACCAGGACTCCTAAAATCAGGAATTCCAGATTCTGTACTCATTCCCGCACCCGTTAGGACTACGATATTTTCTGATTCGATGATTAAATCGGCAAATGCCTCAACTTTCTTCTCTAAATCAGCCATTTATAATCACATAATAAAAATAGATCCCAAAAAAACCTATGTGTATTTTTTTTACAATTAATCTTTTATTCGTATGCGTATTTTAATGTTACTTTTCCTATAAGCATTTAAGTGTAATTTTTCTTTTCAATACTATATTGAAATTTTTAATAGATCAAATTTTAATTAAAATAATTTATAATAATATTAAGTTAAAGTTCGATTAAATTAGAATTCTTAATTTGTTCTATTATGATCAATTAATATCATAGAAAAACTCGTAATAATAGGGCTTAGATATTATTAACCATAAAAAAAATGTATTAAAAATAATAAAAGTTAATGAAGAATAGTGGAATAGGTGAAAAAGTAGATGTCTGAAA
>JAWOFX010000114.1:0-2549 GCA_046497275.1 Promethearchaeia archaeon | reverse complement strand
AAAGTTAATATTGTTCTGAACGCTTGCTTATTTATATCTTTAAATGTCTCTTGATTATCAAGAATTTCGAATAATTGTTTTTCATTCTTAATTTGGTTTTGTAATATTTTTTTGCAGTTATTTAAAACCTCAGAATCTCGGGTATCCAAGCCTATTAATAAATTTTTAATAATATTAAATTCGGGATTTTTAATTTTAATTATAGCGTCTAAGGTATTTTTTTTTATAGGTAAATATTCTTCTTTAATAGACACATTCAATAAATCAATTATCTTTTTATTTACTTCTTGGTTACTAATTATTTTACTAATTGATTTTACAATTTCATTTCTAACCCATCTATCAGATTGATAATATATTTTTGTTAAAAAATTTAGATATTTTTCAGGTATTTTTTGCAATAATGCTATTTCTCCGATAAGATATGCTAAATTAATCTTAATGTCATCAAATATAGATTTCTCAAGATTCTCTATAAAATAATCTACCATTTCAAAACTTATTTCTGATGGATTTTCTGCTCCTTTAATTAAAAAATCATTTATTAGTTCAGGATTATGTGATTTTTTAATTTTATTAAAAGTCTTAATTATATCCATTTCAATTATCAAATGTCTATTAAGGTATCATAAGATGAATACTTCTTTAAAATTTAAGAATAATCTTAATAAGGGTTTTATAAAATTATAAATCAACGGTTAAAACTAAAAAAGAATTAGAGAATATTTAGCAATAGGGGATTGAAATTTTGGACCAAAAATCAAAAAATTTATTAATTTATGGAACAATCAATATTTTGCTGTATGTTATAACACCTACTCTTTTCATAATTATTCTTTCGAATTTTGAATATTTTGATTTTAATCTTTCTTTCTTTTTAATGATTTTAATTTTTGGCTTAATAGGAGCTTTCATCTCAGTTATGAAATATTTTTTTCCGGAAGATTCAAATCTTCATCATTTAATTAGTATTGGGAGTGCTTTGTTTTCTGGTGTTTATTTATTCTATATATTTGGAGGGTTTTCCTTAGGTATTGCCTTTGGAAGTTATAGAATTGAGACAAGCGCATTTCAAGTGGAATTAGGACTCCAAATTATTGCTTGGTCTTTATTAATTGGTTCCTTGATGAGAACAATCTCAGCAATAATTAAACTTTATGAAAAGAACAAGGATAAAATATATTCTCTTAAAATAAGAAAAGAAATCAAATTGACTCAAATTTTTTCAACTACAGGAATTATAATTTATATATTAATCGCAGGGTATCTTATATTTGTTGCTCTAAATGGGAGTCAAATCTCTTTCCTTGTTCAAGAAGATTATGATATTGGTTACGATTCTAAAGGCACTCCACTCAACCTCGAAGATGATACTATAAATATTTCTATTTATTTTGATGTTATAAATAAAGGATTATTCCCGATTCTAAACACAGAAATTGAAATAGATATATATACGCTTAATACAAGTGATGCAACTCAATTAGCTTTACCAAATAATACGAAAATAGGGGAGGCAAAAGATTTGTTCTATGATGCTTTTAAAGCGAAGTTAGTATCAAAAGATAAGAAAATCACAATAGATATATTTAATGAATACATTCCAGGCTTAATTCTATATGATGCTGACTTGGATATAAAATTCTCATTAGAAACCTTTTATGCAGGAATTTTCTTGAAGTATAATACTTCAGAAATAGTTTATTGGGACGCCAATGAGTTGTAATTTTTTCTTCTCATACTCATAGCAAGAATAAATAATCTAAAAGTTAAAGAATATTCAAATTATAAAATATTTTCAATATTAGAAGGCACTAAATCAGTTTTGAAGCAAAATTCTATAGTTAATGGTGAAATAAAATCCAATTCTTTTATTCCTTTTATATTTTTTATTAAAATTTTACTAATCTATGAAAAAGAGAATTTAATTTTTAAGTCTTTATCTACCTTAATTTCTTTCCTACCACTCCTACATAAACAGAAGTTTCACTTTCTCCATCAACACCTACAATATTATTTAATTCATCATCAAAAATCGCACCAATCGTACAAACTCCTAAGTCTAAAGCTTCACCTACTAGATAGAGATTTTGACCAATATGCCCAGCATCTAAATAAATATATCTATAACATCTCTGTAAATACTTCCATTGAGAGCGTTCTATAATTGCCGTCCATATAAAATTCACAGATGATTTAAATGCCATTTTTTGTCCAAGACACGCATTCGCCACTTCCTTTCTAAAATTCCCTTCTTTTATAAATTCTAAACTATGATCTTTTATGTTATAATGGTAGATTCCTTCAGATAAATCAGAAACATTATTAATTACGGGATATGTTTCAATAGGAAATAAACCTCCCGCAGAAGGAACCGTCCTAAATTCAAAGTGAGGAAGCCGTCTATTGATACCTGAAATCCCAAATAATATTAGACCTAATTCTTCAATATTAAGAGGTTTCTGATTAAAATTGCGGGTTGAATGACGATTTTTAATGATTTCCCAGAACTCTGTATCTGAGGGAAATTCGATTTCTGGAAGATCTAT
>JAWOFX010000011.1:0-6547 GCA_046497275.1 Promethearchaeia archaeon | reverse complement strand
AAATATTCAAAAATGATCAAGAACAGCAATTTTCTCATCAAAAATGGACAAAAGGGCGATTTTCATTCAAAAAACATTGCTCCATCTCTTCCGACATTAAAAGAATTGGCATAGCCAAGATTATTGTCGGTTTTGAATTAAAGATTTTTCAAATTCAGTCAAAAAGAAAAAACAAAAAATATACTCAATTTTTGTTTTAATTTTTATATTACCAAAATCATATAACAAATATGGGTAGTTATAGCACAATTTTTAAATGAATTAAATATTTTTAAATTTAAAACAATAAAATATAAGCGATTTATATGAGTGAAGAAAAAAAGAATATTCTCGATCAATTAAATGAAGCTTTGTTAAATTTTGCAGAAAGTGCATTTGGTGAATCCGGAAGAGAATTTATTGAAGAGACGAGTGAGAAAGTCAAAGATTTTTCCTCGCAAAGCATTAAAAAATTCATGGAATTTTCGGATTCAGTGATTGATAACTTGAATCTTAGAGATAATGATCAAGTTATTAAAGCCAGAGATTCTGTTGAAGATTTACTTAAACAAGCAGGTCTCTTGAAGGACGAATTTGAAGAAGAAGAGTTCTAATTAAATTATTTATAATATTTTTCTTCCTATTATTTTTTTATTCTATTCTTTTTAAATTAGTTAAACAATTACAACTATATCAATTTTGTTTTGGTTTCTATTATAACATATTTAAAAAAATCAATATAAAAATTATAAAATATTATTTTGTTCTAAAAAGAAGCGAACCTCTTCAGGTTCCACATTGAATAACTCACCGATAACATGAAGTGAAATATTAACATCCATCCCCATTCCTCTATAATCTTCGAAAAGTTTCACCCACGTTTGTTTTTTCTGATATTCTTCTGGATGTTTTTCTTGAACATGGGCCCAATAGGGATGTTTTAGTTTCGCTCCGCAATAGGGACAGGTTGTTATTTTTTCATTGTTTTCGGACATAATAATTCGCCTGTATACTATTAATTCATACTTTTATCTCAGAATAATATAAAAACATTTTAATATATAATTATGATGAAATCAATTTAATTTAAGTTTTAAGATTTATTATAAGCATATCCAATTTTACCATTTTCTCTTGAGATCTTTTCTTGTTATTTTTCGCACCCTATCGACAGCCCATACTACAAATTTATAACAAGTTTTTTTCCAAACATCATTTTCTTGGTAATTTTGCATTCCTTTTGGATCACTAAAATCATACCCACATAAATCTGCGCAAACCACAGTACCAAATTTCTCTTCAAACTCAGTGCAATATTTAGATGCCTTAAGATAAGCCATAGACATTGTTACGGGATCCATTTTCTTATCTCCACCCATAATAATACCAATTGCAGCACAAGCACCAATAACAGCTCCACATGCCCCTTGCCATCCTCCTTTAGATTTATATCCTCCAAAACCTCCTGCCAAGGGCATAGCGAGATTATGAAACATATAATTGTCCACTCCTAAAATATCTAATATACTGGTAAAAGTTAATTCACAACAGTTAACTCCTTTCCTAAGTTCGGGTAAGGAACCTTTAAGTTCTTTAACTTTTTCATCAAATTTTTTTTGTATATCCTCTGACAATATTTAAAACCTCTTCTTTTCTTTATTTTTATGATTATTTTACTTCTATTGTTAATCTTGACTTTTGGGAGAGAATCCATTATTAAGAATAATTTCAGTCGCCATTTTCGCAACATCTCCAACAATTTTTGAACAATTTTCCATCATTCCAAATTTTATTGCCTCTTTCATTCCATTTTTATCCCATAAATTAAATGTACGACCCATCGTTGCGGTTTGGACATCATAACATCGGCAAGTCCCATATTTTTGAATATATTTATCGTGAAGTTCTTTCACAAGCTTATAGGATTTCATAGGTTTATACATATCTTTAAAATGTTCCTTTTCTCTTCCAAATAAATAACCAATTATCATAGATGCGCCTACTAATGCACCACAAGCACCATCCCCTGTCAATCCTAATCCATCTGCTAAACCACTCGCAGATTTAAAAACATCATCATTCCATATTCCCAATGCTTCAAATATAGCGGCAATCGCAGTTTGAGCACATCCAGTACATTTTTGCTCATATTTTATGCCCAATTCTTTTGCTTTATTTAAAATTTCTTCTTTAAAATCTACCATGTAAAAAGCCTATTTTTAAAAATTAAAATGCAAGAAAAATAATTAATTGCATTTTATATTACTTAGTTAAAGAAGTTAATAAGTGTATTAAAAAAGCATGCGCTCTTCAAGAAAAACTATAGGAAAAATTTTAGATTCGTTATTAGCTCGAATTCCATTACTTGGAAAAATTGTAACTTCGATTGTCGGTTTATTAGAATTACCGATTCTTGAACTTTTTAGGAGATTGAATGTTCGTTTCAAAATCTACTCTTTAGGTATTATAGATAAACACCTTTTACATGGAAGATGGGGCGGAAGAGTTGTACCATTAAATCGAAATATCCCTCTGAGGACAAAATTCAGCCCAACTGAAGAAATATTGGAAATCATTAAAAGATCAAATATAACTGGTGTCTCTTACTGTTATTGCAGAATGATCCAAAGAGCATTTAATGAACCTAATTGTAATCATCCACTTAAGACATGTATTCATATCAGTTTTGGACAGTCTCTGTATGAAATTCCCTATAAATCTGAGAATCTTAAAAAAGTAGATAAGAAGGAGATTATTAAACTCTTAGAAGAATGTGATGATATAGGACTCATCCATCAACTTATTTATTTTCCAAACCCTGATTTTTATTATGTTATTTGTAATTGCTGTCCATGTTGTTGCGTGGTGTTGAAAAAGTTTCTCAAATCGGGTTCTCCTCAAATGATAAAAAGTAATTTTATTTCTGAGACAAATTTATCAGTTTGTAATGGATGTGGAGATTGTGTAGATTGGTGTTATTTTAATGCTAGACAAAGTAATAAAGATAAATTGGAATTTGACCCTCATTTTTGCTTTGGATGTGGCATATGTATATCAAAATGTCCAAATAATGCAATTAAATTAATAAAGAAATAATTAGGAAAAAAAGGATTGGAAATAATAATTATTTTATTAAAGAGGAAGTTGGGGGTTTTCATGGTTTTAGAATGTTTTGGGCATTAGAACATATTGATAATATTTATCCTTGTCATTTTACTCAATATAGAGAAGAATTTTTTAGCAGATTTCCAAACCATAGTAAAGAAATTTTTGTTGGAGATATTTTGCAGTTCTAAATAAAGTTTCGAGAAAATGATAAGAGTTAGTCCAATATGCTATATTAAATAATTAAGAATGATTATTCAATTATATAAGAAATTTTGTTATAATCAATTTATAGTATACATTCATTCAAATGAATTCAAATAGATCTTTCGAAATATCCATCTTATTTGATAATAAATGTTTTAAGGAAGGATTTTTAACGGGATTTGGGTTTTCTGCTCTGATTTATAATTCTTATACCCAAAATTATTCCTTATTTGATACTGGTGGTGATGGGAGAGTTTTACTGCATAATCTACAACAATTTGATGTTGAGACTGATATCATAAAAAATGTGATTATCTCACATTCACACTTTGATCATAGTGGGGGATTAAGTCATGTAGTGGCTCAAAATCCTGAAGTCAAGATTTTTATCCCAAAAGCTAATTTGAAATCCTTTCAAAGAAAGTATCCTCAGCAAAACATTGTCGGAGTTAGTAAACCTCATGAAATAGAAACGAATATGATAAGTTCCGGACAAATTGGATCCTCCATAAAAGAACAATCACTCTATCTAAAAAAAGAGAGAGACTTTTTTATTATTGTAGGTTGCACCCATCCTGGACTGGAAAATTTCATAATGAAAGCACGAGACATGGGTAAAGTAAAAGGAGTTGTAGGAGGTTTTCATGGCTTTCGAAAATATTCCTATCTCGAGGGTATAGATATAATCGGAGCGTGTCATTGTACTTCCCATATTGAAGCAATTAAGAAACGATTTCCAAATTATTATAAAAAGATATGTGTGGGAGATCGGATCCTATTTTAAATCTTCTCTTATTTCGCCATTAGGAAGCATATTATTGGGATGAGGGGTGCCGCTTTCCTCCATTTGATACCTAACACATTCATGATTATTAACTAAGCAATAATTCTCAACCCATTTCTTATCAAGCTCCCCTCGATCGGTATAATATTTAATGGGACAGCAGTAATACCATTTACAAATTTTCCCCAATTTCAAAAACCTCTAATATATATCTTAAGAATCACTTAGTATAATTTAGAACCCTTTTTAAAGAAAGGTTATAAAATTAAATATGCGGAATTATTTTTTTATTACAAAAATATAAAAAGCGTTGATTCAATCGTTATAAATAATAGTATTTTCGTTCATTATGAAGGATTTATTTGAAATAGGTTTAGTTTTTCGGGGTTTTGTACTTGTAAAACATAAATTTCGAGAGATTCCCAAACCTAATAAAAAAGAAACAGATGAGGATTTACGAGGTGCCTTTATCAGTGCAATTAATACCTTTGCCAGTCAGGCATTTATTAATAGTTCCCTTGAGTATCTTGAAATGAAGGATTTACTATTTATCTTTAAAATAAATGAAATAAAAGCGGGAGATAGCAACAAAAAAGAACCGATTATAATGTATGGGTTAGTGGAAAATCAGAGAAATCCAGATAAATATGTAGATAAATTTTTTGAAAAAATTACTCCTATTATGCAGTACTTTATTACATCATATAATGAAGCGGATTTTACAGAATTAAATAAATTTGAATCTTTCGAACAGGAATTAGAAAAGTTTTTTGATTAAATATAAGAAATTTTAAATTAAAATTTAAGATTAATAAATTACATTTAGACATCGTCTGATTTTAAAGACCATCCCCGAGGGGTTGAATGAGAATAAAAAACAATATTTTTTTCGCTTAAAGAGTCTATTTGTGATTCTATTTTCTTTTTTGGAAATCCTTTTTGAGAAACCAGATTTATTAATTCTGCTTTTGTAGAAATGTTACCTTTCTGTTTTAATATTTCTATAATTAAATCTTTAAGGAGTTTAGGATTCTCATTTTTAAGTTCTTGCTGATCTTCCGTTTTATTTTCAATAACTTTCGTTTCTGATTGTTTAGTGTTTTGTTTTATTTTTAATTCGTCAAGCTTTTTAATATAATGCCATATATCTAAATTTTTTGTTCTTAAGACTAATTGATTGTTCTCTATTAAATTGTTTACTTTTTTTTTAATTAGATCTTTAGGATAACCAAGTTTCTCCAAATCTTTTGTAAGATTTTCAACATCTATATATATATTTTCTCGAACTAATTTTTCAATAAATTCATCTAAATTAGTGGGCATGTATTCTAAATTTTTCTCATAAGATATTTTAACTTCGGGTAGAGAAATTTTTTTTGGAATATCAATTTTTTTCCTTTCACCCCATTCAAAATCTACAATATTTCTTATAGTTCTATCATATCCACCAAATATAACTTGTTTTAAGCTTTCTGCGTCTTTCTTTATACAAGAAATATCTTGAATAGAAGATTTTGCTTTTGCACTCCATTTTAATTCAAAATTAACAGAGTTTTCACCGATATTTTGATAGACACATAAATTTCCATTCGCACAGCCTGCAATTATTTCATTTGAATTATCCCCATCTACATCTTCTATTAATAAGGATAAAGGTCTTCCATTTGAAACATAAATAGAATCTAAACAATCACCATTACTATTAAATATCTTAATTTGGAAATCATCTGAACATATAATTATTTCATTATCCCCATCATGGTTAATATCAGCGATTTGAATGTCATTTATTTTACCGTTCAAGTCTTTATGCCAATAGATTTTGAGATCATCATTTTCTATATGTATTAGTTGAATTAATCCCTTTTTAGTTCCAATTATTAAACCCATAATGGGTGTGGTGATGTTTTGAAGCTTTAATAACCCAGTGTTACATGCTGTTACCCAAGATTCATAATATTGTATAAATTTTGGAGATTTTGATAGGAAATCTTTAAAAATTTCAAGTTTATTATTATCTCCTCCAATAATTAATTCAAGATGTCCATTTCTAGTTATATCTGCTGCAGTGCAACATAAAACTTTTCCATTGGTTATATAATGTTTTAATCCAACCAATTTTTCTGGTTTTTCATCGAATTTTATTACGAGAAAATTACCATCTCCTGTTCCAGCTAAAATTTCATCACAATTATCTCTATCTATATCAATGGCATAAATACATCTAAGCCATCCGTCGAATTCAATAGAATCAATGATATTCATCTCAAGATCCATAATGTAAAGACTTTTATCATGCCCTCCAAAGACAAGATATAAGTTTTCATTACATTTTAAAACTTTGCAAGCCAAAATAGCTTCAGGAGCTTCAAAAATCCATTTATATTCATAATTCTTTTTTATCATGATAAAAATTTAAATTTCTAAAATATGTTCATTTCCTAATTAGTTTATTTTAATCTTAGTTGAATT
>JAWOFX010000076.1:0-3349 GCA_046497275.1 Promethearchaeia archaeon | reverse complement strand
AAATTGATAAGGTATATTACTCATCAAACTTAAACTGGATCCAAAAAGCCAACCAGTTGCGCCACCAACAATTACACCCACTGTACCGCTACTTAACATAATTATCAATGCTTCCACAATGAAAAGCTTATTTATTTCTTTTCCCTTCAGACCTAAGGTTCTTACTATTCCTATCTCTTTTTTTCTCTCAATAATTGAAGAATAAGAAGAAGAAAGTAAGCCAAATAAACAAATTATAACCGTGGCCATTAAAATCAACATAAAAAATGTATCCATTATAGCAAAAGCAGATTCTTGTCTTTCAACTGTTTCTGCCAAATTATTGATATCAAAATTATAAATTTCTCTGTAATTATTGTTAATTTCTTCTTCAATATTATTTGAAAGTTTAACATTATCTCCTCTTAGTTTAATAAAAAATCTATCGACCCATGTAGGTTCAGCGATTTCTATAATATCTAAATAAGTTTCATGAGAGACTAATACACCCCCACTAGCAAAAGTATTTGCAGAACCGCTGAATATTTGAGAAAACCCAGGAACATTAGTAGCCATTCCTACTATCGTGAATATAAATCTCTCCACTTCCTCTCCTCTATGAACCACAATCCTCACTTTCTCCCCTAAATCAAAATTTGATTGGATTGCTATGGATTCGGAAATGATGCAATTATATTCATGTTCATTTTGTATTTTCCCAAATGCATCATTTGAATCTCCTCGGCTAAATCTTAGATAATTATTATCAATAGTAAAATGATATCTTTCATCAATACCGATTAATGAGATTTCTTGAGTGGATAATCCAGCATAATCTCCAATCTCAACACTGAACTCTTTATTTTCTTGAGAATATAATTGATTCAAATGATTTGTTCTTATTAATGCAGAAGAAATTCTTTCTATACCGTCAATATTAAGTAATTCTTCTTCAAAATCAGTTGTGAATATTTTATTTGGATTAATATAATCATCATTACTTTGAAGCTGAACTGAAAAACCACCGAACCCTCCACCAAACATTCCACCACTAAATCCTCCATCATCTTCCCAACCACTTGATTCAATCATTAAATCTGAACCATAATTTATATAGACACTCGTTTGAACTTGTGAAGAAAGATCCTCTAATAAAATGGAGGTGAAAATCACAAATGAGAAGGATATTGCAAAAATTATGATCGTACTTGTATTCCTTCTCTGATAACGATATACGAAAATTCTAACTACTTGATGTAATCGCTTTGTTATCGGTTTGAAGATCCCGATAATGAACCGTAAAATAACAGGCATTAACCCCAATCCTGCTAAAGTTATACCTATAAGAAATATCATCAACACAACAATCATCACTCCTGCCATTAGGCTTAAATCAAACGAAATTATGATTCTAGGAATAATTAAATAAATAAACAATCCATTTAAAGCGAGAATTATACCCATAATAATCAATTTTAGGTTTATGGTTGATTTTTTTTTAATGTTATATAAAGTATCTTCATGCCGATAAGGATGAATGGATTCTATTATCTGTAATCGCATTACCTTTATAGCAGGTGAAATACTGACTACTAATCCGACACTAATACCTATGATATAGGCAAAAATAATCGAAAAAGGTGTAAAATTAAAACTTAATGTCGCTCCACCTAAAATATCTATATTTGAAAGTAAAATATTATTCGCAAAAGGAATAATTAGAAATCTAGTTCCTACTAAACCCAAAACTATACCTGAAATACTTCCAAAATTACAAAGTAAAAAACCTTGCAAGATTACAATAGCTAAATTATAATATTTATGAGCGCCTAAGGTTCTAAATATACCAAATTCTCTGATCCTTTCTTCAACTGAGGTTTTTAAAATACCATTAATAAGAATACCTGAAATTAACATAGCGATGATTGATACAAAAACAATTGCTATAGTAAAGATCATACTCAATATTTCAGAAAAACCCAGAATTTCTAATTTTGGTAATTCAATATTATACTCTTCTAATCCTATAGCTAATTGAATATCACTTGCTACTTCCAAAACCTTTTCCTCAGAACCACCTACATCTCTTATATCATACAAACCACTATCTTCATAAAATAATGTAATAAGTTTATAGCATTTCCCCTCAAAATTATCACCTGTCTCTACCGAAAGCATGTTATATAAGGTCTCAATATTAACACATATTAGATTTCTATTCCTATATCTAGCTGGCCATTTTAAGTTAAAATCAAAAATTTTTTGGACTGTAAAATTTCTAATAGGTTTATAGACTTTATCCCCATGTTGAATATTAAAACTGATTTGAATCGTGTCATTCTCCGCATATTTAATATCATTATTAAAACCATAATAAATAGCACAATTATAATATTCAAGAAGATCTAATTCTAAGTCTTCATTTTTGTCTGGTTTAAGAAACTTTCCGAATCCAATTTCATTTTCAAGTGTAAAATTAATTCCTGAAATCAAAGCAGTTTCTTGAGAATTTGTTAATTCTTGTGTTTGGAAACCTGCTGATAAATTGACATTTCCCCTCACTTCCATTCTTGGTAAATAATATTCTATAGGATTAGAGGTTGTCTCTATTTTATTAATCACGGGGTTATAATCAAAATAAGAAGAACGATTACTAGGTTCTCCATTATAATGTCTTACGTTTATAACAAGATCCTGATTCCCAGCATCTATGCTCAGATAATTAATAAATCCAATAGAAATAGAATCTGCTAAAAAGAGTACTAACGCGAGTAATCCGACGGAGATCAGTATTCCAATGGTCCCAAGTAATGTTCTAATCTTTTGAGTTTTTAAATCCTTGAACGCATATTTAAAAACTAATTTTATATTCGCCATAATACAATAGGATTAGTTTAATTTTCACCTTGAAGATATCAATCGTTACTTATTTTAATATTAGAACATCATTGATTAACTCAGCATTTATATTATTTTCTTTAACCAATTCCTCTAATATATCATTAAAGTGTTCTGGAAGATTATTTAATATCGATTCAGGAATATTTTTTTGAATATCTTCTATCTTAATTGAACCTCTGCCTTGATTTTTGAATAAGAATTGAAAAATTTTGCTTTTACATTTTTCTTTATTTATTTCAGCGTCTTTTTTTCGTTTTAAGGTTATAATATCTGTTTCTTTTAATCCTCCCACTTTTCCTTCATGAGTTAATTTTCCGTCTCGCATATGGAGGGTTCTACTGGCAAATTCTGAAACCGCCGCGTCATGGCTTACGGCCACAAATGTAGCACCTCTTGCATTCAAGTCTCTTAATAAATTTAGAATAAGTATTCCAGTTTTAGAATCTAAATCACCAGTGGGTTCATCTAA
>JAWOFX010000074.1:0-17069 GCA_046497275.1 Promethearchaeia archaeon | reverse complement strand
GGGACGGAATAGATTCCCCAATGGTAATAGATGCCAAATTTAGCATCATCAAGCCATTCTGGATTTCTATGCCTTTTTAAAGAATTCCAGGTTGGTTTATATTTATCTTCAGAGGTCATGTTTAATCTGATTATGTATAATTTTAATTTTTTCTTATTATTGGATAATTAATTATAATCTAATTAATTTTTATAGTATAATTAAGGATGAAAAAAATAATGAAAGTAATGCGACAAGAAGTATTGACAGCTCCTGGCAAATTAGAGTTTCACAATATTCCAGTTCCAGATTTAAAGGAAAATGATGTTCTCATAAAAATAATGAGAATTGGTATCTGTGGAAGCGATATTCATGTGTATCATGGAAAGCATCCCTATACTAGCTATCCTATTACTCAAGGTCACGAGGTTTCAGGTAAAATCGAAAAAGTTGGTTCAAGCGTAAAGAATCTTGAATCAGGTGACAAGGTGACTATTCTACCTCAAGTGGTATGCAATCAATGTTATCAATGCAATCATGGAGAGTATCATATTTGTGATGATTTAAAGGTTATGGGATTTCAAATAACTGGTGTGGGTTCCGAGTTTTTTGCGGTTGATTCAGAAAAAATTGTTAAACTTCCTGATGATATGACCTTTGAACAGGGCGCAATGATTGAACCATGTGCTGTAGCTGTTCACGCGGTGTTAAGAGGTGAAGATGTTAAGGGCTTTAATGTTTTAATCATGGGAGCGGGCCCTATTGGAAACTTAGTAGGACAAGTAACAAAAGCGCTAGGAGCAAAAGCAGTAATGATTACGGATTTAAGTGATTTTCGACTAGGAATTGCAAAAGAAGTAGGAATTGATTTTACCAATAATCCAATCAGACAAAATTTATCTGAAGAAATTATAAACGCCTTTGGACCAGACAAAGCGGATTTGATAATTGAATGTGTTGGTGTTAATGAAACAATAGATGCTGCAATTGAAAACGCAAGAAAAGGATCAGAAATCATTATCGTTGGTGTTTATGGTGAAAAACCAGCGATTAATCTTGGATTTGTACAAGATCATGAACTCAAACTGATTGGCACTTTAATGTACCAAAGAGATGACTATCATAAAGCTATCGAGCTTGTAGCTACCAGAAAAATAATCCTTGAACCATTGATGACCATGCATTTTTCATTCGAAGATTATGATAAAGCTTATAAATATATTGATAATAAAAAAGATGAAGTAATGAAAGTTTTTATTGATGTTGATAAAGAATAGGTGGAAGAATTGAATAGTTTTAATTATTATAACCCTACTGATATTCGATTTGGATGGGGTAGGGTAAAAGAAATAGGAGAAATTGTAGCCCAATATGGAAAAAAATGTTGTTTGGTCACAGGTTCAGGCAAAAGTTTAGAGCAGCTTAGAGAGTCGATTACCAGCTTGTGTAAAGAAGCTGGAATCGATGTTAAACGTTATAATGGGGTTTCATCTAATCCAACAACAGATATGGTAAACGCTGGCACAGAAGTGGCTAAGAAGCATGATGCTAATGTGATTTTAGGTGTGGGAGGAGGGTCTTCTATAGATGTAGCAAAAGCGATTTCAGTAGGAGTAACTCATGAGGGTGACGCATGGGCTTATCGTGTGATAGATGGAAAACCGATTGAAGATAAATTACTTCCAATTATAGCAGTGACCACTACTGCAGGAACGGGAACTGAGGTAACTCCTGTTTCTGTTATTACCAATCCTGTCATACATTTGAAATATGCGCTAGCAGATACATTACTTTGTCCTAATATTGCTATAATTGATCCTGAGGTAACTCTAACGATGCCCGCTCATGTTACTGCTACAACTGGTTGGGATGCTTTTTGTCACTCATTTGAAAGTTATACATCTCAAACTAGTGCTTTTGATTATGTAGATATCCATGCTTTAGAGAGCATGAGACTTATTATTAAATACTTACCAGTAGCAATGAAGGACGGACAAAATAGAGATGCAAGGGAAGCTCTTCATTGGGCGAATACTCTGGGGGGTCTTTCCATTTCTAACGCTGGTGTAACCTTACCACATGGAATAGGAATGGCTATAGGTGGAAACGTTTCTCACATCGCTCATGGTGAAGCATTGGCACTCGTATATCCTGAAATAAATAGGTGGACTTGGAAACATAAAGTTAAGAAGTATGCAACTGTAGGGAGATTGTTCAATCCTATCTTGAAGGATGAATCAGATATGATGGCAGCAGAAAAAGCATGTGATGAAATGGATAAATTCTTAAAAGAAATCGGCATGTGGATGAGCTTTAAAGACAAAAATGTGAAAGAAAATACCCTTAAAGAAATATGTATTGATACTTTTAAACTTCCTGACTATAAGAATCACGCAATTGTACCAGAAAAGGATGATGTGATTAATATCCTTAAGAAAAGTTATAATCGACATTAATTGGTAAAATTCCATTATATCCCGCCATTAAACCGACTTGAGCTATTCCATAACCAATAATTCCTGATCCTAACAAAATTGCATTTTCTAATAGATCCGTTTAAAAAATAAATTTAATGAATTTGGAGTTTTTATAAAATATAAAGAAATCATTCATAATCGAATCTGTTTTATCCAAATCAAATCTTATTGAGGGAATATATATAATGTCATCAAAAGAAAAAGAGATACAAGAAAGGTCAGAAAGAGTAATTAAATTATTTAACGCTGCCAAGGGAAAAAGCATTGGATCTTTTCCAGGAATCCCCCCTTTTTCCAAATGGTTAAATGGGGAGTTGATTCAAGCTAAACGAGGTTTAATCGAGATTGAGTTTGAAGTGAGACCTGAGATGGCAAATCCCACAGGATTATTACATGGAGGTATGCAATGCGGAATGATGGATGATACAATTGGAATGACCACTGCAACATTAGGGTATGAAGGTTTTCCAATCACTATTGATTTTCACATTGATTATTTGGGAAAAGTTAAAGTTGGGGAGAAAGTCAAAGTAATCGCAAAAATAAAGAGAGAAGGACGTAATATCATTCACGCAGTGGCAGAGATATATGATATGAACGGAAAATCAATCTCTTCTGGGAATTCTAATATGCTTAGAACTACATTCAAACCAGATTATATAAAAGCAGTAGATAATGGGAAAAATGAATAAATAAAGTTAAAAATAAGTAAAACAATTCCAATGTTTTTAATTAAAATTCTCTTTATTTATCTGAATTTTAAATCATATCATATTAATGAAAAATATATACAAATTTTAAATTTCTCAAAATATTACAATAAAGAACTGATTCAAATTATAATATGAATTGAGCTATTATGTATTCATCTGAGGAAATGAAAGAGCTATTAAAGGAAAATTGTGTTAATCTTCGATTTCATGCAAGAGGGGGCCAAGGTGGAGTGACAGCATCAAATTTATGTGTTGAGGCGTTTTATGGATATGGAATTTGTCAACCACGATTTGGGGCAGAACGTATGGGTAGCCCAACTGAAAGCTATGTTCGCCTTAGTTTAAATGATGATTTAATTAGATCCAATGAACAAGTGTATGCCCCTCATTTTGTTTCTGTATTAGATCCTTCTCTTCTCACAGAGGTCGAGGTAACGGCGGGAGTACCCGAAGGAGGATGGTTAATTGTTAATACTACAATGAATCAGAAAGAAATACAAGATATCGTAGAAAGAACAGATATTAATGTAGCTACGATCGATGCTACTCGAATTGCTTTGGAGGTTTTAGGGCGAAATATTACAAATACTATAATCTTAGGTGCATTAGTAAGGGTTTCACATCTATTTTCATTTGAAGAATTATCAGATGCAGTTATGCGTCGCTTTAAAGATGAGATCGCAGCTAAAAATATTGCAGCAATAAAGCAAGCTATTGAAGAAACATGTGTTTATGAAATTAATAAAAATATTGACTTTTCTGTTGATACCAAAATAGATTGGCAACAAGTAGAATTGGGATTACCTGGATATAAAGAAGTCGATAAAGCTGGTGTATGGTATTGCGATGAGGAAGTAATTGAAGTTGGGAGTGATCAAGTAAATACAGGGTCATGGGGAGAATATGAAATGATTTGGGATGAAGAAACTTGTACTGATTGTGCTCAATGTTGGTTTATTTGTCCTGATTTTGCCATACTGAGAAAAAAAGGTGATGATGGAAAGTATCACATGGCAGGAATAGATAAAGAACATTGTAAAGCATGTCAGAATTGTTTGGAAATCTGTCCTGTAAATGCGATTTCAAAAAGATTAAAACAGGATCCAGCTTCATGTGCCATCCCTGAAGAAACACAAGAAGGTACTTAAACTAATTTACCCTATTTTTATTCAAGAACTCAGTTTTAAAAGAAAAATCTATTTGTTTACTCTAAAGAAAAAATTAATAAAAACTAATTAACAATTCTAGGATTGGTGACTCCTGCTGGCAGTTGCTTAGGAGTAATTTGTGCTATTCTCTTATCAAATTTAAGAACTTGAGTATACTCAATCTAACTTTTCTTAGGAAATTTTCCTAATTTTATAATTGTTTTATCCCCCTTAGCCCAATTTTTTAGATTAGCCAGTCTCTCTCCTTGATCTCCATGTTCAGGGTGATCAAAAGCTTGTTGAAGCTCAAAACAGGGTAGATCTGGGCAAAAACCGCAATGAAGATAATCTTTCTCATTGCAACATTTTGCTACCTTACATTTTCCCCAAAACAACTCCCCCTTACATGTTTGGCATCCCAGGCAATTGGTTTCCTCTTTCCATTCACAAAAGCCACAATATGCTCCACACATACCTATGAATTTTTTTTCCATAGTCAATGACACTTTCATCAGTTATTTAAGTTGTTATAGGATAAAATTATTTAAAATAGATTTCTTCATTATTAATTCAATTATACATTGATTTGCTAATTGCTTAAACAAAGACCCTTTAAAAAATAAAAAACAAGCATAGGTATAATCTTTAAGAAAATAATTAAAGGAAAAGTAGTGTAAATAAATAGAATCCTGAGACTACTAAGAATATTGAATTAATTATGATCCCAATATATGAAAAAATATTTCCGACTTGTTGAACACCGTTTTCTGGTTCATATTCGATAGCCTTATTTCCATTCGTTTTTGCTGCTATTCCAAAAGTCAAACCGGCAATTCGAGCCACAATCAGTATAGTGATTAAAAGAAGTGGATTTATTATTGGAAAACTACCAGGAGGAGGAACACCTGATGATGATATGATATATCTGATAAAATTGATAAATCCTCCCACTCCTAAAGTAACACCCCCAATTCCGCAAGATACGAGTGCGAATGCAAGAGTCTTCGCAGAATATGGTCCTGTCCCTTCTTGCTTCTTAAGTTCAGTTTCTTCGACTTGAGGTAGTTCCACATTAATGGATTGGTTTTCTGGCTTTATTTCTCCATTTTCATCTTCTTGTGGTATCGATTTTGAAACTCCAGAAGTTATATGAATTTCACTACCACAACTGGGACAAAAACTGGCGTCTGGAAATTCGATTTTCTCTCCACATACAGGACAATACATAATTATCCTCTTACTTTTTATAGATTTAATAAAAGGATTTTATTTTTAATTGAATCAATATACTATCAATAAATTTACGTATTAAAATCTTATCCAAAATTAAATGTAAACTTAATTATGCTTTTTTAATAAAAAAACTAAAATTTTATCTAAAATTGCACTTTAGAATATTAGATTTTTTTTTATTATATTTTGGGGGCGCTTACAATTAAACGTGTGTTGTTAATAATGCCAGATTATCCAGAATTTAAAAGTTATGGTCCGCAAGCTAATATCATTTTTCCCCCATTAGGCTTAGAATATATCGCATCATATATTATAGATATTGCGGATATTATAATCCTTGATAAACGCTTGAAAAATGTAAACTTGGACACGATTAGAAGAACTTTAATTGAGTTCAATCCAGATTACGTGGGAATAAGTTTTAATTATACATTTCAAATCGAACGTATTCTCGAAATAACAAAGTTGTGCAGAAAATTTGGTTTTAAAACAGTAATAGGAGGATGGCATCCTACATTAGCTCCCTCAGAAACATTAAATTATGAATCTATTGATATTATTGTTCGTGGAGAAGGAGAACTAACCTTTAGAGAACTGCTTGAAAATGGAGGAACAATAGATGTATTGGGACTTTCATATAAAATAAATGGCGTACAAATTCATAATAAAGATCGTGAATTTATCAGTATGAGTGGATCTAGGCTTCCATACCGATCCTATAGAGATGAGATGAAAATAGAATATGCTTATCTTGGCTTTCCTATAGATTATATTGAAACAAGTCGTGGATGCCCGTATTCTTGTAAATTTTGCTGTATTCATAATTTTTATAGACGATCTTATAGAACTAGGTCAGTTGAAAGTATTATTAAAGAATTAAAAACTCCAAATATCAAGAATCATGCAGGATTAATTTACATTGTTGATGATAATTTCACAGTTAATAGAAAATTTATAAATCAATTATGCGATGAAATAATAGAAAATAAAATTAATAAATATTTTATGGCACAAGCAAGAGTAGATATGATTGTAAAACATCCAGAACTTTTCAAAAAAATGGCAGATGCTGGGTTTATCTTTCTTTTCCTCGGGTTGGAAAGTTTTTCGGATCGCGCCCTAAAAATGCTCAATAAGCAGATAAAATTTAAGCAAATTCAATTAGCTCTACAAATCCTCCATGATCTTGGATATATTATCCAAGGGAATATAATAATTGGCGCTGATCTTAAAGAAAAAAAACAAGACCTCGAAAGTCAGATCAATATCACTAAATCATTAAATATTGACCTTCCGACTTTTTCTTTGTTAACTCCTTTTCCAGGCACAGCCCTTATGGATGAAGTATTAGAAAAAAATCTCTTATTGACCAATGATTTCCGTAAATACAATTGGGCTGAACCAGTAATTAAATATCCTTTTTTAACTCCCACTGATCTTAAATATTATTTATCAAAAGCTTATAAAGAAACCCTGTTCTCTAAAAAGCCATTTACACGAATACTGCAATTAATATTTTTACGAGGCTTTAGGTACCATCTTATCAGGCTATTAAATTTTGCGATAATTAAAGGCTTATTTAAATTCCTTTTCTCAAATTTGCATAATAAAGATAAATATTGAATGTATAAAGACAACGATAAATCTGTAAGCGATATCTCTAATAGATGAAAAAACGAATTTAAGTTTTTAGTCTTCTAAAATTGTTTTCAATTTATTTATTTTTCGCATTTTCAGCATATTGCTCCAATCTCTCTGCTATTTTATAAAGATCTTTTGTTAAATCGTCCATAAATTGTCCTGGGATCCCATTTTCAATACTTTCTTTAAATTTTTTTTTATCTTCCCTTGCCGAGAATGCTTTGCCCGTTCCAGTAATGATTATTGTTCTAATAGTGTCATCATCCCGCACGGTTTGTGGCCTTATGGATCCTTTCCAGAACCGGCGCCACATTTTCCTTGCACCATTTACGAACTTCCATTCGAAACTCATTTTCCTCTTTATTAAAATAGTGCAATCGTTCGGGCATGCATGAAAATCCAAATTCCAAATCCAAATCTTCAAAATTGATTTGTCCTTCCATTCTATTCACCTTGTCTCATACATTTCTATTTTATATTTTTTTATACTAACTAAAATTATTTGTAAACATTATTTGTACTTGAGACTAAAAATACTTTATATATTACGAAATATCCAACGTTATTACTTACATGAAATCTGTTATTTTTCCTTGGAATTTTATAAAAAATAAAATAAAAAAAGTAAATTATAGATATTTGAATTTAGTTATTGTGCCCTCTGGCATCGAGTTCTTTTAAAGCTAGCGCCTAAGCAAGACCAAGGTGTATCTGCCAATCCAACATTACTCAACTCAATTGCATATAGGTATCCTCCCATATCACCGATATAAAGTGTACTGTCATCATCGAATGTACAAGAACACCAAGTTATATCTCTTTCTACTTCATAAATTTTGATTAAGTCGCCATTTTGCTTATTTACACGAAAAACTTTACGGTCTTCAGTAGCAAAAAATATAGAACCATCATCTGCAATAGTTGGTGAAGAATACACATCTCTTAAAGGGCTATTATATTTCCATTTAACCGATACTTCTGTCCCACTCGTATTCAGAGCATAGAATTCCGAATTTTGATCGTTTTTAGTTCCAAGAAAAATTATTCCATCGGAATCTATCGCAATATCTCCTCTCACTTTCGCATTTGAGGTTGGTATTGGATATGTTTTATTTTGTGTCCCATCGGGATTAATAATATGGAAGGTATTGGCATCTGTTCCAGCATATAATAATCCGCTATCATCAATAGAGATCATATTAAATCTATTGTCATCATAGTTAATTTCATAATGCCATTTGTAAGTTCCATTTGTATAAAAGGCAGAGATAGAGATTTTACTATTTCCCCCGGATGGAAAGTAAACAGTATCATTGTAAATGGATGGAGATCCGGAAGACTTAAATGGAGTTGTCAAAGAATCATTATACCACCTAATTGTGCCGTTTTTGTAAAATGAAGTGATATTATCTTGGCTCTGAATGTAAATATGTCCATTAGAATCAATAGCAGGATTTAGACAATTTGAACCCCATGGACCATCATCAATATCTCCAGATGAAGGTTCTAAAGGAATCGATGACCAGTTAAGTGTCCCATCTGTATTTAATGCATATAATTTATTATATATTGCATTTGGTTGTGAACCACTCGAACTCATTGCTTCTGTAACAAAAATAATTAGTCCATCGGGATGGACTGCGGGACCCCCTTTAACAACTTCAGAATTACTTGTTGGAAATTCCCATCGTTTAGTATTGTTAGGATAAAATGAATAGAGATAATAATTCTCTGACCATTCCCTGCCCTCTGCTTGCCAATACTGCTTATGAGATGTCCCAATATAGAGATTACCATCATCATCTACTGCAAAAGATGAATAATAAAACATTTGATCCTCTTGAGTTTCAAAAAAATAATCATAAGTTGTATCTGGATCTCCCCAATTCATTACCAAAAGTACCCCAAATATACTTGCTACTAATATTATAGCAATTATAGAAATAATTAGTGCTTTTTTGTTCATATCTAAAAAAATAAAATGTGTTATCTATAAAAAATATTCCAAATCTGGAAATTCCTTACTCTTTATAAAAGGAGAGGCTTTTCTAGCCAGTATAGAATAGAAAAGGATCGGTCTTAAATATAAGAATTCTTAAGAATTTCTGAACTAATTAAAAACATTCTAATGGAAGTTGGATACCGTGAAAAAACCGCTAATAGCACAGTTTTCAGAGATATGCTATTTAAAATGGGTTTGAACGATGCCATAGCATTCTTGAACTATTATCCCGAAATTAATACATACCCCGAAGCCGCAGCAAAAATAAAAGAAATCAGTGGTGCTAAATATCTGTTCAAGTCAAGAACTACGAAAATAGACACATTAAGAGACATACTGAAAAGTCTTGAAAGTATGAAATTTAAAACAACTAAGCAAATTTCTAAAGAAACAGGACTTCGAAAAAGAACTATTCGAGGTTATTTAACGCATCTAACTAATCAAAAAATATTGGAACAGAAAGTTTCAAATGGAGTCTCCCAGTGGAAGTTGAGTTTCTCAGATCAAAAAATAGAGGATTTGCTAGATGATTCTCCTATTGATTATCCGTGTAACGAAGATCCCAATTTTACACTGAAAGATAAAATCAAGCCTCTCCGAAAACGAACCTAAATTTTTTTTGTTTAAAAGGTTAATAGTTATTAACCTTACTTTGTTTATTCAATTGCTAGTTTATAGGTAAAAAGTTTAAAAATTAATATTAAATAATATTAGTAATTTAAAGAATGATTTTTTTATACATAAATTATAAAATGAAAGGTGATAGAAGATATCCATAGAACCAATGAAGCTTTTTTTTGCAGAAATTAAAGAGCCAATTAAAACCACTATGATTGGGAATTATGCGGTAGCGGGAGGAGTTACCCAAACGGATCCTGATGTAATCTGCGCGTTTCCAATTACACCGCAAACCCAAGCAGTAGAAGGGTTATCTGACGTTGTCCATCAAGGGAGATTAGAAGCGGCCTTTATAAATGTCGAGTCTGAATTAGCTGCCATGAGCTATTCTACAGCTGCTTGTGCTACTGGAGCGCGAACATTCACAGCGACTGCATCGCAAGGATATTTATTAATGACTGAAGCTCTTCCAATGGCTGTTGGATGGAGACTTCCCTTAACAATGATGATAAGTGCGAGAGCATTTAATTCTCCGAATTTATCCATTTGGAATACGTGGGAATTTACAGAAACAAATTCCGAAATTGGATGGAATTGCATAGTCTCTGAGAATGTTCAAGAAACATATGATGCTGCAATTTTATCTGTAATGATTTCTGAGGACTCATTATTTCCAACCATGTTTGTCCATGATGGATTTATTATTTCCCATTCTGTTCAAAATGTTACACTAATTCCAGATGAAACTGTTAGAAAATTAACACCTAAAAAGCCACGACATAGAATTACTCCTAAAAAACCCGGAACGTGGGGTGGAATTGTCACTCCAAGTTATTTTATGGAGTTTCGAAAAAGTTTAGATGTCGATAAAGAACCCGTATTAGATATCATGCAAGATGCGTTTGAACGGTTCGAAAAGGCCACCGGACGAGAATACAATCTGATCGAAACCTATAATTTGGATAATTCTTCTAAGATGGCTTTTGTAACAATGGGTTCTATGTCAGGAAATATTATTAGTTGGATGACCAAAAATCCCGATGTAGGCTTAATTAAAATTCGTGCATTCAGACCATTTCCGTATGAAAAATTACGAAAACTCGTGGAAGATCATGGGTTAGAAAAATTAATTATACTCGAAAAATCAGATTCGCTTAATGGAATGTTACCTCCGTTTTCAATGTCAGTAGCTTCTGCTTTGTATCCATTAGGAACACTTTTCAGAAGTTTTATAGTTGGTTTAGGTGGAAGGGATGTCACTAGGGATGAATTGGCTGTCGCAAAAAGAAAAATGGAAAGTGTGAATGATATGAACGGCAAGCTCTATATGTATCTGGGCGTTCGTGAAACCAAAGATAAAATATATGGAATAAATATGTGATTCATCTCATTATTTCTAACTAATTTTTATTTTTTGATAATTTTATGCTTTTTATAGGATTTTTAGAATCGATAAAAAATATAATGATATCGTGTATTTTTAAATTAGTTAAATATCATAAAGGAAGTAAATTGAATCTATAATAGATCTAATAACCATTATATAAATAATGAAATTAGGATTTTGAATTAAGAATTAGAATATTTTAAAAGTTTTTTTGATATATATAAAAAATTCAACTAAGGCAAGCTAAATATAGATTGCTTAAACAATTTGGAGAATAATAGAGGAAAATATCTTAAATTTCCAGATTAGTTCTCTTCCTCCTATTGATAATATTTTGAAAAATACAAAATAATAAAATAAAAATTATTCATTTAGATCAATCATAAATTAAAATTTAATTAAAAAAAAGATAAGTCTCGGTAACAATCGGAAATTAATTTTCTTAACTATTACGTACTACTTATTAATTTAGTACTTGGAAATGAAAAATTTTGTTTTTCAAAATAATAACGCAGTTCTATTTCAAACATTATGTTATTTGATATAAATATCCTTCTTAAAAGCGAAAGCTGCCTCTACTTTTTTGAGGTGCTCTTTCTGTTACTTCGACATTTTCCGCTTGAGGACCTTTCTTTCCTTCTACAACCTTAAACTCCACTTTATCTTCTTCATTTAAAGATTTATAGTTATCGTCATCACCTTCAATAGCAGTGTAATGAACAAATACATCTTCTCCGTCTTCAGAGTTAATAAATCCGTAGCCTTTGCGGTTGTCAAACCATTTTACTGTTCCTTTAGTCAATTTTAAAACCTTTTTAATATATTTTATATATTGTATTTTATAGTATAAATAAAAGTTCTTCTTGAAGAACTAAATTATTTAATTAATCTTTAGTGATAAAGTTTTCTATTTGGAAACTTTTACTAGTAGAGTTTTTATAATGTCTGTTTTATTCAATAATAAAATTTATTAAACTATAAAACAAAATTTAATACATCTTAAATTTAATTTTACATCGATTTGTTCATTGAAAATCTTCACTTAGGGTGTTTTATAAGAGTTTTTTTAAGATTTGGTGCATAAGCTCTGGAATCTCTTGGGTTAGTAAATTCAAAGACTTGTAAGTAAAATAGAATTATATCTTCACTTAATGATAAATTAAGAGATATTATTTTAGAAAAAACTGACCAAAGGATGTGAATCAAGAATGTATGAATAAAATACACCCTAATTAAAAAAAAATTTTAGAATTATTCAAAAGGAAAAATTTCTAACGGCAAAAGAAATCTCTGGTTTTTAAAATTAGATTTTTTAACTATAACAATTTTATAAATTCTTAGCGTCATATTTTAATGAGATTAAAAACTATAACTAACAAATTTTTTCATATTCATCACAGATTTGATATTTTATGTCAGAACGAAATATAATTAAAATGGAGGATATTCTCGCTCGAACTGAAAAATGCAATGTTCTATTCTTAAACTATGATAATGAAGCCTTTATGAATACAGGTATACAGGAATCAGGGGCCACACCCCCATTCGCAAGCACCACGACGGGACCGGCTGGAGAAAAGATTCCGGGCAAAGTTGGACTCAAACAAGATTTAGTCACCCCCTTTGCATTTTATGGAGCGAAAAAGTTATTTTTAGCAACAGTAAATCCTGCGTATCCAATTGATTTAATGGGAAAAATAATGGAAGCATTGAAAACAGATGGCTCGGCTTTTATTCAAGCATATTCTGACTGTATGCGAGGGTGGAGACATGACGCAAAGGATGCAGTTAAGATCTCAAAACTCGCAACCGATTCTGGTTATTGGCCATTATATACTATCCGAGTTGAAGAGGGAATGCCTAGCTTTTCCTATTATCGGGGTCTTGACGTAGATAAAGACACATTTACAGAATATCTACAATCCATGGGGCGATTTCGACACTTATTCAAACCAAAATTTAGAGAGAAAGAGATAAATGAGATAATATTCAGTACAGAACAGAGAAATAGTAAAGTGAAAAAACTTATAGAGCAATTCGGACCTGAGAAACCTAACGATGTGTACCGTATTGATCGGAAAGAACTGAAGCCTCAAGAGCATCTCCTACCGGGACATGGTCTCTGTCCGGGATGTGGAGCAGGAATGGTTCTATTCCAAATGGCCACAGCAGCTTATCAAGTTGCGGGAAATAATATGATTTATGTAAACAATACAAGCTGTTCCGAAGTATCGACTTCGAAAGATAATGTGACCTCTTGGAAAGTGCCGTGGGTACATCATTTGTTCGAGTCTGGAGCAACGGTCGCTGATGCACTGTCGACATCATATAAAATCCTTAAGAGAAAGGGCTTGTTTGGGGAAACTATGGATGAGGAGATCCCCTATGTGATTCATATCGGCGGCGATGGTTCTACATACGATATAGGTTTTCAATTCCTAAAAGCTGCGTTGATGAGGACAAGCACATTTTTAGAAATGAGCGATTTACTTACAGCCAAATAATAAAATCTTTTGATTTTTATCTCAATTTTTTAAATTTTATAATTTTTCAATTTATTTTTATCTCAATCAAATGTATCTACTTATTATCTTAAAACTTTCTTTCAATTTTTTTTGAAAATTTTTAGAAATTAAATTGATTTAGATTCATTTTATAAAATATATTTATCAAAATATGATTAATTAATATCATGAATAGAGAAAACATGAATGATTTCATCTTGCGGGAAAAAATCAGAGAAAAAATCTTTAAATATAAGTAAAAATATCATCCACAATTAGTATCAAATCTATCAAAGGAAGCGCATGATAGGTATTTAATAAAAGAATCGATATGTTCTGAACTTTTGGCCCTTTTAGAGGATCAAGAAATTTCTATGTATGAGATTTCACCATTATATTGATCAATGCATTCAGTTTGTGATCCTTCAGAACAAGACACAATCCCCTCAGTTTATTTCGTATTTTTGAATGAGGATTCCGATCAGGAATCTACCACTGTTGATTATAAACTCAATGTTGGTCCTGTTTCTGTTCCAGGTTATAATATAATCTTTATGATTTCAAGTATAGCAATGATAGCGATTGTAGTAATGATAAAAAAATATAAAAATTAGATTTATTTTCACTTCAATTTTTTTTTTAAGCCCTATTTTCATTCTAATTTTAAGCAACAATTATATTGTCTTAAGTTGAATATATACTAACATCTATAATCTAAAACTTAATCAATATATTTATCTAAAATGACGATAAAAGGAAAATATAAAGTAATATTTATCGGACCATTCTATACGGGATTCTTCATAGATTCATCCAATTTAATTAATTTAGGATATACAAAAATTCAAAATTCTATAATTAAACACTTCCAACAAGCAAATGAAAAAGAATGGTTTATCGAAAATGATGACAAAGGAGAGGTTTTGTGGGATGTAGAATTTTCATCCGTATATGGTGGTACTACTATGGTCCCTCCTTCTTTAATAGGTAAGAACTTCACTAATATCGAAAGATCAATTGAATTTGAAGGAATTAATTTTGATATTCAAAGAATCCTATTATTTTTTCATGATTATGGTGCTGGTACATTCCGAGCTAAGGTCGATGTCAATCTAAACCGGGAATTTGAAGTGAAAGAATATAGAGAATTGGTAGAACGTTTTACATCTGAATTATGTGATATTTTAAATCCGATTATTGAAAATGATACCAATGATTTAAGAAAAGTTCTCGAAGAAGAAATGATTCCTCTTGATTCCTATGAGGAAATCAGTCAAGAATTAAAGATTAAAAGCCTTGATTATCTACCTATTCGATCTTGCTTATGGTATCATAGAATATTTTTTTTTGAATTAGATACAAACAACCCTATATCTCAAGAGGATTATAATCGTTATAAAGACGTCCTCTTTTCATCTCAAATGGAGGGACCTCGTAATTGTTCCTTGAATGAATATGCTCAAGTATATCCCTCTTTTAATTTTTCTCTCTATATTTATAATAGAAATAATCGACCGAAAGATATAAGATTGGAAAGGGTAATAGAAATTGCTGAATATTATTATGCTGCCACTAGTTTATTAGATACGATATTATTCAACGAGTTTGCTAAATTCAAAACAAAGAGAAAGAGTGAACCCAGGATTAAGGAATTGGAGGCAGAACTCGCTTCCTTAAAGAAATTATCCGATCAACTGGAATTATTTTTATTAACTCTGAAAGATTCTATAATAAACTTAAGTCCTAGTTCAGTGATAATGTGGCGTAATATTGATAACGAGTGGTATTATACTCCTATGTTGGAGACTTTACGAGAGAAAAATGCATTATTAACATCTGAAGTTAATGAGAAATTGGAGGAATTAACTCAAAAACGTTCTGAAGTACTAAATCGATTTGTTAAAATCTTTACCATTATAGCAATCATTGGACCAATTTTAGAAATATACAGTATAGCCCAAGACATCAATCTTTTTGAAATTATCCTTTCTAATATGCCACTCTTTTTAGCTATAACCATTCCAATCCTAGTCGGTATTTTAATTTCTGCTGTATATTACATCAGAAAGTTCACTAAATATTAGATACCAAAAAATCGATATCTTAGATTCCCAAAAATCTAAATAATTTTTTTTAATAAAATCTTTTTTAATCTTTTTAGCTTATCTAAGTGTATGTCAATAGAAATAGAAAAGGATTATCCTATCTACACAGTAATAATTAAAAATCCAGAAGTAAGAAATGCAATTGACAAAAAAAGTGCACAAAAACTTGCTGAGGCATTTCGAAACTTTGAAAAGGATGATGATGCTTTAGTTGCAGTATTATGGGGATCAGAGGGAAATTTTTGTGCTGGAGCGAATCTGAAAGCGATAGCAGAGGGAGAAACAAATAGAATACAGAAGGAAGGAGATGCTCCAATGGGACCTAGTTGTATGATGTTATCTAAGCCTGTTATTGCGGCAGTTTCTGGATATGCCGTAGCAGGGGGGCTTGAATTAGCTCTTTGGTGTGATTTACGTGTTATGGAAGAATCAGCGATTTTTGGTGTTTTTTGTAGAAGATTTGGTGTGCCATTAATTGATGGAGGAACGGTTAGATTACCTAGACTTATAGGATTGAGTAGGGCATTAGACATGATTTTGACTGGACGTGATATTGGGGCTGAAGAAGCCTTAAATTGGGGATTGGCAAATAGAATTGTTGAAGATGGGAATTCACGAAAAGAATCAGAGAAATTAGCTTTAGAAATAGCTAAATTTCCACAAACTTGTATGAGAAATGATCGTTTATCAGCATATGAGCAATTTGGTATGAGTATAAAAGAAGCTATGAAAAATGAATTTGAATATGGTTTAAAAACACTTGCGAGTGGAGAATATTTGGAAGGAAGCAACAATTTTTCCAAGGGAAAAGGAAAACATGGGAAATTTATATGATTTTAACTCGATTTTTCTATAATTATTTTTAAAATAAAGATTAAATAGTGAGTAAGATAGTTCACTAAATGAAAAAAATTTTTGAATTAAGAGATAACTATGATAATATTTAAAAAAGTGGATATAAAGACTCCTGAAAGAGAAATTCTGTTGGATATTACAAACAAAATTAAGAATTTAGTTGAGGAAAGTAAAATTTCAGAAGGTATTTGCCATCTTTTTGTACCACATACAACTGCTGGGATAACTATTAATGAAAATGCCGATCCCTCGGTAAAAAAAGATATTATCCAACATCTTAAAAAAATGGTTCCTAAAAATGCCAATTTCTCTCATATGGAAGGAAATTCTGATGCACATATAAAAAGTACTTTAACAAGTCCCTCCTTAACTCTATTGGTTCATGAAAATAAATTAGTTTTGGGAAC
>JAWOFX010000081.1:0-17311 GCA_046497275.1 Promethearchaeia archaeon | reverse complement strand
AATGAGACTTCTCTTCCAACCCCAGATTCAATAGCATTCTCAGCTAAAGCTCCTGCAGTTATACAAAAGTTTTCGTCAGTTCTCTTACATGGATTCCCCGCTAAAGCTGCAGCAGTTCTACAACTACAAGGTACGACAGCAAATACATCTTTTTCCGCCAAATAATCTTCCATGAGCTCATAAGTAAGGATCTCATGTTGTATTTCCATAGATTTATTAATTTCATAAGTTCTCTTGGTAGGTTCTATGGTTGGAATAACTCTATATACAGTTGGCTCCAATTTGCTCAAACCTAAGGGATACCCTTCATAAAATAATGCATCATGAGCTTCTGCGGCTTTTTTCATTCTTTCGGGATCATCTCTATTTGTTGTAAAATAAAATTCAAATCCTCCAGGTATATAGGGGAAAATAACATAAAATGGCCCCTTTTTAATCAGTTTTCCCTTATAAATCATATCGTCCAAAATTTCTTTTAATTTCTCTTTAGGAATTTTTGTTTTTCTCCTAATCCTCCAACCTAATGTTGGTCCTAAAGGCTTTTTAAATCCTTTCACGATAATAAAAGCTTCAGTAGGTGTATACATGTTAGTTAATAGTTTCGATGTGGTTTCACTTTTTGGCAGCTTTAAACTATTTTCAGGGCTTAAAAACACTCGAAGATCCTCATAAAGTTGAGTTTTATCAAACTCAGTGTAATCATTTATATTACTATTTTGAGTCAAAAATATCACATATAATTTTTATAATCAATAATCAATCTCTAAATTTATAAATACTTATGATTCAAAAAAAGAATGAGGGATTTTAGATTAAAATTAGTTAGTTTAATATCTTATCATAATAAGATCTCAAAGTTTACTTTTTTTTAAAGAATTGAAGCAAATTTCAAATTTTTAAAAATTTATTCCCCCTATTCATTTAAGGATTTGATAGAAATAAAAAAAAGATAATTTCAATTTCATTGAAACTATCAAGCTTGTTGTCAGAAAGATTTTAAAAAATTATTATCTTAAATTTGATAGATTAATTTAACACTTCATATCAATATTTCTTTAAGAAGATATATAATGCATTAAAGTTGATCCAAATCATTATATAACTCAATCCAATCCATTCAAAAATTGACATTTATTTGTAAATTAAAATACCACTTCCAAAAATATAACTAATATAACTATCTCATATTTTATGATTTATTAATGTATACTTAAGGGAAATGCGTCCCACTATTTTCCCACAAAGTTTATATTTTTATTTGGATATATTTATCTAAGAAATATAAATTTAGGAGTTGAAATATAAAAAAAATTGGAGGTTATTTTAAATTCAAAAAGAGGTTATATTATTTCCTGGCTGTATGATTAGTTATAGATTGCCATTTATAGAAGTTTCAGTAAAAAATATCCTTGAATTTTTAGATATTGAATATATTGAATCAAATAAGTTTTCTTGTTGTCCAGAACCTAATGGAATTAAAAATTCTAATGAATTTATCTATAATATAACAGCCGCAAGGAATTTATCAATTGCGGAACAGATATCACTAGATATATTAACTCCGTGTAATGGATGTTTTGAAACCTTAAAGGGAATTAGAAGTGTAATTAAATCAAATCATCATTTACGGGATAAAATTAATCATTATTTAGAGAAGATTGAATATCATTGTGAGGGAAAATCCGATATTTTTCATCTTGTGGAATTCTTTCATAAATATCATAGGGAAAAAATAAAACAAAAAATAAAATATCCCTTATTAGGGTTAAAGATAGCAGTTCATTATGGATGTCATTTCTTAAGACCTAGTAATAAAATTCAAATGGATGATCCTATGAAACCCCATATTTTTGATGAATTAATTGAAGATCTTGGAGCAAAAAGTATAGATTATATTCAAAAAATGGAATGCTGTGGAGGAAGTCTAGAAAGAGCTGGTAATCCCGATACCGCATTAGAAATGGTTCATTCAAAATTAGAAAATATTAAAGACGTTGGTGCAGATGCAATAGTAGTGGGCTGCCCTCAATGTTTTATCCAATTTGATCATTTACAAAGAGAACTTAAAAAACTAGACTATGAATTTGATATACCTGTTTTTTATTATTCAGAATTACTCTGTATTGCATTAGGTATAGATATTAAAGAATTTATTACTAAATATCATAGAACGCCGGTTGAGAGTATTTTTAGAAAAATAGATATGATTTACCAAAGGAATAGAGAAATAGAGAAATACTTTGATTTAGAATTTTTGAAAGAATGTTATTTTTGTGGAGCGTGCAATAGTGATTGCCCTGTCGCAAAATATATGCCACAAACCTTTAATCCGAAAGAAATAATCGGAAAGATCTTAAAGGGACAACTGAATAAAATTGTAAGAGATCCCTCTATCTGGTTATGCCTTGACTGTTATGTTTGCTATGAATTATGTCCTATGAGGATAGGTTTAGTGGATGTTTTTACAACTCTTAGAAACTTAGCAAAAGAATTAGATATAACCGTTAAAGGTTTCGAAAAAGAGTTTGATTCTTTTAAGAGGATGGGAACAGTTGCAAAATTTTCAAGGTCAGCAAGGAAGAGAGTTGGTTTAAATGCCAAAAAACCAAAAATACAAGATTTAAAAAGATTAATTATTAAAATTGATGGAGAGCATTAAAAAATAACAAAATGGGATAAATAAGTGAAATGGAATAATTATACATCTTTAGTGGAAAAGTTTAGAAACCAACGTGTATTTGATGGATGCGGCATATCAGGATATATCAATTTAGACAAAAAAAGAGATAATGGAGAACAAATCATTGATATGTTGAGTATTTTAAGTGAAAGAGAAAATGGGTTAGGTGCTGGATTTGCGGGTTATGGAATATATCCAAAATATAAAGAATATTATGCACTCCATCTTCTAATAGATGATGAAGACAGTAAAGAAAATTTAATAAGATACCTAGGTGATTTTGGTAATATAATTCAATCGGAGCCTATACCTACCAAAATTCCACCTAATGTTAACAATCCCCCCATAACTTGGAGAATTTTTTATGAACCAAAACATAAAGAAAGTATCTCTGATGATGCCCAAATGGTTAGATTGATTATGAAGCTAAATGATACTTTTGATGGGGTTTTTGTTATATCATCTGGAAAAAATATGGGTGTTTTTAAAGGCAATGGATGGTCTCATGAAATTGCCGATTTTTATCAAATTAAAGATTATAAAGCTTATATGTGGTTAGCACATTCTCGCTTTCCTACGAATACACCTGGTTGGTGGGGTGGAGCTCATCCATTTAATTTATTAGGAACTAGTGTTGTTCACAATGGAGAAATAACTTCTTATGGGACCAACATGAGATATTTAGAATCTTTCGGTTATAAATGTACTTTATTTACTGATACAGAAGTTATTGCTTATTTATTTGATTTATTAATTAGAAAACAAAAAATACCCATACCTATTACAACTATTGCATTAGCACCACCTCTCTTTACCACTATCGAGAACATGGAACAAAAATATCAAATTGCTCTCAAAAATATTCGCGCTACCTACAGATCTGCGATGTTAAATGGGCCATTTTCGATTGTTGTCGGACTAAACTATCCTAAACCTACATTAATAGGATTATCTGATAGAAAAAAATTACGACCGCTTGTTGCAGCTATCTCTAATGATGAAAATTCAGTGTTCTTAAGTAGTGAAGAAGCTTCATTTAAAAGACTAAAATTATGTGAAGATTATAATTTTAAGAGAATATGGCACCCGAAAAGTGGAACAGCGATAATTGCACAAGTGGGTAAAGGATTACTCAGAGACGGAAGAGAAAGTCCATTTGAAAAAATTAATTTAAAAGTAGAGGGGACTATAGGAGGTTAATAAATTGTCGTTATCTCATAATTTCCCATCTTATTTTCATATTAAAGTGGATAGAGAGATTTGTCGGAAATGCAAACGCTGTACCAACCACTGTTCTTATAATGCTCTTTCATTCAATGGAGAACAAATAGTCTCTGATGATTCAAAGTGTGTATCTTGTCAGAGATGTGTAGCAATGTGTCCCTCAGGTGCAATTAGAATTGAAAAAAATGATTCCTATCTGCCACCTCATGGCAACTATACTCAGAGGATACGGAATATCATCTGGTCTCAATCTGGAAACGGAGGTGTTTTACTCTCAGCAACAGGAAATGATCGTCCAATAAGAAGTATTTTTGATGATTTACTTCTTGATGCATGCCAAGTAACTAATCCAAGTATAGATCCATTAAGAGAAACTATTGAAACCAAGGTATTTTTCGGAAGAAAGCCTAAAAAGATTGTATTTTCTGAAGATCTTGAAGATCCCAATAATATTTCATTAAAAACAGAATTCATGCCAAATCTTGAAATTGATTCCCCTATTATGATTGGACATATGAGTTTAGGATCAATAAGTTATAATGCTTGCATGGCAATTTACCAAGCGGCTAAAAAGCTTAATATATTAGCAGGTTCTGGAGAGGGAGGGCTTCATCAAGATTTTTATGAATATGGGCCAAATATCATAACCGAGATTGCATCTGGTCGTTTTGGAGTTGATATAAATTATTTACAGAATGCTGCCGGAATAGAGATAAAAATAGGACAAGGAGCAAAACCTGGTCATGGTGGACATTTACCCGGAGAGAAGGTAAATTCCTTAATTTCTCAAACGAGGATGATTCCCAAAGGATCAGATGCTCTTTCACCATATCCTCATCATGATATCTATTCTATAGAGGATCTCGCGCAATTAATATCCGCGTTAAAAGAGGCAACACGTTATACGGTTCCAATAGGAGTTAAAATCGCCGCAGTGCATAATTCAGCACCAATTGCGGTTGGTATTGTAAGAGGTGGTGCCGATTTCCTAACAATAGATGGATTTCGAGGAGGAACAGGAGCTGCTCCCAGAATTATTAGAGATCATGCTGGGATCCCTATAGAGTTAGCGATTGCTGCAGTTGATTCACGACTCAGAGAAGAAAATCTTCGGGATGAGGTGACTTTAGTTGCAGGAGGGTCAATCAGATATTCAGCAGACTTAATCAAAGCAATTGCGTTGGGCGCTGATGTTGGAATGTGTTGTATGCCAGTTTTAATTGCCATGGGCTGTCGAGTATGTCAACAATGTTTTAGAGGGCTCTGTTCTTGGGGGATTGCAACTCAACAAGAATATCTTGTAAAAAGATTAGATATCGATGTTGCCCGAAATCGGATTATTAATTTATTTCATAGCTGGAATGAAGAACTAAAAGAAGTGTTAGGAGCGATGGGTATTGATTCGGTAGAATCACTAAGATCTAACCGAGATCGATTAAGATATATTGGTCCAAATCCAAAGATCGCGGATATATTAGGTGTTAAGCATGCTGGAGAATAGAAATGAGGAAAAAAATATGATAGAAAATATAAAAATAGAATATAGAAAAGAAAATTCAGCAGAATTTGAGATAAATGCTGCTCCAAATGGAAATCCTTTAAATTATAAAATATTAAATGAAAAAATATATCAAATAATAAAAAAAGGTTATACTAAGGTCGTTCTAAATAATGTATGTGGTCAGAGATTTATAGGTGCTTCTTTACAAGGACAATTGAAAATTGAAATCAATGGACTTCCTGGGAATGATCTCGGGATATTTATGGATGGACCAGAAATAATTGTAAATGGCAATAGCGAAGATCAAATTGGTAATACGATGAATAATGGAAAAATAATTATTCATGGAGATGGAGGAGATGTAATTGGGTTATCTGCTCGTGGAGGAAAAATATATGTAAAAAAAGATGTTGGATATCGAGTAGGAATCCATATTAAAGAATTTGAGCATAAATTTCCTGTATTGTTAATAGGAGGAACAGCTAAAGATTTTTTGGGAGAATACATGGCTGGGGGATTAATAATTGTATTAGGATTAGAATTTAAATCTGATGGAACAGTTTCGGAGAGTAAGTATCCTATCTGTGGAGAAGAATTAGGTACAGGAATACATAGAGGAAAAATTATCCTTCGAACGGAGGAAGATTTAGGATCCAGATTGGGAGTTGGTGCGAAAGTGTATGATTTAAAAAAAGAAACAGAAAAAACTATTAAGCCTTATATTAAAGAATTCTGTGATACTTTCAAGATTAATCCCGATATAATAAATCTAAAACCATATCAAATAGTAAAACCAATATCAAAACGACCATTCGGAGGAAATTTTTGCGGAAACCTAATATAAGCTGTCTTTAGATGAGAAAAATATCGCCGAAGGATTTGAATTTTGAAAGATCCATAATTAATTCAAGAATTAAATGAACCAATTATAATTAGTTCTTAATGAAAATAATCTATGAGAAAAATCTTCACTTTTTCTTAAAGATATCACAAAATATATTTAATAATAAAGATATGAAAAGCTTAAATTACTTCTATTTTTAAGTTTAATATTTTCCGTTCTCAAATTTCAACTAAATGGAGTAATGGCAACCGTATTATGTCCCTAATTATGTATTAGTTTTTAACCTTACATTGAACGAGGCGACCGATATACCCTCCACTCAAGAATATCTTAATGAGAATTATCCAAAAAAGTTATCTTCTATTAGCTACAGTAATATTCCTAACTTAATTACATTTAAAGTTTGGACTAAAAGTGCTCAAGAAACCAAAATTATTCAAGATAATTTACAGAAAGAAGGTTTTAAAGATGTAGCTCCACATATTATTTTAGAGTAAGAATATTATGATGGCTGGGTAGATCAATTACTAAGATCTTATTGACATTATAGTTAAATTCCTCTAATTTTTAACTGAATACGAAATATATTGGGATCAGATTGTAACCTTTTAATACTTCATAAAACATTACTTCGAAGTAAATGATATATCTCTATGTTTTTTCTGAATTATTTAATTTACCTTTAAAAAGATCTGAGAAAGTACTTTCTTCCTTTATGATATTTAGAATTAAATGTGTATTAGTTCTTATCACATATTCATAGGAATTAATATCCTTCACTAATTTGCTTAGATCTTCCCTCGCTCTAAATCTCGCGAATATTAACGCATCATATTCTCCTGTGATATCATAGACACCAAAAACATTAGGGTTTTTAGCAATATCTTCTTCAACTTCAAGCATCTTTCCTTTTGAAATGGTCAATTCAATTAATGCTATAATATCCAATCCTAACTTTTCATAATCAATTGTTATTCCATAATGTTTTATTATTCCCTTAGTTTCTAAATATTCAATATGCCTTTTTATAGTAACAGGAGATTTATCAAGAGTTTTTGATAAACTCCTGAAAGAAAGACGCCCATCTTCGCTTAATTCCTTTAGTATTTGCCAATCCCAATCTTCTAATTTGATTTGATCATTCATATAAATTTTTAAGCATTTTTTCAAATTCCTTATTGATCATTTGTTTTAATCATTTTTAAGTTTTGTGATCAAATTTTTACTTATCTTTTTGTCGGGTGTAATGAATGACCAGATTTATATATTTTGTTTAACTAAATGATCTTAATTATATTAAAAAATTAAACAAATAATTAAAAATAATTATGATTGATAAAGAGGATCCTCATCGAAAGGAGATATGTGAAAAAGTTATAGAGACCGTAAAGGAATGTGATATTAAATTTATATATCTTCAATTCACAGATATCCATGGGCTTATAAAATCTTTTGAAATTAATTCAAAACGGATTGAAGATTTTATGGAAATGGGAGAGAATTTTGATGGATCAAGCATTACAGGGTATGGAGCAATAGAAGAAAGTGATAAAGTTGCTGTTCCCGATCCCAGTACTTTCCATATTTTGCCTTGGAGGAAGGAAAATAAAGTGGCACGAATAATTTGTGATATCTATAAACCTGATGGGGATAGATATGAAGGAGATCCCAGATATGTCCTTCAAAAGGTGGTTAACAAAGCGGCAGAACACGGATATAAATATTATTGTGCCCCAGAAATGGAGTTCTTCATGTTAAACAAAGAGGCCCAAAAACCCTTCAAGCCGAGCGACCTTCGAGGATATTTCGATTATGATCCCTACGATATTAATGAGATGATGAGATATCGCATCGCGCAATACTGCGATAAAATGGGTATCGAAATAGAAGCTCTACACCATGAAGTTGCATATGGACAACATGAGGTAGATTTTCGATATGATGAAGCAGTTAACTCAGCAGATAATACTATAACTATAAAAACTATTGTTAAAACTGTGGCCGCTGAAAACGATATGACAGCAACATTTATGCCAAAACCATTTTCGGGGATAAATGGTTCGGGGATGCATGTTCACCAGAGTCTGTGGAAAAATGGAAATAATGTTTTCTATGATGAAAATGATGAAAATTTTATATCTTATGAGATGAAAAAATGGATAGCAGGACAATTAAAATATGCAAAAGATATGTGTGCTGTATTATCAAGTTGGCCAAATTCTTATAAACGATTAGTCCCAGGTTATGAGGCACCAGTGTATGTGGCTTGGGGTTTTAGAAATCGATCTCCCTTGATTCGAGTCCCCGATTTTCATGGAAAACCTAATTCAGCACGATGTGAAATTCGATGTCCGGATCCTTCTGGAAATCCATATCTTCAATTTGCAGTACTTTTAGCCACTGGATTGGAAGGTATATTATCTGATGATATAGAGATTCCCTCCCCTACAGATAAAAATGTTTATCATTTTTCAACTAAAGATCTAGAAAAATCGGGAATTATATCACTTCCTGGCAGTCTTAGGGTCGCCTTAACCGAATTCAAGGAATCTGAAATGATGAAAAAGATTTTCGGTGAAGATTTGTTTAAAAACTATTATTATGCTAAATTAGAAGAATATGACGCCTATCGTGTAAATGTTTCTGATTGGGAACGTGACCGCTATATCCAGAGACTTTAATTTAAATATAATTTCTTCATTTTTTTAAAAATATTAATTATCACTCTAGTAAGACTTTTTAATTAAAGATAAAATCAGATGATAGTAATAGGATAGAAGTGACTTTTTTTGTGAGGAAAAGATTTACTATCCTATTAGGCTATCATTCTCTTTAATATTTTTCGAGTAATTTAAATTGCTACACCCAAATAATTTACTAAAATAATCTTTTCAATTTTAAAAAAGATAATAGCTTTGAATGAATATTGTGGTATTCTTCAAATTAGCTAGGATTTTTTATAGTTAGTTATGAAAACACTAGTATGAAAAAAAGATATCTAAGTTTATTCTTTCTTCTAGGCTTGATATTTTTATTTTTAGATATCTCAGAAATTAAAGGAAATGAAGAAGACCAAGGAAATTTTCAAATTAATTCAACCAATATTAATATTAATAGAGAAAATTTTTATCCTAATGAGACGATTGAGATAAATGGGTCGTGGAATATAATTGAAGATTATGTGGGAACTTGTTATAGTCAATTTCGAATTTATAATAACACAAACTTACCAGATTACTGTTTAGTATGGAAATCAGAAAGTTTTGATGAAAGAGGAGAAGTATTTAAAAATGTCAGTATTCCAATCCAATCGCTATGGGAGAATATAACATTCAATGGCTCAATTGAATTATATGTAACATTATATTATCATCAATATGATCCATTAAATTCTAATCTTGAATATTTTTATAATACTACCAGTTTTAAAATTATTAAGGAGGGGAATTTAGAATTCGAGAGCTTTAATATAAATAAAGACGTGTTTTACTCTAATGACACCATCCAAATAGATGCGTTATGGACATTAGAGTATTATGCTCCTGAATTAATTTTTACTCAATTTAAGATCTTTAATGATCCTAATTTTGAGGGACTTATACCGCTTTGGGAATCTGCGCAATATCTTGATATTGGTACTATATCAAAAATCATAAACATTTCTATCAGTGAGATTGTTAATTTAGAAAACTGTGATTCAATAAATCTTTACGTTTCACTCTTTTATTCTTATCAAGACAGATTTGGAATTCAATATTCTCAATATATTTCAAATAAAACCATAGAAGTCAACTCCTCCCCAGAATTTAATCCCAATCAAAAAGGAAATAAATATCTTAGTGTTTTAATTCCTTCTGGAGCGATTATTAGTATTCTAACGATTGGTATTGTGCTATATCTTTCTAAAAAAAACAAATCTAAAAAAGTTGAAGATATAGTCATTGAATTTTAATATTCATTAACTAATTTTGTTTAGGGTTATTTAAAATAAAAGAAATTTTTATGGATTTCTCAATTCTGGCTCATTTCTTTAACTTTATCGATATATTCTAAAGATTGATGTCTGAAATAGGTATCATAAAGTTCTGCATATTTTCCTTTTATTTCCATTAATTCTTCATGAGTTCCTTGCTCAATTATTTCTCCATGATCAATAACAATTATTCTATCAACATGCCGAACAGTCCAAAGGCGATGAGCGATAATGATAGATGTTCGTCCTTCGATAACTCTTTCAACTGCCTCCTGAATTCTAGTTTCTGTAAAGGGGTCTACTGAGGCTGTTGCTTCATCCAGAATCAATATCGAGGGATCTTCTATTAAAACTCTCGCAAAAACAATTAATTGTCTTTGTCCCATTGAAAGAAGGCTGCCTCGTTCCCTGATATTGGTATCTAACCCTTCTGGAAGATCGTCAATCCAATCATATCCTCCAATTTTATCTAATGTTTGGATAACGTCATCGCTAGTAGCTGAAAGGCAGCAGTATTTGATATTATTTTCAACAGTATTTGCCCATAAAAATGGTGTTTGTGGAATTATTCCCAATTCTTTTCGATATGCTTCCAAATCATAGTCCCTGATACTTAGACCGTCAATTAATATTTCGCCTTCTTGAAACTCGTAATATCTTGCTATGAGATTAGCTATACTTGATTTTCCTGCTCCGGTATGACCAACTAAAGCAATTCTTTCTCCTGCTTGGATGGTTAAATTGAAATTTTCAAATACTTTTTTATCTTCTTCGTACTGAAATGATAAATTCTTAAATTCTATTTTTCCATTTAGCTTTCCTGGCTTTATATTATCTATTTGTTGAACTTTGGGTTCCGCATCAATAAGAGAAAAACTTCTTTCTGCCGCTGCTAACCCCGCTTGAAATGAAGGCCAGAAAGATGCTATAATAAAAAGTGGGAAAAATAATAACCAAATACTTTGGAGAAATAAATATAAATCTCCTCCGCTAATTATATTATTTAATGCACTAAAACCACCAAAATACACTAGTAATGCTATGATCAAACCTTGTAATACACTTAGTGTTGGAAAGATTGTATTTAAAACCCATGCTCTCTTCAGATTTACTTTATATGATTGCTCGTTAATATCATTAAACTTGTTAAATAAATTCTGCTCTCTTCTGAAGGTCTTTGCGATTTGAATGCCAGAAATACTTTCCTTGACAAAAGAATTTACATTCGCTCTTGCTCTCTGACCTATAAGAGTTTTTTCTCTAGCAATTTTTCTAAATGAGAGGGCAATCATGAAAAATATTGGGATGGAAAAAAGAAAGATCAAAGTGAGGATTATATTGATGAAAAACATGAAGACTAATAAAAGAATAATTATAAATATTGATGCTATTAATTCAATCGATAATTCTACAGTTTGGGCAAAATCCTTTCCGTCTGAATTAATTCTACTGACAATCTTTCCAGTTGGATAGTTATCGAAAAAAGAAAGATCATGATTTAAGGTTGCCTTTGTAGCATCCCGCCTTAGATCTAATACAACACCACCTATCATTTTTGCGGAATTAATCTGTCTGAAGTAATTAAAAATCCAATTTAATAGATTTAATCCTAATATAAAACTCAATACAAATATTAAATATGCTAGATTTTGATTTAATGCTAAATCATTAATAATTGTTCTTGAGAGGATGGGTATAAGTGAGCTTGTTAAAGAATAAAGAGTAAGAAAGATAACAACGATTATTAAATTTTTAGTATAGGGCTTAAAGTATGAGGAAATTCTTTTTACTAATTTTTTATCTGAGTATTTTCTGTCATATGCCTCCGCTTCTAATCCAATTACAGCCATATTATTCACCTCTTAGTAAATCTTCTGATTTTAGATCGAATTTTTTAATGAAAATCTTTCTATATTCTTCGGAAGTTAAAATTAATTCTTCATGTGTCCCCTTTGCAACGATTTCCCCTCTTTTTAATACAATTATCAAATCTGCCCATCTAATTTGACTTAGACGATGGGTTATTAAGAAAGTAGTTCTATTTTTGAGAATCTTTTGAATTGCCATTTGAATTTTATCTTCCGTTTCAGAATCTATAGCGGAAGTTGAATCATCTAATATTAAAATTCTTGGATCCGTTAAAAAGGCTCTAGCAATGGCGATTCTCTGTTTTTCCCCTCCACTCAAGGTGACTCCTCGTTCTCCTACTTTAGTTTCATATCTCTCAGGTAGATTTTTAATAAAATTATGAGCTTGAGCTTGTTTAGCAACTTTCTTAACTTCATCCATAGAACTTACCCTTCCAAAAGATATATTTTGAAAAATTGTATCTGAAAACAAGAATAGGTCTTGTTCAATGTAGGAAATCTGATTTCTCAATGATTTTAAGGAGTAGTTTTTTATATTAATATCATCAATTAAAATTTCACCTTCATTCAAGTCATATAATCTTGAAATTAATTTAGTTAAAGTGGTTTTTCCTGAACCCGTAGTTCCAACGACTGCAACAGTTTGCCCCGGATTAATCTCGAGTGAGATATTTTTTAAAACCGGGTTTTCTCCATCTGGATAAATAAAAGTCACGTTATCAAATTTTATTTTTCCCTCAATTTCTTTCTTAATTCCGGATAGATTCTCATCAATTTCGGTCTCTTGATTCATCAATTCAAGTAATCTTTCTGCTCCAGCGGTTGCTAATTTAATAAAAGAAAAAACAAAAATGGAAATATTGGTTGGAAATCTATATAAAGTGAGCAAACCAATATACCCTATTATTTGTCCGATATCTATAAACCCATTCAAAAATAAAAAAATGCTATGAGCTAATCCAAATGTTATGGATAGGGCATAAAATAAGATTGGTAAATATTTTGCTTGTACTCTACCCTGTTCTACATAATGATCTCGATATTTTTTTGCACTTGTATAAAATTTAAGAACTTCTGTTGATTCTTGGGCGGTACCCTTAATAGTTTCTATACCAGATAAAGCTTCATTTAAAATTGCATTCATCTTGCCATATTGGATTCTTAAATTTCTAGAGACTGGCCCTATTTTTTTATTATAATCTTTTAAGGCGATTAAAAATATTATTGTAAAAATTAAAGGAGTTATCATCAATTGGGGTGGATAGAATAACACTATATATATAAGAGGGATGATTAAATTTGTAAAAGATTCAAAAATGAGAGAAATGGCGGGACTTACTAAAAAGTTCAAATTACGAACATCATCTGTCGCCCTTGCCATAATATCTCCAACCTTTTGACGATCATGAAAGGATTGACTTTTGCCTAATAATATCATAAAAAATTCTTTTCGAGTATCCCTCTCCATTCTTTGAGCAAGGATTTCCCTTAACATAAAATTTAATAATCTTACTATAGCCCCCCCTATTCCTGTGATAAGTATGATGAGGGTATAAAATAATAGATTTGAACTGGTGCCTACGAGAAAATCTGAAACCGCCACACCAATAAGAACCCTATTAATCGATTGGAGGTTAGCGGAAAGAATGGTCGTGAAAAACACAATAATTATGATAAATTTATTCGTTCCGTGAAATAAATGATATAAAATCCATCTATTAGCTCCTTTCTGTCTAACTTTTTTAAACGGATCATCCTCGGGGGAAAATTCTGATTGCATAGGAGTATATTGGTTTGAACTTTCAAGCATATAAAAGTAAAATGTATTTTTTTATTTAAAATGAGATTATTATTAATATTTTCAGTTTCTCTTCTGTTTTATATTTTTAATTTATTTTTTATAATACATGTAAAAGAATGAAACAAAAACTTTAGAAATATAAATAGATTGTATCTTTAGAATTCATCTGCTTCTTTTGGTTCCGGTTCTGATTGACTTTCTAATTCTTTAGTGGTAGGATGTTTTTCTTTCATTATTTCAGAGCTTATCCCCTGATTTTCTAAAAATATTTTAAAGTCTTGTTCATTTGGGGTTTGTTTTCCTAAATATTCGCTATAATCAAATAAAATTTGAATGATTTCCTCTCTCGTAAAGAGCGTTCGTTCAATTAAACCTTTTCTCTGAAGCATATAGGATGAATACCAAAGGTAAAAACCAAAAGATATTATGAAAATCATAAAATTATTCACAAGGTTCACTTGATTTCGATTCGAAAATATTCCAACTAAATTGCCCGCACCTGTTATCATGATGATTTGTCCTTGGATATAAAGCATTGTAAACGCGTATAAAAAGAAAGGCATATTATTTTTATTAAAAATTACAGCTCCAACAATTTTCCCTCCTAAACTTCTAAGTACTAAACCAGCAGTGATAACCATTAACAGAATATCTATTAGTGAGGTAAAAATGTTCGCACCAACCTTTCCTTCACCTCGAAGCGAATTGAAAAAACTAAAAATCCGATAAATCATGTATAGCCAAATAAATATATAAAAAAGTGAAGAAAAGATATTGGAGGTATTATTTTTCCTACTTTTCAAGAATAACGAAATCAATCTCCAAGAAGTTATTGAGATAATTAAAGCAATTAACGTATTGACAATAATAAACCAGATAAATAAATCTCCGCCTAAGGAAGAATAAGAATGAATGTAAAAAAGAATAAGAAAGATTTGTAATAATGGAGCAATTAAAGTCGCTAAGATTAAAAAGATCAATGAAAATGTCTCTTTTGTTTCAATCGATTTCGATCTTGGGAAAATTTTATTTTCAATCTTCTCTGATAAAATTTCCATACCGCTTCTTAAGAACAAAATTTGTAAAAGATTCCACCCAAAAAAGACTACAATAAATAGAGTAGGAAGGAGAATATCCCAACCCATAAATTCTATTGTTAAATTAGCACTAGATCCAAAAATAAAATAGATTAATATTATTATAAAACTAATTAAATAAACTCCAAAAAACCCAATAATTTTATATCTACCGAATCTTTTTTCCTCAGAGAAAAGGTACTTTTCAAGGGTAGGTATTAGACTTATAAACATTAATAAAATATATGTAAGTGATATTGAAGTGGAGAGAAACAGAACTGCATTTCCTATGTTAGTGTATGGAAATAAACTAAGTAATGCGATTAAAAAAGCAGATATAAAGAATATTAAGGTATAAATCAAGTGAGAATCATTAAAAATTTCATAGAAATTCTTATTTATAAAATCTTTTATTTTTCCCATTAGAGACGCCTTTTGTGGATTATATTATTTTATAAAATTTATTTTTATTTAAACTACCCATAATTAAAAACTTTTAGCTTCTAAAAGGTTAATATCCTTTATAAACAACTTATTAATTTTTTAATAGGAGTTAAGATATGAAAGATTTTTTGACATACTAAATATTTATGTATGAATCCAGCTCATATATTAATATCCAATTCAAAAATTTAAAATATTAATATATTAAATAAGGTTAAAAAAAATGGGTAGAAATGCTAAAAAAGAGGCACAAAAACTAGGTTTTCACAATCTCCCTCTAACTATTCTCTATTCCCGACCTAAAGAAATGAAAATGATGTTTAACAAATATAAACCAGATACTGCTAAGCATATTGGGAATTATATGAAGACTATTGATCCATCGTTTATCGAAACCAATTCTGGAGGGCCCAGAAGTAATACATTTTATTTATTAGCGGAGCAAGCAAAACTGTATGTAGAACTTGAAAATAAAATGGCAGCATATAATATTCATCACGCAGAGAATCATGTAGAAAGAATTAAAATTTATTCTGATAACCCAGAGCATGCAAAAGAAATAGCTAAAACCCTTAACCAATTATGGGAAGGCGGAATATTGCCTTATTTGGAGCCAGAACATTTTGAAGAGGTATTTAAAGTAGGAAGAGAAGAGTTAAAATCAAGATGGGATGAATTACTTGGCGCTGGATCAGCAAGTTCAACAATCTCAGTTCAAAAGCAAGATTATAAAAAATGTGAAAAATGTGGCGCAAAAAACCTAACTTCTGCTAATTTCTGTATCAAATGTGGAGAAAAATTTTAAAATCAAATCTATTGAGTTAATAATAAAAAAGCTTGAATATCTACAAAATTATTTTAAATTTTCAATCTTTTTTTCTTCAATTTTTTAGATTGTTTCAAATATATTTTAAATTTTTTTGAGTTTTTAAATTATAAAAGGAGAGAATTAGATTAATTAATCTTGATTTTCTATACCTTCCAAGTATGAAGTACCTAACCATACTTTATAAGGAATCCATGTTTCTTTATGAAGAGGTTTAACTAAAATATGAGATTCAAGGTTTTCATTGTCAATTTTAACATAATTAGAAGGTTTATAATCTGAACTTTTTATTTTATAGTAGATCCCCAAACTAACCATGAGAGATATTACAGCAATCAGCAATAAAATAAAAATATAGTAAGGAATTCTAAGATTAAAAGCAAATACCAAAAAAGAAATAAATAAGCTCACTAGATTTAATGAGATAAAGACAAATATTAAATATTCAGAAATTAATCTCAGACTATTCCACCTGGAAACCTTTTTTTGGCAATTTTGACATAGCGGGATTGTAATCTCTTTTTGTTCTTTTACACATTTTATAAAAGCTTTCAAAAAACTATGCTTTAAAGAAAAGGGAATAACTATTTTTTTTAGAGAAATTTTGTCTCTATCTCCGCAAATAAGACATTTTAGCATTTTATAATTTTTAAATTTTCCATTAAATTGAATCGCCATGTGTTTTTCTCGCTAATAATTTAAAGTTCAAAAGAATTTATTATTTTCTTATATTATAATTATTTACTTAATTTTAATAATAAAAGAATAATTAAAATTGTATATTTTTATAGGAGATTAACCAATCAACATACAACCATAAATTATATATTTATTAAGATAATGTATAAATTTAATTCAAAAAAATGTGAGAATTGAAATGAGTGAAACGTATTGTTATATCTTCATAAAAGGAACAGCTGGTTTTGTGGAGGATATAGTACTAAGATTAAGAGAAATGGAAGAAGTTGAAGAAGCAAATGTTGTAACAGGAACAATAGATGTTATTGCTAAAATAAAGGGTAAAGATATGCAAACAATTACAAAGAGTATATTATCAGAAATACACAGAATCGA
>JAWOFX010000064.1:0-44446 GCA_046497275.1 Promethearchaeia archaeon | reverse complement strand
TTCAACTCGCATGGCTTAATCCCACCCAAAGAGCAGTCGGGTCCGGCAGGATCAACCGGAATTCATTATGAAGCATCTCGCAAGACTCCCTAATACAGAATTGAAAATTCATGTATGGGAGAATGGTTCATTCTTCAGTTATAGCCACACAGCTATAACCACATTTTTTCTCTCGCATCTTTGAACAAACTCATCATCTAACGGAATGATACCGTAATCCAAGCGTAACACCGAAAAGATGCGATTTATTGCAATAATAATAATATATTGATTGATTATAAATTTTTTTATTTTATCCATATTAGAGGGCTATAAATATTCTTGTAGTTTAAAAAGATTTCTTGCAAAATAATTATACATCTTTTTAAAAATGCTGATAAATATGAATCTCAAAGAAAAAATTAAAATACACTTGGATCAAATAAAACAATTAAAAGGGGTCGAAAATGCAGTTTTAACTCAAAGAGATGGGAATCCAATTCAGTCTGCTGGAGTTTGGTTTTCTAAGGAGGAGATATTTAATGTCAGTTCAGCAGCTAGTGCAATATTTAATGTTGGAATCAACTTACATCCTGATGATCTTAAATATATTTTGATTGAAGGTAAAAAGGCAAAAATATTAATTGCACCTCTAAATAATCCAATTCATAGTTCTTTGAATAAAATTTTGGAGAAACAAGGAATAATCGAAGATAATCACGAGTTTTTTATTGCCATTACAGCTCAACCAAATGTAAATTTAGGAGGGATTTTCTTACAGACCAATGAATGCTTAAAAAATATCAAAACAACTTTAATAACTTCAGGTGAATCTTTTAAACCTCCTCTTATTGAGTTTAATAGCACAAAAATTAGAGATATTTTGGAAAGTTTTAGTATAAAGAAAAATAATGAAGAAAGTGTTAAACTATCATCATTTTCATTGGATATCTCAGAGCAATTATCTTGGGAATTAAATAAAATCTTGAATAATTTTTCATTAACTATTCTAGATTTAAAATATGCATTATTATCATTAGAGGGGGGTTTTATAATAAATAAAATATTGAGAAAAACCTATTTTGATGAAAATGAAATAGACAATATATCTGCTATGAGTTATTCACTTTTTCAAACTGCTAATAGATGTGCGTGGGCCTTAAAGAAAATGACTGCTGAAAATATTTTATTAGACTGTACGAATTCATTTCATTTCATTTATGAGATAAACAATGCTGTTTTTAGTTCCGAAGTGGGTAAATCACGCCAAAAATTAGGGTTAATTAGATTATATTTACCTCAATTTTTGAATAAATTAGATAAATTGATCCAAAATGCAAAAAGAAATCAAAAAGAAAGAGTATTTGATATAAAGAATCTAATTGGAGAACTAGTAATCAAATAGTATAGGATTTAAGATGGATATTTTCAAATTTTTTGATAAATTAGGAAAAGAGAATAGGGCTTTAATTCTCTACTCGCTTTTGAATAGGATACCAATAATTGTTTTTGGCAAGGTTTCAGAGGATATAAATGAATTAATAAACGAATTAATGGATTTGATAAAATTTAGAAAAGAATTTGTATATTATACCGATTTTATTTCTAAACAAGAGTATGAAGACCTTATTTTAAATGAATATAATGATTATAATTGTGCAAGGATTCAAATAAGATGTCTTGCTAATGTTTCCTCTATATTAATTGAGGAATTTGACACTCTTGAATCCATAATAATAGGAATCCGACTCCCAGATTCAAAAAGAGATTTAAAAATAATACAAGAGAGAATTAGTAATAAAACAAAAGATCATATAGAGTTATTTTTAAAGAATGGAAATACAGAAGTTATTACCAACATAATGAATAAAAAAATCTTAAATCTTTATATCGAAGAAAGCATTTTTCAAAAAGTTTCAAAGGATACGGAAAAATCAATTAATAAAATGAAAAGGGTCTTATCTGAAGAATTGAGAAAAAATAAGATAGATATTGAATTAGAAGAAGCTTTACTTAATTTTGAATTAGAAAAAAAGGAAATAAAAAGAAATATCTTTAATAAAGAAATTCAAAGCTTTTATTCTGGTGCTAAAAGGGCTTTTTTCATCTTGTTGAAGTTAAAATTAATAAACCAAATGCAGTTGCAATCTATGATTGGAAGTAGAACCTTATTAGAAACAATTGACTATGAAGAGGCACCCATTGAAAGGATATTGTCATTTATACAAAATGAATGGGGTGAAGACTTTACCAATTTAATTGAAAATAATAAATTAACACTTTTAGGAGAAAAAATTCAGTCTTTTTGGGGTTAAAAAATGATTTATGATTATGAGAAAAAAATAATCCAAGTAAAAATAGTATTTTATGGCCCCGCTATGTCAGGGAAAACGACCTCTATTAAATATTTATTTGATTTTTATAATAAAAAACATAATTTAAAATCAATAGAAAATTCTGTGGGAAGAACATTATTTTTTGATTTTGGAACTTTAATTTTTAGCGGTAAAGAATGGAATTTAAAATTATTAGTATATTCTGCCACAGGTCAAGATTTTTATATCAGTACTAGACCAGCGACACTCAGAGGTGTGGATGGAATTATATTTGTAGTAGATTCTAATGAAAGGAATTTTAAAAGAAATTTACGTTCATGGGAAGAATTAAAATTTTTCTTTGGAAATGAACTGTATAAAATCCCAGTATTGATAGCTTTTAATAAAAATGATTTAAAAAAAGAGGACAAATTAAAACAAGAAAGTTTCATTTCTGAGTTGGGAATTGACGATTTCAACCAGATATCATTTCAAAACACTATTGCTATTTCTGGAGAAGGAATATATGATTCATTTCAAAAAATATTAGGTGCAATATTCCCGAATTTAATACTTAAAACTTAATTTTAGAAATATTATTTTATTTTTTCATACATATTTTTACCTATTCTCTTTATATATCCTTTCTGATGAAATTGTTTAAGTAAATTTCTAGCTATTCTTACTTTCGAGGCGCCAATTCCAAGAACAATCATAAATTGAAAAATAGAGAATTGTTTAGGCAATTTATCTTTTATATTATTAAATAAACCCATTTTGTTTCCACAATTATTTTATTTATTAAATAAAAATTCCAAAAATTAAAAAAATTATCATTTCACAATTAAATATATAATAAATTAAAGAGAGAGGGTTAAGGTTTTAATAATCCTCAAAGTAACTATAATCTTTCATTCCTACTTATTGTAGGTCAAGCTTGTCTAATTATTTCATAGAATTTTTATAACCTTGGGAATCCCTCTTCAGTTAATATATAAAATATAAGCGTTTATCCAAAATAAATTTTATCAACGCTTTTAAAAGATTTACAAAGACTTAAAATTTATCTAAATCCTCAGAGGATTTAGAGTAATCATCTCCAACAGGAGCGCTCCCATTTCCATAAATCTGATAGAGAACCGTTCTTCTCGCACATTCACTAAAACTTTTATAAATATCCTTTTTCTTGTCCCATAAAGCACAAGTCTTATAAATTATTGGATTCCAAATATATAATTCATTATCTGGCTCATACCAAAGTTTTTCATCTTTTAAGATTTGTTTAAAGTCTTCTTCACCAATAACTTCCGTAAGATCTTGTTTATTTAACATAACAATTAAGGGGATCTCGTTAATCAATTTTCCTCTGGTGACATTTTTCAATTCTTTTAAAGATTCAATATTATCCTCAAAAAAATGTGTTTGGGAATCAACTGTGAAAATCACACCATCAGTTCCTTTAAATATTTTCTTTCTTAATGGAGAAAATCTATTTTGACCTGCAACTGTATAAACATGGTAAAAGACTTTTCTTTGCTTTGTTGATTGAAAAATACCTCGATCAAAATATAAAGTTGATCCACTAGCCATAGAAATTTTTGTTAAATTTCCAGTTGGCTCTATATCTTTCTTATTTTCTTTAGTTAATCGATATAAAGTATCAACGATCGTTGTTTTTCCCGATCCACCCATTCCCCAATAGAGAATTTTTATGTATACTTTATGATCTGCTGTAAAACGAACCATTTGGAATCATCTTTTATTTTCTATAAAAAATATTAAAAATATTTGATATTATAAACTTTAACTAATTTAATATTTCTTTAATCAAAATTTCTTTTACTTATATTAAATAATAAAAAAGTTAGTAAATAAAAAAATTTGTAAAATCAAGAAACAATTATTTCAAATTAAAAATTCTTACAAAAATTAATTATCAAAAGTTCAAATTTTTAAGGAATATAAACCAGCTTTAATTACAGTAAAGCCTTTATTTTAGAGGATTTTAGTGATTTTTTTAAAAATGTTGAAATTAATTCTAAATTTTTAGATAAACTTCCCCAATTCTCATATTATAATTGCACCATATTATAAGTTTTGTGTATTTTTCCCCCTTAAGCTTTTTTCTGATAATAAAATTGATAATATCTGAAAACATTACTTCTCTTTTATTATTTAATTCTTCTTTAATTTCATTTATGATTTTATTAAGAATTTTAAAATATATTTTAGGATATTCTTTTATAGCCTCCAGAGAGCTGTATTCTATAGACAATTTTTTTGAACCAATTTTTAGAATTTTTTCAACTATTTTATATATTTCAAAAATTGCTAATAAAAATCCCACTTTTTTACTTTTAATATCCCCTCTATCCCATTACAATAACTTTCTTCTTAAATGTATTATACTTTCAATTCTAAGTAAAAAATTTCCACAGAATTCACATAAATGAGTCTACAATTAAATTATTTAATTACCTAGTCAATACGAAAATGAATGAAAAAATAATATATAATACTTCAGTTGAGGGCATTTGTCCCGAATGTGGTGGATCAACGATAATTAAGAGTAGAGAAATTGTATGTGGTGCCTGTGGTTTGGTGATTGATAAAATATTTAAGGATTCATCTTATAGTTTTAAAACAGACAGTAGAAATAATAATTTATCGAAACAATATGTAGCATTAGGAAATAGGACAGATTTTGTAGGGGGATTAGGATCTTTTATTGGATATGAAAAAACTAAATTTTTTAAAGATAAATCTGGAAATCTTCTATCTCCGAATGATCAAAGACTTTATCGTCGGTTAAAAAAGAATTATTCGAAATTTCTTCGAATTAAAAATCATGAAACAGAATATAGAATTTTTAATATATTAAATAAAATATCAATTTATTTAGATTTAAATAAAAATATTCGAAATAATGCAGCATACTATTATAAAAAAATAATAAAAAATGACAATGAAATCATAAATAACATATCTTTAATAGCATTTTGCATATTTTTAGCTGCGAGAGAAGAAAACCATAATGCTCCTATAACTATTAATGAAATTTCAAATGCATTTCAAAAATTCGGTCATAGGGTTAATCCAAGATTGATGTTAAGAGACGGTTTAAAATACAAAAAATTCTTAGATATAAAAACTAAACCTCATAAAAGTGAAGACTATTTAAATCGACTGGTGAATCAAATAATAAATCATAAAAATCTTACAAAAAGATTATGTAAAAAGGGAATTAATTGGTCTAAAAAAGAATTTCAAATCCATTTAATGAATATGTCTATGTCCATACTAAAAAACTTAAGTATGTGGAAAAGAGCTGGTAGAAATCCATTTATTTTAGCAGGGGCAGTTATATATCTCGCTGATAAATTATTAGCAAAAAGATACAAACAAAAATCCGTCCTGACGCAAAAACTTATAGCTGAATCTACAAAAATTGCAGAATACTCAATTAGGGATCATTATGTGAATTTGCTTAAACCTATTTTTATAAAGTAAATTTAATGCTTTAGCCTAAACTCATAAATTTTTATTAATCTTATTTTTAATTATCTACTTTAATTAAAGACCATTTTTTAATAATTTTCAATTTTATAGTTAAATTTTTAAAATTAAACTAATTACTTTAATAAGTTAAGATTATAAAATTTTAGGCTTCTGTAGTGTAGTTCGGTCAATCTAAAGGTTCTTAGGAATTTTAGGACTTCGCATATGAGGCTCTCACCCTCGTGACCCGGGTTCAAATCCCGGCAGAAGCACTTTTTAAAAATAATATTTTTCCTAAAAATTAAGATTTTAAGATTTACTCATTAATTTTTAGGACCTAATATAAAACAAAAGGTCATAAATTTTTTTTAATAGGTCTAAGAGATTCTTTAAATTTTCTATTTGGGTTTCTGATTGAATTTCATTGAGAAGCCAATCGATTTTTTCTCTAAGAATAGCGACCGATTGGTTTATATCTTGTTCTATATTCTCTTCAGTATATTCTATTCTTCTCTCTACCGCATTATCTTGATTTAATTCATTTTTATTTTCAATCATTACTACTTTTCGATTACATGTCGGGCAAAACAAATCTCCCTCTTTGTTTTGAAAAATTGGAGAATTGCATTCAGGGCATGAAAAATTAAGCATTTTATTACCAGATCTTAACAAATCAGCCATTTTCTTTATTTTTTCGTTTTCCATTTCCGAAGAATAATTTTTTTTCTATTATTTTAATAAAAAGAGATTAGTCTTCCTTCTCTTTATTTTTTAAGAGGTCAACAATATAGCCAGATATTCTATTTCTCAAATGTTTGGAATCAACTTCAAGATACTTATCCAATAATTTCTTATTCTCATCAAAATTAGTGGTAAATACATCCGGATATGTATTGATTAGTTCTTTAGAAATATTTTTTATTTGAACTGTCCTTACTTTTCCCATTTTATTTCCATACAATAAATTTTTTTTTATGAATTAATCCTTACTTCTTATTTAAATAATATATATTAAAATAAATGTTTTTGTGCGTGAGGTTTTTAAATATATATTAAGATAAATTTTTGTGAGGAAAAGAGATCTTTTCTTAGTTTGTTTTCTAATATTTGTGGTTTATTCATCAAATTTTTCTAAGACAGAATTTTTTAAAATCACGAATGCATCTCTAAATAATTTCAATTTAGTCATCAATAAGAAAGATTTTTTTTCGGATGAAATTATAAGGGTAAATGCTTCATGGATTCTTTATAATTTGAATGGAGAATATTCTTACATTCAAATTAGATTAATGAATTCATCTAATGAGATACTTTGGAAATCTTCAAAGTTTGAGGAGAATGGTCATATTAACAAAAATTTCAGTATTAAAATTAAAGACCTATATCTTAATTTTGATAATTTTAATCGATACCCTGTATTTTTACTCTTTTATTATTATATTTATGAAATATCAGGTCAAGTGTCTTGTTTATATCTTAAGAATATTACTATTAATATAGAGGAAAAGAATGAGGATGATTTTAAGCAAAATATTCTCTTTACAACGTTTTTATCAATGATATTCATTCTGGTTATTTTTGTAATTTCTTCGATTCTTATCAAAAAGTTCCTTAATAAAAAACGCAAAAATTTACAGGAAATAATAATCGAATTTTGATATCATTGATGTTTGAGCATTTAAATTATGAGCATTACCGACATAATTGCCTAAAGGAAACTAAAACAAAATTGAATAATTTTTATGTAAGGAATATTTTTTAGAAAATTCTTACACTCCTCTCTCTTATAAATTTTTTTATACTACCATTACAAAATTAATTTTTAGTCTCATTTAGAATGTCTTACAATTATTTTGAAAAACTGTTAGGAAAACCAAGCTTATTTAAAGCAGAATATAAATTAGATATAAATTACATTCCTGAAAGATTACCACATAGAGAAAAAGAATTATCTTTATTATCGCAACTTTTCTCCTCATTAATAACCCAACCAAATTCGATATCAAGAAAATTACTAATAACCGGAAAAACGGGAATTGGTAAAACAGCAACGGTTAGGCAATTCGGGAATATAATAATAGAGGCTGCGTTTAAAAGAGAAATTAATATTAAATATATCCATATTAATTGTAGGAAAGAGAGAACCAGCTATAAAGTTTTAATTAGTATTATCGGACAATTAAAAAAAGATTTTCCAAAAAGAGGATATTCTCCACAAGATCTTTTAGAAATAATAAAAAAAGTAGTTCACAATCAGAATTTGCATATTATATTAGTTCTTGATGAATTAAATTATCTAATAAACAAGGAGGAGGATTTGATTTACTCCCTAACTAGAATGTATGACGATTCATATAATAGTCCTCAGAGACTATCTCTTATTGGAATAGTTAGAGATATTTCCTTTCTAAATAATTTAGATAATAGTACATTGAGTACTTTACAAAGAAACATAATAAAATTTGATACATATTCAAAAGATCAAATAAAACATATACTTAAATATAGATCCTCTTTGAGTTTGAAAAAGGATGTGATTTCTGACGAGATTTTAAAAAGTTTGGCTGAAATTGTATTTGAAAAAGGAGATATACGCTACGGTCTTAATATATTATGGAAATCATGTAAAATAGCAGAGAGTAAAGATCTTCGGTTTCTAACCCCTGAGATAATTAGATTAGCAAATCAAGAAATTGTTCCTTATTCGGTTAATGATATTCTTAAATATATGAATTTGAATAAATCTCTATTTTTATTATCGATTTTACGAACATTAAAAAATTCCAACAAAGTGGCAGTCAGTGTCTCAAACATAATTAATGAATATTACTTAATATGTGAGAACGCAAATAAAAAACCTAAATCTTATTCTCAAATATGGAATTATCTCAATGATTTCAACAGAGATGGTATAATTACAGTCTCAATAAAGAGTAAAAATATTTCGGGAAGGAAATCCCTTATAAAAATACAAGAAATGCCTTTAAAAAAGCTTGAGATTCAAATCTTAAATAAGTTGAAGGAGAGTGAGATAGCTTTATGAATGAAGAGAAACTTAAAAATGGAAAATTAATTGAAAATTTATTAGGATCTCGTGCGAGAGTTAAAATATTAAAGCTTTTAGCTTTCAAAACAGAACTTAATATATCCGCTATAATCAAAAAAACAAATCTAAATCATAAAAATGTTGATAAACATTTAAAATATCTTAAAAAAGTTGATCTTGTACAACAAAAAAATTTTGGACGCATTCGGATTTACCGTTTTAAAGAGGAAAATATAAAAGCAAGAAGTTTTAAAAATTTTTTAAAAATTTGGGAGGAAAAGTAAGATTTGCTTTATTTTATTTAATTATTTTTCAATAATAGGTTTTCTTTCCATCTTTTCTTATTTAGATTTGAAGAAACGCTACTTAAGTCCTAATTTTTTTAAATTATTCTTTTTTTTTATGATTTTAAATAATTTTTTTGAATTTAAATATTGCTATTTGGATATTTTAAAATTTTTTCTAATAAAAACAATAATTTTCTTTATTTTCTTTTCAATAATTTTTTTATTCTATTGTTTAAAGATTATAGGTGGGGGAGATGGTAAAGTAATCCTTATTTCATTTATAATGTTAAATTCATCTAATTTAAACCTTCTAAGCATATTTTTGTTCTTTTTTATATTTTCGTTCTATTTCAATTTATATCATTTATTAAAATTATTTGGGAATAGAATCAGTAAAAAATATATATTATTTAATTTCATATTACCCGAAATTAAGCGAAATTCAATCTTGCAAAAAATATTTTTCCTAAGCTCTTATGGATTAAAAAATTTATCGGATTTAAAAATATCTGATAATAAAAGGAGAAAAATTATCTATAATAACATTGTTTTTAATTTTAATGATATTAAACTCCAAATTTTTATATTGGATCGAATTCCATTAATATTAGTAATTTCTTTCTCATTTATTACTTTTTTAATTTTATTGGGATTTAAATAATTAAAAGTAGATTAAACTACAAATAAATTATTTAAACTGTTAATTAAAATGATAAGAAAAGAAGATATTAATAGATCATTAGAATTTTTTGAAAATTTAGAATTAGAATCAAATGAGATTAATCTTATCTTTGAAAAATTCAAAAAGATATTAAGAGATAAAGAAATCAGTTCATTAATAAAGAAAAATGATTCAATAAAAGATATCGAAGAAGATGACGATATTAAAGATATATTGAATAAGATATTACCTAATCTAAAATTAAGAGATTTAAATATTATCTTAAATAAAATAATAGAAGATGAATCTTTGACCAATTTTATCCAAGATTTATTTCTTGAAAGATTATTATAAAATATTCTTTAATTTTATTCTTTTTAATTCTGATTAATTTATATTATTCCTGATTTTTTAATTCTCAAGTATATTCTCTTAGGGCGTAATTTTTTTTATTGAAAAAGAAAAGATTTCGATGAAAAATATATAAATAATATTTGAAATAATAATAAAAAGAAATAAAGTTTTAAATTGAATTATTTTCTTTAGATTAATAGTTCCAATTTAATGTGATATTATTATGGAAATTGAGAAAAAAAGAGAAACATCTTGGAATATTTTTTTAAATAATAAGATTAATAAGATTACATTAACCTCAGTAGAAGTTAGTGGAGAAGTAAGAGATATTAGAATATCTTTAAATTCAGAAAAGGAGGAATTGGAAATCGAAATGAATAAGCAAGAATTTTTCAATTTTCTATCTCTTATATCTGCATTTAAAGATGTAGTAATTGGAGATAGCTTGGATGTGAATATTAAATATCAAATTGTACAGGAGGATAATAAAAATATTGATCTTTCCGAAATGAATAATCATAGTAAGAAAGATAATAATATGGATAGAGAGTTGGATCCTAAAGAGTGGGATCCTTGGTAGTAAGGATTTTTATTCTATTTTATTAATTTTAAATTCACAAAAATCATTATCCGGGTCTTCAAAGATACATTTAGATTCAGAGGTTTTAACTCTATATAGGGCATATTCTCCAAAACCCGTCAACAAACCATTTATAAAATAACAAATATATTTTGATTCGCTATCGAGATGAGAAGAAACATTATGATGAAGCTCAAAAATAATCGAATTTTCTGAAACATTTGATATTTCAAAATTCCCCCATCCCTGATGATTTATAATTTCTGTAAATTGACTCACTAAATCCTCTAGATTTTTCGGTTCAAATTCAGATTCCCATTCATGGATTAAGGTCCATCCTGCTTTTTTTCCTAACCATACTAGTAAAGATTTTACTCCTTCTCCGTAAATTGATGATAAAACATTAATTAATTTGGGGGGAAAAAAAACAAATCTATCATTATATAAATTGTATTTTCCTTTATTATATTTCAATCCTTTTAATTTAAGATTTTTCATAAAATATATCTCTCATTTGTAGATTCGATAATCATAAATCAATAATAAATTTATTATAATAAATTTTTGTAATAGATCATTTTTATTAAGAACTTTCTAAACTTAAAGAGAAGAATGGGGTTTTAATAGTCTTAGAATAAAGAATGATTGTATGTTATGTGATTATCTTCTAATTCAGTTAACAATAATTATTTCAATTTTTATAATAGTATTAATTTTCTGCATACTCTCTTCTGATTCATTAGCTAGCACGGTCAGCTTTTCAATTTACTCATTATTAATAATTCCATTATTCGTTGTTCTATATAATATAAGTCTAGTGATAGAATATAATGAAATATTTGGAAAAGAAACTTTAATCATTATCAGTAAATTTACGATTTTTATAGTGATATTAATCGGAATTATATTATTTATCGAATTAATAGTTTCGTTCTTCTTTTCTTAGAATAATTATCCGATTAGAGGGAGAATATTAGTAATTGAAATTAAAAAGCATATAATTAGTAAAATTTCTCCTATAATTAATAATAATTTCTTATTTTTTAATGAGATAGTAGCTAAAAAATAATAAGTGGAGATAAAATTGCTCGATAATAAAATCAGTAAGAAGATTAAAAGATCGTAAAACCTAAAATTAAGATTAAGATATAAAATTTCATTAATTTCATTAATTTCTAAAAGATCAATCATTATATAAGGTAGGAAGCTCATTAGAGCTCCAAGTGTTCCTAATATAATCGGGAGTATAAAAATGAAGATATAAACTTTAATGCTTTCTGCTTTAATTTTCATTGTTATTTTCTTTTCAAGTTTTAGATGTTTATTCAAAACTTTTAGTATATCTTTAATTTTTTCCGAACTCATTTTTGAATTTTCTTTAACCATTTTAGATATAGAATTGAAAATTATCTTAAATCTATAAGAACTCATTTTTTTACTGAAAATATTCATCAATTCGATAAATTGTAAGGATCCATTTAAAAATAATTGGATTTCAGGGACTCTTCTTTCTAAGATTAAAATATGCTCGTTTTTATCAAGATATGCTTTCAAAAATGCCCTTTCCGGCGATAAATTGTTTTCCAAATAATAGGAGAAGCTTTTTATTAAACTTAATATTTCATTAAATTCTGTTTTTTCTGATTTTTTATTATTTTTAATTAATCCCATTAAATAATGATCGATGGCGATAAATTTTCGAAATAGATAATTTAAAAGTAAAAGGAAAAGGGGTACAGATGCTATTAGTATTAACTGATTAAAGCTAATAAAAGTTACAAGGAAACATAATCCAATTGGATAAAATATTCCAATGAAGAAAATTATACTAATCTTAGTATTCAATTCTCTTAGATAAACCTTAAAATCATCCTCAAGTTTGCTATTTTTAAATTCTTTTTTTTCTAAGATAGGATGATCTTTTTGTATAATGATATTATTTTTAAAATTATTAAAATCAATAGAGGGAGAAAGAAGTTTCTTGAGTTCCATATCAGGAGGGCTGCCAGAATGAATGTTAGATAATATTTCTTCAAATTTCTTAGAAATAGGAAGATTATAAGATATTATTAATGTAATAAATTCCAAAATCGTGTCTTCATATTTATTTTTTGTTATCTGAATTAATGAGTAATCGATTTTAATAATATAGAGAGAGGAAGTTAATTCTTTACCTCTCTTTAAAAGTTTGTTATAAAGATAAAAATTAAATTTATAAGATATGATAAGAGAGAGAATTAGAGAAAAAAAAAGTAATAAATAAAAATTAAAATTTATTAAAATAGCTGAGGAAATTATTAGAAGTAATGTTAAAACAAAAATTAAAAAAGAAGCTTTATTTATTTCTTTATTATCGATTCCGTAAGATAATTTAAATATTTTATTAAATAGATCTTCTTTTTCCTTAAATTTAATTTGTGGGATCTTCCTGTGGCTGCATAATTTACATATATACAAATAAAAATCGAGAAATTTCATAGGATCATTCCAAAATTTGGAATTTTATTAATATGGAAGTTAAAAAAGTAATATTAAGTAGGTAATTGCTCTGAGAATGTAATAAATAGAATCCATCAATCATCTTTCTATCATAGGTTAAAACTAGATTATCTATTTTATTAATGAAAAATTCATACTTTATCTGAATTTTTTCAATAGAAACGTTTAGATCCTGATAAATAGATATTTCCTGGCAGTAATTCCTATTTTGGTTAATAGAATACCTAATTGATGAGTCTATTAAATTTATATTATCGATTGTTTTTTCATATTTTTCTTGATAAAAATCATATCTAGCAAAAAGATCAATAAATGGATTAATTATTGTCAGAAATGAGATTAGCAATAAGATCCCAAATCCTGTAATTAATATTTTTTCTATTAAATTAGTCACAAATATCTTTTTAATTCTATAGTTTTAAATTACTCAATTTTTTGGTTTAAGCTTATATTATAGAATCTCTAAAATTGGCCAAATTTTTTAACCCTAATTTTGATAGAAAGGAAATTTTATCAAAAAATTTTACAAGATTAAATACTAGTCTCTTTTCACTTTTTTTCAAATGTTCAAAGAAATCTTCATAAGTTTTTATAAAAAAATCGAAATTTTCTTTACTAATATTTTCAAATTCATTAACTTTCTCAACACATTTTAAATTAAACAATGATTTTAACTGAATCCAAGAATCAGATTCTGAATTATAACGAAATATTGGTTGATTGATAATTTTATTATCAAGGATATAAACTTGATTGATTGATAATATTTTCCGCCGATTATTATTATCTTTCCCCATAAGAATGATTATATCTAAATCATTTAAACATTCTTTTTCAACCTGAAAATGAAAAAGAAACCTATTAATTAATGAGTCTATACCATTAGAATGAATGGTTTGAAATCCTTTTAATCCGACTGTTAAACAATGAAACATAGCATGACATTCTTCTTGAGTTAAAATCTCTCCCAAATAAATTATATCTGGTGTTCTATGCAATAATTTTTTAATTTGACCACTTTTCTTTTTATTTATATCATTTTCTTCAGATAAGCTGTCAACCTCAAATTTTAATTGATGTTTTCCAAGATGATATTGATCAAGAGATTCGATTGCATTTTCGATATATATTTTCCTAAATTCTTTCGGTGTTAATAAATCTAAAGAATTTATTAGTGTGGTTTTACCTGAGTCCGTTTTCCCCGTAACAGTTATGTTTATTTTTTTTAATATACAATAATAGAGAAAAGAGGCAATTTTAGGACTAAGTGTCTTGTTACATAAAAGATCTTGGATTGTAAAAATGTTTTTGTTTAATTTTCTTATGTCAAGTGAAAAATTATTAAAATTTATGGGTGCAATATCACAAGCAAATCTACAATAAAAAAATTTATTGCTAAGCACAAATTTTATGTTTGGATTAGAATAATCAAGTCTCTTCCCACTATATAATCTAAGAAATGTTTTAATTCTTTCAATTTCATTTCCAGTAAAATCTATTAATGTTCTGCATCTCCCAAAGATTTTATGATTTATATATATTTTATCATAGGGAGAGTCTAGAAAGATTTCCTCTATATAATCGTCTAATAGCAGAGCAAAGATCTTATTGAGGTTTAGAATCTTTATCGCAACTAATAAGGCTATCTTTTTTTTATCATTATTCGAAATCTTAAATTTTTCATCGATTTTTTTTATCGCTTTAAAATAGTATGAATTTATTAAATTTTCAATAGATACGATTTGATTCAACCTTATTAACTCTAAATTTTCATATGTATAAATTAAGATTTTATTGAAGTAATCTTGATTTATTGTTTCTTTGTAATATTTTTTATAAACATATCTTTTTTCGATTTCATTTTCAAGTTCATAAATAAAAATTTTGTAAATGCCATATTTTTGAATTTTATAGTTTTGAATTAATTTTTTATTTACATCTTTTACCGATTTTTTTGATTTGATATCTGTCGATTTAACCAATTTAGTGAATAAAAAATCATAAAAATTATTGCATTCTGCATAAAGATCCTTTTTCAAACTGTAATTCTTATATTTTTTAATTACTTCTAATTTTGCTATTTTTTTCTTAATCAAACTAATATTAGTTTTAATTTTTTGAAAGCATTCCTTACAATAATTCTTAATCTCAAGATGATTGATTTCAGATTCATATTTAATAATTTCCTTATAAACAATAATTGGATTATGAATGTTTTTTATCATTTTTAGAAGAGATTCCAATCCAATGAATATATTACACTTGAAATCCTTATAATTGCACTGAGTTTTAAAATTTAATAAATTCTTTAATATACTTTTTAACTCATTTATGAGAATTTTATAATTTTCAAAATATATTATAATCTCACGATCTATTAAAAAATCAAAAGAATTCAAATAAATAGATTTTATTTCTTTTTTTTGAAATTTATTATAGTTTTCGAAAATGCAGTTAATGCAATTATCATTAAGAAAAGTCTCTGTTATTTTTGGACATTTGTCACAAAAGATATTTAAAACTTTATTATTTAAAGAAATAAGTTCTGAAATTCGCCTTTTCGTAGTTTTTTTAGATTTTGGAATCATATTAAAATATCAAAAAGAAAAGTATTAAACTACGAAGGAAATTTTTAAAGTTATCGATGTTAAATAGAGACATTATGAATATAAAAAATGGCATAAGAAGGTGTTTTAGCAAAAAATTTATTTAATTTAGAATATTTTTTAGTTTAAAAGATTAGTGAAAGCAATGGCTCATCGTAAAAAGAGTGCACCGAGACATGGTTCATTGGCATATATTCCAAGGAAAAGAGCCGCAAATATAAAAGGAAGAATTAGGAATTGGTTAGATACGAATGATGATCTAATTTTTCTTGGTTTTGCAGGTTTCAAGGCAGGAATGACACATATTACATATATTGAGGATCAAGAAAATAGCCCTTATTTTGGAAAAGAGCTTATGAAACCAGTAACAATTATCGAAGTACCTCCTTTATTCCTTATTGGAATAAGAGTATATAACGAAGATGATTATGGAAAATATGTTGTGGGGGAAGTTTTTTCAACGACAATAGATGAAAATTTATTTCGTAAAATTAATCCTCCAAATTCTGAAAATTATGATATTCAAAAATCTAAAGAGGAAATTTTAGAGGAAATTGATCAATCAAGTGAAATTAGAGGAATATTTCAATCTCAACCATATCAAGTGTCATTACCAAGAAAAAAACCTGATATTATAGAAATAAAATTAAATTCAATTGGAGATCCTAATAAGGAATTCAATTTTGCTTTAGAACTATTAGGAAAAGAAGTTCGGGCGCGTGATGTATTCATAGAGGGGGAAGTAGTAGATGTTATAGCTGTTACAAAAGGAAAGGGTTTTCAAGGGCCAGTAAAGAGACACGGGATAAGGCTCCTTACAAGGAAGAATAGTAAGATAAGAAGGGCAGTAGCATGTATCGGTCCATGGCATCCAGCAAGAGTAAGGTATACTGTTCCTCGCCCTGGACAATTAGGATATCATCAGAGGACTGAATATCATAAAAGAATAATGCTAATTGGTGAGAATGAAGAGGAGATCAATCCTAAAGGGGGATTTATAAATTATGGTAAAATCAGTGGAGATTATTTACTACTTTTGGGATCTGTTCCAGGTCCAAAGAAAAGATTAATAAGATTAAGAAAAACAATTAGACCAATCAAAAATTTTAGTCTTAAATCTCCAGAGATAACATTTATTAATCGTGAAAGTCAACAACGTAAATAGAGGAGGAAAAGATGCAAAAAATTAATGTATATGATTTGGATGGAAATAAGAAGGAAGCAATTGATTTACCAAAGGTTTTTCAGACGAAGCCTCGGAAAGATTTGATTTATCAAGCTACAGAAGTGACTCAAAGTAAACAAGTTCAGCCTCAAGGAAGAGATAATAGAGCTGGATTAAGAAATACTGCGGAAGGTTGGGGGACTGGACATGGAATGTCAAGGGCACCTAGGATAAAGGGGTCTGGGTTTCCAACAGCTAGAAATGTCGGTAAAGTACCATTTGCGAGAGGAGGAAGACAATCTCACCCAATAAAATCAAATATAGGAAGAGAAAAAAAAATAAATAAAAAATCAAATAAAATTTCATTAATTTCAGCTATTGCTGCTAGTGCCAATCAAAAATGGATTGAAATGCGAGGGCACATAATAGATAATATTCCAGAAATTCCATTTGTTATTGATGATAAAATACAGACTATTAAAAAAACTCAAGAAATTTACTCAAAACTAAATGAACTTGGTTTTAAAGATGAAATGGAAAGAGTAAAGAAGAAAAGTAAAAAAATTAGATCAGGTAAGGGCAAAAGAAGAGGACGAAAATATAAAAAAAAAAGTAGTTTTTTAATTATAATCAAGGATGATTTTGGAATTTATAAAGCAGCAAGAAATATTCCCGGTATTAATGTTATTAAAATAGAAAATTTATCAATTAATGATTTAGCACCAGGAGGTTTATCTGGGAGATTAGTAATTTGGACCCAATCAGCATTTGATGAATTAAAAAAATATGATGAGTTGATTTAAAACATGGAAAGATTTTATAAAATAATTAAAAGACCTTTAATAACAGAAAAAACATTTGATCTCATAGAAAGAGAAAATAAACTCGTTTTAATTGTAGACAAATTATCAAATAAAAGTCAAATTAAGAGAGCTATTGAAAAAATTTACAATGTAAAAGTATTAAAAGTAAATACCTTGATAACTCCAAAAGGACAAAAGAAGGCATTTATTAAATTACATCCAGATTATTCTGCCCAAGATATTGCTATTGATTTAGGAATATTTTAATTAAAATTAAATTTAAAATCACTGAACTCTGATTTATTCATTATCTTAAGTCCATTTAACATATTTATTTTCTTAACTTTTGATAATCTCTGATATTCTCTTTGATTAATAATTACTAAATAAATATAGTATTTTGAATAGTATCTATCAATTAGTTTTTTAAGATAATTCAAGTCAACTTTGAGATTAATAATGAATAATATTTTTCTTTTAATGATTAACATATTTTGGTTTAATTTAATAAAGGAAGTCTTCATTTCCAATAGTTTCTCCTCCAAATGATTGATATAATTTAGAATTTTCGATGGATAGTACTTTTCAAAAATTTCTGAAAAATCTGCGTAAAACAGATAAGATTTTTCAATTGGTAATCTCCATAAAATGTTTCCGAGATCGCTTATATTTAAGGTTATTTTAGTTAGTAATTTATCTCCATAAAAATTGTTCATCTCTTCACAAAAAAAATTATTTAATTCTTCATTTTTTATGATATTAATTAAATAGCAGGCTAATACTAATTGATAATTTTTATTAATTTTAAAACTAAAAATAAGAGTGCCTCCTTGGCTAAAATCTTCCAGAACTTTAAAAAAACTATTGATGAATAATTTTTTTTTTGTTATAGAATCTAAATTAATCTTAAAATAATTAATTTTGAAATTTTGTTTATTCTCTTGAAAAGTTATTTCATTTTCTTGCTTTTTTAACTTGGAATTAAATTTTAATTTATTGTTAAATATTTTTAAAAAACGATCTTCTAATTCATTATTTTTCAGTATTTTAATAGAATTTTGAAAGTTTAACTTTTCTTTAATTATCATAAAAAGGTTTTTTATGTTCCCTCGTTTATCATTTTCTATACAGATCAATAGCAAAAGTTCATTGGTTTTATTGAATTGAAATGAAAAATAACTAATTGATTCTTCTATTAAAAATTCAAAAAGTTTTGGCAGAATTAAATTATGATCTTTAATTTCTAATAAGGTGAAAGCAATTATCTTCTTACTATTATTTAAGCTTCTATAGAAAATCAATTCATCTTCTATTAAATAAGATAATATCCGAAACTTTCCTTTCTTAGTCATAGGTTTATTTTTATCTATATAATTTTTTAAATACTTGCTTTATGGTTATTATTTAGACTATCTCTCCTTGATGATTTTTATTTTAATCTTATTGAATTTAAATATTAAATATATTAAAAAAAATATACTCAGCAATATACTTAAAGGCAAGAAATATAGATTTAAGAATCCAATTAAAGGAATTTTAAACAATACTATTCCTAATATTTCATTTTCTGGTATGAATATTCCATTTGAATAATTAAGTTCGATTAAAAGATAATCCTCAGATTTATTTATATAAGAATAAGATCCATCAGGTGCTTTATTATTATCACCTTTAGTTAAAAAGTACCAAGTTTCATTTATTTTTCTTTTATCTATAGCTCTATGGATAATGGGAGTATTATTATCAAGGAAATTCCAAAAAGATGGATCAAATCCCATTTTATAATAATATTCTGGTCCCTTTATAACTAAAATATTACCTGAATTTTCTTCTGCAAAAATATTATCTGGATCTTTTGGAGACACAATAACTAAATCACCAATATTCAATGTAGGACTCATAGAATTGATTGAAATTACAAATAATGATTTTTTAAATATTAAAAAAGGTAGAAATATTATCAATAAGATTAAAATTAAACCCAAATAGAACCTATAATTTTTATCTGAAGAATTTTTCTGTAGCACATTTTTTTTTTATATTTATATTTATAAATTGCGTTTATTTTTCATCTTTATAAATAATTGCAATAAATGGTTCTAAAATTATATGTATCGCTTTATAATAAATTCATTTAGGAATTTGAAAGCCGATTTAATTGTTCAAGCACCTGCTAGAATTAACTTAATTAATCCTTTAGATGCTGTTGAGGCAGATTATTGGATGCCTGCCGTAGCAATTGAAGGGAAGTATAATCCTTTATCTGTTTTTTTATATATTAAAGAAAGAACCGATAAGAGTAAAATTAAAATTTATGAATTTTTAGAAAATAAATTGGAAGAAAATAACAAATTCAGCTTAAATCTCATTAAAGCTGAAGATTTGATCAAAGACATAGACAAAATTAAAGAGGATTTTACTAAGGATTTAAAATTAATCTACGCTACTTTGTATAGAATTTCTTTATCAAATTCATCATTTTGGGAAACTATTAAAAATAATCATTTTGAAGTGGGAATTTTATCGACAATTCCTCGTCAAAGTGGTTTAGGTGGAAGTTCTGCCATTATTCTTGCATTTTTATATGGTCTTGCGAAATATTATAATTTTATTAATAAATTGAATGGATTAAAAGAAAAAGATATACCAATAAATAAAGATACGTTAGCGGAAATATGTACTAAAGTTGAAGATAAAGATCTCAAGATTACAGCGGGTTATAGTGATCGTTATGTGATTTCCAGAGGAGGACTATCTTTCTGCTCTTATAACGGAAAATTATATCATAAAAAGATAAAACATGAGCCTTTAGCTGTCTATGATAGAATTGATGGTATTTACGAAATAAACTCATTACCGATCATTATTTGTTTTTCTGGGTCCATCCATGAAAGTGGAAATGTTCATAAGAAATTAAGAGATCTATATTTATCTAATAATGAAAATCTCATAAAAAATTATGAAAAATTAGCACAAATCGCATGGAAATCCCGGTTTGCGATAATGGAAAAGAATTGGGAGAGATTAGGACAATTTTTTAAAGAAAATACAAAAATAATGAATGATATAATGGAAAGAGCTGGATTCAAATATGGTATAGGTTTGGCAAATAATATTTTAATAGATTTAATTCAAAAACATCCTGAAGTATATTCAGCGAAGCTTACTGGCGCAGGCGGCGGTGGATCTGTTTTTGCTTTAGTGAATCCCGATAAATTGGAACAAATATTTAATTATTGGAAAAAAAGTTTGGAAGATATCTTATATGATGATCAAAGATTCAAGTCTCAGTTTCCCAATTATCCTTTAGAAATAATTGATGAACTTCGAAATGCTCAATTTTTCAAGATTAAAATAAATAAAAGTGGAGTGAAAAAGATTTAAAAAATCAATTCCTATACTTATTATCATCTTAGGTGATAGCTTTTGAGTAAATTTGAAAGATATGATAAAAAAACTGAAAGTTATATTTATCCACATAAACATTGTAAAAAATGTGGAAAAATGATTAAAGAGTCATACACATTTTGCCCTGAATGCTACAATGTTTTACAAGAAGAGAAAAAGAAAAAAGGATTGATTAATAAAATGAAAAGTATTTTCACCAGAAAGAAAAAACAAGATTAAATGTTTAATCTCTCGATCAACCAATCTTTGTCAAGCATTTTCAAAAATGGCCCCAATCTTGGTCCATACTTTTTGCCTATTAAGATTTTATAAATAGCTTGAAATAGTTTTTTTGGGGGCATATTTAATTGATCCTTCGCAATAGAAAATATTTTATTTTGAATTTTATCAGCATCTAAATCCTCAGTTTGTAATAAATATTCTCTCAAATATTTAATTCCTTTTTTTTGATTCTCTTCTAATTGTTTTTTCAAATCCAAACTAATTTCTTCTGGAATTGAAAAGAGAGTAATTTTTTGTTGAATTCTTCTCTTGGTTTTTTTGTCTTGTTCCTCTTCTATTATTTTTTTTATTTCTTCGATCCAATTTTTTGTTTTCTCAAGTAATTTTTTGAATTGGTTTTTATTTATAATATTTTCAAATTTATTTTCAATCATTATTTCTTTAGCTTTTTCATAAATTTTATCAAAACTTAAAATATTTTGAATTTGAGATAAAAAGATTAATAAATTAAATGATAATCTGTTTTTTTTCTCTTTGGGGATTTCATCAATTTTAGTTAGAGGATACATAAAATTATAATAATCCACTTCTTCTTTGGATTCAGCCTCTTCCAAAGAATAATAAATATTTTCCATTTTTTCAAAATAATCATGATATTGAGGAAGTTCCTCAATTCTAAATGAGATATGTTTCATTGGATTTGTTCTTAAAATTAATGTTCTAAAAATTTCTGGATCTGCAATTTTTAAATAATTTTTTGGAGTAAAAACAATACCCTTAGATGTTTTCATATCTCTTTCTCCTAATCTTAGCCATTCATAAGGAACCTTAATTGGACCTTTATAACCAAAGATATCTTGGCATATTTCAAGACCAGTATCATATGATCCTCCTTTGACACAATGGTCCTTACCAGCAGGTTCACAAGTGGTTTTAAAAATAGCCCATTTAGCTGGCCAATCAACTCTCCAATTTAACTTCAGGTTTCCTTCATATATAGAGAGAACCTCTTCAAATCCACAAGCGGGACATTTATAAGTGATTTGTTCATTATTTTTATCATAAGATATAATCCTATTTGGAATTATTGTTCCATCATTATCACGTGCTTGAATTTTATGACATTTACGGCAAACAGCCATGACTGGCATCCAATCCTTCTGTGTTTCAAGGAATTGATCTTTCTTTTCCTCGTCTAAAGTTGGTAAAATGAATTTTTTTAAAATTTGTTTAATTTTTTCAGTATTATTAAGTGCGATTTTTATTTTTTCTATCATCTCATTCGTTCTATATAATTCATGAGTCCAAATTATTTTATTATCTATACCAAAATCATTGAAAGTTGATACTAATTCGTTTCCAAAATGAAAAGCGTAGCTTTCACATCCGCAATCATCAAAAGGACAAGGTATAAAACAAAATGGTTTTCCTATATGTTTTTTTTGAAATGATTTTTTAATATATTCTGGAAATCGCTTGGCAGCATCTAAACTGTCAAGAAAAAGATAAGATCTTACCTCATTATTTTTTTCTTCGAAAACTCTTCTAAGAGAATCACATATAATTATCTCTCTTAGAATTCCAATATGAATATGTCCTGAAGGGGTCTTCCCCGTAGCTAAGGTAATTTTTTCTGGGTTTCTTTTTTCAATTTTTTTAATGATATCTAATAACCAATGAATAGAATATTCTGTTTCCAAATTTATTCACCACTATGCTTAAATCTTTAGTGTAATAATGAATATATTTATTTATCATTTTTTATTTAGGATTATAGTGAGTTTAAATGAGGATTGCTGTACTTAACAAGGACAAATGCAAACCAGATAAGTGTAGTCCTTTTGGTGAGAAACCTTGTATTAAATATTGTCCACGAGTAAGAACTGGAGATAAAACAATTGTTCTTAATGAAGAAATAAATAAAGTAGAAATAGCTGAAAATCTTTGTTCTGGTTGTGGAATATGTATTAAAAAATGTCCATTTGGGGCAATCAGTATTGTTAACTTACCGGACCCTCTAAAAAAGGAAATGACTTATAGATATGGTCCAGATCAATTCTCTTTATTTAGAATGGCTATCCCAAAAAAAGGAAAAGTATTAGGAATTATTGGACAAAATGGTATTGGAAAAAGCACTTTAATAAAAATCCTATCGGGAACGTTAAAAATAAACTTCGGAAGATTTAATGAAGAATCACCAGACTGGGATGAGATTATAAATTATTTTAAAGGTTCAGAATTGCAACAGTATTTTACTGAATTGAAAGAACAAAAGATTAAGGTAGTATATAAACCTCAAGATATAACATCGATACCACAGTTTGTTTCGGGGAAAGTATATGAGGTCTTGAAGAAAAATGACGAAAATGATATAATTCAGAATATCGCAGAAAACCTTAATTTGACGAAAATATTAGATAGAAATATTTCTGTTTTATCGGGAGGAGAATTACAGAGGGTAGCTATCGCAGCAGGAATTTTAAAAGATGGAGATGTGTATTTAATTGATGAGCCTAGCTCATATTTAGATGTAAGTGAAAGGATAAAAATGGCTAAATTAATAAGAAGTATGACAGATGCGGATAAAACAATAATAGTCGTTGAACATGATCTTGCGATTCTCGATTATTTAAGTGACTACGTTTCATTATTATATGGAAAACCAGGAGTTTATGGAATAATATCTCATCCGCAAGGTGTAAGAGTTGGAATAAATATTTATTTAAATGGTTATATAAAGGATGAAAATATCCGTTTTAGAGAGGAATCAATAAAATTTCATGAAAGACCTCCTCAAGAATCACTATATGACTCGGGAAATATCATTTTCTCTTATGAGGATATGGAAACAACATTGGGAAATTTTCACCTTGAAGTTATGGGGAGTGAAATTCATGCTGGAGAAATAATTGGTATATTAGGACCAAATGGAATTGGAAAATCAACTTTCGTGAACTTAATTGCAGAAAATGTTAAATCCAATAATTCAAAAATTGAGAATGAAATAAATAAGAGAAACGGTTTAAAAGTTTCCTTTAAACATCAATATATACAATTAAATGAAGAAACGAAGGTTTCTAATTATTTAAATGAAATTAAATTAGCATCTTATTTGAGTGAATCATATAAAAGAAGATTGATTGATAATCTTAAATTGAATGATCTTAAAGATAGATTAGTTTCTGAATTAAGTGGGGGGGAGTTGCAAAGATTAGCGATTGCAAGTTGTTTAGGAACTGAGGCAGATATTTACTTACTTGATGAACCTTCTGCTTTTTTAGATGCTGAAATGAGATTACAAGTTGCTCAATTGATTAGAAAATCTATCGAAGAGATTAAAAAATGCGCTTTTGTAGTCGAACATGATATAATTACTCAAGATTTTATCGCTGATTCTATAATGGTATTCAAGGGTTCTCCTGGTATACAAGGAAGAGCCTTAGCACCTAAAAATCTTCGAGATGGATTTAATACATTTTTAGAAATAATGGGTATTACTTTCAGAAGGGATTCTATAACGAAAAGGCCTAGAGTAAATAAACTTGGAAGTAATAAAGATGAGTATCAAAAAAGTATTAATGAATATTATTATATTCCAAAAAAATGATTGGCCTAATTTTTAAATAGAAATTCAATTAAACTAATAAATCAGCCATTCCAGCGGAACCAAGAACTTCTTTATTTTTTCTTAAAATCATTTTAGTAAGTTCATCTCTCGCTAAACCTAAATATTTTCTAGGATCAAAAACATCAGGATTTTCAGATAAATATTTTCTTACCATTGCTGTGAAAACTAATCTTCCATCAGTATCAATATTAATCTTACTTACTCCATATTCTGTAGCTTTTCTCAGTTGAGATTCAGGAATTCCGAAAGCTTTTTCTAAAGCACCACCAAAATCATTAATTATTTTCACATAATTTTGTAGAACTGAAGAGGATCCATGAAGTACTATTGGAAAATCACCTAATCTCTTTTTAACTTCCTTCAAAATATCAAATCTTAATTCAGGTATATCTTCTTTTTTTTCAACCTTAAATTTATATGCTCCATGAGATGTCCCTATCGCAATAGCCAAAGAATCACATTGAGTTCTTTTTACAAAATCCTCGACTTTTTCTGGATCAGTATATCTATGTTCCTCTGATTTTACATGCTCTTCTATTCCTGCCAATATTCCTAATTCTGCTTCTACTGAAACATCATTTTTATGGGCATATTCCACAACCTTTTTAGTTAATTTTATGTTATCTTCATAAGCCAAGTGACTTCCATCAAACATTACACTTGAAAATCCATGATCAATACAAGATTTACATAATTCAAATGAGTCTCCATGATCTAAATGGAGTGCTATAGGTATTTTATATCCTAATTCATTAGCCATTTCGACAGCTCCTTGGCCTAAATATCTAAGCATAGTCTGATTTGCATAATCTCGCGCACCCTTGCTTATTTGTATAATTACAGGAGACCTACTTTTACCACAGCCATTTATAATTGCTTGTAATTGCTCTAAATTATTTATATTATAACCTGGGACAGCAAAGTTTCCCTTTAATGCTACCTCAAACATTCTTTTCGTATTTTTGAATCCTAATTCCTTATAACTAATCATTTTAAAACCTCTTTTTAAGTAATAATTATTAAAAATTAAAATCTTTTTAGACTCCTTTTTTTCCAGTGCAAGCTTATTGTATTTTTTGAACAATTAATTTGTTCATGTTTTAATAGCTATATTTATTAATTAAAAAAAATTTTGAATCTGGGATCCATTTTTATATTAATTTAAATATATTTTGAAATTAACATATTTTCTTTTTTTTGCAATGGAAAAATTGGAGTCTATAAACCTAATATTAAAACAATTTTTGATTAAATTCTAATTTTGAAGAATAATCTTCCAAACAAAGATTTCTTAATTAATTATCAAAAAAAATATATAAAATATTAAAAAAAACTATTTTAGGATTTTCCAATAAACTTTTGGTCGGCCACGCTTTCCGTTATTTCTTGAAAATTTTTCAACCACTTTTTTCTTTTGAAGTTTGACTAAATTATCATATATTGTTGTTCGAGGTGTCCTTAGTTTATTTACAAGTTGTCTCCTGGTTAATGGACCTTCTTCTTTTAATTTTTTTATTAAATTAAATTGAAGTGGTGATAAAATCTCCATTTCTTCAATAAGATTCTGAATTAAAATATTATTTGCCATTTTTATCCTCCACTAAAACTTCGACATTTTTTCGACATTTTGAATTTTAAACTTTTTCAAGTTCTTTAATTAATATTAAATCATTTTAATATATAAATGATGCTTAATTATGATAATAATGCATAAATAAGCATAAGATTAAATAGTAATATAAATATAAAATTAATATAATCCTTATCAGAAAAATCAAAAAATAATAATAAATGACTGATACCAAACGCACCACTGTCACCTTAAGCAATATTTATATGGATATGATCGATGAATTAGTAGGTGTATTTGGAAGAACGCAAGCAGCAGTTATCAATAATATTGTCCAATATTTCTTTAATGACAGTAATAACTTTGCTTTATTAGAAGAATTAAGATCGAGGAAAAAGAAACAACCGACAGAAGGAAAAGTCGATGAAAAATTAGAGAAACTTCTTAAGGGAACTAAAAGTATTAAATTAAACGATTTTCTTGAATACTTAAACATTGATAGAGACTATTTATTTGACCATCTTGAAGATTGGAAAAATAGATTTAATTTGAAACTTGATTATGATAAAATAATCAAGTCTGAGGATAAATAATTCAAAAAATGAATTTTAATCTTTAAAAATCTGATTATCAAATAATTTATTTCTTTAGATTTTTTACAAATTGGCTAAAAAAATCTTTATTATATTTCAATGAGATATTATCCTCCAATAAGATCAAAGAAATCATTAGATAACCCTAAAGTCCAATCCATTATTGAAGATATTATCCCAAAGATCACAAAAAAAATAAATAGGGCAAATCCCAACAATAAAGCATATTCTACCAGATTTCCTCCATAATTATCATAAAGAAATTCTTTTAATTTTTTAATTATTTTTTTTCCAATTTTTTTTGCTCTCATATTTCTATAATATTTTTTAGTTTAAACCTTTTAAACACCCCTTTTAATCACATAAAATTGAAAACTTACAGACTCAACAGCTTTATTTAAAAATAAGAATTTTTTCAAATGATTTTTATGTTTTTTAAAAATTTAAAAGAGTTATTGGAAAATGAACTCTCACCACAAACTTTCTCAAGAAAAAACGATTTTTACGGGATCCAATATGGAGTCATTAAGGGGGAAACTCAAGTTAAAAAGATTTTAATTTGCTTAGACATAAGCATCCAATCAATATATTATGCTATAAAGAACAAAGTCTCCTTAATAATTTCGCATCATCCCTTCATTCAAACACCTCTCTTAGAACTAAAGAAACCTTTAATAAATAAATTAAATTTACTTTCCAAATATCCAGTATCCATTTTTGTTTTAAATAACTCTTTTATATCATCAGAAAATGGTATTTCAGAAACTATTGCCAAATCTTTGTATCTGAAAATAGATTCTCTTTTTCAAGTTGAAATTAATAATAATAAAATTCCTTTGGGAAGAATTTGTGAGCCTATGAATTTTTCTGAATCTAATGAAACTCTAACCCTGAGAAGTTTATTAGAACGTATTAAAAGAAATTTAAATAATAATAGAGGAGAAATACCTTATGTCGGTAAACTTTCTAAAAATCTTCAAAAAATATGTATTGTCGGAGGAGGAACGCTAGAGAATAAGTATATTGAAAAAGCAGCCGAATTAAGCTGTGATTGTTATATCTCAAGCAATTTAGATCACACAAAAGCAATTTTAGCAGAAGATTTAGGTATATCTTTGATAAATATCTCACATCATAATTCTGAGATGATCGCATTAAGGCATTTAAAAAATTTTTTAAGTTTGGAATTTCCTTATGATGAGTTTCTATTATTTGAATCTAAAGATCCTTTTGATTTTTTCTGAATTTTTTAATTAAAGTTTGGATTTAACCTAATAGAAAGGCAAAATTATCTTTATAAAATCAATTAAATTTAAATGAATTAAAAATATTGAAAGTATAAAAATATTAATTTAGGAATTAATCATGGTTTTAATTGAATATAATAATAAGAAACCAGAAATAAGTGAAAACGCCTATGTTTCCCCTCAAGCAACCTTAATTGGAGATGTCAAAGTTAATGATAATGTTATTATTTGGCCAGGTTCCATTATTCGGGCTGAAAATGCAAAAATAAATATTGGGGAATATTCTACAATCTTTAATGGAGTGAATTTATTAACACGATCATCTAAGAGTTCGATACATATAGGTAGGTATTGTATTTTAGAGACTGGGGTAACCCTATTAGGAAGCTTCTTAGAGGATTATATTCAGATTATGGAAGGTAGTATTATATTTGAAGAAACTTCTATTGGTGAGGGATCAGTGATATTAAATAAAAGTCAAGTACCACCCGGACTTGTAATCCCAGCGAGAGCAGTTATGAAGGGCATTCCGGTAGAGATGATTAGAGAACAAACTAGGAATGATGTACTCGAACAAAAAGAAAGGGCTCATCATTATTCTCAGATGTTTATTAAAATAAAGAATTATCTACCTAATGCTCAAGAATATTTAATAACTCTACCTGATTTTACAAAATTTTTAATGAAAAAAGAAATATGAACTAAATCTTAATATTTAATTTTTTAATAATTTCCTTATATCTGGATCGAAGGGTAACCTCGGTGACACCTACTAAATTTGCGATTTCTTTTTGAGATATCCTTTTCTTTCGACCCTTACAAACCAGATATAATGCACCAGCACATAAACCCTTAGGATCTTTACCACTTATAGAAAAATTTTTTATAAATGCTTTTAAAATCTTTATTGTAGTTTTTTCATCCTCGGTGTTGAGAGCTAATTCTGCAACGAATCTAGGGACTAAAGAAACGGGATCAGTGGATGGAGCTTTCAATTTTAATTCTCTAATTAGAGTTCGATAGCATCTTCTTACATTTTTTGCACTAACTGAAGTTTGATCAAGAATTTCTTGTAAAGTTCTGGGTACATTACTTTTTCTGCAGGCAAAATATAGACAAGCTGCAACCATACCATTTATTGATCTACCTCTTAATAATTTCTTTTTAAAAGCCTCAATATAAAGCCTTATCGCAGCTTTTTTTAGATGAGATGGTAAATTAAGATTGCTGCCTATCCTTTTTAATTCTGTGGTTGCAATTAACATATTTCTTTTATCCCAAGTCATTCTGGAATTCCATTTTGCTGCTCTTTTAAGATCTGCATTTTTAATCCCAGATTTATCTATAACAGTACTCAAACCCATATCCGGTAGAAGGATTGAAATGGGAGATCCCGTTCTCGCTCTTTTATCTTTTTCTTGTTTTGTAAAAGCTCTCTTTCCACTATGAGAAATGTCTAAGATCCTCTCATTGACTACTAAACCACATTTTCTACAGACATTCTCACCTTTTTCTTGAATAGGGATAATTTTACCCCCACATTCAGGACAAACATTAGTTAACAAATTCATATCTGTTTTTATTTCCATAATATAACCCCATTAATATAAAATTTATATAATTTTCACAAATTAAATCAACCCAGCGATGACTCTAATGTTAGGAAATCAATTATACTAAGTGACTGAACGAAAATAACCCGATTGCAAATTATTTATACACAAATATTATATTTAAACCTTTCGTTTTATGTTTTGTTAGTTAAATAGGAAAATTGAAATAGAAAAAATATATCACTTAAAATGAAAAAATTTTATTGATGGACAAAGTATTAATAAATGGAATCCAATCTTGTATTATTTTCTTATTTTTTCTCTTATTAAATATCTCAAATCCCTTTTTCCCAAACAACTATCTCAAATTTCTAATTAAATATGATGAATAAAGTTCGACAAAATAGATTTTTCTCCTTTTTGAAAAAATAAAAAATTGATGATTGCAAAAAGTCATAAAAAATGCGGCATGAAAGCGGTAAAACCGAAAAGTACACATCCTATAAGACTAGATATAATACCTATAAAAGCACCTCTTGGATTATTTATGACCTTATTATTATGGATTAAATACCAAACGCTTAGTAATAATTCGAAAAAAAATAAAAATGATAAAAAATTGAAAATTAGATTTATAATATTTAATGAATCAGGGGTCACAATATCTAAATTAAGAGAATTTTGAATTTCCACTATTTTATTTAAAAGAAAAAAAGCAATTCTATCAGGTAAAGGATCCAAAATCCATATCATAAAATAGATCAAATAATTAAATAAAATCCCAATCCCCAAAAAAATATAAGAGAATCCAAGTATAAGCCTTATTTGATTAAGAGGATCCTGATTTTTGATTTCTGTAGTATTATAAATTTTTTTATTAAGATATATCCCTCTTAAACGTAATAAAGTTAAAATTCCAATTATTATTAGAATCAAGACTAAGATATATTTCATAAAAATAAAAACAATTTCGATAAGATTATTATAAATTTGGAAGAGAGAATCATTTAAAATCATATTTTAATACAATTGAATTTTTCAAAATAAAGATTTAAACTGAAAGTATTTTTTGAAAATTTACATAATCATTTCGCATTCTTCATTGATTTTAGTCATTACTTTATTAAAATCTTGCCACCAATCTTGACCTTGTTGTGCTACTAAAATTGAATCAACTTTTTTTGAATCAAGACATCTTATCTCTTCTTTCTGATTTTTGATCTTATTTTTCCAAATTTCTGAAAAAATTGTTTGTAAATTTATCTTTATCTTTTTTATTAAATCATCGTAAGACACGGTGACGTCTTCTGTTTTTTGTAATTTTTTTAGTTGTTCATATTTAATCTTTTCTTTTGAACTATTAATATCATTACAATTAATTTGAATAGAAAAAGGATTGTTTTTTCCATATTTGCAATGCTGTTGGATTTCACAGGGGTCACAATATTTTTCAAAAGATATTATGAAATCTTGTAAGCCAATAACCGAATAAATAAGTTTATCAGACATTAATAATCATTTGTGTTTAAGTAATTAATTCTATAAATATTTAATTCAAGTAGTCAAAAAATTTTTTAACTATATTTTATTAAAATTATTAAAATTAACACAATTTAGGAAGAGTTAATATCTAATTGTGTTAATTCTAATAAAATCTTTGCGGAGATGGCTTAGCTTGGTATAGCGCACGGCTGATAACCGTGAGGTCGGGGGATCGAAGCCCCCTCCCCGCACCATTTTATGAATTATAACTATAACCCAATGAAATCCTTTCTTAACTATTAATTTTATTTTAAGAATAAAATATAATTATTTTCAGAAGATTATTCTAAGTATTATTTGATATTAATTATGGAAATTATAATAATAACTGGCACACCGGGGTGCGGTAAGACAACAATAAGTAAAGAAATCTCTCAACTTGAGAAATCTGAATATATTTCCTTAAATGAATTGGTAGTTAAGAAAGGATTTCATGAAGATTATGATAAGAAAAGAGACACCTATATAGCGGATTTTGATAAAATGATTCCCTATATTATTAAAATAATAGAGAAAGCAAAAGAAAAAAAATTAAAGTACTTTTTTATTGAGGGACATTTTGCGGATATAATTCCAAAAAAATTTATCGATTTAGTCATAATCTTAAGATGTCATCCTGATATTTTAAGAAAAAGACTTGAAAAAAGAGATTATAAAGAATCCAAGATAAGAGAAAACTTACAAGCGGAGATTTTAGGAAATAGCACAAATTATATTCTTGAAAAAGATCTCAAATGTCCAATTTATGAGATTAACACTTCGAATAAATCAATTGATTCAATTATAAAAACAATTACCGATATAATAAATAATGGTGAACCAAATCTTAACCCTGTTGGTAAAATCGATTGGTTATGTGAACTTTCTAAAAAAAATAGATTAAATGAATTTTTTGATTAATATTGTGTTTTAAAATATGAAATATGAAATATTTGATACTGATGCTTTAGGAAGAATTGGGGAATTAGAGTATAAAAAAAAGAAATTAATTACTCCAAATTTAATACCCGTTGTACATCCATATGATAATATTTTAAAACCTGCAGAAATACAACATATAGGATTCAATTGTATTTTTACTAATGCATATATTCTTTATCAGAATAGAGAAGAAAGACAGAAAGTTCTAAAACAAGGATTAAATGAATATTTGAACTTCAATGGATTAATTGCTACTGATAGCGGGGCTTTCCAACAATATATGTATAATAAAGAAGACATAAATATTACCCCTTTAGAAATTGAGAAATTTCAAGAAGATATCGGCTCAAATTTTCCGGTAATTTTAGATATTCCCGTACAACCTAACGATAATTATATCCAAGCAAAGGAGAAAATTGAATTAAGTATTGAAAGGGCAAAATTAAATATTTTAAGAAGAGAAAAAGAATGTTGCTGGATGGGTCCGATACATGGAGGCAAATATTCTGATCTATTAATGAAAAGCTCCAGGGAAATGAATAAATTGGATTTCGAAATTTATGCAATTGGAGGGCTTGTGAAGTACTTTTTAGATTATAGGTTCCCAGAAATAATTAATATTTTACTGACAGTCAAAAGAAATATCACACCTTCTAAACCTCTTCATATGTTCGGCTTAGGCTTACCACAATTCTTTTCAATAGCAGTAGCGTGCGGATGTGATTTGATGGATTCAGCAGCATATATTTTATATGCTAAAGAACAACGATATTTTACCCTTACAACAGGAACTAAAAATTTAGATGAATTAAAAGAGTTTCCATGTAATTGTCCAATTTGTTCTAAATATACCCCTAAAGAAATTAGGCAAATGGAAAATAAAAAGAAGATTAAATTATTAGCATTACATAATTTGTATATTTCTATTTCAGAATTAAAAGTAGTTAGGCAAGCTATTAGAGATGGTAATTTATGGGAATTGATAGAGGAAAGAATCCTTGCTCATCCTAATTTGGCAAATAGTTTAAAAAATATTATCAGAAATCTAGAGTTCATGGAGATCTATGAAAAGATCTATAAAAAACACGGACGATTTTTTAATTCTTTCCAAAGTTATTATCGCCCTATAATAGTTAGATATAAGCAGAGATTAAATAACCGTTATAGAATTCCTAAAGGAGTAAAATTTTTATTAATAATACCAGAACTGGATCTTAAAGGCATAAACTCCCCTTCTATTAATTGCTGGCTTGATCAAATTAAAAACAATGAAAAAATCCCTAGAGAAGATATACATATTGCTTTTTATTCTGATTTTTTTGGACTGATTCCTCTTGAATTATCACAAACTTATCCTATGGGACAATATGAATCAATAAATTCAAAACTGTTAGAATATCAAACAAAATTTTTACCATCAAGTGAAATTATTAGTTTAATTATTAATTCTTCTACAGAATATGAGAAAATCGCCTTTTTGACGCCAAAATACTTTACAAATCAATATCATGAAGAGGAAAAATTTGAAAATCCTTATTATAAAAAAATTTTCGAAAGTTTAAGATCTAAAAATAAAATTCCTATAAGTGCATTTAATACAATTAATGAAATAATAAATTATTTTAATCAATAATGAGTATTTTGGATAAAGTTTATGCCAAAGGTCATCCAAATATTTTATGTACTCATAGTACCACAATCGAAATCACAAAAGAAGATTCTCTTTCACTCAAGGGAAATTGTATTCTTGGGGTAAAAGCTACTAAAGCTTGTGAGGACTTAAATAAAAGTTTAAAAGATTATTTAAGGAAAGGGGGAAGAATTGAAGTTTTAATTAAACTAAAAGGGTTAAGCGATAGATTTTATGGATTTGGTCATAAAAATTTGATATTAAGTAATAAAAAAGATCTAGTATTCCGAAAAAGCAATTATATTTGTGATAGAACGGTACTTATTAATTGTTCTAAATCATCTTCCGAATTATCAAGAAATCTAATTAAAAAGATTAGAGATTCTAATCGTAAATTTCTAATAATATTTAAAAAATCTAACTCCAATGAAACTAAAAAATAATGAGGTCTTTTTTGTAAAGATCGCTAAGGAAAAAGCTCAAAAATTTATGAAATTAATTAAAAAGAATTATTCCAAAAAAATTATCTTAAATAAAAAGTATAAAATAGTAGAAGATAATCATAATGTCTTTTTCCCTTTAAAAATCTCTCCAGAAAAAATAAATGAATTAATGAAAGTAATCAAACCTTTTTTAGATTTTGAAATCATAAAACTAAAAGCAGAAGAAAGAGAGAATTATGAACACAGAACATTAGAAGAGGTTTTAAAGGGTCAGATTTCAAAAAATTATTATAATTTAATCCCTCATTCATATGATATAATTGGAGAAATTGCGATAATAGAATTTAGAAATGAAGAAAAAATGAAAAAGAAAAGAAAAATCAAGAAAAAAATCGCTAACGCAATAATTCAGGTAAATAAGAATGTTAATAGTGTATATGAGAAAAAAAGTAAAGTAAGAGGGACCTTTCGTCTAAGAAAAATGGAATATTTAGCTGGATTGAAGAGAACAGAAACCTTACATAAGGAGAACGATTGTTTATTTAATCTTGACATAAACAGAACGTTTTTCTCTCCTAGATTAAATCATGAACGGTTATTAGTCTCAAAATCAAATTTTGAAAAGGGAGAAAGAATTGCGGATCTGTTCGCGGGGGTTGGAACTTTTTCAATACAAATAGCAAAACTTCATGATGTGAAAATATACGCATTCGATATTAATCCATTTGCCTATAAATATTTGAAGGAAAATATCGAAATAAATAATTTGAAAGGTACAATTACTCCTTTTAATTTAGACATTAGAAACCTAATAAATCCACACAATCAAATTGAAATTCAATTAAGAAATAAAATAGATAGGATTATTATGAACTTTCCAGAGGATTCATTGAGATTTTTGGATGTAGCATGCAATTTAATTAAGGAGGAGGGCGGTATTATCCATAATTATCAGTTTAGTGAGAAACCAAATTCTATAAGAAAAGCTATAGCAAAATTTAGAAACAAAATTGAAAGTTATGATTTCATAATAAAAGAGATTAAAAGATCTGATATAATAAAATCATATTCTCCCAAATCTGATATGATTGTTATTGATGCTTTTATACAAAAATTGAATCAATCATAAATTTCGATTTTATCTCAAATATCGCCGATTTTAAAATTAGAGAGGAGATTATAATAAAATTTAAAGATTTTACTTTATAATTCTTAATATAAGATAATTTTATTTTGTTATATTGGACTCGTAGCCTAGCCTGGATAGGGCGTCGGACTTCTAATCCGAAAGTCGCAGGTTCGAATCCTGCCGGGTCCGCTTTTACCCCCGCTCCTGGAGTAGGGGATGGAGGTCATTTTATATAAATCTTTTTAAGAATTTATTTCATAATATATTGTGAATCTTAGAGGGATTAATTCTAAATTTTCTATTCCCTGTAATTCTCTTTATATTGTCGGGAAATTTAATCAATGAAAGTTAATAATTCTTTAATATAAAGAGTTTAATTATCAAAAATTCTTATTTTTATTTAAGATATTAATTTCTATATAAAAACCCATGCTAAATAGAAGAGATTTTTATCACCAAAATATACGTTATAGTTTTCATTATCATAAGAGCCGATTAGAAAAAATTAATCAATTAAATCAAGATTATAAGAAATTAAAACAATTTTTTCAAGAGATCTATAAAGGAAGAGTGCCTAATCAAATTTTTAATATGAAAAATATTCAAAGAATATCAAACTTTAAGCTAAAGGGGATTAAGGGGCCATATTTAAGAAGTTATAGTAAACAATTGGTTCGCACCGGAAAGATTATAAAATTCGATTCTGATTACAAATTATCTCGTTTTGCGAATGAAGTCTACCAAAATTTTCTAAAAAATAAAATAAACAAAAATCCTGGTCATGATCCAATACTTAAAAATATATTGATAAGAGATCGTAATTCTATTGCTATTGAAACTCCGATTTGGAAAAAAATCAATGGAGAATATATAACTGGACACATTGATTTGATAGAAATTAAGAAAGAGATGATAAAAATTGTAGATTATAAACCAGAAGGTAATTTTTTATATTCTCTACCTCAAGTTGCTTCTTATGGGTTATTGTTTAAATCAATATTCAGTTATAATAATGTTAAATGCATTTCTTTTAATAAAAATCATGCTTGGGAATATAATCCAGAAGTTTTGATAGAAGATTTGAAAGAATATTTATCCAATCACAAATATAACACACAAAAATGGGAGAAATTTATAGAGTAAAAAGTTGCTATTTCTTAAATTTCTTTATTTTTTCCTTCTCTGGTTCTTCCTTTATATATCTTCGATTAAAAATAAAATAACCGGCAATTAAACAGAAAATTTCCGTTATTAAACTTAAAAATACTATATTTGCTCCATTAAAACCGAGAGATCTTAAAATGAGAGCAATAATTACCCCTGAAATTGCCAGCAAAAATAAAATGAAGCCAAAGATTATTTCAGGTAATGAATTTAGTAGATTTTTTAAAAAGTCTCTAACTTTTGAGCTTATGTTTGACAAGATAATGTATCAACGTTTCTTTTTAGTTATATAATTATAATTCTATAAAAAATATTTCTATGATTTTCTTTTTAATTTAAACTTAGAATATAGTGCTTTATCTAATATAGTCCCAATCTTTTTTGCAATTTGTTTAGCGACTTCATATCTTTCCCCATCCAACATATTGTTGATTTCTTCAAGATTAGGCTCATGCGCAAATCTCTCTTTTAAAATAACGTTGATAATCTTCCTTATTATAAATTTGATTTTTTCCGGATTAGGAAGTTTCAAATCAGAATAGAGAGATTCGATTTTATCAATAGCAAATTGAAAATATTCTATAAACAAATCAAAAGTATCTCCATTTAATTCACTATGAAGTTTTATATTATCTGAAGTAATTTTTGTATCCCTTTCAGTCCAATATAATTGATTTGGATTTATCCCTGGGCTATTTATCCTCATTAAAGAGGAAGTTATTTTTCTCTCTATCCAATTGAATGTATTTTTTTCTTGATTTCTTCTTATTTCCTTTTTAATTTTTTCTTTTTGCTCTACTTTTTCTTCCATTATTTTTAGTACATTTTCTTTTCTTAATTCTTCATAATTTTCAAACCTTTTAATTAAATCATAAGCTAAACAATAGGATATTGGAGAGATCAAATCTTTTTTAAGTTTTATTGGTTTAATATCTTCATATATGGGACTTATTTTATTCTCTAGAATATTTCTAGCTTTTTCTAATGATGATTCAGTTAATCTTGCTAATATAAATCCGTTTATTAAAAAGGGTCTGTCATAGGCATTAAATAAGACTACTAATTCACTTTGTCTCTTAATTAATCTCTGAATTATCAATTCCTCGAGTTTTATCCATACCCAATCTTCTGATTCTGTTGTATTATACATCTTTTTAAAAGCTAAAAGATAAAGGGTTTTTTCATTCGTAATTTTTAAAAAAGCTTCGATAATTCTGCTCAATTGTCTTAAAATTTTTGATAAGATATAAAAGAAAGTATCTTTAACCAAATTATTGATAATATTCTCAAAATCCAGTAATAACAATATTTGAGAATAATTCATTATTCCCAAATTCTCTAAAAAGATTTTATCCACAATTTCTTTCTTTCTTATAAATTCTTTAAGTTCAATATAATCAGAACCAGTTTTATTTTCAATCAATTTCCATAATTCCAAATTATTATTCTTTTCCTCTTTTATTATTTTCTTTAAATCTATAATTTCATCATTAATGCCCTCTATTTTTTGTAAATTGCTCCTGCTTATCTCATTTAATACCTTTTTAGTTTTTATTAAAATATTTTTTTTGCGATCATTAAGTTGGATTATATCGAATTTTTTAATATTATACCGAATCATATTTTCTTTTACTTTTTTAGCCAAATCATCGTCGATATTGATTAATTCTAAAATATTAAAAATACCATATTTGTGAAGTGTATAAATAATCTCCTCGAAATTCTCTTCATTAAGATTTTGTAAAAAATATATAAAGTCATTTGGATTTGTATTTAATTGTTCAATAATCTCCTTTTTCATAAACGAGAAAATCTCTTCTTCAAAATGTTGATAATCTATCTTTTTTTCTAAATTTTCCTCAATTTTTTTTATTAATCTCTCTTTTAATCGATTTGCTTCTTTAAATGCCATCAAACCAGGTATAGAGATTGGAAAACGTTCCAAATCATGATTAATTATTTCTTTTTTAATCATTCTAACAGGCATGGCCTGCATTTTTAATTCTTGATAAGATTTGAACTCAAAATTGGTTTTTATTTTTTCAATTATTCTATTCAAGGTTGATAATTCTATGTATTTATCCTCTTTTTCCTCTTGTTTAAGTCTTTTTTCTAATTCAATTGACAAGTCTTTGAAATCTCCACTAACATCTAAAATATCTTTTTTCACTTCATTGGTATAACCTATTAAATCTCCTATAAGATCATAAAAATTAAAGATTTTATATTCCAAAATAAATTTCAATAATTCTTTCTCTAAATATTGATCTATTTCATTCAATTTTTCTTGTTTTTGATTTTCCGAAATGTTTGGATCTCTTAAATCTATTAATAAATTAATAAATCTATTTTCAAGTTCAATTATCCTCATAAAGATATCCATTTCAGATTCAAAGGAATCTTTAAGAAGATATTTCACTTCCTCAAATATATTTTGTTTCTCCAATATTTCTTGCTTTCTTGAGGATTCAACAGTACCCTCCTTAATATCAATTGCTTGTTCAACTCTTATCCCTAAGTTATGATAAATATGAATTGCTGCTGTCGAAACTAGTAAATCTTTTAATGTAAATGTCTCATCTAATATCTCAAAAATCTTCTCTTTGTCGGCTTCTCTCTTAAAATGAGAGATGATTAAATCAACAGTTTGAAAGTATCTAAATGCACTTTCCATCGCTGTTGACTTTCTTTTTATCCCGCTAATCATAATTCTTTTATCCACTCTCTATATACTTCCTGAAAATTATCAGATAAATCTAATGCAATATTTCCAACTCCCCAATTCTTAAAACCAAACACTTGGAATAAATCTCCCTTAAAGAGTTCTAACTCCTCATTGTTTAGTTTATGTTTTAATATCATGGTTGATGGAACAGGGATTAAATTTGAAAAATATTTTAGTTCATTTTCTCTTATATATTCATAAAAACTATTTGAATTCTCATTTGAAGATAAAATTTCTATTGGAAAATCATTTTCCCAATCTAAATTTAAACTTTTAATTTGAGTTTCAATTTTTTCACGTAAGTATTTAGGAAATTCAGTATTAACTCCAATAAAATATTTATATTGCTCGTAAAACTTCATTAGAGTTTTCTTCTCATCTTCATTTTCAACTTTAGCTATGAAAGTGTCCAGGAATTCTGTGAAACTATTGGGATTTCTAGATATTTTCTCCTTCTCCTCGAGATAGTTGATAAAATCAGTATAAATTTCATTAATTGTCCACATTCTATTGACTTCTAATTTAAAAAAGAGTTTAGCATAATTTTTTATCCAATCTAAAATTACAGATTTCCAAATTAAATCGATCCCTGCTAATCTTTTTTCTAGAAATCTATGAAATTTAGTTGAGAAAGAAACAGGGTCCGAGATGTCTTTATCTGGCTTATCTTTTATAAATCTATTTATAGTGGAATATCTTAGGATATAACTTAAAAGGAAATGTATTTCATCTGAGAACTTTTTGAAATCTTCAATATAATGAGATATATTTTTCGAATGTTCATCTGTGTTTATTTCAGCAAAAGAAATAATTTCTGCTATTCCTAATTGGACATTATCAAAAAAATCATCTAAATAGTTTGAGATTAATCTAATAAAGTTCTTTTTTATAATATCCCTTTCAAATACTATTTTTTTTTCTGTTAAGATTGAATATTTATTAATCATTTTTAGAAGATGATCTCTAAATTTTTCAATAAATCTATAACCCAATATCTTAACAGGCTTTTGTTCCTTATCAAATTCACTTTTAAGTTTTTTAATTAAGGTTTGAACTGTTTTATTAAGTCTTCTGATTAAAAGATATTTCGGTAGACTTTCTTGAATTTTATTAAAAGATCTATTTATCAATTCAGAAAAATAATTAAAAGAAGAATTAAAATCATTTGCTCTAATTTCTTGTTTTTTACTTATTGTTTTTTTTATAAAATCCCTAAGAATAATGTATATATCTTGAATTTCTTCTTGTCTATAATTTTGATTCTGCTCTTTAAGAAATTTTTTTAATTTTAATAAAATTTCAGCAAGATCTCCTTTCTCTCCGGTTTTCAGAAATTTTTTACAATATATAGTAAATTCTTCTAATTTCTGTTTTATTTGCTTAAGAAAATTGTCAAATAGAGAAATTATTTGGATCTCAGATTTGTTATCTAAGTCTAATAAAATTGTATCTCTCGTTTTTTTTAAGATAAACTTAATTATTCTTTCTTGAAATTCATCAATTGTACCCCAATTTGCTAAATCTAGTAAATTAGACCCTAATTTTAACGTTTTTTCAATCACAAATCCCGCACTCGGCTCTGTTATACTAAATTTAAGGTGTTCAATTGCGGACTTCCCTTCAAAAGGATCTCTAATTTTTCCGAACTCAATTTGTGAAAGTTTTATTTCAAAGGGTGTTTTATACCAGTTTATTTCTAAATTAGATTTTAGCTTGCTATAAATTTTTAAATTTTTTTTATCTGTGGGTAATGATTCAGATAAACCAATTAATTTCTTATTCCATTTATCTTCTATTAATTCACCAAACAATTTTTTACTAAATCTTGTAGCAAATGTTTTATAAACTTGTTTCTTTTCATTATAATCAAGATTAGGATGATTGGCATAATCTTCAACTTCGAAAAATAGCTTACTTATCCCGTTTATTGATTGACTAGACTTATGAACGTTCAGATATCCTGTTTCGGGTTTTAATGCAAGCATAAGACTTTCACATTCTTTATAGTTTCCAGGCATTAGTAACATTGATTTTGGATAAATTTTAATACTATAATCTCCTTCTTTATAATTTAATAATTCGAATTCAACAGAGTATAATTCAGATCCTGTATAATCCCGCAGCATTGCGTTAAATTCAGTTAAATATCTAATTACATCTTTTGATAACTCATTTATTAGATTTTTTGTTAGATTTCCTGGACTTATTATATCTCCAACCATCAAATTCTCATGATTAGGCGATGAATATCCATATATTAATGAAAATTGATAATTGATAGATTCTCTGGTTGTTATCATTTTTTAACTATACGTGATTGTTCTTTCATCTATATAATAAATTAATTATTTATTTTTTAGTAATTAAGATTAGCATTGATTCTAAAATAAAATATAATCCAAAAAGAATAAATTAAAAATCTTTTTTTTATATCTATAAAGATATAAAACTAAATAATAAAAATTAAAATTATAAGGTTTTCAAGATTCAGTTTGGGAGCGATCTAGGAATAACTAACGATGATATAGAGAAGATTTCACCAGAAATAACATTCATAACCTCTAATGCAGATATTGAAGCGATTGCATTAGTCTCCTCAGAGGGGTACCAGATAGCATTCTCCGCTCTGCCCCATTATAAAGTTGATGGAGATCAATTTTGTGGATTAGCGTCTGCTCTTCTGATGACAGGAAGATCTACTATCCAACAATTATTTCAAGAAGATCTCAGTGAAATAATTTTGAGGGCAGAAGATGGATATATCGTTATCACAAATGCCGGAAAATTAGTAATTGTATGCGCTGGAACAATTATAGATACGCTAATGAAGACTGTGAAAGTGATGCGGGTAGCAGCAAGAAATCTAGTCAAGATCTTTGAAGAATAACAATCTATGTAATCCTTTCTTGTTATAAAATTATATAAGAGAGATATGTCTTTTTCTAACGCAAATAGGAATGGGAAAAAGTACGTATAAAAACAATAACTTTTTAAATACTGAAAAACAACTAAAAATAAATAGTCCTTATAAAATGAATAAGATGGCAACTGTTAAAAATAATTTCTGGTGTTGGCAGTGGCCTTGGCGTTGGCAATAACGCCTTTGCATTGGACTATTTCGATTAATGTCTTTTTTCTTTTGTTTTGATTCATTTTCAAGATATTAAAACTTTATTTATGTGCATTAATACTATTGATTTCCAATTTTATTATGAGACACATAAAAATTTAAAAAATATTAAAACGTGTTTAAAGTGACAGATTATTTTAATGCAAGAATTTTGTTAGATCCAAAGGAAGTGCCAAAAGAGTGGATAAATATTTTACCCGATTTACCCACACCTATGACACCCTTAATAAACCCGATGAATGGAAAGCCTGCACCCTTTGAAATGGCAGCTGCCATCTTTCCGAAGGAATGTGTTATTCAAGAAGTATCCCAAGAACCCACTATACCGATCCCAAAAGATTTAAGAGAGATTTATGCAAGATCACATAGACCCACTCCACTTCATAGAGCGTATGGACTAGAAAAAGAATTGGGTGTTGAGGGAGAAGAAATAAAGATATTCTATAAGAATGAATCAGTCTCTCCAACGGGTTCACATAAACCCAATACCGCGCTCGCTCAAGCATACTACGCCAAAGCGGATGGAATAAATGAGCTGGTGACGGAGACTGGAGCAGGGCAATGGGGATCTGGTCTTTCATATGGATGTTCCTTATTTAATATCACATGTACGGTTTATATGGTAAGAGCAAGTTTTATTCAAAAGCCTGGACGAAAAATACTAATGAGATCATATGATGCCGAAGTTCATGCGTCTCCTTCAAGATTTACAGAATCTGGAAAAAGTTATTATGAAAGTGATCCAGAACATCCTGGGAGCTTAGGTATCGCTATTTCAGAGGCGGTCGAACATAGTTTAAGGAGTGACAAAATCCGATATTCCTTGGGAAGTGTAGTTAATTTTGTTTGTCTTCATCAGACCATCATTGGTCAGGAAGCACAAATACAACTCAAAAAATCTGGTATCGAATATCCCGATATCGTCATAGGTTGTATGGGGGGAGGGTCAAACTTCTCTGGATTAATGATTCCATTTGCACGAGATAAAATTCGTGGTGATAGTCCAGATATTCAGATTATTGGAGTTGAACCTCGGGCATGTCCGAGTGTATGTAAAGGAAAATATACTTGGGATTACGGGGATTCTGCCAAGAAAGCACCTATCCTAAAGATGCACACCCTCGGTCATAATTTCATACCTAGTCCAATTCATGCTGGGGGATTACGATATCATGGAATGGCTCCTATTGTATCTAATTTATATAATAATGGAATAATTGACGTAACTATGCATCATCAGCTTGAAGTTATAGAAGCAGGAATGTTATTTGCAAAAGCAGAGGGGATTTTACCTGCACCCGAAACAAATCATGCTATTAAAGAAGCTATGGATCAAGCACTTAAAGCAAAAGAAAATAATGAAAACAAAACAATACTTTTCAATTTCAGTGGTCACGGCTATTTTGACCTTCTGGCGTACAAAGAATTTATGACCGGTGATTTAGAAAACTTTGAATTATCAGAAGAGAGGATTAATAAATCCATAAATGATGCAGATATGCCTCAGATTGATGAATCCCAATTTTAAATATTTTTTTCTTTTATTCTCTTTTTTTGTGTTATATGTAATATATTTTTGTCAGGGTTTGGTGGAATCAATTTTTGTCAAAAAATGTCAGTAACCTCTCGATTTTTCTTCTTATTTTGTCTTTAATAACCAAGATTAAATAAAAAAAAATATGTTTTATTTTTGCGGAATTATGATAATTTTAGGTTATTTATCAAAATTCCATCGAGGTACACCAAGA